>NZ_LWSK01000040.1 GCF_001642955.1 Rubripirellula obstinata | reverse complement strand
TACGGCGGTGCGTGCATTGCCGTAACTCGCTAAGGCTCGCTACGGCCTACGTGCTGGCGATCAGGGAAATGCGCCGTTGCCACAATGCTTCCCAGCGCTACAGTTTGTGTTGTCTGCCATGGTGCCGCTTGCCCAATCTGCTGCGTTGCAATGATTTTCATCAGGCCGGGCGTTGCGTGCCGCCCCCACAGCTTCTTGCACTCGCCACCGCGAGTTGCGAAGAACAACCACTACGCCAGTCGTATTCTGACCGGTATCCTGGTGAAAACATCAGCCAATCGAATCCCTGTGACCGGAACCTCATCATGCAATACAGCTACCAAGACCTCGCAAAGATGATTGATCACTCGATGCTCAATCCCAACATGCCGGTGTCAGATTTTGACCGGGGTATCGAGCTGGCGATTTCGTACGACGTTGCCAGCGTTTGCATCATGCCCTTTTATTTGAAACGATGTGCCGAATTGCTTTCAGGCACCGACGTCAAAGCGTCAACTGTGATTGGCTTTCCGCATGGCGGTCAGACAACCGCTACCAAGCGAGCGGAAGCCCAGCAAGCCATTGCTGAAGGTTGCGAGGAACTCGACATGGTGGTCAATGTCAATCAAGTTCTTAGCGGCAATTGGGATTACGTTCGTAGTGATATCGCTGCGGTTATCGAGGTCGCTCACGCGGCCGATCGAAAGGTCAAAGTCATTTTCGAGAATTGCTATTTGCAAGACGAGCACAAAATCAAGCTCTGCGAGATCTGTAACGATCTCGGTGCTGACTGGGTGAAGACGTCCACCGGCTTCGGCAGCAGCGGTGCCACGATGGAAGATTTGAAATTGATGCGCCAGCATGCCGCTGACAATGTTCAGGTCAAAGCCGCAGGCGGCGTGCGAGACCTAGACGCGCTGATTGAGGTCAAGAAGGTTGGCGTGACCCGTTGTGGATCCAGCCGAACGCCAGGGATGCTGGACCCGCTTCGGAGGCAACTCGGTATGCCCGAAATCAATTCAGCAAATTCTTCGGCCGGTGCGAATCCGAATTACTAGTAGCCAGTAGCTTGTCAGTCGCTGACCGGAAGTGAAGTAGGCCGGAAGGCGCTCTTTGGGTTTACCGGGAAATGAGCGAAGGCCCGGCCGCTTACGCGTCGCGGCTCACTTTGTTGGACAGGCCGGTCAGAAGTAGGCCCGGCCGCTTACGCGTCGCGGCTCACTTTATTGGATAGGCCGGTCAGAAGTAGGCCCGGCCGCTTACGCGTCGCGGCTCACTTTGTTGGACAGGCCGTTCAGAAGTAGTCCCGGCCGCTTACGCGTCGTGGCTCACTTTATTGGATAGGCCGTTCAGCAGTAGTCCCGGCCGCTTACGCGTCGCGGCTCACTTTAATCGCCAGGCCTACGCCTACTCTTCTGCCTCGGCTTCTTCTACTTCCTTGACCTTTTCGGAAAGGTCTTCAACGTCGGTGTCGATGCTTAGATCAACCTTCATGCTTTCCGGGTCTTCCGCGCCCTGGCGGTGCATGTCGGCGATCGCGGTGTCGCCGATTTCGTCATAGCAGACTGCCAGTGATTTATGAGCGTTCTTGGCGAGTGAATCAATGATCAACGCGTGCTCGAGATCGGGGATTGCTTTCTCGTACTTTTTCATTCGGAACAAGATCTGTCCGCGTGTTTCAAAGAAGTGCGGGCTTGCGCCGGGCGTTTGCTTGATCGCCATTTCTGACACCTTCAACGCTCGCTCCAGATCGCCATCTTCTTGCAGTGCAATCACAACGGCCAAGTTGTTCAAAATCGCTCCGCTCTTGGGTAGATCCTTCGCCGCCAGTTCCAGTTCGCGTTCCGCGATCTTGTACTTGTTCTTCATCAAGGCCGCCGTGCCGCGTAGGAAGTGAGCGATCCCGGGCGAGGTGCCGGAGACGAGCGCCTTGCGAAGCGCCGCCATCTCTTCGCTCTTTTCGTCCATGGTTGCGAGAACTTGGTCGGCGATCACGCTGACAACACGCGGGTTGTTGGGGGCGTATCGCAGTGCCACTTGCAACATTTTCAAGACGCGTACGCGGTCTTTGGAGGTTGTGGTTTCAGAGTTTTCAAGAAAGCCCACCCAGGCCACGATCGCATCACCCATCGAAATCGATAGCGTTCGTTTTTGGTCGTCTTTGCGAGCTCTACCAATTGCTTTGTAGAGTGTCTGCACTGCTTCCGAGTGCTGTTCTAGGAACAGTTGACTCTGAGCGACGGCAAGAGCGAGCGTCGGGTTCGTGGGTTCTTCCTCGTAAAGCTTCTGGACTTTTTCAAGCGTACGGTTGGCCAACCGATTCGCCGTTGCGGTATTGCCCAATTGCTTTGAAAGTGCGGCTGCCTGCAACCCACGCATCGGCTGATACCGCGAAAGGTCATCCAGCAATGGAATCGCCTTGTTGTAATCCTGGGTCGCCATCAAATAGTTGACCAATAACTGTTTGATCCGTAAGTCTTGTGGCGTTTCTTTGTGGACCAGCTTTAGCAGTTCTCCGAATTCGTCTGCCTCATCGTCCGCAACGTTCAATTTCTTTTTTTGACTCAAGTACTTCTTGTCCAGCAACCAGCGAGCGGCACTGTCGTCTCGTTTGACGCTGACGAGTCGTTGCATCAGTTCGATTGCTTCTTCTTCTTCGCCCAATGCATCTTTAGTCATTCCCATACGAAACAAGACTTGAGTGTCGTTGGGTTTCTGTTCCAGTTGTCGGGCGAGCACCAATTCGGCGGTGCCAAAATCATCTTTTTCAAAGGCCGCGCCGAGTTGTCGGTCCAGCAGACGACCGCGCCAGTCAGAATTTTGAGAAAACGCAGCAATCGTACAGACAATCAACAACAGCAAGATGGCTACCGCTGGGAAAGATTTAGGTGTATCGCGAACCGGGAATGACATCAGCCACCCCGAAACAAACTGTCCGCCCCACTTCAGCCAAGAGATTGGATTTAAGTACTGAATCATGATTGAGGCCCCCGCAGTGATTGGGTTTGTGTCTGATCAAATGGTCCCGGCTTTGACGCGGCTGATTCGTCACCAGCGATCGCTCGGGCGACCTCTTCGCGGTGTTTGACGAATTCTCGTTTCAATACTCGGATGTCACTCGGCGACAATTTTTCGGGTGTGACTACTAGAAACTGTATCATCGCGGCGGGTTTTGTGGTGCTACTATCGCCCATTCCTAGTCTAAGCCAAAAGCTTTGCGATAACGAACCGACGGCGGTCGGAGTCTCCATGATTTTGCCATCGCTATCGATGGCTGAGAAGTAGAGATAGCCTTCCAGTTCCGAGCCATCTCCGCTGCGCATGCGGGCGGTTGCGAAAGCATTGAACTCCTCGGGTGCTTCCGCCAAGTCGTCCAAATCTGAATCGTTGTCCGCTTCAGCATCCTCGTCGTTCTCATCTGTGACAACCAGTTCCATTGACTCGTTGTTGCGGTCAATGACTTCCCAGCCCGAGTTTTCATAGGCTCTGGAAAGCTCAATCCATTTAGCTAAGGGTTGAGTAATTTGAATCGTTAAATTTCCACCGCGAAACTTCCCTGTCCAAGTATCATCGCGGCGACTGGAGCTTGAACCCGCTGGGTCCGAAGAGGTGTCATCGGCAGATGATTGGTAGTCATTGATTTGAAAGTTTTCGTTACTGCTGATTTCGGAAAACAGGTTTTCAGTTGGATTGAACAGCGGTCCAGATGACACGATTTCTTGCACGTCGTCGCTGCCTCCGCGAAATACGCCTACGATCGACAGAACGCTCAAGAGAGCTGCCGTGCCAAGCAAGCCGTACCAAGGTGACAATGCCAAATCGGGGGCGAAGTCATCATAGTCATCGCGATTGCTCGACCTGGACAATTCCTCCGAGGCTCGATTGTCATTCATCCATGAAAACTTGTTCCAAAACTGTACGAATGGATTTGATCCGGCATCGGTGTTGGGTTCAACGTAGTGAAAAGCAATCGCAAACAGGTGATGAAAGGAATACAGAAGTCCGAATCCAATCAGTGCTGCAATGGCCGACATTGCGAACGGGTACCAACCCTCAGTCAATTCCATTTCCATCGATTCCGCAGCAATCACACTTAGCACCAGCCTTAGCGAATTGACCGCCAAGGTCGTGATCAACGCGGCAACAGCGTAAAGCGGCAACAGCCACAAGCTCATCCGTTTCCATGCGAGCAACGAGAATGCAATAAATAGAAAGAATGGAAATGCGACCAATCCGCCGCAAACTCGGCTGGTGATCACCTCTGATTCAAACAATCGGATCACGCTGCCTGAAACCGAGTGCGGCATTTCAAAGTAATCCAAGAAAATGCTGGACAGCCAAGCCGTGCTACGGTTGATCGTGCTGGCAAAGATACCCGTCACGCCGGACGGGAGTGAAATTGCCAACAGCGGGGCGATCAAGCCTACAAGTGATTTCTGAATGGTGCCGCGGACATTGGAAAGTGCCGCTGCGGCGATCAACAAAAATCCCAAAGCCCCCAGCCATGGAAATGCAATCAGCCCGCCCAGCAATACAGCAAGTAATCCCAAGGCTACCACGATCCACTTGGAAAGAGTCTCCGGTCGGCTAATGGTCCCCTCCGCTCGTTGCCAGTAAAGGAATCCAATCACCAAAAAAGGCAAAGGCAAGAATGCGTATTGGGAATCGCCGAGCAGACCAATCCAATGTGCGAGAGCAAGCGGAAGTGCGGGCACTAGGCAAACCAACCAAAACACTGGTCCGCCAGATTGACTCCACCAGGGTTTTTCACTCGCCGATTGAGCTGACCTAAAGTCATCCGAGGCGGTCGTTTGAGATTCAACCGAAGTCATTCTATTTCGTTCGCTAGTAAGGGGGGAGCTTGTACGTTGGTACGAAAGGAACAGGGCAAGAATCGATGATAACTGCGGGGGCTAACGGCAGTTGTTACTTTTTGCACCGTGTCACAGTAAAGTGTGCAAAATGCACTCAAGATTCATGTTCCTAATCGTCTTAGCCGTTTCGGCGCTCGCCGCGGTTTTTCGATCAGACCCGTAACAAACGCCGAAACAGCTAATTTAAAGAATCGCTGACCGGTTAGGATACCATGAGTGCCCCTCGCCTGCGAGTTTTGAGTCGCCCTGGTTTCCGACTTTTTATTTTCGGACGGGACCGCCATCGCTGTCGAGGGTTAAACCAAAGGTTAAGTTCTCGACAGCGAGTACGGAAACTTCGCTGAGCATCAGAGATTCAGCGAGCAAAGCCAGGATTAGCCATCAAGCTCATCGGAATTCGACGCTGAAACAGCGGCAACCGGTTTGCTCGAGGTTTGGGACCCCTTTCCGGAGATGATCAGCGGCTCTTTGTCGCGACGCACCTTGTTGCCCTTGGCCGACCGGTAGTACCGACTGGTGTGTCGGGCGTAGCGGTAATAGCCATATCCGCGGTATCCATCGCTGGCACCAGCTTCGTCGGAGTTGTTGATAACAACACCAAGCACGCGAGCACCGACGCTGCGAAGGATATTGATCGATTCCTTCGAGTTGTGGCGACTCTTGCGACGAACCCGAAGAGCCATCACAACACCATCAACCAAGCTGGCGATGATGCTTGGATCGGTGACCACCAACAACGGTGGAGTATCGACAATGATGTAGTCAAATTTCTGCTTCAGCACTTCCAGCATCGAACCCATTTCGGGAAGCGTCAAAGCTTCGGCTGGGTTAGCAGGAACCGGACCACTTGGCATGACAAACAAGTTATTCAACGGGGTTGAATGACACCCGTCGGAAACTTCGCAGTCTCCGTTAAGCACATCGGTCAAACCCTTCTGTTCAGCCAAGCTGAAGAAGTCGGTCAATTGAGGACGTCGAAGGTCACTATCAATCACGAGAACGCGTTTTCCACTCTGCGCCATCGAACAGGCCAAGTTGCCCGCGATCGTACTCTTACCATCACCCGGCAATGGGCTGGTGACCTGAATGACTTTACAGCCCGGTCCCGAGGTTTCAAAGAATACTGACGTGCGGAACGATCGAATTGCCTCAGCCGGAACTGATGCAGGCATGTGGATCACCGCAAGTGCCGGATCCAGCTTCTCGTAGGGATTGACCTCGTCTTTCCCAAGCTTCTTCAGCTTGCCCTTGAAGAACGGAATGTGCGTCAACACAGGCACGCCCAATTCTTCAGAGATCTCATCTGGATCGCGGAAGGTATTCGCATTCTTCTCAAGCAGCAAAGCAAGTCCGGAGCCAAGCATAATGCCCAGCAAGCTACCCAGTCCTACTGTTTTCAAAATGCTGGGGCCAACCTTGTAAGCAAGCGACGGCGCGGTCAACTCAATCACGCGAGTACCACGCTCATCCTTGCCGATACTAACTTTCGCCATCTGCTCTTCAAGTTGTTCCAGCAACTCGCGAGTCCGCTCGATTTCACGAAGCTGAGCTTGATTTTCTTGTTCATATTGAGCCAGCTTAGATGCACCCAAACGCTCTTCGCTGATTTGATCATCAAGTTCTTTCCGCTGTTCCGTTAGCAAATCCACTTGAGCTTCCGAAGCCATGACAATTGCAGCTAGTGCCTCTTTGGCTCTTTGAACCGGGTCAACGAGTGTTTCGCCAATCAGCTCCATCACGCGGTCAGTTTGGTCTTCCACCAGTTTCTTCATTTCCGTCTTCATCGATTCCAACTGAGCATCCAGGTTGCGAACCGTTGGGTGCTCTGGACCAAACTCGGCCGCGTACTTGTCGCGTTCGATGATCATCGGGACAAGTTCCTTGTCCAAACCAATGGTCGCAAGAATGCGGTCACCCTGCTGCAACTCACCCAATCGACTGCCAGAATTTGGCAGCGAAAACTGCTTGCCCAAAAGCTCGCCAATGATGTTCAGTCCCAAAATCGGATCCTGGCCTGATTGGCTGACAATCGACTTCAATGCGGCAACTTCAGTTTTCTTTTGACGTGCAATCTCATCGATCTCGCTTCGTCTTCCAACCAAAAACAATTGGCGTTCACGGTGCGGGTTGATCGCAAGACCCTCCGCATTCCAAGCTAGCGGTGCATCGCGTCGGAAGGTGCGATAACGGTTTTCAAGTTCCAACATCTTTGGATGAAGCTGTTCCATCCCCGTCGAAATCAATCGAATCAAATCACCACGATTGCTCTTGTAGTTCTCGTTGTAAAAAGACTGCAAAGATTCGCTAAACGATTCAACGGCCGCCTTGCAAAGCTCCTCATTCTCGCTTTCGAAGTGCATCAACGTCACAACTGACTGAGCAGTCTTAACGTCTTCCACTTCGGGTTCTAACTCAAGAGACTCCAGGGACTCTTCCACGAATGCACCAACTCTACCCTCGAACTCTTCCTGAAATGGACGCAGACGTGGTGCGTTAAACGTCATTTGCATCACGCGATCGCTAAACAGTTGCGATTGAACGATATCCAGACTTGGTACACCGCCGACCATGTCCCCGTTGATAGGATCCAGCACAGCGGCTTGATCGGATTCGATCATTAACCGCGTGGTGCTGCGGTAGGTTTCAGGTAATTGCAGATAGATCAGCAGGCCAACAACCGCACCCACGACAACGGGCAAGGCGACAGCCCAGCGGTAACGCCAAAGGACCTCGGCAACGTTGACTGGCTGGGCATTGGTACCCGGAGCCGTCGAAAACGGATCGAGTTTTTGCGCTAACTGAGGTGAAGGAGGTGCAGTAGCTTGCATTCGAGAGAAACCAATTCGAGATCGAGAAGAAAGGAATGCCTGAGGGACAATCCACCAATTCTAGCGGTCAGCGGCCAAAATCAATCCCTAAATCTGGCCCGAAGATTGCATTCCCCCAGCCAACCGCCGAAATAACCGTCCCATTCGTTCCAGGCTTTCCAGGTCGATGCTGCGATAGTGGGAAGATTTACGTGAGTGTCCAGCAATAGCTTTAGGAGACTGTCCCGAAATAACTTCCCGGTTTTCCCGTAGCTGGGCCCGCCAGGGTTCAGACCATCAGGAGCTCTAAACGCCTCCGCGTAGCACTACATAGAACCGCTCATTGACGCTGATAGGACGCTAACAAGAAACTCCGCAAAGATTCAACAAACGGTTTAAAACTTGCTTTGTTAGCGTTTTGTTAGCGTCCATTAGCGGTTCAAAGTCTCAATTACTCGAAGACATTGGCAAAACGATGGAGAGGCAAAACGATGTTGCGCGGTCGTTTTTTTGGGCAAGACGGTGGGTGGCAATACCATGTTGCGAGGTCATTCGGCTTTGCCGAGAGTCTTCTTTTCGAGGCGGTTGATAAGATCTTCGATCTGGATGAAAAGCTGCGTATCGCCAACCAGCGGTTCTGCTGCTTCAAGCGTTTTAGTGGCGGAATCCTGATCCCCTGCTTGGCTTTGCCACCCCGCAAGAGCCAACAAAGCACTACCGCCTTTTTGTTGGCGAATTTTTTCAGGATCAAGAGTGATCGACTCCATCAGCATCATCCACAGCTTTACTTCCGCGGGATCCGGTTCAGGCTCGGCGAACAATCGCCAAGTCGCGATGCTGGCCAACATATCGATCAAACCCACATTCAACATCGCTTCGCTAGCGACCACATCATTAAGCTGCACATCGTCCCGTTTTATCCCCGCCGAAATTGCCTCGGTCGTCATCGCGATGATACTACTCGGGCTTGCCTTCGCTGCCTCGACTACCCTGTCGTCGATCGGCGGAAAGTCGTCCAGCTTTAAAGCGTTCTTCGCTGCCATGCCTCTCGCCACCCCGATCGCCATCAGCATCTCAAACGAATCCGTTGAATACCTAGAAAGGTTCACCGCTGTTTCCAAACCTTTCTCGATCTGAAACTGAGTCTTGATCCGATCCAGCCAAGACTCGGACTTCAATAATTGTAAAATTGCGTAAGAGGAATCACGCCTCAAAAACGCGACTTCTTGCTTACCAACCGTTTCGGTTTCCGACAGCTCGCCAATCGTATCGACGATGCTAGGCCAATCCGCCGTCGCTGCTTGAAAGCGAATCGCCATCGCTTGCCCAAGGATCCCATCGGTATCTTTCGCGTTGTAACGATAACTCCGATCAAATCGTTTCAACGCGTCTTGGATGGATCGTTCGTCACTATCATCGGCCACGGAAACCATCAATTTCGAAATCGCCAACAGAGCTTCGGTTCTACTATCCGTCAGTCGCAGTAAAGTTTCCGATTCAGCGGAACTGCCACTTTGATCTTTGAGAAGCGTTTCGAGCTCGGCTAGCTTTTCTGGCTGGTCCTGGTGCCCGATCAACCAAGTGGCGATCGCCATCCCACGCAAAAAAACATCTTCATCGCTGAGCGTGTTCTCTTCTGAATCTCCGCCAAAAGGCTGTATTGCAGCGGGCTGTAATTCAGTGGGCTGCAATTCAATAGGCTGTAGTTGAGAGGACTCTGGTTGACCTTCCTGCTCTTGAGCTGATCGGGCCAGGCAATCGACCAGCACGACGGATGCTTGCGTTAAAAGATCATCGAGCGAATTCTGGTCCCAACCACTTCGGACCACGGAGTCTTCGATTTGCTGCAACTTGGCAAAACTGCCGAACGTCGAATCCGATTTCACGACTTCCGCCAGATACTTATCGCTGCGGCCTTGATAGCCATCAATACGACGCTTGATCTCACCCAATCGGACACTCAGCAACGTCGGGTCATTCCAATTTGGCGTACTGGAAAACAACGAATTGAGGCGATGAGCATGCTGCCGCAAAAACTGGAAGTTTCTCCAAACAACTTCAGGTTCATTCATCTGATCGGCAATACGACGCATAACAACGTCAATCTCAGCACCAAGCAGATAGACTTGATCGCGATCGGGATTCTTGCTGGCAACGACTTGCTGGTATGACTGCAGGCTTTTTTGTAAACGTGTTTCGTAGGCTTCGTCGAGATGTTCTTTTCGCCACCAGTTTCCATAAAACAGGACGCCGGCAATCATCGCAGCGAAGAGCAAGACGGCAATCGCGAACCCTAGATCGCGCTTGCGCCCTATCGCGCCGTCCTGGGTTACCGTCTCCTCGGATCCGGAGGTTGAAAGGTCGTTCATGGTGATTGCGAGAACCGAAAAAGATAAGAATAGAAAGCTGACTTTGGTAGCGATGCCGCGTCAGAGGCCTGTCGTTTTAATTGAGCTTGGAACAAGAACGGTGAACCGCTGGCCGTGAGGCCTCGGGCCGACGCGGTATGCCCGGCCGCTCACGCGTCGCGGCTCAAGAAAACAATCCGCGATCCCCAAAACGGCTCATCAAAGTTGCTCTGTCCACTAGGAGCCCCCAAGCAAGTCGTCCGTGTACTCGGCTACCTGTTCACTGGTGTAACCTCGGATTTGGTCCATCATGTCGATAACCTGCTGCTTGGTTTCACTGGAAAGCGGTTCAGTTCCGGTTACCCAGTACTGCAGCATGATCGTCTGCGCGCTTCCGGTCAGTTCGGCGAAGTCGTCAAAAATTAGCGGCTCCAACGGCGCAAGCGACCGTGAGAAATTTGAATGCCCGGGTGCCCTCGGAATGCTGCCGTCCGAATCGACCGCCGTGAAAAAGAGTGTTCCGTGTTCCCCAGAATCGTTCGTGAATTCTGCCACGACCACTGGATCTGAACCTGATGTCGGCATGGTGGGTGTCCTGGCGACCAGCTTCCAATCGAGTACTCGATAGCACACCGTCAATTCGTGCCATCCCATGTAGGGCTGGCTCAACGCAAATTGGCCCTGCGTTGCATTGATTCCACACTGCCACGCATCTGAATTCATGCCGTGACGAGCGTTACGGTCAGCATGGGCGTCCCGACGATGTTCATGATTGACCACCTGGATCGGAGCATCTAACCCGGATAAGAAATTTGCCTTCGGTTCAAATAGCACTTCATCTTTTGCCACAACCGGCCGCTTGTCGGGTTCTCGCAGCAGCATCCACGCCGTCATCATCGCCCCGCAAGCCAGCGAAGTTACAAACGCAAATTTGGCAAGCTTCGGTAGTTGATTGAACGCAGTCTTGAAATTGAAATCGCTCGCGGCTGCTTCGTTACTCGCACTCTGATTAGCCGTATTTGCGCTAGCCACGGTTTTTTGAGAATCAGTGTCGAAACCGTGGCTATCGCCAAAACGGCTAATGGGATCATCGGAAGGTGAAGTTTGTTTTCCAGTAGGACGAAACTTGCCAAGCATCAATCCCAACACATGATCCAGTGACGCCATCATGCCTGCAGCAATTGCGAGCGCCGCGTAACCCACCAATTCATGGGTCAGTCCCTCCGTCAAGTCAAACGAAAACCAAGCCTCGGCAACTGCAATCGAAGTCACGCGAATGACGTTGCCAACGACGGCAAAGAAAAAGGCAAACAACAAATACACCGGTACCAAAAAATACGGTCGTCGCTTGTATGCCCAAAGAAGCAGCGTCAAAAAGCACATTGTGAAAAGAGATTGAACTCCGCTGCATGCTTCCGCCACAAACAAACTCTTGTTGACCAATTCAATCGTGTTCCCTGATTTGACATGGATCACCCCCAAGACGTCCAGCAGCGTGCTGCCCAGGTAAGTTGTCGCCAACTGCAGTCGGTGCATCACCGTATAGGTGCCTAGCAATGGTGCCCGAATGAACATCAACATCGGAACGGCCAAATAGCCCAGCGAATTTCCAGCGTGATCACGCTGAGCAGACAAAAAGCCGCCGGTTGCCAACGCAAAAGCGATTGCCCCAAGCCAACTCGATGCAAGGATCGCCGCCCCCACCATGAAGATCAGCGAGGCGATCGTTGCTGTTTTGGAAAACCATCCGTGCGGCAACCGAATCCGCCGATCGAATCGCACGTATGCCAAACCAAAAACGGCGGCCAGCAAGAACGGGAAATACTGGTACAGGCTTTGAAACCACATCGCCCGGCAATACTTCACCAAAAACGGCAGTAAAGCGACCAGCATCCCGCCCCAAAACAAAGCGGCAACGTGATCACGGCGGTCAAGCTGAAAGCCAGCCGAAGTCGATTCGGAAGTTGTAGAAGAACTCATCCCCAAATCTTAGTCACTCAATCGCCAGTCGTCAGGCTCGGAAGCGGAGGCCGGCAGTGGATTGGCAAAACCATCGGTGGTAAGACCACGCTCCGTGGTCAAAGCGAGCAGCATATTCCTCTAGTTCTGGTCCTCTTTTCGAGGGACTTGTCTAAGAAATCTATGCCGTGAATCGACCAGACGCCCCAATCAAGCTCGAACTCGTTAAACACTCGTGCATGTTGTGAAGAGATTGGCAAAACGATGAGGGGGCAAAACGATGGTGCGCGGTCGATTTGTATTCACTTTGCGTGGACACTGAAACTACTTTGGAAGGGAAATTGACGCAGAGACGCGGGGGGCGCAAGGACGCAAGGATTCAGATTTGAGGGGAAGTCAATTTTTCAAACCGGTTCGTGAGCCGTGATCGCGTAAGCGGCCGGGCCTCCGTATCAACACTGCGGTAGCCGGGCTGACGTAAATGCCCGAGGCGTTACCGCCAGCGGCTCACAAAAAATGCCAGCTTCAAAAGGTGATTTTCCCTTGATGAAGCCGGCAGTGGATTGGCAGCGCAACATGGTCTTGCCCCCGATGTTCTTACCAAATTTCCTAGTCTCGCTGACTTGAAATAGTCTTGTCTGAAAAATAGGTTTGAAAACTTGTTAGTTTGAAAATGGTGACGTTGTGCATAGCGTCAGGAATCTGGCAAAACGATGAGGGGGCAAAACGATGGTGCGCGGTCGTTGAGTTAAACAGAATTTCTGTTGATCGGCCCTCGGCATCTCAGACATCCCACAACGTTGTCCGAAGGCCACTAACCGGAGTCTAAAATCGTTTTGCCCCTCACCTTGTGATCTTCAAGCGAAGCAAGAGGATCTAAACGCTACAAGAACAAATCACTTACGGAAAATTCGGTGCCGCCTTCAAACGCGATGCCGCCCTTGATTGATTCTTTGACTTGGAAGCGGCGACACTGACTGTAGGCATCATTTTCGATACCATCATGTACCTCGATCACTCGGTTTCGTAGGTCAACAATCCAATAGCAGCCAATTCTGCCACCCGAGTACGTTGTCGCCTTTGCTTGGTCACGCAGCAGTGACGTCTCGGCGACCTCAATGGCAAGTGCAATGTCGGATCCGCCAGGGTGACGCGACGCATATTGCTGGGGTGGTCCTTTGACAACAGCGATATCCGGTTCGGGTTCACTTGATTGAAGTGTGATCGAACTCTGAATACGGAGAAACCACTGCGGCAACAAAAACGGGCGAAGCAACTGCTCAATGATCGAAACGGTTGCATCATGAATTGGAGAATGAACCATCTTGGGCGAAATCACTCCCTCTAGTAATTCGACGCGATCTGCCTCGGTCAGAACACCCACCTCAGCTAGTCGGTGATACTCTTCGACAGAAAAGTGCCGGACGGGAAACGCCGGTTGCGAAGACATCGATTCAGATTCAATTTGTGCGGACACTGAGAACGCTCGAGGGTGAAAAGAATGACTGAAAACCAAGATTGAATGATAACAGAGAAAGCCGAGGGGAGAGAAGAAAATTGACGCAGAGACGCAGAGACACGGGGGCGCGGAGACACGGGGGCGCGGGGGTGCAAGGACGCAAGGATTCAGATTTGAGGGAAGTCAGTTTTTCAAACCGGTTCGTGAGCCGTGATCGCGTAAGCGGCCGGGCCTCCGTATCAACACTGCGGTAGCCGGGCTGACGTAAATGCCCGAGGCGTTACCGCCAGCGGCTCACAAAAAATGCCAGCTTCAAAAGGTGATTTTCCCTTGATGAAGCCGGCAGTGGATTGGCAGTGCAACATGGTCTTGCCCCCGATGTTCTTGCCAAATTTCCTAGTCTCGCTGACTTGGAATAGTCCTGTCTGAAAAATAGGTTTGAAAACTTGTTAGTTTGAAAATGGCGACGTTGTGCATAGCGTCAGGAATCTGGCAAAACGATGAGGGGGCAAAACGATGGTGCGCGGTCGTTGAGTTAAACAGAATTTCGTTGATCGACCCTCGATATCTCAGATATCTCACGACGTTATCCGAAGGCCACTAACCTGAGTCTACAATCGTTTTGCCCCTCCATCGTTTTGCCCAAAATTGCGAACAAACTTTCTACGCCTTAACGATCTTCTCTCGACCCTCGGTCACACCTGACGTTGCATTGCGAGTGTCGATGACCAGCGACGAATGTTTGACGACGAAATCGTAGTCATAATCGCTGTGGTTGGTGGCGATCAGGACGCAGTCCATCGCTCGCAGGTATTCGGCCGTTAGCGGTGCGCTGGCCAGCGATGGCAGATTTTGATACCGACGTTTGGCCGGCAGTTCAGGGATGTAGGGATCGTTGTAGGAAACGTCGCCGCCGCGATCGAGCAACATGTCCATCAATTCAAACGATGGGCTTTCCCGCGAATCATCCACGTCCTTCTTGTAGGCCATCCCCAAAATCAGAATGCGGCTACCTTTGATCGGTTTGCCCTTTTGGTTCAGAGCTTCACTGAGTCGAGTGATCACGTACTCGGGCATCCGGGTGTTGACTTCACCGGCCAATTCAATGAATCGTGTAGTCATGCCTTCGCGGCGCGCGAGCCACGACAGATAAAATGGATCAATCGGAATGCAATGTCCGCCTAAACCCGGACCAGGATAAAACGCCTGAAACCCAAACGGCTTAGTCTTCGCCGCATCCACCACTTCCCAGATATCAATCCCCATCCGGTCAAACAGTGTCTTCAGTTCGTTGACCAAGGCGATATTCACGCTGCGGTAAGTGTTCTCCAGAATCTTGCAAGCTTCCGCGATCTCCGCGCTGGAAACTGGCACAACTTTGACGATCGCTTTCTCGTACAACTGGCACGCCAAACGCGTCGAAGCTTCATCGCAGCCACCGACCACTTTTGGGATCCCGGCAGCGGTAAAGTCCACATTCCCTGGATCCTCTCGTTCGGGACTATAAGCGACAAAGAAATCCACGCCAGCTTTCAAACCCGCCGGATTCTTTTCCAAGATTGGCAGCATCACATCGCGAGTGGTTGTCGGATAGGTCGTACTTTCTAGCACGATCAACTGACCAGGCCGCAGCACCTTGGCGATGGCTTTGGCGGTTCCGGTGACATACTTCAAGTCGGGATCACGCGTTCCCGTCAGCGGCGTGGGCACGCAGATCAGAATGACATCGGCGTCACAGAGCCTTGACATATCCGCGGTTGGTTCAAGCATCTTTTTTTCCAGCCACCCAGCGATCGTCGTCCCTTCGATATGCTTGATATAACTTTGCCCCTTCGCCAGCGCATCGATCTTTTTCTTATCAACATCAAACCCAATGCAACCAAACCCCGCGTTAGTAAAAGCACTAATCAGCGGCAGCCCCACATACCCAAGCCCCACGATGCCAATTTTTGCAGCGCCACTTGATATCCGCTGGGAAAGTGCTGCCAATGTGTCTGACGAACTCAATTAAGTGCTCCAAATGTTACTGTTTTCTTGAAAAACAAGATCCGTCTATCATCTTCGTTTCCAATACTGTGGGAGTTTTTGGAGCGGTTTGGAGATACGAAGAAACATTGGCGGCCTCAGCCCGTTGACTCGCCAAGCTTGCCGATCCAATTGATTGGCAATGAGCCTGTTTCTCAGCGACGCGTTACTTTTGCCACCTACTCGCATTTTGACCGTAACCTCCGGAATATAGCCCACTTGAATCTTGTGCCGAAACATTAGACGAACCATGCATTCATAGTCTGCTGCCGAACCAAATTCAGTCAAGTATCCCCCCAGGCGTTCGTACACGGTTCGCCGAACAAAAACCGTTGTATGAGGCGGCATCCATCCCCACCTCATTCTTTGGTGATCATATTCGCCAGATTGCCAATAACGGACAACTTGGTCCGTATTCTTTCCTTGAACGTATTCCAAATCGGCGTAAATCGCATCAAAATTTCCACTCGAAAACTTGTCCGCAACGGATGCCAATGCAGTTGGGGAAGCTAGCATGTCATCTGCATGCAAGAAACCAACGACATCACCAGTAGCTACCCTAATCCCCTTGTTCATTGCATCGTAAATTCCATCGTCGGGTTCTCGAACGGATATCGCGATTCGATCCGAATTGGCTGCAATGACATCACCAGTCCGATCGCTTGACATGCCATCCACCACGATATGCTCAATGTCGGTATGGTGCTGTTTCGCGACACTATCAAACGTGTCGCCAATGGTTCGTTCTCGATTGTAGACGGCGGTGACGACGGATATCTTCATAGAGGCTTCCAATTCGATCCGCGATTGAATTGCATGAACGGGCTCATGGGCTGACGCTTTCCTTGATATTGCTCATCGAGGAAAGACAATTGTCCATGCGCTGCAAGTGGAGTCCGAGCGTATACTGACGCTCGTAAGCATCCCGCGCGTTATGGCATAGCGACTCAAATTCCGCGGTTCCCATGCATGCGATCTTCCGCATCGCGTGGGTAAGATTGTCGTCTTGGTTTTTCGCTACCAAGAAGCCTGTCTTGCCGTCAGCGATCATGTCAGGAATGCCCGCATGAACATTGGCAATGACCGGTAAACCGCTCGCCATTGCCTCTAGAATACAAAGGGGTTGACCTTCGCCCGGGTATTGGGTCGGGAGAAGTAGGCAGTGGCTGCTTGCGAGAATGTCGTCCTTTTCTTGCATCATCACGATGCCATGATGGACGATTCGGCCTCGAAGCGTAGGATCATCGAGCATACGCTCAAATTCTTCACGAGCAGTCTGTGAATCGCTGGGTGCTCCCTCACAAGCTGAGTAAAGGAATTTCCCGCAGAGGTGAAGCTCGACGTCGAGTCCCTCTAGTAACAGGCTCTTGATTGCTTTTGCGGCTTCTAGATAGCCTTTCGATACCATCAAGTTTGAGAGAAATACAAAACGAAACGGACCATCAAGAGTTCTCGCGTTTGAACTAGAGACGTCGTGTACACCGTTTGGGATCACAATGATTTTGTCACTATCTTTTAAGAACGAAAACTGCTCCCGCAGCAGCTCTCCCAGAACAATAACTCCGCTGGCACGCCGAAGGGTATGGCGAATACAAAAACGCTGTAACTTCCCAGCGTTGCCGTAAAAGCCAGCGTAACCACCGCCATGTAAATGCAAGACACACGGTTTGCCCAGCAAAACGGCTGGCCAAATCAGGAAAGCGTCTTTGAGGAACCCCAGGAAACTGCTGGAGATAACGATATAGACGAGGTGCTTACCTGGAAGTGACCACCACGCAAAGGTGATTTGCCTTAGCAAAAACAAAAGTTTATTGAGTTGCAGCGTTCCGGTTTTAGCAACTGAAGATTCGAGATTGGTGTCAACTACCGTTGTCTTACAGTATCGTTTGTTCGACAAGTGCTCGGTCAAACAGCCAAATGCGATTGAAACGCCGGTCGGGAACGCGAGGCACCTTGGGCCTACCAGGAGATACTTGGAAACTTTCGGATTTAGCACAGATGGTTGGTTATTCACGCTCATCGGGCTAGCAACTGATCAAGCATGAGTAGGGTCCTGTTGGCCATGGCTTCCGTGCTGAAGTTCGCTGCAACTTCTTTGCTGATTTCGTTTCGACTCTGTTTTCGATCATCATAGGAATGGTTTGCAACGACCGTAAGACCTCGCTCTACGGCAGCTCGCAACTCCTCAATTCCGCCGTTTGCTGGAAACAAAAACGAGTTAACACCATCTTTTAAACTGGTGAACTCTGGCATCTGCATTGTGCGGGAAGAGTGAGTTACGACAGGCAGGCCATAGTTCAATGCATGGATGGCAGTTAACCCAATTGCACCAGGATGAACTAGTAAATCCGCAGATAGAAAATAGGGGGCAAGTTCCTCTTCATCGTAGATCTCCCCTGGGAGCGAAACCTGATCATCCAGTTCCAGTTCTTCAATGCAAGACCGATATTGATCAGTCAAAGGGCCAGAACCGATAAGAATAAGATTGGGACGGGCGTCCACTTCCATTGCAGAGATAAGCTCGAATAGCAATTCGTATTGATTCTTTGCAATGTGCCGACCAACCGCGAGGAGGCTCGGCCGCGAGTTTAACCCGCGATCTACCTGCCATCGATACAGTTTCTCTGAACTCCACTTGGCACGCGCTTCAAGAATACGATCTGAGTCTAGTCCGTTGCCCCAGGCCGCGAGGTTGTGGTTGCAAAATCCGCTGGCTCGCATTTCATCGATCTCAAGTGGCATATAGACCAAGTGGTTCTTAAAACGCTTTGACCATCGTAGCCGAATCTTTTCTGTTAGCCTCGAAGCCCCAGCCGTTTTGAAGTGATTTCGAAGCACCGTGAGTCGTCCCATCGCTTCACGAAGGGATGCGGCCATTACCGTCGAAAGGTAGCGAGGGTTGCTGTAGAAAACTACGCAATCATAGTCACTTAGAAGGCGACGCATGGGAAGACACTGAAACGTAAGGAAATGCTCGCTGCCCAAAGATCGAACAGGAGCAAACCGAACTCCCTGCACCGGCGTTATTCGCGGAATAGAATCCGTTTTTCTCGGTTCATTTAAAAAGACTGTGAATTCGTACCCAGATGCACGACCGAGTCTTTCCCAGTAATTTTGTCGGTACTGCGGAACAGTATTTTCGACAAATGCGACTTTTTTTATCACAATTTTAGTTATACCACGATGATTCGGTTCAAATTAGAACTGGAAGTAAATAAAGGGTGTTGATTGCATCGAACGCGATGCTAGCAGAAAACTCCACAGGAATCCGTACAATAAAGCGAATGCAAACGGAGGCAAGTTTCGCCAGACTTTTCGTTTTTCGTTCGACACATAGTTATGACGGTGGCAGAGCATCAAGCACGATAATGCAACAACAAGAATGAAGGTGCGTTCTCCTGCAATAGTGACTGAAGAAGGTGATGTATGTCCGATCAAGTTTCCAAGCACGACCATCGTGTCAGCAAAACTGCTGGCTCTAAAGGGAATCCATGCAAGGCATACCAACATGAATGTCAAAAGCTGGCCGTTTGCAGCCATCCACTTGGACGGTGTTGAAGTCAACGTTTCATTGCTCCCCTTCTTACTTGCAGAGGAACGCATCTCAGTCCATACGCGTAAGGCAATCAGTGCGAAGCCATGTAATCCACCCCAAAGAACAAAATTCCACGACGCACCATGCCAAAGGCCGCCTAGCAACATTGTGAGCATTAAGTTGCGGTACGATAGCCAACGTGTCCCACGACTGCCTCCAAGCGTAATGAAAAGGTAATCACGCAACCATGTCGACAGACTGATGTGCCAACGCCGCCAAAAATCACCAATATTCGTAGCGAAGTAAGGAAAATTGAAGTTGTTGCACAAGCGATAGCCAAGCAAACCGGCAGAGGCAATTGCCATCTCAGTGTATGCCGAAAAATCGCAATAGATCTGAATCGAGTAAGCAACGACCATCAAATAAGTGCTGAAAACATCATAACCTGTAGGCGATTGGTAAAAAGCATCGATATAAGGGGAAAGATTATCAGATACGCAAGCCTTCTTAAAAAATCCTGAAGCGAAGAGCACCAAGCATCCTCTTACGTCAATTGAATTCCAGCAACGCGGAGAATCAAGCTGCTTTAGAAAGTCAATCGCTCTGACGATAGGCCCAGCAACTAGCTGTGGGAAAAAGGCAACAAAAAGGGAAAAATCCAGCAAACTCTTCGTTGGCCTAAGTTGTCGTCGATAGATATCGATCGTGTAGCTAAGTGTCTGAAAAGTATAGAAGCTGATTCCAACTGGAAGAATAATATTTAAATTAGAAATGCTTGATTCAGAACCAAAGGAAATAAACAACTGGTTTAAACTGTCGACGAAAAAGTTGAAGTACTTGAAAATCGCAAGCATTCCGAGATTGAGAAACAGGCTCCCAAGAAACCAGTTTCGGCGTCGACTCTCTTTCTCTGATTGGTATATCTGTCTTCCAGCCACGAAATCGAAAGCCGTTGAGAGGATAATAAGAGATAGAAAACGCCAGTCCCAAGCTGCATAGAAGATGTAGCTTAGGGAAAGCAGCCAGAGTTTCCGTAGGCTCTGCTTAGGCAGTGTCCAATGCACGAAAAACGCCATTGGAAAAAAGAAAAAATACGCAAGGTCAGTAAATAGCATTATTCAGATTTTTGCAAAGCCAATTGGCTCGCGACTTCGTCCGCCAGTAATTTAGAAAACAGACGTGCGCCCTTTTCGTTTAAGTGAGTGGCATCATACCAACACTCAGTATTATCGAAGAGTTTCCAAGCGGTGTTGTCCGGCATGCATGAAATGATCCAACCATGCCCTAGCTTAGAAGCGTAATCGCGAATTGCCATATCTTCTAAAGGCCCTTCTGTCGTTGGGGGAAATACCAAGGCGACTGGCACCCGAAGTGACTTAAGGTTCTTTAGATCACGGGCAATCGTCGCAAACTCGAACTCCGTAAATGCGTCTGGGGAGGCAAAGCCGTCTGCAAAAAAGCTGTCAATCTCAGCCAGCTTCGCTGTGATAACAATGCCGGCTGCCTCATACCGTTTTTGCCCAAGCCATCGAGATGGCCTAGCTTCCTTAGCTGCAAGATCAATTTTAGCGGGACGCAGGACGGTAGGATAAACGATATCCGGAATGACGCCCAAGTTAGCTTGATTCAGTAGTGTTCCAATGATCGGAATTAAACTTGCTGCAAAGCGTTTGCCGATGGGGCGATTAGAGATGAGTTTAGTTTTCGCTAATTCGACGACATTATCTGCTGTGAAGAAGAAGCGAGACCGTCGCGTCCACAAATCCTTTGCACGAGATATCATGCGGATTTCTGGCTCCAGTAATATACACTTCAGGTGTTTGGGCGGTTCTTTGCAGATCAATTCAACCACTGACTTTCGCTCAGCGATTGACAACGCTTCAATACCAAAATTAAACGAGCCACGTGTCGGCTTTGCACGTTTGCGAACGAGCTCCTGGTCAAAAGTATCTTCATGAAAACCATAGTACACATGACTGGAACCGATCGCGACGACGTCAATATGCTCTGAGTTTTTTCGGTAATCTGCGATGCGGTCTGATAGAACAGGGATCAGTGGATTCCAAAACGGCTTTGTAACGAAAGCGTTGATCGATGCAGATGCTATCACGAATCCAAAAACAGCCGCCAGAAAACAATAAATTGATCCGCCTGAGGGCTTATTGTCATGGATATCTAGTATGTTGTTGTACTCTGCCATCTTATTGGTCAATTTGAATCGAGTAGTTCGAGTTTTGAAAGCACATTCGACAGATTGATCCGTCCACGGCCATCAAATCAAAATCATTGTCCAAACAGGAGTTTTTCGAGGAAATCGGTGTTCCATCCAGCCCGTTTTCGTCTGCCCTTCAAACTCGTCTTGGAACTGTCTTGCTTAAGAAGGCTGGTGACGAATCTTCGTATGAAACTCATGCTCTCGGTGGCGTGGCCTGTGCGAATGCGGCTGGCATCTTCGCTAAAAACAACGTCCGAAATCCAATGCATGCTTTCAACCCCCCAGTTCTTTCGGACTGAGTCTGCAAACTTACCAAGTTTCGCAGCGTGACTATTGATGTAGTAGCGGACTTCGCTGGTTTCTTTGTCACCACCTTCGTCGAGTTGATCGCTTGCCCAATGCTCTTGAGTCCTGGCCAATCTTTCGCCAGTGCCTTCAATGAGTCCGGAATCGCCGCGACGCAGTAGTCGCGTACTTCGATCCGACCGTGCCCTTTGCCGCGAATCATTTTGGAGCGAAACCCTGATTCAACCAAGCCCACTTGGTAGGCATCCATGAACGCCGCTTCGATCGCAGCAGCCAGTTTGGGATGATTGTCTTTCACCGCAAAAGTGCAGTTGCCGCCTCCGTCGGTGATCTGCTTGGCAATCTTTTTCCGACAGGCCATGGCACCGAGCGTGACGATCGTTCCTTCCAATTCAAGCATATCGACTCGTTGTGGCACTGCGGTAATTTCATTCGACTTCGAGCCCACGGCGACTTGCCCCAAGGTCAAGCCATTGTCGGTCGCCCACGCGCTGGCAATGTGAAGTGCATCGGACTTGGTGTAAGAACCGCGTGCTTTCTTTCTATCAATCGGAACGACCAAAGGTCCGTCTGATTGGCAGCTTTGACGAAGTTCACTCAGCCAAACGAGCAATGCTTCTTGGGACTGCACGGGCTTGATGATTGAGAGAATTCGGCCAATTGTGTCGTGCGAGGGAACGCCACTGGGCAAGTCAACGAATTGGCTAAACCAATCTTCTCTTTCGATGCCGAAGTCTTCAATTTCCGATGGACCATCCGCTCCAGTAATGACGGCCGAGACCACCAAAAACAGAACCGACTGAGCGGATGATCGCTGCGTCCGGGAACGCGAGGATCTTCTACAATTTCAAAACATGACTCGAAGGAAGCAACTTGTTGGAACATTGATACCCAATCCGTGACTGCAGCGTGAAACCTATCCGTAATGCCGCAATCTTTCGAGTTGTCTATGGATTTGGGCAAGGCCTACGCGAATACTTCTGCTGAATTTGATGCGATGGCCGTGGGGTTCCCTTCATGCATCCAGCCTAATGTGAAACCCATTCTTCGATTCCTGCTCTTAGATCCATGCGTTAACTTCTAGCAGTACTCTGATTCGCCTCTTGGTTGACGCTTTCGTTTATGAACGAGTACTCGCAGTAATTTGGCGAGATATGAAAAAGCTTGAAACCGAATTGACGCAGTAGGTCAATCGTTCTCGTTGTCATTTCGTTGGAGCAATGAGGAAGAAAATGATGGAATTCAATCAGCAACTGCCTTATTGGCAAATCAAGGAAGGTTTCATTCAATACATCGTATTCAAAACCTTCAATGTCCATTTTGATCAGATCGATTGAGTCGTGTCCAAGGTCTGTGCGAATGGTTCTAAGGTTTGAGCACGCGACTTCGATTGGCTTCCCAGACTTGGATGACGGATGCTTCGAATGCGAGATATGGGTCGGGTTATCGGGCTCAAAGAACTGCAGATGTCCAGGCTCGTGAGACAAAGCTAAAGGGTGAAACTTAAAATTAGGATCGAGATTCTGCTTCTCGACCCAAGACACAACCCGTGGAGTTGGATCGAAGCCATGTACAGCACACCGATATCGATTAATCAAAGATAGATCGAAGCTGACATCATGACCAATTCCAAAAGAATAAACCGTACTTTTCGAGCGGAGGCTCTCTCGCTCAATTGTCCAACCGCCATATTCGCTACCATGGAATTCGGTTGCCAAAGAAGCGTCAATTTTGACATCTGGCCGGTTCCCAAAAAACCTAGTTTTTATGCGGCGTAGACTTCTCTTAATTTCCATAGAGTATTCCGAGGTTTAATTACCGACGGCGAGTGACGGCTTAAATCGCTTAAAGTTCAAAATCGAATCCCAGGTTTTCAGATACCATCTCATAAGTCTTTTTCGACTCATGGCAGAAATAACCAAGAGAATCAGAGTCAAAGTGTTTCTTCCAAGCCTGAGAGTGTCCACCTTGAAACTGTATTGCTGTGTTTTTGGAAAACCCGAATTTTCTGAGTATGTTTTTGGTCCAACGTTGACTCGGCTTCATGACCATTGACTTTGATACTGATTTTGGAGCCAGTTGGAGAAACAGCCCCAATGCGGCCAAGTTTTCGTGGAATGAAAATTTCCATCCATCAAAGGTGACACATTTGATTGAGAATTTGGTCTGAGTGAGCCAAGATTCCACATGATAGTTCCAGTATTCAACTCGATTTAGTCCCCTCGATTTTTCGGAGTGACTGTACGGGTTGGGGCTGCGTAAGAATTCCGAGAAATCCATGCTGCGAACCTCCGAATCATGAGTCTTCGCGTATTTGTACAAAGATACCATGACATCCCGCCCGTCTCGGATCACGTAAACTATTTTCGCTCGATTGTTCAGTTTTGTTGCTGCCTGAAACCCATCCAAATGAGTTTTGTAGAGCGCAACATTTTGATCCAACCTCGGATCGTCAAAGTTTTTGAATCCTGAATTAAATGCATCGAAGTTCGCAACAAGGTTATCAAGAGTTAGATGCGTACCGGACCGTCTATGGGAGGCAACGAAGGTTTCGATCCTCGCTTCCTCACCACACGGTTGTCCACTGCCTGCGGTCTCAGGTTTCTTAGAACCCAAGCCTTCACGGTACATAGTCATAATTACCAGTTCTCGTTGTTTGGTTGTCTTGGTGAATCCCGACCATCAATTGTCCTGGCAAATTGGTTCCAGGTTTGCAGCAATTAGGCCGTAGGACTGTTGAGGAGAAAACGATTGGACCTAATCCTTTATCCACAATTAACGACAAAGAACGGAACGATGATTGTGACCAAAAAACCATTGTTACGTCCAACGCTCTAATCAATCGCTCGGTTACAATTCCCGCACAATCAAAACTTGGTATTAGAGATTGCGAGGTGTTGGCACTCAACGAAGGACGAAGCCAGCGTGACGTTCGGAACTCTTATCAAAGCAAGGTGAATTGGAGTTCTTACCGAGTTGCCGCGTTCGATGCAGACCGCTGCGTTGTGGTAGGGAAAATACCTCGAAGCTTGTTTGTTTCGTTTTCCTTTCTCATAAAGGCAGTGTACCACCCAGCGGTCAAACCAAAGCCAAATAGCGCCTGACTGCCGATCATACTTCCTTGCTTAAAACATAATGCAAATTGGAAGGTGAATAACGCTAACACCAGTCCGAGGTTGACTCTCGAACCAGCATCAAGCCCATCTTGCCGGAGAATCGCAAGGCCTCCAAATACCGTTGCGTAACAAAATGCGATAAAGAAAATGATTCCCAACGCACCTTCCTCTGCGATGATTTCTAGGGGAACTACGTGAGGATAAAAACCGATAATATCCCATGCTGCCGAGTTTCCAAGTCCAATGAGCCAATGAATTGGGCCAGCATCATACCAAGCGTCAAGTAATTGGTTCGACAAGAGAAGCCTTCCCTCCGCATGATTTCGTAAGTGTTCCGAATTCCAACGCCCAACATCCTTTCCGTTGCTGACGAAATAAAACATTCCTAATGCAACTACGAGAACTGTCCCCAACGCCATCATCGACGAACGCTTGGCAGCGACTCGAGCGGTAATCGGCAGCCAGATCAGCAGAGAAATTCCTGATGCAATCACCTGTCCACGCGAACCACTGCGGGCCAAGACCAAAAATCCTAGGATCGCAGCTGCAACATGGATTAAGAATAGTCCACCTCTTTTTCGCTCCATCCCGTAAATTTTAAATACGGCGGCTAAAATTACGAGGCCAGCAAAGCTTGCTACCGCCAAGGGATTGCCGCTGACACTGCTCCTGTTTAGACGCCCGACATCCATCACGATGCTTCGGTTGGAGATTGGACAAAGTGCAAGACCGATCAATACGAAAAATCCAAAGTATAGAAGCACTTTAATGGCCTTGTCCAACTGGTCACGCTCGAGCACGCACAGCGGGGCGATAAGAATAAACTGGACGACATAAGGAGCAATATTCTTCAAACGGTTGAATGAGCCACCGGAATTTGGAGCCCAGAAGATGCTGCAGACGGTCAATCCGAAAAGGGCAGCAAACCAAAGGTGTTCACGAGGGATCTCGATGCCTGCAAAAAAGTTTGTCCGCATTGCGACGTTAAAAGCCGCCAGACAGCTCATGCCGAAAAATGAATAGTTAATCAATGAACCGTGAGCAAGAAAAAACGGAAACGCAGCTTGCAGCACTTGCTCAGTTGCATAAAGACACCAGACCAGTCCTAGCGCGATGCCAGGATTTTTTCTTGTCATCATGGCAAGACAGACAAGTAATAGTCCAACGATTGCGGCAGATATTTGAAGCATAATTTTAGGTCCAAGCCTAAGTCATGGTTGTAAAAAAGTTGATGAAGGTCGATCAATCAAGTATTCACTCTCTTAAAAACGCAGGGTGATGATGCGATGAAGGCAAGAAACCGAGTGTGTACTAAAATAGAATTTCGGTAAGCAAACATCTAGTAAGGCAATCAAACTCGCGTTTCCGTCTTCCATGTTCAGTGAATTCAGTTGGCTGAGATCCGTTCAATGAGAAGTTGGTCGAGATGAACGGCTAGGCGATAGTCACCAAAAATTTCTTCTGCTGCGATCAAAAGCTCAGACTTTCGTGGCCAGCCCGCTTCGACTCCAAACAATCGGAAATCATCGACGACAATCGCACAGATTTTGTCCTTGAATTGACCAAGACTTGACAGCAGTTCGCATGCAGGTTCGGGGACATCACCATGCGCTGTCTCGCCACTGGAGAAATGTCCGTCAAGGAAAACAACCGCTTGACTGCATTCTTCCCGAACTAAAACTTCAGGCAGTTTTTTGGTCGCATCGCCAAGAATGCACTCGACGTTTCTTCTAGTTGAGAGAAATGATTTCGCTCGTTGATGGAGCTCGGGATCTAGTTCGATGGTGACGACCTGATCGAACGCTTTGGAACATCTCATAGAAGTGTTTCCAAGGAAGGTACCGGTTTCGATCAACATTTTAGCTCCCGTGCGACGCCCAACTGCCTTGAGTTGCCGATATTTGGACCAGCTGTGAGGGTTGGCGACATCGAAACGAAAAAGCTTCCACAAGTCCTTGCCATGTCCAGCAAGAGCTGCAAGGTCAGATTTTTGACGGTTCATCTTTGTGATCTATTTTGATTAGAATATGCGAATTCTTGGAAAACAAGAGTGTCGTTGTGTCCTGTTACTCAACGGAAGAAAGTAGCAGGACTGCGAACGAAAACTAAAGGCTACTAAGTTGATTTTTCTACATAGGATTCAAACTGATCGATGTTGCCTTCAAACCATCGCCCGTTGCCAGCACGGATCGCTCCGAAATCATGTTCGGGGTCCAAGATAATTGATGCATTGGAAACGAAACCTCCCCAATAACCGAACGTGCTTCGCAGGGACGTGACGATGATGTCTGCACGTGACATTTCCAAAAGGTCCAGAATCTCGCTGCCATGTTCGGCAAAGGATACTTGTGAGATTGCCGAAAGCTCGACCAGTTCTGCTGGACGTGCGTCGGAGAAGACAACAGCTTTTTCAATTCCTGTTTTCGCTCTAAGACGTGAAAGTGTCGTGGTGAAATACGATTCGGGACTTAATTGAATCCCGGTGATGCCAAAATCCCCTCGCCTAACATGAAGGGCGATGAAAGGATCCGTTTTGGGCGATAACCGGCGCTTCCAGCGTTCCCGTACCGAGCCGAAAAATTCGCTTGAAATAAAGTCCTCATGGCCACGAAGGTCTCTGAAGTAATCGTTTTTTGAAGGCACTTCCTTAAAAATGACGCACTTGGCATTTTCTGGAGGTGGTTGATTGAACTCAGGTTCTACGAATACTTTTTGAGATTGGAACACCTTGTTCCGCTTCAGACGAATCGCCCCCCTTATGGATCGAGGGCATGTGAAGAATCTTCCGTAGTAGCGAATCGATTTCTCTCGACGCAACAAAGGACCAATGTGAACATGCCCCCAGCCCTGCGTGTAAATAGGAAGCCCGTATCGTCGAGCGTAAACAACCGCACGCCCCCAGACCAACAGGCGATTCGCTAGACCGGTGCGAGGCAACACCGCATGTACACTACATTGAGCCATTGCGGTCTGACTTTCTTTGATGCGAATTAATCTTTGGCACAAGCCACCTTTGGCAAAGGTCTTGTAAGTCCGATCTGATTTAGCAGTACGCTGCAATAATTTAGTTCCGTGTTTCCACCGAAGAGATGATAGTTTTGCTCTCCTAGCAACCTTCGGTACACGGGGTCACTGACAAGTTTTTCAAAGAGGCCCCGCAGTTCTGTTGCTGAGTTCAAATCTGCAACGGGACCACCACCAACGCCTTCCATCCAGTTCCCCAGCACACTATTTTTCATCGTCACAACCGGTTTGCCATGCATGCCCGCCCGAACGACCGCACCGGAGGATCCATAAGCTCGCAAGTTTCCCGACCAAACGATATCGGCTCGCTGAAAGAGATGATCCATCTCAAAGTCCGTGAGCCTGCGCAGAATCAAGTCAATGCTATTGGTTTGCTGTAGCGATTTAATGGCGGGCGAGCTTTCAAGTTTCGCACGGATTGCTTCACTTGGCTTTCCTGCAATAACCAAATGAAGCGGGCTGGTTCGACTGACTTCTTCCAACAATGCTGCCAGTTCACAAACAGACTTTCGTTTATCTATCGAACCGGCGACTAGAACCACAGGTTGATCAGTGTTCGTTACGAGCGTGTGCTCCTTCTCCGATGAAGTAATTTCAACGGGGTCGGGGCAGTAAACCACTTTGGGATCATTCATCCACTGAGCAAAAAGTGGATCAAACGAACCAATGCAAAGGCAGTTGGACTGCTTCACTAAGCCTCGATAAGCTTTTCGCTGCAACCAAAGCTCGGCCGCCCAGTGATGAGTCTTGATGCTGCATTCTCGCAGATGAGCTCCAGGTGCCATGACGACTCCGACCCAAGGAACTGAAAAGCCTTCCCGATCCACGCCTGCTGCTATCAAGCCCGAGGCTTGAAGCGTTGGGAAAATCGCACATCTTGTTGTGTCTCGAATCGACTGCAAGTGCTCGGAGATCTTCTGAAAGATCATGAATTGTTGGCGTAGGAGTTTGGGCAGCACACGAGTGTAAATTGGAATCGCGGTTTTCGTTTCTTCGTCAAAACAAGAGGTCGTCAACTCAAATTGGTCAAATGCACCTGCGGTTCTGCTTTTTGCACTAGTCAACAATCTAGGTTCGATACCCTTGGATCGCAGGTGCCGCGTAATGATGCCCACATGGTTGACGCGATGGCCACCATGGTCTGGCTCGACGATGAGAATATCACTTTTTGTATTCACGGTGATTCAAATCCGGAAATGCTGATCAAAAAAACTTGATCAATATTAGGCAAACCAGGGCTTAAAGAGAATTTCATGCGTTGGGTCAGCCATCGCTGACGCCTGCCCCTTTCGCATCCGGGAAATCGTAGCCACATGCCTCAATATGCCGCCGCCATGCATCCGGCTGGTACTTTTGCCAGGCATGGCATCCAAACGGAAGGTTTCCACCAAGCTGTTCAAGGAACCATGCTGGTTCCTTTTCGATCGAAAAAGCTAGAGCCTTTTGATTGCTGGCGAGTTTGAACGAAGGCCTTCTGTGGCCCACGCTCGACCAAAATCCATCTTCGTGATCGATAAAGAAACGCATCAACCATCGGTGAGTATTGTTGTAGATGGTCGTCATCGCCAACAGCTTTCCGAGGGCTTGCAGCTTTTGTCCGCGAGCCCAAGACCGCTTTGCCGATCCCCATGGACTTTTGACCCAACCGAACGAGTTCATTACTTTCAGCGCCGACTGGATGTTCCGCAACGAAAAGCCGCTATTGCCCACCCCCGTCAATTCGGGTTCGCCATCTTCATCTCGGGTAACCCACGGGGCCCCGATGTAATCGTAGCCTTGCTCACACCATTGCGCCAGTTCATCTCGAAACACAAACGCGTCAAGCTCATAGGTGAGCATGTATTCATAATCTCGGTAGCGATTGTAAAGCGATGGCGAAACCTTCATGCGATTGTATTCGCGGATTGAATTCATCCAGTGTGCCGGTACAGGATCCACTTCGATCTCTGGAACAAGCTTTCTGAACTCGTCGACATTGGTTCCCTCAGGGCAAACCAAGCGAATCGGATGATCACCCAAAACATTGAAGCATTGCAGCAGTGATATCCTCTCGAACCATTTCAAATGGGCCGAATGATGGAATATCAGAATGACAACTTTGGACAAGTGAAAGGATCCGCTAATTGCTGTACTGCAATCCCTTTAGGAGTTCTGAATCCTTTCGGATAAAGCAGAACTCACACAGCCAGAGAACACGAGATTTCACCGAACGATTGTTTTCGGTGATATCGAAAGGCAAATAGCCAAAGTCATGCATAACGTTCACGACGTTTCGCAGCGAAGTTTCTTCACTAGCCGGGGCAAAGCCGACTTCCACCAGGAAAAACTCTGTTTTCCCCATCAAATCGGTTGCTCCATTCAGAACGTCTACATCTAGCCCCTCAGCGTCAACCTTGACCAATTCCGGAATGGGTAGGTTTCTTTCCGCTATCAACTCATTGAGGCTGTAGATCGGAACTTCGACCTGTTGCAAGTTTCTTTTGAGGGCTTCTTCATCCGAAATGACAAAGCTGCTTGAGTCGTCGCGTTCAGCAATGGTGAAACGCAGTGTGTCTTTCTTTCGTCCAGCTCCTGCTTCAATCCAGTTCACATTGTCTTTTTCGAGTAGGTCTTCAAAATGGGGAACTAGTTGCTTGTTCGGTTCCAGCAACGTGTATTGGCATTGTGGAAAAAAATCGACAGCGTCCCGAGTCCACAGTCCACGATTGGCTCCAATGTCTACGATGTGGTTTGGGCGAAAACCCATCTCACGAAGCAGGTGAAAGAGACCATGTCTTAAATCCTTTGGCCTCACATTCCTACGTTTTATATTGGTTATGGCGTAACCATTTCGTTGCAACATATTTACTGCTAATTGCTTAAACAGATTCATCATCAACGGATACTCGTTTCGTGATTTTGTGCGTTACACGGTCAAGCGGTAAGAGTGGCCGGCAAGACTCGCCTTTTCTACTACTCTTCAGATTTTCAGACAGTCGAAATACTTGTTCATAGTTGGCTCTGATACGACTTCTGAGTTTCAAGATACTCTGCAAATTTCCTTTGGACGAAAGCCTGCTCAGATGCCTGGACTGGCGACTCTCTCCAAGGCTGACCAGATGCTTCAATGTAGCGATCAGATGTTTCAACAGTCTAAACATCAAAATTTGGATCCAGTGTGGAGCTTTCTGCTGGATGCTTCCCGAAATGGCATTCCTGTACGGTTGAAGACCATCAATTGCTTGACCTTTGCTGGTCATTAGATTTGTGATGTATGCCCATGTCAGCCGCGCTTCGGGGATTTCATGTTTAAATTTTAATCGAGGCGAATACCAAATTTTGTAGCCAGCGAGTCTGAGGGCGTAACACAATTCAACATCGCCGCCAGACGAAAGTGACGCTCCCGTCCGATCTTTTAGCAAACTTACAAATCCGTTGTTCTCGATGTGATTCAAGGCATCGCGGCGAATTCCCATGCCAGCACCAAAAACCCAGTCGCGTTTAACCTCTCCTTCACCAGTGTTCTGAGACCCAACGGCGTATTGATGCTCAAACTTTAGAAACCATTGAGGGACATCGATGCTTTTGCTGGTTACTGATGTCCCCAAGCCTCCGCATGCTCCAACTTCTTGATCCGCTTCAAAAATATCGAACAGAATTTGGGCATATTGTTCATCAAGCCAGTTGTCGTCATCACAAAGAATTAGGAGATCGAAACTTGAGCTAGCAATTCCTTTTTTTCGAGCAAATGACAGTCCAGCCTGCTCTTCAAAAACAATCGAGAGTGGTGCTGGATCGCCCAGTTCTGTCCACTTTCGACTTGCTATATCAACTGTCTTGTCAGCCGATCGATTGTCGACAAGGACGACCTCCCAATCGACCCCCAAATTCATTTTTTGCCTCGCCAAATGCTCAAGCGTCGTTACGATTCGTTGTTCGCTGTTATAGCAACAGACGATAATCGAAATCCCAGGGTTTGGTGTTCTATTCATTGGGGCAATGAAAATTTCTGCAACGGATATCAATCACAGAATAATTCCTACGAGCTTACGATCGAAGTGTCTGAGCGATTTTCTGGCAACCGCTGGGAATGCAGGATCAAGCGAACTCGGCTTTGGCACGAAGGGCCTTTAAATACAGGCGAATAGCAATTTTTGGAGTTACCCCGAGTAATGCCCGTCGAAAACTGAGTGCTTCACTTCCCGGCACGTAATTGCCCGCAATCTGATCGAATTTCCGGCAGTCTTCCGGGGAGGAGTTCGCTATGATCAATGGTAGATCTTGCTGGTAGAATTCCCGAATCCATCTCCGGTACTTTTCGAGGTCGAAACCCTCAGTTCCTTTTATGTCACCGTTTGCAAAATGAAACCTGCTGCGGTAGATCGACTCGCGTTGCCTCATCGTTACCGGTAAGCCCGAGGTGTTTGTGCTAATCTGCCGAGAGTGCCAACGATACTTAGCAGTTGGTGTTTGAACTGAAATGAACGGACAATGGAGTGACATTCTTAGCCAAAAATCGAAATCTGGCGCGTAGCGGTAAGATGGATCGAACCCTCCGACGGCCTTTGTTGTGGAAGTTCGTGTGACTGCTGACATCGCGGGAACGCAAGTCGAATGAAAACACTCATCAACAGCGTTGACTGGTTTATTGTCCGTGAAAATGCAACCTTGGACGCCCTTGCTTGCACCAAATCTAATCACTGGTGAGCAAGCGACTCCAGCTTCTTCGTGTTCGTCAAGTAACGCGGCTACGGTTTCTAAGTGTTCAGGCTCCCAAAGATCATCAGCGTCGATCCACGCAGTCAAAGGAGTTTGGACATGGTCGATTGCAATGTTACGAGCGGTTGCGTGGCCAGAGTTCTTTGGCGTTCGCAGATAGAGCACTTTAGAATAGCTTTGAGCGATATCTGGCGTACGGTCTAACGAACAATCGTCAACAACAATGATTCGCTCGACTGGGCGATTCTGCGCAAGCACTGATTCGATCGATTCCGCGAGATACTCTTCGGCATTGTATGCCGGGATAATTGCAGTAATGGAATGCTTATTCAAAATGGTTTCCAGAATCGGTCACACGAATCATCAGAGGCTCAACCGTCCTCTCACAGTCACTTGGCAAGCGTTTGCGAACTGAAATGCCAACCCAACCCAGGCAACTGTCGGTACTTCCCTGGCTGAGATAGCTGAGTGTTCGGAAACAGATAATCAGCGATCAATCGAATACTGAGAGGTCTGAACCAGCCACCCCACGTGTCGGAAACCCCGTAGGGACAAGCTAATCGTTTCCAACCGCTATAACGCCAGCACCTTTGCGGGAAGATTCTCGCTTTGATCAGTCGAGGATTCCTAACGATTTTCTTTAACGGTACTTTGTGTTTCAGGTAATTTGGAAAACCGCCATCTTCTGATTGGATCGCAAAATGCGACGATAATGTTTTTCGCAGAACTGATTCTACTTCTTTTTTTCGATGCTCAGATGATGACGCAATCAGAATCAGGGAGTGAATAACATCCAAATCTTCGCAGGCACCGCTCTTGCCAACTCCATAACCAAAAAAACCATCCGGTTGGATCATCGTTAAAAGGGTATCTATTATTTGCTCTACATATTGGACGGTGCGGTTACGGAAATAGTAATAGGGAAAGAAATGATACGCTGCAAATACCGCGTTACGATCTTCTCTCTCATCATCGGGCTGCCACAAACCTGAAACCGGATCTTGCCTCGCATCTAAATAGTCAAGGATGTAATCGAACGCCTTTGCGGCATCTGATTCGTGCGGATCATTTAAGAATGCAGGATCTGTTTGCAAGAACGTCAATGCAAACATGATGTTGTTGCTGTGCAGCCACGGATTGCTCCAGTCACCGCTATCGATCCAACCTCTTAAATAGTCAGTATTTCTTAACTCACTGCGCATCGGGATGGGATAACACGGCTTAGCCGAAAGCGAATCTAAGGCGTGGATCGCAAAGTAAGTCGTTTGCATTCTAATGTAAGTAGCGCTGTGGCTCGAAAGTTCATTACGCTTGATATCAAAGGCTTTGAAGAATCCGCTGTTCTTGTCTTGACACTTTTGGATTTTATCGACCAGGTTCGCCTTGGAGTTTGTACTTAGCTGATCGAGGACACCGCAGCATTCAGCACCAAGAATCGCAAAAGATGTCGCCATGAGATTCGGCTCACCGTCCGAATAAAGTCCAATAAAAGCGTCGTTGAAATAACCTCGATGCCACGAGCGCACGCATCCCAAGCTGTCTTTTATTCCGTCTTGTAGATATTGAGTGTCTTCTATTTCCAATTTGAGATTCACTAATTCTGGTTGTTTGTGATGTTTTCAGTGTCGCAACTACTGCTCTTTGAACATGTGAAATAATCGACGATCAAGTTGCCGACGGGCAATTGGTAAAAATCAATTACATTAAACTTCATTTCGAGTTTTCGTCGGATTTCCTCCGTTGAGTACTCGTAGATATGGAATTCGTTTCCACTGTGCTGACCGCTCTTGGTGTGAGGCGAAGAGATAAGCAGGAGACCATTCTTCGAAAGGACTCGATGAGATTCGTGTATGAATTGATCCCCAACGTCTTGTGGCACATGCTCAATTCCCTCGAGGCACGCAACCACTTCAAATGAATTTTCTTCAAACGGAAAACTTGCCATCGAACCAAGGATGAAGCGGGCGAGGTTACCATACCTGTTTTGCGCTTCAGAGATTGCATCCTCCGCCAGATCCATCCCAACAAGTTCACTGCTGCCCTTTATCAGTGAAGTGCCCCAACCCATTCCACATGGGACATCTAGAACACGTACTCCATCAGAATATTGACTCACCCATTCATATCTTCGAAAAAATGCTTTCCGGTAAGGATTTCCTTTAAATGAAACCCACGGAATAAAGCCTTTCCGAAGTCGAAACCAACTGTTTTTGAATGAAGGTGAATCCGGCGATATTCTCTCAGCCACCAAAGTGCTCCTCTTTGTTTGAGTCAGTTTGTTTCATGATGTCTCCAATCGTTAGCTTGCAAAATAGTGCCATAAAATTCGGCTCATAAGCCCCATTACAACTCAAAGCCTTCCCGCGTGTTCCGAGCAATCAAGCCGAAGTCGCTCACACAGTTACTCGTATTCGGTCAACTGGGAAAAAAAGGAAAGGTCATCTATTGTTTTGTTGCTTATTAAGCCCCAGGATCGGCGTTGGAAAATACAGGCATGAGACCGGCGGGATTTCTAAGCTGCGTGTCACCGTTGTATTTTCGAATAAGGTTTCTTTGATCTAGTCACAAGTGAAAACTTGACCAAGTTCTCGTTCAGTTCGAAGATTTAGCGATTCTTGATATTATTTCTAAAAACTTTGCACGTTCGTCCAACGAAAAAACAGTTCTCAAGATGATAAGGGCTCCGACCAGAGTAACGCAAATCCCTAGCGTGGATGCCCTTGCCAAGCCGCTTGGTACTGCGATTGAAAGGACAAGGCTGAGGAAAGTAGTTACTACGATCATTAGCAGGACAGGGAAAACCACATCGGTTAACCAGAGCTTAGTAGGGAACGAAAACTGAACTTGCGGCCAAATGATCTGGAGCGAAAGAGCGACGACGACGATGCCAACCAGCTCACCGAATAAGACGTATGCTGCACTCAACGATTTGAAATAGACAAACCCCATCGAGGCGAGAAACGGGACAAGAATTGCCAATTGAGTTATGGCAACGTATAGGCCGATTCTTCCGTGAGCATGCATGGCAGCTGCTTGGCCGATACTAATTTGGGTTGTCACGATTGTTAAACAGACAATTCGAATAAAAGTTGGGGCGAGAACCGGGTATTCTCCCAGCCAGATTCTTAGAATAGCCTCAGCATCTACAAGGAAAGGGGTTACCAAGGTAATGGCTACTACCGATGAAATTGCGCTGTTTAAATTTGAAAGGCGAAACGTCAACAGACTGTCATCGGCTCCAGCACTTGACGTGATCGCTGGTTGCAGTGAGTTGGCGAAAACTTGGCAGCCCGAGCGAATGACGTTGTTCACGCGATTCGAAATACCTTGTGCAGCAGCGACAGCGTTTCCAAAAAATACGTTGAAAAAGAGAATTAAGCCTTGGTTCCTTATCTGGTAGCTCATCGTCAATAGGAAAGAAGACGCCCCATAGTTAAGAATGGACTTTAAGATTTTTGTGTCAAAGTTGGAAAATTCATATCGAGTCTCTGGGAATCTCTTTCTGGCAAACAAGATCGTTGCCATGTCGACAGGAAGACTGAAAAAGAAAACGCTACTGACGTAAACCAATAGCGGGTTTCCCTCAATAAAAACGACCGCGACCAATGCAAGAAGTCTCACAAAACTTGTGAAAATGCCTGTGATCGCAAGAAAACCATGCTGTTGATGGGCATAGAAAAGTGAGCGGAAAGGACTTGTGCAAATAGCTAAACCAAACTTTGCGACCTGGATATAGAGGCATATTTCACACGCGAGTTCCCAGCCAGTCGGTATTTGGATCGTGTCTAGGATCCTTGGGACAGATAGAAAAAAAGCTCCGCAAAAAACAATAGCCACCAACTGCTGCACTGTGAAAATGGTCGAAAACACCCTCGAAAGCAGATCGCTCTTTTGCTGACCAAGGGAAAACGAAAGTTCGCGCGATATGCTTTGACTGATCGTTGTCGTGAAGATTCCAAATAAAAATCCGGAAGCGCCTATCGTCGCGAACAGTCCAAATCCATCCACGCCTAGCTGTGCGATCAAGAACGGCGTTATCACGACCCCGATCGCGATGCTCGAGAATAAATTCACGGCATTGGCTAAAGAGTTTAGTATTAGAGTTCGGGACTTATCCAATTTTTAAATGGTTACTTCAAAGCAAGGAGGACTTGGAATAGCGAGCGTAGATGGAATTGCTAGTTTGCCGTGCCGAGTTGTATTTGCGAGCTCCAAGGCAAGTTTTCACGGTACCATGTCACGCAAAGTTCCAAACCGTCATTCAGTGAAACGACAGGTTGCCAATCCAGAAGGGATTGAGCTTTCTTGATATCCGCCCAAGTTGAGATCATGTCGGCTTTATGCATCGGTAGATGTTCGATAACCGCTTTTTTGCCCAGCAGTTGTTCGATTTTTGTGATAACGGCCTTGAGCTCAATCGGGTTGTTGCCACCGCCGAGATTGATTACCTGGTGTCCCAGCGGCTTCATCGCAGCGATCGTCCCTTTCGCAATGTCATCGACGTAGGTGAAGTCTCGCGATTGGGAACCATCTCCGTACAACTTGATTGGAACTCCTTTATCGATCCATTGAATAAAACGATGGATTGCCATATCGGGGCGATCAGCAGGGCCGTATACCGTGAAGTACCTTAAAATTGTTGAATCAATGCCATAAAGATGTTGGTAAGTGTAGGCCATTGCTTCTGCGGACTTCTTGCTGGCAGCATACGGCGAAATGGGCGTGTTGACAGGCAGAGTCTCTAAGAACGGCATTGGCAGCCCAGCGTAAAGAGAACTTGTAGAAGCCAAGACAAACTTCTTACCGCCATACTTTTTCATGGCCTCCAATAGGTTCAGGGTGCCCATTCCATTAGTCATCATGTAGACCGTTGGATTGACCATGCTGTATCGGACACCGGCTCGAGCTGCCAAATTCAGAACGGTTTCAAATTCAAATTCCGCGTACAGTCTGTCAATGCAACCAGTGGACTCAACATCCAGCCGACGAAATTCAAAGTTATCGCGATCCTCAAGCCTCTCAAGTCGATACTGCTTGAGCCGGACATCGTAATAATCGTTCATGTTGTCAACGCCGATGACGGCGTGTCCGTCATCAAGCAGCATTTCACATGTTCTTGACGCGATGAAACCGGCACATCCAGTTACTAAGATTGGATTCGGCAATTTATTTGTTCTTCGGAATAGCAATAAGTTAAGATGTCAGGCACCGTTTGCGACGTTCTTCCCCGTGGCTTTTAGGTGGGAAAGGTGTCAGGTACCATCCTGCTGGCGTTTGTAAGAAGAACGCCAAAAAAAACAGCTTCTTCTCGACGCGAACGGCCCGCCAGCACAGTTCAATTGTTTTTTAAGCTGACTTGCGTTTGGTTTGGTTCGCATTCGATTGATAAATGTTTGCGATCAAAATCTCAAACTCCGAGACAACGCTCTGGCTTGAAGTTTGCGTTCTCTCGGCAGCAGTGAAACCGCTCAGTGACGCTAATCGGGTTGTGGAAGTTCGGACCTTTGATAAAAAAGCTGCCTGATTCCGAATTGGTGGTCTGGGGTGCATGTGGGCTGAGAGCTTTCTGATTCGTCGGAACCGAGGATCGTCTCTTCTAGATTGCATTTGTTGCGATTTACGTGATCCATGGGCTGAATTTAGAGTTTTCGTAATTTGATCGGCGCGGACTTCGTCCACGTGGGTGACTGACGGAGTTTTAAACTTGTTAATGGTTACGGGTGATTTCACAGCGACCTTGAGGGGCAGTTTGATTGGGAATGAGACGATTTCTAGGGAAATGTCGGTCGGTATTCAGTGATTGGGGTGCGTTGGGGCCATGCGTAGCGGTCTTATCGTCTGGCTCAGCGACGCGGATTGCGCGGGAGGTTTTGTGGGGAAGAAGTTGACGCAGAGTCGCAGGGACGCAAAGGTGTTGGGGAATGGGCGAGACGATGGGAGGGCAAAACGATTTGAGTGATACGGTATTGGTCGTGCGAGGAATAGGTCGGGAAATTGTTGGTAGTGAATGTGGTTTGGCCCATCGAGTCGAACCGCTAATTTTCGCTAACAGGACGCTAATAAGAGTCTTGGACGGGATCTTAGGAACGAGCGGGAAATTAGTGTCGCCTTTCGCTCCGCGAAAGTAGCGAATCCGCTGCTTTCGCGGAGCGAAAGGCGACTATAAAAGTCGCACGTTCCTTAAGCAAATCTGTAGCTGTTTTGTTGGCGTCCATTAGCGGTTTAGTATCTCAAGCTTTGCCTTGACTGGTTTGTCTGATGTGGTGGCGCTTGAGAATTGCGTTTAGGGGACGATGAGATCATGTATGGCAGGACGAGATTGGCAAAAAATTGTTGGCAGAAAAGTGATACGGGGCTACCACAGAGGCACAGAGGAACACAGAGAAGCTGCTTGGTATTTTTGAGTGAGTGTTTCGGCTCTGTGGTTCTCTGTGGCTCTGTGGTTGATTTCTGGTTTGAAGAAGCGGTGCGGGTTGCGCGGGGAGGTTTTCTGGGGAAGAGGTTGACGCAGAGTCGCAAGAGACGCGGGGACGTAAAGGTGTTGTGGAATTGGCAATACGACTGGGGGGCAAAACGATGTTGAGTCGTAGTTGGTATCGTTTTGCCCTTCCATCGTTTTGCCATAATTGAAACCGCTAATTTTCGCTAACAGGACGCTAATAAGAGTCTTGGACGGGATCTTAAATAAATTTGTTGCTGTTTTTATTAGCGTTTTATTAGTGTCCATTAGCAGTTTAGTATCTCAGGCTTTGCCTTGACTTGTTTGTCTGATGTGGTGGTGCTTGAGAATTGGGTTTAGGGGATGATCAGATCGTGCATGGCGAGACGAGATTGGCAAGAAATTGTTGGCAGGAAAATGATACGGGGCTACCACAGAGGCACTGAGGAACACAGAGAAGGTGCTTGGTATTTTTGAGTGAGTGTTTTGGCTCTGTGGTTCTCTGTGACTCCGTGGTTGATTTCTGGTTTGAAGAAACAGTACTTTGGATTTGGGTGTGAAATTTGTGGGTTGCAAATGAGACTCTTAGGTATCTTTAAACGAAACCTTTAGTCGATCAATGATGCCTAGCTCCTTTGCCCAGTGTTGCATGTAGACTTCGTCGAGCTGGCCCTGGGTAAATAGTATGTCGGCCACATCGAGTAGGTCACGAGGACGCGAAGCCAACAGCTTAAGCAAAATCAAGTCTTCGGGGGTTACCACCCACAGCGACTTCTCGCCAATATTCACTTCAATACGACGAGCCAAATAGGACTTCTGGAATTCTGTCTCGTTGAGAAAAATGTCAATATCGATGCCTGTTGATTCGTTCAAATAAGTCCTGACCTTGACCAGCGGCATGCCTCCGACTTCATCCACCCAGCCGCGTTGATACGAACCCGCAATGGTGTGCCCCAGCGATTCCAATGAGGCAAAGAGTTTTGGTAGGTCGCTACGATCAATGGTGACAGTCAAATCAACGTCGTGCGTTGGACGTGGGATGGAGTGGACCCGAACGGCCAAGCCACCCATCACCGCATATTCGTATCCGGATTGCGTTAACAGCGATGTGATCACGAACAGCGTCCGTTCTAGTTCACTCATGGCCAATTCAATCATGGTCCAGGCGTTGGGATCTCGCCAATTGGCTTAGCATCGCTGAATTGCGTTCATCGTTTTGCTCGTTGATTCTTTGGAACTTTCGGGAAACCTGTGCTGATGACCCCAGCAGTAAGTATGGCTCGCTTTCTTTCATCATCGCTAGCGTTAAAACCAAACGCTCGCTGGGAGTCATCTGCCGATAGGCTTCGAGTGTTTCAGGAGAGAGCATGGGGCTTGTTTCGTGTCGTTGGTGTGTTTCGTGATTGATACAATTGCGCGGCACGGCAGAGAGAGCTTTTGGTACGAAATGGGGCAGAAGATGGCTGGTCTTGGCGGAACCGTGACTAATACCCAGCGTCATCGTCTTCGACTTCAATCTCCTGCGCGACCAGTTCTTGCCAGCTTTGGTAGACTTTTTCGTCGGCACCGGATTCTCTCAACGCATCCTCGACGGCGCCATGATCTGTTTTTAGTTCAGGGAACATCAAAAGAAGCCTTCTTAAATCAGCGATATCTGTCATTCCTTTCGCCGTTCTGGATCGACTCACCATGCTGATGACCTTTTGTCCGATTAGCTGAGGTGGAGTGGGCACCAGTATTCTTTCCACGCGCTGACAAGGCGGCAACTGGGAGACCTCACGAACGTCAACGAGATGGCGGTTCTTCGGCTTGCTGATCTGGTAAACCCTAAATCCTTTTCCGCTTGCGACTGATCGAACTCGCACGGCAATGTTGAATCGGTCATTTAACAGTGATCGTATCTCCTCGGACAATTTCTCAGCGTCAATTGTCAAAATATCGACATCCTGGCTCATTCGAGGCTCATCGACATACGCGTTGACGGCCTGGGCCCCGAACACGGCGGAATCTTCGCGGTCCTGCATGAACTCCAGTACCGCATCCTGTATTGACGATAAGGGAACCGATTGGTTCATCGCAAACTCGTGAAAGGTAAGGGATCGTTCTTTGAAAATCATCGACACGCGATCCTTGTCTGGCGTTTTGCAACCAGCCACCGGTAAGTGTTCTGGGGCTGAAAATTGGTGGGTGTGAAAATTGTTGAGCGGTTCGATACGAATTGGTCCGGGAAAACACGTGTTAGTTCGTTTAGCCGCGTGGGCATCGCCCCGCGCGTCGCGCTTCCCCGAACGCGCGGGGCGATGCCCACGCGGTTAAACAGTTTAAAGCCCTTCACGGCTTTGGTTGGATTGTGTGTTGGAAAGAAGTTGACGCAGAGTCGCAGGAGACGCGGGGACGCAAAGGTGTTGGGGAATGGGCAAGACGATTGGGGGGCAAAACGATTTTGAGTCGTACTTGGTATCGTTTTGCCCTTCCATCGTTTTGCCGCAATTGAAACCGCTAATTTTCGCTAACAGGACGCTAATAAGAGTTTTGGACGGGGGCTTCAACAAATTTGTTGCTGTTTTGATTAGCGTTTTGTTAGCGTCCATTAGCGGTTTAGTATCTCAGGCTTTGCCTTGACTTGTTTGTCTGATGTGGTGGTGCTTGAGAATTGGGTTTAGGGGAGAAAGGTGTTAGGTACGGAATTGGAGTTTGAATTGTTTTGATGTCGGGGCGTAGCGGTCGCTTGGGGTGGATCGCGACGCCGTGAAGAGTTTTGGTTCGGGAAAACACGTGTTAGTTCGTTTAGCCGCGTGGGCATCGCCCCGCGCGTCGCGCTTCCCCGAACGCGCGGGGCGATGCCCACGCGGTTAAACAGTTTAAAGCCCTTCACGGCTTTGGTTGGATTGTGTGTTGGAAAGAAATTGACGCAGAATCGCAAGAGACGCGGGGACGCAAAGGTGTTGGGGAATGGGCAAAACGATTGGGGGGCAAAACGATGTTGAGTCGTACTTGGTATCGTTTTGCCGCAATTGAAACCGCTAATTTTCGCTAACAGGACGCTAATAAGAGTCTTGGACGGGGGCTTAAGCAAATCTGTAGCCGTCTCTATTAGCGTTTTATTAGCGTCCATTAGTGGTTTAGTATCTCAGGCTTTGCCTTGACTGGTTTGTCTGATGTGGTGGTGCTTGAGAATTGCGTTTAGGGGACGATGAGATCATGTATGGCAGGACGAGATTGGCAAAAAATTGTTGGCGAAAGATGATGCGGGGCTACCACAGAGGCACTGAGGAACACAGAGAAGGTGCTTGGTATTTTTGAGTGAGTGTTTTGGCTCTGTGGTTCTCTGTGACTCCGTGGTTGATTTCTGGTTTTAAGAAGCGGTGCGGGTTGCGCGAGGAGGTTTTCTGGGGAAGAGGTTCACGCAGAGTCGCAAGAGACGCGGGGACGCAAAGGTGTTGGGGAATGGGCAAAACGATGGGAGGGCAAAACGATGTTGAGTCGTACTTGGTATCGTTTTGCCCTTCCATCGTTTTGCCGCAATTGAAACCGCAAACTGGACGCTAATAAGAGTCTTGGACGCACGATTCGATATTCGGCTTTTTCCTGGTATCGTGAGTGTTCAGTGGCCGTTTGAAGTCTCAGGATGTGTAACCTCATCCGCTACTTCGATTGATATTGATGCGTTGCTAGAGCCACGCATTAGGGATTGGAGCCTTGATTCAATTGATCGATTTCTAGCTGGGCCATTTGTTTAATGACGGTGTCGAAACGCTTTTCCCCAGGGACGATTTGGCGACCCAGGCGGGCTTGTTTTAGGGCGTCGCTGCCTTGCCCGAGTCGCCGGAGGGCGGCGATGTACTTCATTCGCATCGAAACGTTCGAGGGGCGTAGTTCTAGTGCTTGTTCATAGTACGGCAACGCGTCCTCGTCTTTGCTTGCGAATACCATCGCGTCTGCTGCGAGCACCAGGCAAGCGGCTTCGTCGGCTGAGTTTTCGCATTGATCGCAATCAAACAACGCCACCATGCCGGGCACAGAGTCTGCGTTGCCCTTATCGCGGGTTTGGATGACTCGCTTGGCAGCTTTTCGCATCACTACTCGGTCCTCGGGTAGTGTGTCGATTAGGCTGACTGATTTGTAATTTTTGATCGTGTTCATCGCAGATACTGTCAATTGGGGCATCTGATCGATTGCCGATTTCCAGAATTTGATCGCCAGCTCGTTGGATTGGCTTTGCGCGGCGAGGTTTGCGATCGCCAACAACTGCCGAGGGTTCGATCGATACAATTCGCCAAGCTGTTTTAGCAATGCTGGGGTATCGATTGCTTGGTCGATTGCCGGATCGCTTGCTAAGTCATCGCTTGCAAAGTCGAGGTACAGCAGGCCCGCTCGTGCTTCGCGGCTAAGCGGCGTACGGGCAAGCATGGACTGATTAAGTCTGATTGCGGTCTGGTATTCGTCGGGCAGTTGGGTGAGTTTTAACTTCGATAATTCCGCTGGGAATTTGGCGACAAAACCTTCAGGACTTTTACCGGCCAAGCGTCTGACTTTTGGTGAAGTCGCCTCGTAAATCGCTCTCGCTTGCGCAACGTCTTCAGGGTTTGCTGAAACCACTTCTGCCAAACGGCCCCGACGATGTTCAATTTGCGATAAGCTGTAGATTAAGACAGAATGTGGCTGCGAATCGTTAAACGATTGGATCTCTTTGCCCAGATCTTCGATTGAGCTGGATCCCGGGCCGGAGGATTGCAGTTGATACTCGGCGGTTCGTTTAAAGGTATCGACCACCGCATCGTTATGAAGGACACCGGTGCAGGTTGCAGCGGCTATCAATGTGCCCAGTACACCGACGCACTGCAGGCCAAGCATGCTGAGCGAAAACGATTGACTTGCGGTGAATCGTGACCACATGTTTTCAGTTTTGGTCGATGCGTCGGGTGCAATGAGGTCTGACTCGACTGATCGTGTAACGACCGCCGCGAGGATCGGGATGCAAAGAACCAAGTTCGCCGGGATGATCAAACCGAAATCGAAACACTGTGAGAATAAGATCGCTCCGACTGAATACCATCCAGCCACTCTAAGGCCGTGGTCAAACGCATCATGCGAGTATGACATTCGGTGAAGGCACCAAATCAGCACGCCGAACAGCAGGCAGGTAAATCCGATTCCGACGAAACCCTGTTCCACCAACAATTCAAGCCAAAGGTTGTCGGCGTGAACGAACCAGGCCTTCGGCGTTTCGATTTGGTGCGGTAGATAGGCGTAATTGTAGGTGCCTAAGCCGGAGCCACCGGGGAGGTGGGCCATGGCGGCTTGCCAGCCTTCTGGCCAATGTTCAAAGCGACCGTCGTTGAGGATCGTCTCAGCGCTATCGGAGAAGAACTTCATTCGCTGGATGGATTCCAGATCCAACTGCAATGGAACTGTTAAAAGGGCCGCGAGGATCGCAGTCGTGATCAAAACGACTGGGATGGTGCTAAATCCTCTTCGTTTTCGGACCCAACCGAGGGAAAGCAGGCTTGCGAACAGGACAGTCGCCAAACCAGCACGCGATCCACAAACGAGAAGTCCGATGATGCAAAGCAGAGCGCAAATCACACCCACTGCCGAATTGCGGTCGCTTGTTAATGCAAGTAGATCATTAAACTCAAACTCCTCGCCGTCTAGTTCTTGTCCGGTCAGCGCAGAAAGTCTCCAAGACAACAATCCCAAGCTGGCTGCCATTCCCAGGTTCATTGTCAACGCAGCATTGTTGCGATTGACGAATGTGGAAAAGTGGCTGTCCATTCCATCGAAGAATGGGATCTCGGGAAGCATCAAGCCGACGACCCCAAGGATTGCCACGGTAGCACCCGTGATCGCAACACACGAAAGCAGTCCAATCAGACGGTTGCGGGTGTTGAAGACGCGAAGTGATGTCCAAGCAAGAATGAACAGTATTCCAAAGAGTGCGACCGCGTGAACGGTGTCATCTTGCGAAATCGAGATCGGAAAGCTGCCCGGCAGTTTCGTCGCTGGCAAAATCGGTTCTAACCACTCAGTGTAAGCGGCGTGAGATCCGGGGCTTAGTACTGCGACGAGTGACGGCGGCAATGTGATGGTCTGGAAGAATGAATACGCCAGCCACAGCAACAGCGGGATGATCACCAGCAATTGACGAGGTCGCGCGTGGCGGTGCCAGTCTACCAATGACGGTAACGCCAGCACGAAGGCGGCGACAATCGCAAGTCCAGCAACGTATTGGGTCCACCAAAGCACACCGCCAAAGTCGATCGCGACGAAGATTGGCAGCAGTGCCAGGATCACGGCCGAAAGGGCGGTAGAGATGGACGTTAGGTGACGGACGTATTTCAAGAGATTTGAGAAAAGGAAATGGTGGTTGCGATTAAGTGAAAGAGATCGCTAGTGGATTGGGACAGGTCATTTTCAAGCCAGTGGATCTTGCTAAAGATCCTTTCGCTGTGGGATCTTTTGCATGATCCACTACAACGAACTCTGATTTTTAACTGTCGCTAACCGCTAGATCGGGAAAGGTTTGCCATCAAGGGCTAGTTGGATGAAGTGCAGTAGTTCATCGCCGCCGCCTTCCCAGACCTGGTCGGCTAAGCGGTGGATGAGATCATGGTCAAGGTCTTCGGCTGGGCTGCCTTTAACGATCTTTCTTAGATCGCTGGAGTCCTGCTCTTTCTTTTCGATTGTTCGATAGGGCGATACCAGCGGTGCGTACTTGGATACGATCGCGGCTTCGATATTGGGATAGCGGCTACCGGTTTCTTCATCCTCGATGACACACTCTTTCAAAATGGTTTCTTGAAAGGGGCTCCAGGGCAGCATGATGTCGATCACCGGTTGCGGTTTGCCGTCGTGGTCCAAGTCTTCTGGGTCTAAGAAACGAATGACTTGCGAAAGTTCCACGATCGTCAACATTGGCCACTGCGTGGCGATCGCTTTTTTGGCTTTCTGTTTTTGGCTGTAGGGAACCATCACATCGACGTCTTGGGTCGCGCGAGGCATCGGCAGATAGCCAACGTATCCATGCAAACCCATCAAGACCCAGTCTTTGACGCCGGCTGCTCGTAAGCAATCGATGACTTCATGAGGTGTAACGTCCACGCTGCCTCTCTTTAATCGAGTTCGGTAGTCGGTCGTCAGCATACGGCTTTTATGTAGCCCGTACGCATGACCTCTGGCTGCGGTGGGATCTGTCTCATCGACGCCCTTGAATCCGTCTTGTGCCAGCATTGCGGCGTGTCGGGCAGCGAAGTACTCGGGTGAGTTAAAAGGGGGTAACATGCTTCAGTCGGCGCGGACTTCGTCCACGTGGGTGACCAATCTTGTTGGAAACTTGCTGATGTGAGTCGGTTTGGACTAATAATTGGAACGCCGATCATCCTCTGGGCGGTTCGCCCGTCCGATTCTCGGCTTATGTTTTGAATTCTTCGCTAAGGATGATCCATTGCCGGTCACGTTACAACGTACCTAAGCAAAACAAATCACCCTTTCGTGCAGGCAAAGGCTACCCAGCCCTCACAATCCTCTCAGTCTACCTTTGAGCAAGCTTTTGTAGAACGGAGTTATCGGCCAGGGCATTTTTAGTTTTCTTGTGCAATTTGGCGAGTTTGTGAAATAGGCCGGAAAAAACGCCGCGAAGTTCCGGCAATGATGCAGTTCAGGTGAACAGCAGATTATTTCGAGCCAAGGCGTAGCGGACGGGGCTGCGAGTCTCGCGGTCGGCAAATACGTTGCGTCGTTCACTCCCGGGAAGCTCTCATCTACCGCCGCCTTGAACTCGACGCCCGCGAGTAAAATCATCCACACTCTTGTTAGCGTTCTGTTAGTGGAGATTAGCGGTTTGCGTTTTGTTGGCGGAGTAAAGCAAACCGCTAATTTACGCTAACAGGACTCTAACGTGATCGGCGGGTTGCTTGTCATAAATCGAAGTGGAGCAGGCGACGAATCCCGGCGTTTCGAGTGTTTCGTAGCTTCGTCAACCAACAGGATTTCTCGTTAACCACCCGCCTACATGTTGGATTGCCGGAACTAGGAACTGTCCCGAAATAACTTCCCGGTTTTCCCGTAGCTGGTCCCGCCAGGGTTCAGTCCACTACTAGCTGTCCATGTCAGCTCAATCTTCGGTTAGGAGGTAGCGGAAGTCGCGTAGACTTTCGGCGTCCCCCTCGTAGCCGAAACTCTTGGCGGCTTGTTGATTTATTGCCTTGCTGACTGATTGTATCGGATGCGGATCGCGCTAGAATTTGGTTTTCACTTCTTTCTTCCGAGGTCGATCCATTGCGTTGGGACCAGCCCGCTCTGTGCAGGGATC
>NZ_LWSK01000004.1 GCF_001642955.1 Rubripirellula obstinata | reverse complement strand
GCAAATACCGCTTCCCAAGAATTTTCAATTTGCAATGTTCATTTTGCAATTTGCAATGTTCGACTGGTTCGCGAAAAACATCACCCACCGCATTTTCATCAGCCCACCGTAAGGCACTCTTTGGGTTCAACTCTTTGGGGTCACCGGGCAATGCGATAGGCCCGGCCGCGCGGTAGGCCCGGCCGCTTACGCGTCGCGGCTCACTTCAATTGACAACTAGAACTGCGTGCCCGGACGACGCCAATTTAAACTGCTGTCGGCCGGTGGGCTCGACAGCCTCGCGGTTGATGCGCTGTCCTGTTGCAAGCGGGGCTGTTGCGATCTGGGAAGCGGCGCAAGTGTGCCACCCACGATCGGATTGCGGCTCTCGAATTGCGGCGATGTCGTTGGGAAGGGAGCGGCCGATAAACTGGACCGATCCATTGGCTGCAACAATTGTTGAGGCGATTGGTAGCTTGGGTTCGCTGGCATCATGCTTGGACTGATGATCGGCGAAGCGCCGGAATTGACCTGCGGCGATTGAAAAGCAGGTGGCCGGTAGTTCGGTGGCCGGTAATTTGGTGGATCAGGTGCCCTCGTCAAATCGATGATCTGCATCCCGCCCGCTCTTGGGTCGCGGGCTTGGGGCGATCCGCCAGACGCAATGGTCGTTCCTGTTTCGGTCCAGCTTGCATGCTGATTGATCGCCGGCTGGTCGAACCCGCTGACCGGTTGCACGCCTGAACCAATCGGTTGGTTGAAAGCACCGGCATTCACCTGAGGAGCGTAATTCGCTGGCGGTCCGTAACCCGGTGCCGGTGCGATCGTCCCAAGCGTTCCCGCTGGACTGAATGAACCGGTTGGTGGCGGGGTCACTCGAGTCGCTCCGCCAAACGGGCCCAAAATCGGTGCCTGGCCAGGAGTCACCGGCGAAAGACCGCCCAATGGCGTCAATGGACCCGTGGTCGTGCCATTGGTTTGGCGGCAACCACTGGCGACGAAAACGATAGCTGCAAGTGATAGCAGCGTGAAACTTGGGTGGCGCATGTCCGATCAATCCATCGGTCGAATAACGAAATCTGGTGTTTGCAAACTTGATTCCCTGAAGCTTTAGCAAAACTTTCCAAATCGTCGAAAGACCTAAATCACCCTTCTGGCGGAAATCGAACTTCAGCAGTTGTGCCGACTTTGACGATGAAATCGATCGATAGGGTTATTCCGATGCGCAGGCGGACGGCGATTGCCGATAGCCGCTGCATGATCTCGGCACCCCGGTTTCAGCGAAAAACGCACGATGGCTTGTATGAAAAACCACCTCAGCCGATCTATTTGCAAACGATCCCGGATCTCCATGGGATTCGTCGATTCCATCGTCAAGCGTTTGGCAGCTTCGCTTGTGATCTGCATGATGATGCTATGCGGAATTAGCAACGGTCAATCCAGCAACGTGCCCAATGGACCTGATCCCAATGGTTCCGAGTTGCGAACCATCAACTTGCCGATCGGCCAGGCTGCTTTGGTCGCAACGCGGCTGGGTTTGCAGTACCGAGGCCAGTCCGACGTCCAGATCTCTTTCGACGCTCGCGAAGATCGTTTGATCGTGATGGCACCGCCGTCGATTCAACAAACGATCGCCAAACAAGTCAACGAATTGCTGGAAATCGACAGCCAAGCAAAGCAGACCGGGCAAGCGAACGACGAATTTTCGCATCGACTTCGTCATTTGAACTGGCAAGCGTTCGAGCGTGAATTCCAAAAACTATCGCTTGCACCGGCGTCGGTTTTGCGAGTTCGCGGCGGGCAAGTCGCCGCATTTCGTCTGACGACCGCCCCGATGATGGGATCGACCGTGGAAGTCAATCGAAACACGGGCGTGGTCCGAGTTCAGTCGAGTGCGACGATGATCAACGGCTGGAAAAAAGTGATCCAGACTCTCGATGCGCCAGCAAACCCAATCGGCGACCAAGTCACGACAGTCCTGCGACTGCGAAACGCGGAACCCGCCCCAATCCAACGGGCAATCCGATTGCTGGGCAAGCTAGAAAAGAAGAACGCTCCCAAGCGATCCAACAACACTCGCGTCAGCAATCAACGCACGTCACCCATTCAAACCGTTGCATTTCAAGATGCCGAATTGCCTGCTCCGAATCCCGATCAAAACGAAGCTGACCAGGACAGCAACGAAGACGGCGCAGAAAGTGGATCGGGCGTGATCGGTGACACTCAAATTGAATTCGTTCCCGAATTGGGAACGATCATCATCAAGGGTGCCAAGCGAGACGTTCAACGTGTGATGGACGTGATCAAGGAAATCGAAAAGCAGAGCGAAGTCACCAAACCCGGTGTCGAAGTCGTTCAACTGCAGCACGCCGATTCCAACGCGGTCGCCACGCTGCTAAAGCAGCTTTACGAAGACGTGCTTTCCGCACGCCAGGGGGAAGTCAGCATTACGTCGCTGGACGCGCCCAACGCGTTGCTGCTGATCGGTCGCGCCGAAGCGATCAAGAGCCTGCTGGAACTGATTCAAAAGATCGACCAACCGCTGCCCGAATCTGACCGATTGCGAATCTTTCGTCTGCAACACGCGTCCGCTTTGGATGCAGAGCAAACCATCCGCGATTTCTTTACCAATCAACCAGGCGAAGACGATGATTTGCGTCCAGGATTGGGAAGCCGAGTTCGAGTGCTTGCCGACTATCGAACTAATTCTCTGATCATCAGTGCCAGTCCACGTGACATGGAAGAGGTAAGCCGCTTGATTGGCGAGCTTGATATTCAAAGCACGTCTGCCCAAACTCAAATCAAAGTCTTCCCACTCAACAACGCGTTGGCGGAAGACCTGGCAACGGTCATCGAAGATGCCATCACCGGCAACGACAGCGACGATTCCAACCTGACCAACCCATCGACTTCGCTATCGATCGTCAACCTGAATTCACCCGATGGGCAAATGCTTGATTCGGGAATCTTGGCGGGTGCAACCGTGACGGCGGATAGTACAGGCAATGCGTTGGTCGTGCGAGCCACCGCCGCCAGCATGCCGTTGATCGCGGAACTGATTCGTCAACTAGACCAATCACCCAACATCGATTCGCTGGTCAAAGTGTTCACGATTGAAAACGGCGATGCGTTGCAATTGACGACTGCATTGGTCGACCTGTTCGGTGATGACGCCGCCAGTGGTGGCACCAGCGTAGGATCGGGCAACCTAGCGGCGCTGCCACCATCAACTAGTTCAGCCGAAAGCTCGTTGGTCCCGCTGCGTTTTAGCACCGACCAACGGACCAATTCGATCATCGCCAGCGGCAGCGCCGAAGACTTGGAAGTCGTCGAAAGCATCCTGTTGCGTCTGGACAGCCAAGGATTCGCCGAGCGTATCACCGAAGTCATCTGGTTGCGGCACCAAACCGCCGGTGACATCGCCACCGCACTGCAAACCTACGTTCAACAACGCACGCAGACCGTCAACACGATTCAACAATTCCAACAAGGCCTCGGCCCGTATGACTTGCCCGACCGCGATTTGATCGTGGTTGCCGAACCGGTCACCAACAGCTTGCTGTTGAGCGTCGCACCGCGTTTGTATGAAGATGTTCGGCGATTGATTGATCGCTTAGACCGACGTCCGCCGATGGTGCTAATCAAAGTTGTTTTGGCGGAAGTTTCGCTGGGTGATACTTTTGAAATTGGTGGCGAATTCGGCTTGCAGGATTCGTTGGTTTACGACCGCGGTATCACTTCCGCTGCTTTGGGAACGCCCAGCACCCCTGGCTTCAATTTCAACAATGCCGGAGTAGCCAACGCAAATCAGTTCGCACGTGGAACCGTTGCGGCGACGGGCATCAGCAGTTTGGGTGTCGGCACAACTGCGGCCGGTGGAGGACCAGGCGGGTTTGTACTCAGCGCCGCAAGCGACTCTGTTAGCCTACTGCTTCGGACCTTGCAAACGGCCAACCGATTACAAATCTTAAGTCGTCCACAAATTATGACGCTGGACAACACACTGGCTCGAGTTCAAGTCGGTCGTACGATCGCTCGAGTAACAGACATTCTGAACAACGGCATCTCTGGGACTCAAGTGGTCACCGAGGATATTCCCATCGGTCTAATTCTAGAGGTGCGACCGCGTGTTGGAGCCGATGGTTTGATCGTAATGGACATCGATGCCACGCGTTCGCAGCGTGACACGAGCCAAGGAACTCAAATTCCGGTTGCAGGTGATCTTGGTTTTATCACGATCGATGACATTCTTGAAACCACCGCACAAAGTGTCGTCGCAGCCTACAGCGGACAAACGGTAATCTTCGGTGGACTCATTCAGAAAGAAAGAACTAATATCAGCCGTCGGGTTCCATTCGTTTCCGAGATCCCGTTGATAGGTACCTTCTTTAAATTTGATCGCGAAACAGAATTGCGCAGCGAAACTCTGATCATCATGACCCCTATGTTGGTCACCGGTGACGAGGATCTTGAATATGTCAAGCAAACTGAATCGAGCCGCATGAGTTGGTGTCTAGCAGATGTTGTCGAGATGCATGGCGATGTCGGATTGAACGGTGGTTATGGACTTTGGGGGCCAGCCATCGGTCAAACCATTTATCCCGACATCCAGCCCACCGTTGACGACATCATCATGAGTGATGATCTGTCAGTTGATTCGTGCCCGCCAAGCAGTGACATTGGCAATTTGCGCTACCGCGACAGCAGCGGATACTCCATCGATGGTTCAGAAGCAATGATCTTAGAAGATGGAATTCCGTACGAATCTTCGCCGTATAGTCCAATTCCAGTGAATCCAATTCCTGGTCAAATCGTGCCTGGCTTTACACCGAATCCAGCACCGCCGGTTGGTAATCCCGTCATGCCTTATCCCACCAGCGATATTCGCAATCCATCGTCGACGCCAACTCAGATGCCTAACATCAAGCCAGCGTCGGTGCGTTCACCGATTCTGGATGACACAAAACTTTCCTCACCAATGTCCCAGGTCAGTTGGTTGGATATGGTTAAAGATAACGGCATTGGCACCGCACCAAAGTCCGAGTGACATCATCGCCGAAGTTTGTAAACAAACGACATTAAGTTAAAGTCATGACAGAATCTCTAACCCAAAACACTGGTTTCTGCAAACCAGCGATCGTCATTCTGGCCATTGTCGTTTGCACAGGCGGATGCGCGACCTGGGGTAAAAAGGAATTAGCGAAACCCAATGGCGAGCAACCAAGCCTGCTGGAGCGTCTGCCTTTGATCGGGAAAAAGAAAGCTGACCAGGCACCCGAGCCCTACCCGAATCCTAAGAAGATGGCTGCCACATGGACGCCCGACACGCTGATACAAACTGGTCGTACGCCCACGCGTGGATTTGGTGGGCGAATCTTTTTCTACAACGAAAAATCGCAACCTGTCCCCGTCGATGGAACCTTGGTTGTCCACGGCTTTGATGATGAAGAACAGTCAGAACAACGGAAGATGAAAAGGTTTGAGTTCACCCCTGAACAGTTCACCCGTCACTTCAGCCAGTCCGACCTGGGGGCGTCGTACAGCGTTTGGATTCCCTGGGATGCCGTTGGGGGAGAACAACGAAAAATATCGCTCGTTGCCTCTTTCAAAACAGTTGGCGGTGAGGTCGTGCAAGGAATTCCAGCAACGATTCAGCTTCCCGGTGCAAAACAACCTGAAACAGCGGAGCAGCAATTCGCTCAGTTCTCACCCGAATATCAGCGTTACCTCAAGGCAACCGAGTCGGGTGCATCGCGAACCGGATTGGCGACCACGACCATCACTCGTCGCCGTGGTGAAGATCGCCAAGCGATTCCGGCAGTGGACATTGCTTCACCAACGGATCGGATTGCGTCAGGCGAAACCAAGTGGATGGACTTAGCTCCCAACCCTGATTCGCCACCATCCGACATCCGGCCGCGGCGAATCGGCGGTTTCCCAACCCAGGCGATCCCCGCCAGCACACGCATGCCATCGAGTCATTAGCCGCTGACGCGTGCTGAAAATCGGTTCTTAAATTTCGCATGTGAGCCGCGACGCGTAAGCGGCCGGGCCCAAGGAAATGCCCGAGGCCTTACGGCCAGCGGCTCACGAGAAATTAGCACGCCGAAGCCTGATCTGCCCTGATCGCTGAGGCGAAAATATTTGACCCGGACCAATCTTTTTGCTCTCCTAGCAATCAGTTGTGGTTGCCGGCCTGCATGTTTTCGTGCGAATGGAATCGTTTTCTGTTCGCGGTTACGAGCGAGGCGAGGGACGATTTGTTCCGTCGGCAATCGTTCGCAGGGTTAGTGTTGTGACGAATATCTACGTAGGAAATCTTTCCTTCAACGCCACCGACGATGACATCCGTACCGCATTCGAAGAGTTCGGAAAGATCACGTCGATCAACATCATCACCGACAAAGAAACAGGACGATCACGCGGATTTGCGTTCGTCGAAATGTCCGATGGTGCCGAAGAGGCAATCGAAAACATCAACGGCAAAGAAATAGCCGGACGCGCCGTGACCGTCAACGAAGCAAGACCACGTGAACCACGCAGCGGTGGTGGAAATCGTGGTGGAGGGAATCGGGGCGGTGGAGGCTACGGCGGAGGCGGTGGCTTTGGAGGCAGCGGCTCAAACCGAGGTGACCGCGGCGGTTATTAAGCATTGACGTAGGCCGGAACAAGCCGCTTCGGCGCAGTTCCGGCAATTGCATTGGATGGTGTCGGATTGCCGGAACTGCGCCGAAGCGGCTTGTTCCGGCCTACGCTTGTGCCTTAGCAATTCACCTTCGCGTACGCTCGCACGTCTTTTTCCAGTTCCTCCATGCGGACCTTTAACGTCGCGGTGGCTTGATCCAAATCAACCGATTGATCCGGTGACAACCTGGTGAAAACGTACAGCTTGATCTTTGGCTCGGTGCCGCTGGGTCGGACCGCGACGTAGTTGCCGGGTTCGTCTAAATCCATGATGATCAGATTTCCATCCGGGCCTTCCAGCTTTTCGCTTTGGCCTGTGGAAACCGTCGTCGTCGTCGCGATCGAGTAATCGCGAATCTTGGCGATCTTGACTCCCGCAAGCGATTCCGGCGGCGTCGTGCGAAACGATTTCATCAACCGCTGCATCGCCGCCATGCCTTCACTGCCTTCCATGATCAAGTTGATCAACGTTTCGCGGTGATAGCCGTGTTTCCGATGCAGGTCGCAAAGATAATCGTGCATCGACTTGCCATCAGCCTTCAACTGGGCCGCCAATTCACACATCAACATGCTTGCCACCGCGCCGTCTTTGTCGCGGCAGTATTGGCCGACCAAATAGCCGTGTGATTCCTCGGTTCCGTAGACAAAGTCGTCTGCACCGACGCGGTCCATCACATCGGCAATGTGCTTGAACCCGACCAGCAAATCGCCTTCGCAGCGAACGTTGTAACTTTCCGCGATCCGCCGAGTCAGCTCGGTCGTGACCAACGTTTTGATGATGTAGGAATCTGGCGTCAGCGTGCCAGCAGCCGAACGCTTACTCAAAACGTACTCGGCTAAAATTGCACCAATTTCGTTGCCGTTAAAGGTTCGCCAATCGCCAGCGGGATCCAACGTCATCGGCGCAGCGACGCCGATACGATCGCAGTCGGGGTCAGTCGCCAGAACCAGGTTTGCACCCGTTTGTTGAGCGTGCTTGATCGGAGCTTCAAAGAGAACGCTGTTTTCTGGATTCGAGACGTGACCGGGAACGTTGGGGAAATCGCCGTTGGGTTCACTGTGCGGACCATAAACTTCGATGTCCTTGAAACCAACTTTTTCAGCCAGTGGAATCACCGCGGCTGCACCGACGCCATGCAGAGGCGAGTACAGAACTTTGACGTCGCGCGGTCCATCGAACGAACACTTCGATGCTGCATCAAAGTAGGCTTGGTCAATTTCATCGGTGACGACTTCGACCATGCCCGCCGCGACTGCTTCGTCGAACGGTGTCGCTTTGATTTGTTGACAGCTCATCACCTTGTCGATGATCGCGATATCGTGGGGTGGCAAAACCTGTGCACCGCTGGACCAGTAAACCTTTACCGCATTATCGCTGGGCGGATTGTGGCTGGCCGTGACCATGATCCCACAATCGCAATTTTTGTGACGAACAGCAAACGACAACTGCGGCGTCGCTCGGTAATCGTCTAGCAAGTAAACCTTGATGCCAGCGGCAACCATGATGCCAGCACAAAGTTCAGTAAAGTGACGCGACTTGTGCCGAGTGTCGTAGGCGATCGCACACGACAGATCTTTTTTGCCGCCGTGATATTGGACGACATAATCGGCAAGCCCCTGAGCACTTTCGCCAATCGTACGGTCATTGATCGCGTTGGATCCGATCGGGTACATCCGTCCTCGGCGACCGCCGGTGCCGAACGGAATGATGGTCCAGTAAACATCGTCCAGCTTCTGCCACTTGCCGTCTTGGATGTGGGCGATCACTTCGTCGCGGTACAAAGCGTAACGGTCTTCGGTCAACCAAGCGTTAATGTTTTCCGCCGCAGTGCTGCTGATCAGTCCCTCGGCAGCGGCTTTCTTGACGGCTTCGATCGAAGGTTGGGCGGAAGTTTGGTTGGAATCAGTGTTGCTCATGGCGAGGACCGACGAGGAGAATGCAAGTTGAGGGTTTCGGGCGTTTATCAATAGTCGCCTTTCGCTCCGCGAAAGTACGCCAGCGCAACTTTCGCGGAGCGAAAGGCGACTATCGATAACCGATCGTTTTATTGGGGTTAGGGAAACGGATTGTATTTGCTGCCACGGTGGTCTGGGAACGGGTGTGCATTAGACTACTCGGACGGCAATTTGCGTTTTTAGCATCGATCAAAACACGTCGATGCAGCACTTCTATTTTCGTAGTTTGGATTCTTGCATGAGTGAATTGATCATCAGCGTCAGCGGATTACGCGGCATCGTCGGGGAAACGTTGACTCCGGAAGTCGCGGTTCGATTTGTTGCCGCCTTTGCAGCTCAATTGCCCGCGGGGCCGATCATTGTCGGGCGAGACGGTCGCAGCAGCGGGCCGATGCTCAGTCGTGCGATCATTGCATCGTTGTCAGCTTGTGGTCGAACCTGTATCGATGTCGATGTGGCGGCGACGCCGACGATCGGTGTGTTGGTCAACCAACGCGGGGCAGCCGGTGCGGTGCAAATTTCTGCCAGCCACAATCCGCCGCCCTACAACGGCATCAAGTTGTTCGGCAGCACCGGTCGGGTGCTCGACGGAGTGACGGGTGCCAAGGTGCGCGACGCTTATCTGGCTGGCGAAAATGCTTACACGCCGTTTGATCAGATCGGGCTCGTCACCGAGGACTCCGATCCGCATTCGCCTCATTTGCAAAAGGTGCTTGAAACCGTTGACACGATCGCGATTCGCGCGGCCGGTCATCGAGTGTTGATCGACAGCAATCATGGTGCCGGCAGTTTGCTTGGCGTCCGGCTTTTAGAATCGCTTGGCTGCGAAGTGGTTGCCGTGGGTGACACGCCCGACGGCAACTTTGCTCATGTGCCCGAACCCACGGCTGAAAATTTGACAGGCATTGCCGATCGTGTTCGCAAAGAGAAATGCGTGGTCGGGTTTTGCCAAGATCCAGACGCTGACCGTTTGGCTTTGGTGGACGAGCAAGGGAATTACATCGGCGAAGAATACACGTTAGCGATGTGTGTGGTTCATGCTCTTTCCAAACCAGAAACTCTCGGCCCGATCGTGATCAACGGTGCGACCAGCGGGATGAGCGAACGTTTGGCCGCTGCGGCGGGTGTGCCGTGTCACCGAAGCGCGGTCGGTGAAGCGAATGTGGCCGACATGATGATCGACAAGAAAGCTGCCTACGGCGGCGAAGGTAATGGCGGCCCCATTGACCCGCGTGTCGGCTACGTTCGCGACAGTTTCGTCGGGATGGCTCAGATTCTGGACCTGATGACAGCCACCGGGCAATCGGTTTCAGAATTAGCCGCGGCGATCCCGAAACTGCATATCCACAAAGCAAAAGCGTCGGTCACGCCAGATCGTTTGCCGGCATTATTTGAAGCATTGATTGCCAAGTATCCCGAAGCGAAGGCGCAAACCGGCGATGGGCTGCGTTTGGCGTGGGATGATCGCTGGTTGTTGGTGCGAGGCAGTAATACTGAACCGATCGTGCGATTGATCGCGGAAGCGGAAAGCGAAGAACAGGCGAAATCGATGTGCCAGTCAGCGGCGGATTTGCTGTAGCTGAGTGAACTTGTAGCACCCCAACAAATCCGGTGTGTCCCCCTAAAAGTAGGCCGTAGCGAGCCATAGCGAGTTACGGCAATTCGCGCACCGCCGTAACTCGCTGTGGCTCGCTACGGCCTACTTGTTGGCGATCAAGGGAATTTGTTGTAGCGAGTTACGGCAATTTGCGCACCGCCGTAACTCGCTATGGCTCGCTACGGCCTACTTGCTACTTGCTACTTGCTGGCGATCCAATTTTTGGCTGCTACGAAAGTGATCTGGCATTGAGGCGGCAGGCTTCGCTAAGGTGTGCCCACGCTTGGCATGGATTGCCCAGGCGGCTGCGCGGGGCGACCGATTATTTCGCTCGCGATTTTGTCACGGAGGACTGTTGTGCAAACGATCAAAACGGCTGCTATCGTCGTGTTATTGATGTCAGTGGTTTATGGTGCGTGGGTGTCGTTGACGACGCCGCCGGAATCTTTGCCGCCCGATGTCGCTGACATGATTGTGATGGATCAAACAGGTGAGTTTCCCCTGGAATCCGCATTGCCGCCGTCATTGGGTGACCTGGAAATCAATACCGGCACCGCCAGCACCGATTTTGGTGATTCCAGCGATGTCGCGTTTGGTGCTGCTGGCAATGGTGGATTGGCAACCGATCAAATTGGCATCGCAATGCCAAGCGATTCTGGTTTTGCAAACAACACAGGCAATTCTGATTCCGGTTTCGCACAGAGCCCGACCGACACTTCCGTTGCCGCCGCCGGCAACGCACCGATCGCTCAGATCGCCAGCGCCGATCCAGGCTTCACGACAACACTGACCGATCGTGTTCCGCAAACCACCGATTTCCCGGCCGCTCCGCAAATCAGCACCAGCGTTGATCCGATGACGGGTTATCAAACGACGGGACGGACCTTCCAAATGCCCGATCCGTCGCAACTTGATCCGTCACAGCTTACGCCGTCCGCCGCAAACTCGTTGATGTCCAACGGATCGCAACAGCGGCCATCAGGAATCAGCGACGACAACGTTGCCCAAGTATCGGCTATCGGAAACAGTCTGGGGCTTGATGCAGGCACCAACGTCGGGCTGGACAATGCAATCCGCACGGCTGACGCCCAATACGCAAAAGATCAACTCAAAGAAGCTCTATCGACGCTCAGCATTTTCTACAGCACGCCTAACTTGTCCGGCGAACAGCGAAGCGACTTGCTCTCTCGCTTGGACCCCTTGGCCGCCGCAGTGATTTACTCTGGCAACCATTTGCTAGAACGACCTCACCGCGTGATGTCCGATGAAACGCTCGTCAAAATTGCTCAGCGGTACGAAGTCCCTTGGCAGTTGCTCGCCAACATCAACCAAGTTCGCGATCCGATCGCAGTCCTGCCCGGCACTGAATTGAAAGTCGTTCGCGGTCCTTTCCGCGCCGAAGTTGATTTGAAGCTTCGCGAGTTGACGTTGTTCCTGGGCGATCTTTATGCGGGTCGTTTTCCGATCGGTGTCGGCAACGATCCTGCACCCAAGCCGGGAACTTACACCGTGCAAGACAAGCAAACATCAAAGGTGTTTTACGACGCTTCGGGATCCGCTTTGCCACCGGGTAGTCCTGGCAATCCGTACGGTGGTGCCTGGATTGATTTGGGTGGTAATCTGTGCATCCACGGCAGCCCCAATACAACGACGCCGGATAGCAAGGGCTGCATCAGTTTGTCGTCGGACTACGCGGATGACCTTTACGGCATTCTGTCGCATGGTTCCACCGTCACGATCAAGTAAAACGATCAAGTGGAGGCGGCGACGAACAAGTAGGATTTAGGTCAGCGAGATGAAGTGTTAGGTTCTAGGAAACGGTGGAAGCCTCGTTTCTTCCGAATCGCTTGTTCCCGCACTTCTTCCAAAACTACAGCTCGCAAATCTCCATGTACCAACGTGATCAACTGATCGAACTGCTTCGTAGCGAAGCTCTCCAGCTCGGCGATTTCACTCTCGCCAGCGGTGCCAAGGCATCCTACTACCTTGATTGTCGCAACCTGACGCTGCATCCCAAAGGCGCAAATTTGATCGCTCAGGGAATGCTTGAACTGATTCAATCGCGTGGCGAATTACCAGCGGCCGTTGGCGGCATGGCGATCGGTGCCGATCCCATCACCGCTTCGATTGTGACGATCGCCGGTCAGCAAGATTTGCCTTTGAAGGGGTTCATGGTTCGCAAGGAACCCAAGGGCCATGGCACCGGAAAGCAAGTCGAAGGCCCCGTGAAGCCCGGCGATAAAGTGGTGATTGTCGAAGACGTGATCACCAGCGGCGGCAGCGCGATCAAAGCGGTCGAAGCCGCACGCAAATTTGGCTTGGAAGTCGACACGGTCATTGCGATCATCGATCGACTCGCCGGCGGTGAAGAAGCGTTTGCAGCGGTGGGCATCGAATTGGTGACGTTGACGACGATTAAAGACTTCGGACTTTAGAAACGGTCACGAAACAAGCTCACAATCTCCCAACCCGAGCGCGTAAGTTTTGAAGCCAGCGCTACTCGATAGCCCGGCGGGCCAAGAGAATTGAAGAAAGCACGGGTATCGAAACGAAACGATGGAAACCACGCTACATCAACAATTGAAACTTCACTACGCTGGCGAGGCCGCGCAGACAGAAGTGCAGTTGGGCCGGTACCGTATCGATGCCGTTCGTGGGGACGAACTGATCGAAGTTCAATGCGCGTCATTGTCTGCGATTCGCGACAAGTGTCAAAATCTGCTGAAGCGACATCAACTTCGCGTGGTGAAGCCGGTCATCATTCGCACTCGCATTAATCGTTTGACGAGTGAAAACGGGAAAACCAAATCGCGTCGCCTGAGCCCGAAACGTGGCAGTGCGATCGATTTGTTTGATGAATTGATTTACTTCACGCGAGTATTCCCGCATCCGAATTTGACGATCGAGGTGCCATTGATTCACGTCGAACAAATTCGCGTGCCCAGCCGAAAAAAGAGACGCCGATTTTGGCACAAAGATTACCGTGTCAAAGATGTGATTTGGGAATCAACCGAAGCCACGCTCGAACTGAACATCGCAGCGGATTTGTTGTCCCTGTTGCCGAGCAGCGAAAAGGTGGGCCAAGCGGACCCGTCGGGCTGTTTCAACACCGCTGAATTAGCAAAAACGATCGGGCAATCTCGCCAATCCGCTCAGCAAATTGCCTACGTTCTGCGAAAAACCGGCGCGATTGATCAACACAGTCGCGATCGTACGGGGATTATCTACCGGCGTGCGGCATGAGGGGGAAATGTGCGTGACGAGCGACGGCGGGCCGAGTGATTTGCCGGGGAAGTATTCCTTTGCAGTCTTGCTTCGCGCCCCCGAGTGAACCATCATCAGGGCTCCCATATCAGGGCTCCCATCATCAGGGCTCCCAGCACTCGACTCTTTTTTTCATTGGAACCGAAGGCCATGCCGGATCGTTTGATTTTGACCGTGATCACGTTTGCTTGTCTGATCTTGGGGGGTGATACTTTGAAGGTTTGTAGCGCTGAATCGATTGACATTTGGATCGGCACCAGCAATCGGCCGCCGTCACGCGGAATCTATCAAGCTCAAATGAACCTGGGCACTGGCAAATTGAGCAAGCCTCGATTGGCAGCAGAATTGAAAGGCCCCGGGTTCCTTGCTCTTCATCCGACACTGGACAATCTTTATGCGATCGGGACTCCGATCGACGGTGAACCCTCGGTCGTCGCTTACAACATTGGTCGGCCCAAGAATCAATTGAGCCTCGTCAATTCGGTCGCCATTGGTGACGGCGGTGCGGCTCATTTGGCGATCGATCAAACCGGCAAGCTGTTGTTAACGGCACAGTACAGTGGCGGCAGTGTTGGCGTGTTCCGGCTGAACGAAGACGGTTCGATCAAGGACCGAACTCAATTGGTCAAGCACAAAGGTGGCAGCGGAGTCGTCGGCAATCGCCAGGATGCGCCTCACCCGCATTGGGTAGGTTTTTCACCGGACAATCAGTATGCGTTCGTGCCTGATTTGGGACTCGATCAAGTCGTGATCTATCGGATTGATCACGACGAGGCAAAACTGCTGCCACACGGAGACGTGGAACTGCCGCCCGGAAGCGGTTCGCGTCACATGAAGTTTCACCCCAATGGAAAATGGGCCTACGTGCTCAACGAACTTTCGCTGACGGTGACTCAATTGATTTGGAACCCAGAGGCGGGGACGCTAAGTCCGATGGAAACGCTGCCGACCGTTCCTAAAAAGGCATTGGAAAAAGAGAGCTTCAAGAGTGCGTCAGAAATTCGCATCCATCCAAGCGGTCGATTTCTGTATTGCGGCAATCGTGGCCATGACACGATTACGGTATGTCGCATCAATCAAAGAAGCGGTAGTTTGTCGCGAGTCGAAATCGAGAACTCACGCAGTGCGATGCCTCGAAATTTCAATCTGACACCCGATGGAAAGTGGCTGGTCGTCGCCGGACAAGATTCCCATACAGTCGCGTCGTTCTCGGTTGATCAGAATTCGGGAACGCTGCAATACAGCCAGCATATCGTGCAAGCCCCATCACCGATTTGCATTCTGTTTCAGCGATAGCAAGCAGACGCATAAGAGTCGAATGATTTGTCACCGCAATCGTAGTGGATCTTGTTAAAGATCCATCCCAAGCCGCAATCGTAGTGGATCTTGTTAAAGATCCAACCCCAGCCGCAATCGTAGTGGATCTTGTTAAAGATCCATCCCCAGCCGGATCTTTAACAAGATCCACTACGCTGACAACCGATGATCAGCGTGATCGGTAGTGCCACATGCAGGCCAGTGCAGCGACACCGTCTCGCCAGCCGATCTTTTTGCCTTCGTCGTAACCGCGACTGTCGTAACCCGTGGGCACTTCCATCACGATGGCACCACGCGAGGCGACTTTGGCGGTGATCTCAGGCTCGAATCCGAATCGGCATTCTCGCAATTGGATCGATCGAATCATGTCACCGTCAAAGGCTTTGTGGCAGGTTTCCATGTCGGTCAATTTCAAACCGGTCATCAGATTGCTGGCCTTGGTCAACGCCCAATTGCCCAACCGGTGAACGATCGAAGCGTCAGTGACTTCGCCAAGGTAGCGAGATCCATAAACGACTTCGGCGTCACCATCAAGAATCGGCCAGATGACTCTTAACAAGTCGGCGGGTTCATATTCCAAGTCTGCGTCTTGGATGGCAACGACTCGGCCGCTGCTGTGACGAATCGCCAGTCGAACTGCAGATCCTTTTCCGTGATTGGCTCGTCGAGTTAGGATCGTTCGGCCAGCCTTTTCTGGAAGGCTTTCCAACCATTGTCGGGTGCCGTCGGTGCTGCCGTCATCAACGACGATGACTTCGGTCGCCGGTGGCATGACTTGTTCGATTCGCTGCAGCACCTTTGGAAGCGTTTCAACTTCGTTGTAGACCGGAACCACGACGGTCACGTCGTAATGATCGACCGCCAATCGCCCTTGGCCGATCTCATTCGCTTCAGCAATCAAGCCAAGCGTTTCATCGATCTGGTCGATAAGCCGACCGTGATCATCAGCCGGTGACAGGCCAGCGAGTTGTTCTGAAAGCTGATCGGGTGATGCGAATACGGCGTCGTTGGTGGCAACTGTCATGCTTGGGATCCATGTCATTTAGATGGTTCAAACCGCCTGCGGATCAAATGCGATCCCGGCAGCTTCTCAAACATGGGGTACAAATCCCGACGGGGTCCGGTTAACAAGTCCAGCAAAGAAGTCCTAGCCACAATAAAGAATCGGACTGGTTGGGTTATACCGACCATCGCGGTATTGCCGAACACCAATGCCGTCCACCGCCAACTATCGCGAGCGGCTCAAGTACGCGATCCGCTTTTTTACCCACTTGCTTTTGCCGACTTCTGGCAGTGTTTGCAGTTGCCTTGGATCAATGTCCAATCGATCGTCGCCATCGGTTCCGCAATGATCGCGGACAAAGACAGCCGTGTTCAGAACCCGCAACGCCTCCGGTTCGCTGATCGATCGCTGCAACGACCGATACAGAAACGGCAACGGATCCTTCAGCGATGTTTCGCTCTTGCTACGCAGCGATGCGAAATACTCAACCGCCCGAATCACCACCAGCGGCTCCAGATCCACCAACCGTTTTTCGACGTCTTTAGAAATCTCTTTCGCCTCAACACCAAAACTGGTCGCCGCCACCAAGCCCCAAAGCCGAACCAGCGGATCTTGGTCATAAATTGCGGTGATAACTTTAGGCTTGGCGTCTTCCCAGTCCAGTAATTGCAGGTTTGCGGTCTCGATGAACCGCTTGATTTGGTCTTGGTTTCGCCTGCCAAAGGTAACTGGATCCGTCATCGCGTCCTCGACCAAATAGGCTTCGGGGACAAAGCCCAGATCAGGCATTCCGACCAACCGCTCGTTGAGCCGATCGCGCATTCGCAACAGAGTTTGCTGGTGAGCCGGATCATTGGCTAGGTTGACGGTTTCATGCGGATCAGCATCCAAGTCGTACAAGGCTTCGGGCAACTTGGGCTGGAAAAACGCATCCTGAATCGGCGTCAGCTTTTCCTGGGTATGAAGCGATTGCCATTGCTGCATCGCAATCATCTTGTAGCGATACTCGCTGTACATTCCATTGGGGTAAAACGGTTCAAAGTTGCGAATGTACTTCCATTGCCCCACGCGCAGCGACCGCACCACATCATACTTTTCATCAAACCGATCAGCATGCCCGAATGCTTCATCACGCTGGTCCACCTCCGATGCAACCATCTGCTTCCCCAAAAAAGCCTTCCCATCGACTCGTTCCGGAATTTCAATGCCTGCCAAGTTCAGCGTTGTGGGGCCGAAATCAACGAATTCGACGAAGCCATCGACGCGACTGCCGCGTTCTCGATCCACGGTGTCGGTGAAATTTGCAGGAATGCGGATGACCAGCGGGACATGCAGGCCTGATTCAAAGACGTAGCCCTTCGATCGCGGAAGCACACCACCGTGGTCACCAAAGTAAAACACAAAGGTATTTTCAAGCTCGCCTGCGTTTTTTAAGTCTTGAATAATATCGCCGACCTGTTGATCGACTGAGGTGATCAAATCGTGATACCGAGCAACCGTCTTTCGCATCAGCGGCGTATCAGGAAAATACGGCTGCAAGGTTATCGACGCGGGATCGGTGACCAGCGGTTTGTCAGCATCGGGGTGTTCAGGATGCAGCGAGCTTTCATGCGAAGTCTTGATCGTCTGCACATGGAAGAACGGTGTTTCATCGGAGGGACGGTTTTTCCAATTTGCCTTTCGCGATGATTCATCCCAGACCTTTGGGCCTGGACGGACGTTGTAGTCTTTCTTGCTGTTGTTGGTCGTGTAATAACCGCTGTCTCTTAAATACACCGGAAACATCTTAATGCCGGCTGGCATCATCGCGGGCTCGAACGCCCGGTGATACGCCGTGCCAATCCTTGGTGCATAGCAACCGGTGATCAACGTCGTTCGAGCAACCGAGCAAACCGGGCTGCACGAAAACGCGTGATCAAACGTGACTCCGGCGCGGGCCAGCGACTCGATCGCGGGCGTGGGTGTTCCCGTGCTGTCGAAATGGTTCAAATAGTGTTTTGAGTTGTCTTCGCTGATAATCCAAACGATATTCGGACGCTTTGGATCTGAGGCATTGATGGTCTTCAATGCGACGGAACTGAAAAGGAAATGGATTACAATGATGGCCAACAACATGACCGCCGGACGATTGTTTTTTATCAAGACCCAAACCTCTTAAAACCGAACACGTAATGAATTCTGTGGCGCAAACGAACTCTGGCGAACACACGCATTGTAGAGCGACGCATTGGGTTGTGCCCACAACCGCGGTCATGTTGCTTACGTTTTTACCGAGCAACTTTAGCTTTGTTTCTTGTGCCAACGCCTATCCACCGGCGAATCCCACACCCCAAACCGAGCAGTCCGGCGAACCGCAGGTGCTGACGCTGGAACGACTCTATCATCCTGACAAAAAGTTTGACTTCGATGGCAAACTGCCGATGTCGCACTGGATCGGAAAGCAAACGTCAAAACTATTGCTCAAGAAAGACAATACTTGGAAGCAGTTTCCACTTGGGAAATCTGTCGTCAAAGGCGATTCAGCATCGCAGCCCTGGCAAACCTGGCCTGCGTTTGATCAGTTGTGTAAGAATGTGAGTTCGCTCGCCAATGTGGACGCCAAAGCAGCGACGCGATCGGTCGCACGAGCGGTGCCGATGATGCAAGAAGAATCTGACACCATCTTGGTAAGGATCGGCGATACGCTGGCGACGGTTTCTTCCGAAACACCAGCACGCATTCTGACTCGCGATGCCGGTAGCTGGGAAAACGTTAAGCTGGATTCTCAAGCACGGCGGATCGGTTACACGATCGATGGCGATCTTTATGTCACCGACGTCCGAACTCACTTGACACGCCGATTGACCGACGATGGTTTAGACACGCTGCTGGACGGTGAACTGGACTGGATCTACCAAGAAGAAATTTTTGGTCGTGGTAACTTTCGGGCTTTCTGGTTTAGCCCCGACGGAAACTGGTTGGCAATGCTTCGTATCGACACCAGCGGGGTTCAGCCTTACGTGTTGTCGTCCTCCCGTGCAGACCGTGGTAATGGGTCCACCACCCGCTACAGCAAGTCCGGCGATCCGATTCCGCATGCGTCGCTTTATGTATGGGATTTACGTCGGTTTGATTCTGAACCGGTGCCAGCGCCAAAGTTGATGGTCGAATCAACGAGTGATCTGGAACAGATTGTTACTGGCGTTTGGTGGCACGCGCACGATGGGTCGCTGGTGTTCAGCGTCAGCGATCGCAAACAGACTTATCGAATGCTTTCCAAAGCCGATCCGGCGGCATTGGAAAATGGGTTGGTGTTGCCGCGATTGTTGCTGCGTGAGGAGAGCCCGGCCTGGGTCGAACCACCGGCCGCGCCGGCATGGCTGGCTGATGGTGGTTTGTTGTGGCGCAGTGAATTGCCGAGCGGAAAGTATCGCGTTTACCGTATCAGCGGTGACGGAAGTTCGATGGTGCCAGTCAGTCCAAGTTCGTTGAATGTCCGCGACTTCACGCTGTCCCCGAGCGAAGACAAGTTGTGGTTGGTGGGTGACCGCGACGGCGGCGTTGATCAGCATTTGTACCAGTGCAAATTGGATCAGGCTAACAGCGAATTAATATCGTTGACCGGCGAATCAGGCTGGCATTCGACGGATATTAGCCCCGATGGTCGCTGGCTAGTCGATCGACAGAGCGATCCATCGACGCCACCAAGCATGGTGCTTCGGCCGACAAGAATTCCCGACGGAGACTCACCCGAAACAACTGAGACACTGATTTCTGAAACACGTCTGATGACGCAGAGTCCGCTTCGCAGTCCCGAATTGCTGACAATCACGACCGACGATTCGGTGCAACTGCCAGCCTTGTTGGTGAAACCAGACCTTGAATCGGAGGATTCGCAAAAGTTTCCCGTCGTTGTCGAGGTCTATGGCGGACCAGGAACGCCAATCGTGTCGAGTCGCTTTGCGGGTCGGCAAGCATTGTATCGGGAACTACTGGCCCGACGCGGGATTGCGACGTTGGTGGTCGATAACCGGTCCAGCAGCGGCACCCCAGTGTCAGCGATGTGGTCCATTCGCGGGCGAATGGGGGAAGTGGAGTTTCGCGACGTGATGTCGGCAGTGGTTTGGTTGAAGTCGCAGCCATGGGTAGACGCTGATCGAATCGCAATCCGCGGTTGGAGTTTCGGTGGTTTTCTGACTTTGTATTCGATGACTCACAGCGATGCGTTTGTTGCGGGCATCGCGGGCGGGTCGGTCACCGATTGGCACGAATACGATTCGTTCTACACCGAACGCTACATGGGGCTGCCGTCAGAGAATAAGCACGGCTACGAAACAACGTCTCTGATTTCGGCAGCAAAAAATCTAAGTGGACGATTGCTGATGATTCATGGCGAAGTGGATGACAACGTTCACCCCGCCAACACGCTGCGAATGGCAAAGGCTTTGCAAAAGGCCCACAAACCTTTCCAGATGATGATCTACCCAGGTGCCGCCCATTCAGTGAGTGATCCTCATCAAAGTTGGCACATGGTCCAGATGACGGATCAGTTTTTACTGGATGCGTTGGACGCGAATTGACGGCAGTTGCGACGCAACGATGTAGGCCGGAACAAGCGCAGCGAAGTTCCGGCAGTTGCATTGTGCGGATTGCCGGAACTGCGTCGAAGACTCCTTGTTCCGGCCTACCTGATCTGGATGCGTTGGACGCGAATTGACGGCAGTTGCATTGCGCGGATTGCCGGAACTGCGTCGAAGACTCCTTGTTCCGGCCTACTTGGCCGTTGACCAGGTGTTGTCGCGTTTTGCAGGTGCCAGAGGCTTGGCGGCCGGATACGAACGGCGATACGAACGGCGAGTCATTGCTGCTTCGCGGACCGGAACGCGGCTGCTTGTCGTGTATCCACCGACGGGTGCAGTGCGAGCAGGAAGTTGCGGGGTGTCGTAGCTAGGCGATGTCGATGGACGGCTGAGTTCCTGACGGAAGGGCGATGGCTCGTCTTCATCCAAAGCCCGAATCGGGCGGATGCCGGTGAACGCGGGTGCTTGCCGTGATTCAAAGTCTGGACGCACCGCACCGTAACGTTTGCTCGGCGAAATCATCGCAGTCGAATCCTCGCCGCTTTGAAGTTCCCAATACGACTTTTGCGTGCTCGGCTCTTCGGTTGGCTCGCTGCGCGGGGCGGGCTGATCGTACGAAGGTGATTCGTCGCGGAAACTGGTTTCGCTGCGTTGTTGGTAACTGGGTTGCTGATAATTATTAAGGCTTGGCGGATCCACTGGCGACAAGTCTGACTGCGAACGCGGACTGCTCGGTGAACCGGTCAGCGGTGCCGTGTTGGGTTGGCCTTGACCGAAACTGGATTGCCCCAAACCAGATTGACCAAAACCAGACGGTGGTGTGGCTGTCGATGGAATCGGAACAGTAAACTGACCAGCGGCAGGAGCGATCGCACTTGCTTGGCCAATTGCGCTGGGTTGATATGCGCTGGGTTGGTAAGCAGGACCAGCTTGGCCGAAAGCGGGCGTCGAACAGGTTGGTGAACCGAAACCTGGTGCGGCTTGCATCGGTGCAGGAGCCGAAAGTTGGAAGCTGTTGTAGGGCGTGCGTTGCAATTGCTGAACGGTCGAAGTGCAAGGCTGCTGCACGGTCACCGTTGTGCCAAGTGTTGGATCAACTGACGTCACCGGGCGATAGTAAGTGATCGGGGCGCGGTAGTAACTGCTTTGGTAATTGGTTCCAAACAGCGAGCCAAAGAACCGAGACAAACCGCTGCGAACAGGTGTCGCGGGTGCTCGGGGGAACAGCGGTGCAACGTTGGTTGCCGGCAATGCCGTTGCAGGCAAGCCGACCTGAGCGGACGCGTAGTTGGACTGATAGTAACTTGAATTGGGGTACACGTTGGACGCTCCGTATTGAGAGCTGCCCAAGAATGGTCGTGCCGAGGCATTGCCACGAAGACCGCCAAAGAGCGACTGGTTCCCAGCCGACAATTGCGGAGCCGATGTGAGCGGAACGCTGTAAGACGTCTGCAAGTTGTTGCCGACAGGAAGTCCGGTGTAGACCGATGGGTTGTCAAGATAAGCCGGTCGTTGAGCCTGGTAGGCACCGCTGGACAACGCAGGTGTTTGTGCGGGCAGCAAGGTCGTTGACGACGTACTGATCGGCGTATAACCAGCGGCGTAAGGTTGTGCAAAGCCAACCGGCGCGATGGTTCCAACAGGGGCGTAGCCGGCGGCGTATGGCGATGCTTGTCGGCCGTAGAGCCAATCAGTCAAACAGCACGCGTCGGCCGAGCCTGTGCCGGCGACGGCGAGAGCGGTAAAGAGCGAGGCAATCGTCAGTTGGCGAAAGAGCATCGACGGCGGTTCCTTGAATGGTTCTTCATTACTTCTAAATCGTGGAAACGCCCGGCCGTAAAAAAACTTCCAGCCCAGCGTCCGGTACAAGTGGACGCCGCAGCACCCCAAAGGTCAATGTTTCGTGAGCAAACTTTGAAGCTTTGTGAATCTTTGAGGGAGGCATTTATCGGGTTTTTCCGATTGCGCCGGATTTGCATGCTCAACAGCGACACCTAGTCGGGTTGCTTCCGGGCCAACCGATGCAGCCACGTCAGGAACTGCCGCGGAAAATCAAGCCGAAGTCTGCTCGCTTTCGCCCCTGCCGGGCAACGCCGTGAAGAGTTTAGAAATGTTTCACACCGCCAGCCTGGCGGGCCCTGCTGCGACAGATGTTTCAAAAAACAAAAACTAGTAGTCGATGTCAGCTCAATCTTCGGTTAGGAGGTAGCGGAAGTCGCGTAGACTTTCGGCGTCCCCCTCGTAGCCGAAACTCTTGGCGAGTTCCGCTACCCGAAAATTGAGGTGACGCGGAATACTATTTCAGGACAATTCCGCACGTGATTGACGCTTTGTACTTGAGACAACACCAGGCAAAATCAACTCAGCATCAATCACCCAGCGCGTCGGCGACAATCTGCTTTGCCTCGGTTTGGATTCGCTCTAAGTGTTCTTGGCCCACAAAGCTTTCCGCGTAGATCTTGTAGATGTCTTCAGTTCCCGAAGGTCGTGCCGCAAACCAACCATTCTTGGTAACGACTTTCAATCCGCCGATCGGGGCGTTGTTACCCGGGGCCTCGGTTAGCTTGGCTTCGATGGCGTCGCCCGCTAGTTCTTTTGAGAGCACCGATTCGGGACTCAGTTCTTTCAAGGCATTTTTCTGTGCTGGCGTTGCAGGTGCGTCGATTCGGGCGTAGACAGGGCTGCCGAATTTCTCGACAAGCGTCTGGTAATGCTGGCCCGGATCTTTTCCCGTCTTGGCTAAAATCTCAGCCGCCAACAGGTCAAGGATGATTCCGTCCTTATCCGTCGTCCAAGCCGTGCCGTCCATTCGCAAGAAAGATGCGCCCGCGCTTTCCTCGCCACCAAATCCCAGCGATCCATCGACCAGCCCATCAACGAACCACTTGAAGCCGACCGGAACTTCACAAAGCGTTCGGCCAAGATCTGCGGCAACTCGATCAACCATCGAACTGGACACAAGCGTCTTGCCAACGGCAACCGAGTCACCCCACTGCGGTCGGTTCTGAAACAGATACCCAATCGCGACTGCAAGATAGTGATTCGGGTTCATCAACCCGACCGATGGTGTGACGATACCGTGACGGTCGTAGTCGGGATCATTTCCAAAGGCGATATCGAACCGATCTTTCAAGTCGATCAAACCCGCCATTGCCGATGGCGACGAGCAATCCATGCGAACCTTTCCGTCTTTGTCCACTCGCATGAACGAGAAAGTTGGATCGACACGCTGATTGACAATTTCAATATTCAATCCGTACCGTTTCGCGATCGGTTTCCAATACGCGATGCCGGCCCCGCCCATCGGATCAACGCCGATCTTCAAGTTGGCTGCTTGAATGGCATCCATGTCAACGACGTTTTTGAGGTCTTCGACATAGCCAGTGATGTAATCATGTTCCTGCACAAATTCAGACGCCAATGCATCCGCCAGTCCGACGCTTTTTACATCCGCTAACTTGTTGGCAATGATTTCGTTCGCACGATTTTGAATCGTTGTTGTGGTCGCCGAATCGGCGGGACCGCCATTGACTGCGTTGTATTTGAATCCACCATCCGATGGTGGGTTGTGTGACGGAGTAATGACGACGCCGTCAGCCAATGAACTGTTTTGATCTCGATTGTGATTTAAGATCGCATGCGAAATGACGGGCGTGGGCGTAAAGCCACGACCTGCGTCAATCATGGTCGTGACGCCATTGGCCGCAAAGACCTGCAGTGCCGACACAAACGCTGGTTCCGAAAGCGCATGAGTATCCATGCCAAGATACAGCGGACCGGTGATCCCTTGCGACGATCGGTATTCGCAAATCGCCTGCGAGATCGCAAGGATATGATCTTCGTTAAACCGACCCGTCGTGGACGTACCACGGTGCCCCGAAGTGCCAAATTCAACCGCTTGCGAAGGATTGGTCGGGTCGGGCTTTATTGCGTAGTACGAAGAAACCAGCCGCGGAATGTTTTCCAGCAGTTCAATGGGAACCGGTTGCCCAGCAAGCTTGTGAAGTGTCATGGTGATTGTTTTTGTAGGGGAGTGAACGTGCAGAATTGGCGACAACAAGTCTAAAAGATTGTTTCAAAACGTAGCTGATCCCGCCAGGGTTCAGTCCACGATCGGTTCAAGCTCGACTGAACCCTGGCGGGATCAGCTACGGGCAGGTCGCCAGCAACCTTCGAGAGTGTTTTACTGCAATTCTAACGGAAAACAAAATCTGTTTGTACTTGCAGGCTTCGATAGCGTGGCGGCTGATTGGCTCGGACTTCACCCATCTTCGGCGATGCAGAACAGCTTTTCTGTGCGTTCCGCTTCCTCGCCAAATCCGATGCGAAAGAAGATCGCGTCATCGGCGATCGCGGGACTGGCGTAGCAGTCGTCGCCCAGGCGATTTTTGGACACCAGTTGGTACGATTCGCCGGACGCTTTAAAGACGTAGCTGTTGCCGGATAAATCGGCGACGTAAACGTTGCCATCACAGATGACGGGCGAACTGCTGAAGTTCCCGCCAAGTCGCTTTTTCCAAAGCACGGTTCCATCCTCAACATCCCAGCAATACGCGATCCCGCTATCGGTGACTCCAAACAAGTTTTCTGCGTCGGTTACCATCGACGGCTCGTAAATTTTGGTTCGCTGAGACCAAACGAGTTTGCCATCCTGGTCCAAGCAAACCGTCTCTTCGCTCGGGTAGCCACCGGAACCAAAGACCCGATCCGCCGCGGCAACCACCGTCCCGCAAGTCGCTTCGGCGATGCACTCGGTTTCCCAAATCAAGTCTCCCGTCGCGGGCTGATAGCTAGCCATGCGATCGTTTCCAGTGATCACGATTTGATCCGTTCCACCCAGCTTCACCAGCGAAGGACTGGAATAACTGCTGGCGTCACCACGCGAACGACGCCAAGCGATTTGGCCCGACGCAATGTCCAATCCAACCAAGTAGCCACCACCCCGATTGTCGGCGGCCACGATCACCAGCGACTTGTAAATGATTGGCGAGGGAGCGTAACCAAATTTAGAATCGAACGCTCCGATGTCTGTTTGCCAAAGACGATTCCCATCAAAGTCAAATGCAGTGACCCAGATTCGGTCGCTGTTCAAATGAGCGGTAACCAAGGCGTTGCCATCGGACGCGATCGTGCCGTTGGCATTCGTCGCTTTCATGTGGACCGCCCGCTTCGTTGGGAATCCGCCATCGTGGACGATCGACGACCAACGTTTCTGGCCATCGTTTCGGTCATAGGCAACGACCAACTGTTGGTCAGGATTCTCGGTCGCGGTTCCCAGAACCACCAAGTCGCCGACCACGATTGGGCTGCTATGACCGCGTCCCGGCACATCGGCTTGCCAACGAATGTTTGATTCGGCACTCCATTGTGTGGGAACGTTCTTGTTGCCAGACACTCCACCAGACAAACCACGCCATTGCGGCCAATCAAAACTTTGTTCACCAACATCTCCGCTGACAACCGCTGCTTCCGCCACCTCAATTCCACTTTGAGCGACCGAGATTTCTTCGACAGGTGTTCGCTTGGTGCAGCCAGACGCATTGAACAGCGTGGTGATCAGCGCGGTGATCAGCATTAACCCAGCGATCTTCAATTGGATTTTCATCATTGTGTCACGTCAAAGCTCTAAGTTGGTACGGAACAATACATCTCTTTGCTAATCATACCGCATGTGCATACGCAACTTTTTATAGTCGCCTTTCGCTCCGCGAAAGCCGCGGATTCGCCACTTTCGCGGAGCGAAAGGCGACATTTATTCTCGGCTCTTTTTTTACCGACTCGGTTGGGGCATCGGCGGCGGTGTCGGCTTCTCTGGCATCCAAAGATCTTCCACTTCTTGACCGCCGGTGTCGTGCCGTGCCAGCAAGTAGATGCCGCCAACCATCGCCAACCAGGTCGTCAACGCGACAATCGTTGGCAATTCGGCGATGCAGTGTTGAATCAACAATTGTTGATCACGCGAGGTTCCCGTGATGTCTGTGAACAGTCCAGCCGAGACCGACGCCAACCCCGACACTCCGCTGGTGATCAGCCAAACGACAGCGACCAGAACGATCGCAGTCAGTGTGCTGAAAATCAAATGCAGCGGGCGTCGATAGAGAGCTTCGTAACCGCGGCTTAGCGAATCCAATGGATCCGCTTGGCGTTCGTTTGAAATCGAAGCCATCGCCAAGGGCGTTGCAACAAAACTGCCAAACAGCAACAAGCCAATCGGGATCGAAATGCAAGTGATCGCGATTGCCAATGGCCATTCCAAGAAAAACAGGCCGTGGCTAAGTTGTAATAGCAGCGACAGTAACATCACCATCAACCCAATCGCCGCACTGCACAGCGTGGGCACGATCGCTGTTAACCAAGCCGATGGTGTTCGCCGCAAAGATCGTTTGAGCAAACTACCGACGTCTTCCATCGTCCGATCAGCGGTAAGCAAGCCACCTTGTCTGGCCAAGTACAACGCAACTGGCGTCCAAAGAACTAATGACCAACTGACCAACAAAAACGAAGCCCATGGATCGGGGCGATTGAAAACAAACCACAGCGAAGTTGGATTGAAGCTAAAACCGACCAACGCAAGATCGTCGTAAACGGGGTTCCCGATCCCACCCCAATGCACCTTGGGATGTAAAAAAGTTACAAAACCAAATTGCCACACCAAGTAAACCGCAGCGACAACGAACAATGCAATAGGCGATACCGAGATTCGCATTACTCGTACCAACCGCAGCGGACCGAAAAGATCGATCCAATCACGAACCCGACCTAATAGCCCGCTTTCAAGCTGATAACCCGCGTGAACCTTCGTGGGAATTTGATCAGGAACCTCTTCCGCAGTCATCCGATATCACTCAGTTCAGTTAGAATTAGCCCAGTTGGAATGTTGAACGCAGCGCGAAAGACTATCGAACAATCACGGACAAAGAAAGCATGAAGGAATCCAGCGACGTTGACCAGATTCTTGTCACTCGAATCCGTGACGGTGATGGCGATGCTTGGCAATCATTGATCGACCGATACGAAGGTCGCCTGTTGGCGTACACCGATAGCCGAATCCGAAATCGTGCGGCCAGCGAAGACATCGTCCAAGACGCGTTTGTCGGTTTCCTGATCAGTCTGCCCAACTACGACGGTTCGCGGCCGCTGGAAAGTTACCTGTTTTCAATTTGCGGCTACAAGTTGACCGATTATCTGCGCCGCGAAGGCCGACGCCCATCGGTGCAAATGCATCATCGCAGTGGTGACGATAGCGTGGTGTCGATGCAACACGAAGGCCCTGACCGCGTGGCCAGTTCAATCGCGCGAAGCGTCGAACGCAAGGCAATCGAAGAATCCGCTGTCGCCCAAGCGATCAGCGAACAGGTCGATCGCTGGAAGTCTTCCGATGGCTTCGTCAAGCTAAAAGCGATCGAACTGATCTTTGTACGCGGCATGGGCAACAAAGATGTCGCCGAGAAAGTGGGGCTGAGCGAACAACAAATCGCCAACTACAAAAGCGACTTCCAAATCCGTTTGAAGGCGATCATCAAACGAATGGATCTGGACGAAGGTGTTTTCCCAGAATTGTCGGACGAAGTTTGATTAGGTACGGCCAACCGCGTAGGCCGGAACAAGCTTTGCGCAGTTCCGGCAATTGCATAACGCTACGTTGGATTGCCGGAACTGCGCAAGGCTTGTTCCGGCCTACGCAGTGCCCAATTGCATTCCATCCAACAACGACTCGGCGGCGGCACTCTTGTTCCAACCGCGTAGGCCGGAACAAGCTTTGCGCAGTTCCGGCAATTGCATGGTACTACGTTGGATTGCCGGAACTGCGCAAGGCTTGTTCCGGCCTACGCCATGCCTAACTGCATTCCATCTAGCAATGACTCGGCGGCGGCACTCTTGTTCCGGCCTACTCGGTGCCCAATTGCATTCCATCCAACAACGACTCGGCGGCGGCACTCTTGTTCCAACCGCGTAGGCCGGAACAAGCTTTGCGCAGTTCCGGCAATTGCATGGTACTACGTTGGATTGCCGGAACTGCGCAAGGCTTGTTCCGGCCTACGCGGTGCCCAATTGCATTCCATCCAACAATGACTCGGCGGCGGCACTCTTGTTCAGAACATAGTAATGGATTCCTGGCACGCCATTTTCCACCAGATCAACCGTTTGCATCCGAGCATGCTCGACGCCGATCTTGAATTGATGGTCTGCATCGTCCGAATCTGTCATTGCGGTTCGCAGTGAATCAGGGATGCCGGCCTTGCACATCGACGCGATCCGCTGAGCCTGTGCAAAGTTGGTGACCGGTAAAATGCCTGGAACCACGGGGACATTGATTCCCGCCGCAACGCAGTCGTCGCGGAACCGGTAATAGTCGGCGTTATCGTAGAACAGTTGCGTGATAATGATGTCCGCGCCCGCGTCAACTTTCCGCTTCAAGTTATCAAGATCCGTTTTCGCATCGACGGCCTCTTGATGGACTTCGGGGTAACCGGCGACGGCGATCCCCAAGCTGGAAAACTTCTCTCGGATCAATTCGACCAATTCATTGGCATATCGAAAGCCGCCCTGCACGGCCTGGAATTCAGTCTCGCCCTTTGGCGGGTCGCCTCGCAGGGCAACGATGTAGTCGGTCCCGCAGTCGGTCGCTTTGTTCAGGTAATCTTCCAATTGCTGGACCGTCGAACCCACGCAGGTCAGGTGAGACGCGACCGGCAAATCGGTCAGTTCGCGCACCTTGCTTAACACGTCCAGCGTCGTCGATTGACTCGAACCACCCGCACCATAGGTACATGTAAAATAGGCCGGTTTGAACTCAGTCAGCTTGCGGACGTTGTCTAACAGCGTTTGAAGCCCCTGCGGCGTCTTCGGCGGGAAAAGCTCGAAAGAGATGGCGCAAGTGCCGTCGGTGTAGTGAGAGGCGAGGCTCATCGAGAAGGGTTTTCCAAAGAGATCTTGTATGAAACAGCGGTTTTTTTGTATCGCTACTGGAGCAGTATTGTAGTCCGCCAACCCTTATTCCGTTAGTCCCACTGACGCCCCCGCTATGTCATCGAATCAAAAAGCAGCCTGGGCTCAAACGCTGTCCCAAAACCAACAAACCGTCGGAAGCCCCGGGGATCACGGTGGTTTGGGCAATTTGAAGCCCGAAACCGTCATCGAAACACTGCAACAAGTCTCCAACAGCGACTCGGTCACCGGAATGACGGTCCGCATTGTTGAACTTGCCGGGAATTCCAATGATGAAATCAGAATGTGGGCCGCGGAGGCACTCGAACGGGCAATTCAACCATCAGCGGACGAGATTTCGTCACTGATCAAAGTGCTGGAAGAGAACGAAGAGGGAGAGGTCCGATACTGGGCCGCCACCATGCTGGGCCGACTTGGCGGTGCCGCTGCCCAAGCAGGTCAGGCATTGAGCGATTGTTTAGACAAATCGTTGCACCTGCCGGCCCGCGAAAGATCCGCATGGGCGTTGTGCCAGATCGGCGAAGCCGCAGCCGTCGCGAAAGATTCGCTAAGCAAGGCTGCTGAGGACGCACCACCAAGATTGAAACGACTGGCAACCGAAGCCCTAAAAAGAATCGGCGAAGCAGCGTGAAGAGATGCTTCATGCTCTCAACAAACAAAGCTAAAAGCTAATCGCTAACAGCTAAAAGCTATTTCCCCCTAGGCAAGGAGGCCTACGATGGGATGGTTACTGGGTCGGCGGAGCCGATCTAAAAGATCTCGAAGTTCGCGAAAAAACGATCGCAGTTTTTCAACCAGCATCCCCTTGCTGCGCTGGCTCGGCCCCTCGTTTACCTTTTCGGGAATCGTGGGCCTGCTGTTTATGGTCGTCACCGGACGGATCGATCTGTCCGTCTTTGACCAGTGGATGGGCAACGGCGAAAACCCAATCGGTGAACTGATTGCTGATTCTGGGCAACCGCAACGATCCAGAATCGAACCCGTTGCGTTGCAGATGGATAACCGATCGCGCGAAACGATTCGAATCGCCACGTTCAACATTCAATTCTTCGGGCCATCAAAGGTCTCCAACCCTCAAATCATGCAATCCATCGCACGCATCGTTTCCCAGTTCGATGTGGTGGCAATTCAAGAGATTCGTAACGGACAAGTCTCGCCGATTGGCGAACTGGTCAGCCTTCTGCGTGCCTCCGGTGCAAGCTACAGTTCTTCGGTCAGTGAATCGATCGGCGAAGGCGACCGCTACAAAGAAGCATACGCGTTTGTTTACGACCAAAGTCGAATCGCGATGATCCCCGGCAGCGCCTACGTCGTCCAGGATCCTGACGAACTGATGTCCCGCGAGCCCATGGTTGCGTCGTTTGAAACTCGCACCGGATCCCCGGACGGTCGGCCTCCGTTTCGCTTCACGCTGATCAACGTTCACACGTCCCCATCCGAAGTCGCCGAGAACGCGATCATCAACGAAATGAACGTGCTTGACGATGTCTTCACCAGCGTAAGAAATTACGAATATGGGATGACTGGCGAAGAGGATTTTATCTTGCTGGGTGACTTAAACGTGGACACGGCCGGGCTGCGAGAACTGGGCCAAATCCCCAGCGTGTTTTCAATTGCCGGCGACGCGATGACCAACACACGTCGGACCAAAACGTACGACCACATTCTGATCGATCGCAACATGACAACCGAATTCACCGGCCGTTACGGCATTCTGGATCTGCAAAACACGTTTGGCATCAGCGAAGAAGAAGCGTTGAAGATCAGCGACCACTTTCCCGTTTGGGCCGAGTTCACGATCTACGAAGCACCGCGACTGACGCCTCAGGTACCGCCAATCGCGACCAGAAATCAAACCAGAGATCAAGCCAGCGGCACGCGTTATTAGCACGTTCTAAAAAGATACTTAGTGGGCTTGGCTTTCCCCGCCTCCAGCGATTAAACTCCCCACCAACGCAAAAACGGCGGTTTAGCTCAGCTGGTTAGAGCAGCGGAATCATAATCCGCGTGTCGGGGGTTCGAGTCCCTCAACCGCTACTTTTTGATGCAAAAGCGTTGACATGTCGATCGCTAGCCCTGTTTCTGGTCTCCCCAAATTGTGCAGCCGACACTTGCACCAACCGCTACGTGGTAGCGAGCGTCTTTGATGGTCAACGCCGTGAAGCGTTTCAAAACTGTTTAGCCGCGTGGGCATCGCCCCGCGCGTCGTGCTGGGTTCACAGCGCGCGGGGCGATGCCCAACGCGGTCTGACTAATGTTGATTCACTGCGTTACCCACTGCTGCGATCGCTGATAAATGTCGTGTTGGGTCAGGCACATTGAACGCACGGCGGGGGCCGCCATGCTACTTTGCTGCGCGGGCGGATTGCCCCGGAGGGGTGAAAGCACTTTGCCGGTGGCCAACGGCCACCGGTAATCGACCAGAAAAGATGGTTTGCCCCGGAGGGGTAATCGAACCGACGAATGCTCGCTGCCGCCCCTGCCGGGCAATACCGTGAAGCGTTTCTAGTTCGTTTAGCCGCGTGGGCATCGCCCCGCGCGTCGTGCTGGGCGTCAGCGAGCGGGGCGATGCCCAACGCGGTCTGACTAACGTTGTTTCATTGCGCTACCCACTGCCGCGATCGCTGATAAATGTCGTGTTGGGGCAGGCACATTGAACGCACGGCGGGGGCCGCCATGCTACTTTGCTGCGTGTGCGGTGGAACATTGCCCCGGAGGGGTGAAAGCACTTTGCCGGTGGCCGACGGCCACCGGTAATCGACCAGAAAAGATGGTTTGCCCCGGAGGGGTAATCGAACCAATGAATGCTCGCTGCCGCCCCTTCCGGGGCTTGGGTTTTTGCTGCGCTTGGTTCCCGTGGGCCAAAGCCCACGGCACCGTGCTGCCGCCCCGTCCGGGGCTATCGTAAGTGGCGTTGAGGCATCGCCCCTCGCGTCCACGAGACTCGCGTGGTCATCGCCTAATGGCACTTGCTTTCAACACTGAATTGCCCCGGAGGGGTGAAAGCACTTTGCCGGTGGCCAACGGCCACCGGTAATCGACCCAAAAAGATGGTTTGCCCCGGAGGGGTAATCGAACCGACGAATGCTCGCTGCCGCCCCTGCCTGGCAATGCCGTGAAGGGTTTCTAGTTTGTTTAGCCGCGTGGGCATCGCCCCACGCGTCGTGCTGGGTCGTCGGCGCGCGGGGCGATGCCCGACGCGTTATGGCTAACGTTGTTTCATTGCGTTACCCACTGCTGCGATCGATGATAGATGTCGTGTTGGGGTAGGCACATTGAACGCACGGCGGGGGCCGCCATGCTACTTTGCTGCGTGGGCGATGCCCGGCGTGGTTTAACAGTCTAACGTTGTTTCATTGCGTTACCCACTGCTGCGATCGATGGTAAATGTCGTGTTGGGGCAGACGCATTGAACGCACGGCGGGGGCCGCCATGCTACTTTGCTGTGTGGGCGGTGCCGGCGTGGTTTAACAGTCTAACGTTGTTTCACTGCGTTACCCACTGCTGCGATCGATGATAAATGTCGTGTTGGGGTAGGCACATTGAACGCACGGCGGGGGCCGCCATGCTACTTTGCTGTGTGGGCGGTGGAGCCTGGGACTGTTGCTTGCATGCCAACGCACGGCGGGGGGCCGCCATGCTACTTTGCTGTGTGGGTGGTGGAAGCTAACTGAACTAAGTGGCGCTGCTTAAGTACGCACTGCGCTGAATCGCGTTCGGTACTTCCGTTGGTTGCCAACGCAAAGTAGAAAACGCATGGTCTGATTGGCTAAATTGGGTTTGCCAAATCTGTCCCACCGTATTCTTTCATCCCGCGTTCTTTCCATGTCAGTCAACCCTCGAAATCATAACGCAAAACGATCGCCGTTGCCTCAGGTTGATGATTGCCAAGGCTGCGGCGTTTGCTGCATGCACATGGGTTACCCGCCGTACATCGAAGGCAGTCCAACGCAGGCTGCCGAAAAGTATTGGATCGATTTACCAGAACACCTTCGCAGTGAACTTGTTGAGTATCGAAACGAGTACCAGCACCCGAAGCAGGGTGAATTAGACGGTCCGTGTTTTTGGTTTGATCAAACTACCAAACTTTGCAAGAACCACGAATATCGCCCGAGTGTTTGCCGAGACTTCCAGGTCGGATGCAACGACTGCATTGATTGGCGAAAGCACTTTGGAATCAAAACCCGCGTTGCAAACCCGGAGTAATGTCCAGGGTAAGGTCAGCGAATTCGCCGCGACGAATTTTCTGCAGCGCGATCGCGCCCATCACCGCGTTGTCGGTACACAGATCCATCGGCGCGATGATGACCTCAAAGCCGTGCTTTGTCGCAGCTTGCTGTAATTGTTCACGCAGATAACCGTTCGCCGCAACGCCTCCGCCTACGATCAATCGGTTCACTCGATGTTTGGCGACCGCTTTTCGGGCTTTACCAACCAAGACATCGACCACTGCCGCCTCGAACGATGCACACACATCGGCTTTGACATCGTCGGCAATCTCTAGCTTTGAAAAGTCAGTTTGGCCTGGTCCCGTAATCGCGTATCGCACCGCTGTTTTAAGGCCACTGAAACTGAAATCAAAGTTGTCCTTGTTCAGCATCGAACGCGGGAACTGGAACGCCTTTCGATTTCCCGTCGCTGCTAATTTCGATACCGCCGGACCACCGGGGAAACCCAGGCTAAGCATCGCGGCGACTTTGTCGAACGCTTCGCCCGCGGCGTCATCGATCGTCCCGCCCAAGTAATCCAAGTCCAATGGCGACGTGCAGTGATACAAACTGGTGTGCCCACCACTGACGACCAAACCGATGCACGGATAGACCGGCGTTGGTGTCGCCAACTGGCATGCGTAAAGGTGCGCGTGCAAATGATTGATCGCCACCAGCGGTTTGTCCCAAGCCAGCGACAATGTCTTCGCAGCAACGACGCCGACTAGCAGCGACCCGGCGAGCCCCGGACGATCGGCAACGGCAATCGCAGTCAGGTCCGCACTGGACACCGACGCTTTCTGCATCGCTGTTTGGATGACGGGAAGAATCCGTTCCAAATGTGCCCGGGCTGCGATCTCAGGAACGACGCCCTGAAATTTTTCGTGCAGTGTTTCCTGAGTCGCCACGCAATCGCCCAACACCCGGCCATCATCATCAATGACAGCCGCCGCCGTTTCGTCGCAAGTCGATTCAATCGTCAGCAGCATGGGGGGAGTAGGTGTTAGGGATTAGGTTTTAGGTTTTAGGTTTTAGGTTTTAGGTTTTAGGAGTTAGGAGTTAGGAGTTGGGAGTTGGGAGTTGGGAGTTGGACGCAAGCCAGCAATGTACTTGCAGTCAGATTCAAGCGAAAGCGACTGAGCCTAAAACCTAACACCTAACACCTAACACCTAACACCTAACACCTAACACCTAACACCTAACACCTACTTCCCTACTCCTCGTCGGTTCGTCTGGGCTTGATCGCGGTTTGTCGCTAAACTCCGACGTATGACTGTGAAACGCTTTCCTACCGCCGAAAATCCTTCGATCGATCTGCGACGTTGCGTCGATCGAGAGCACTTGTTGCTGGCGTCCTACGCGATGCATTCTTGTGATTCGCGGGGCCGCGTGCATCCCGAAACTGCTCATTCCTACCGCGGTCCGTTTGCCCGTGATCGTGATCGGATCCTGCACAGTAGTTCGTTTCGGCGATTGGCTGGGAAGATGCAGGTCTTTACGGGCGAGATGGGGATTTATCACCGAACTCGATTGACTCACACCTTAGAAGTGGCGTCGATCGCCCGCACGATTGCTCGCACGTTACGGCTGAACGAAGATCTGACCGAAGCATTGGCGTTGATGCACGACATCGGTCATCCGCCCTACGGCCATTGCGGCGAAGATGCGCTGAGCGATTGCATGAGTTCGGTCGGCGGTTTTTCGCACAACGCGTTCGCTCAGGTGATCGTCGAAGAATTGGAACAAAGGTACAGCCGGTTCCCCGGTTTGAACCTGTGCCGAGAAACATTGGGCGGCCAAGACACTCGAGCCCACAAGGCGGAAGCCGCGGTCGGCCGAGCACCGATCTTGGAAGTTCAAGTCGTTGACCTAGCCGATTCCATTGCCTACGACGCGCACGACGTTGATGACGCATTGCAAATGGGGCTGTTATCGATTGATGAATTGTCTCAACTAACGGTCGTGCGGCGGTCGCTTGATGTGATCCGTGGCGAACATGGTCATCTGCCGACGACTCAATTGCGTCAGTTGTTGGTCCACGAATTGATTGATTTGCAGGTCAGTGATTTGTTGCAGTCGGCGATTGAACAATTGCGATCTTGCGAGGGATACACTTCAGATGAAATTTGTGACGCTGGCATTCGTTTGGGGCACAGCCAACCTTTGTCTCTGCAACGAAAGCAGCTAGAAAAATTCTTGTTTGGTGCCGTCTATCGCCACCCGCGTCTGATCCCCGTTCGCGATGCCGCCGCCGATCGCGTGGTGACGCTGTTTGAAATGTTGCGTCGAACCCCCGGCCGCTTGCCGTTGCGATTCCGCACGCGATTGGAAGAACGCCCGCTGGAATTGGTGATCGGGCAATACTTGGCCGGGATGACTGACACTTTCTGTGACGCCCAGCACGAAAACGCCATCCGCAACCCAACGGGGCCGATGGCGGATTGGTGAGAATGGCGGTATTTGCCGGAGCGTCAGGCTTTGCAATCGCTGTGTTGTTCAATGCACGATCGCCGTAACTCGCTTCACTCGCTACGGCCTACGAAAAAGCCGGTGACTTGCTTGACTGCACTCTATTTCTAGCGGCTCGTCTTGCCTTGCCCCGCGCGATCCTGGTAGTACCGGATTTAGTTGAAGATCCGGCCCCAAGGAAAATGAGTTTCTCGTGACGCTGAAAGATTGGATCCGATTCCCGTTTGATTTTCGTCACGCGCAAGCACTCTTGTCCAGCGAACGATCTGGGGCAATCGGCCTAAACGAACGTCCGATCGTTCTGGATCTAGCGACAACCGACTTCTGCTTCGACTGCGGACGCCATCTGGCCGCGTTGGCTCAGCAAAGTATCGCGATTGGGTCGCCGTTTTTGCTGAGATGCCCGTCGTCTGTCTTGGCAGTGATTGCTCGGAAACAACATGGTCGCGAAATGCTGGCGCTAAGCAACGCAGCCTACCTGACGCCGACCGAACCCTTGCCCGCGAACTGCCTGCGCCTGACCGACCACGACAGCGGCGATGCGACCGCGATTTGGTTGCGAGTCGGTTGCGAACCGGAACCCGGAATGCCCGTGATGCCGTATCCGATGCATCCCGCGACTCTGGACCATTGGCCACCGACAAATTTAGATTCACTACGCGGTGACAGACAACGAGACCATCGCGTTTTCTTTGCCGGAAATCAAAAGCCAAAATACGGCCAGGGAAAACTGAGTCAACAATTTGGCATCATGGATCGCATCGAAGTGATTCGCGCGATCCGAGATCAGTTCCCATTCGCCGATCCCGAATTCATTTGTTTGAAGGATTCGCGTGAATCATCGATCACGGCGGAGGATTGGTTGCCGACGATCGCGACGGCCGACTTCTTTCTTTGCGCCCCCGGGTCATCGCAACCGACTTGTCATCACTTGGTCGAATCGATGGCCGTTGGAACCGTGCCAATTTTGGAATACGACGACCGAGTCACGCCGCGACTGGTTGATGGCGAGACTGCGATCACGTTCCGAGGCCGCGAAGGATTGATCGCGGCAATCGATCGAGTTCTGCGAATGCCAAAAGACGAAATTGCAAACCTGCGAACCAATGCAGCCGCCTTCTTTGACGCTCACCTTTGCCAGGGCAGATTTTTGAAGGGCATCCGCGACGGCAAATTCGATCTACCAACGCGGTCGATCAGCATGCCGTTTCACAACCAGGATTTTTACACCAGCGAAGCTGGAAGTAGTTCGTCACAACAACAAGCAGCGTAACGCCCAACGCCGTGAAGAGTTTTTATCCAGTAAAAACCCATTGTTTTGTTTAGCCGCGTGGGCATCGCCCCGCGCGTTTCGCCCCGCATGGACGCGCGGGGCGATGCCCACGCGGTTAAACAGTTTAGAAACCCTTTACGGCGTTGCGTAACGCCCAACAACCTATGTCATCATCACAACCATGAAACGCACCCCTGATTTCATCAGCGTCATCCTGTCAACTTTTAACCAACCGGAATGGTTGTCCAAGGTGCTGTCTGGGTATGCATGTCAATCGCACGATCGATTCGAGATCATTGTCGCGGATGATGGATCAAGCGTGGAGACCGATCATGTGGTGGACCGCTTTGTTGATCAGTCCAACATCGAAATTCGGCACGTCTGGCATCCCGATGATGGATTTCGCAAGACAACGATTTTGAATCAGGCGATTAAGGTTGCCAGCGGTGACTACTTGTTGTTTTCCGATGGCGACTGCATTCCTCGCAGTGACTTTGTTGCCAAGCATCATCGGCACGCGGAACCGAAAACGTTTCTATCGGGTGGCTACTACAAGTTGCCGATGGGTTTGAGTAAACGAATTTCGGAAGACGATATTTGCAGTGGCGAAGCGTTCGATTTGTCTTGGCTTCGTCGTAGCGGCTTGCCCTTTTCGCATCGCTGGATGCGGATTGCTGCGGGACGTCGGACCGCTGGGGTCTTGAACGCATTGACCACGACTCGGCCGACTTGGAACGGCAACAATTCGTCAGGTTGGCGAGACGACTTGGTGGCAGCCGGCGGGTTTGACCAACGAATGCGGTACGGTGGCGAGGATCGCGAACTTGGCGAGCGACTTGAAAACGCTGGCATTCGCGGCAAGCATGTTCGGTTCGACACCTTGCTGCTGCATCTGGACCATGGCCGCGGGTACGCCAATCCAGAAGACCTGGCAACCAACCAGGCGATTCGCAGCGAAACAAGTCGCAGTGGCCGAATTCGCACTGAATTCGGATTGTCAGAATCTGGTTCGGGCGAACGGATGGCTGCCTAGGAATGGTCCCGGAATAGATTCAGGAGACTGGATTCCACCAAATCCCAACCCGAACGCGTCAGCGAGGGATTTCCACGCAGAACAGTATCCCTCGCTTACGCATTCGGGTTGGGAAGTTGGAAAGTTGCCTCGGGACACTTTCTGATTAGCGTTTTTGCCGGAACTACGGTGCTCTTGTTCCGGCCTGCGTTCGCTTAGAATACAATGCGACCAGAACAATTCTTTTTCCCAACTAAACGTTTCGCATGTCGCATAAAAATGGCTCGGCTCCTCCCACGCCTACTCAACTTGGTGCAGATAATTCAGCGGAAGCAGTTGCCGCTCGACTTCGCGAGAACCTGCTGCAAGAAAAGGGCGAACTGGAAGTCGATAAGATCTTCAAGGCTCTCGTCAAATTAGAAGGGTCCGACCTTCACATGAAAGTCGGCCAACCGCCCATGGTCCGGGTTCGCGGCGAACTCAAACCGCTCAACCGACCGCCGATCGAAGCGGAAGAAATGGTGCGGTTGCTGATCCCGATGATGGACCAACGCAACCTGCTGATTTTTGAAGCCGAAGGCGGCGCTGACTTTTCGCACCTGATGCACGTCGATGGAACACGATGGCGGTTTCGCGTCAACATGTTGAAGTCGCTCGGTAACATTGGATTGGTCGCGCGGCGGATTAGTAACTACATCCCCGATTTCCGCGGCCTTTATTTGCCCGAGTCGATTGAAACGCTTTGTCACTTCGATCAAGGGATGGTGCTGCTCGCTGGCGTGACAGGTTCGGGGAAAAGTACGACGATCGGATCGATGCTGAACTACATCAACAGCATTTATCGAAAACACATCCTGACGTTGGAGGATCCGATTGAATTTATCTTCACCGAAGACAAGTCGTTGATCAATCAACGTGAAATCGGTCAAGACGTTCTGGATTTCTCAGTCGGAATGAAGCACGCGGTGCGGGAAGACCCCGACATCATTTTGGTTGGTGAGCTTCGCGACGAGGAAACGTTCATGACGGCGATCCATGCAGCGGAAACAGGTCACTTGGTGTTCGGGACGATTCACGCGGCGAGTGCATCGACGACGATCGGTCGGATTTTGGATTTGTTCCCCGAAGAAATGCACAATGCCATTCGGTCGGCGATCGCGTTCAACATGAAAGGTATCGTCGCGCAGAAATTGCTGAAGACGATTCGCCCCGATGTTCCGCGAGTTCCAACGTGCGAAGTGATGACCTTCACTCCGATGATTCGCAAGTTGGTGCTGGAAGGCCAGGACCATAAACTGCCCGACGCGATTCGCATCGGTGAAGCCGACGGGATGCAGGACTTTACGATGAGCTTGAAGCAGTTGATCGATGATGAATTGATTGACCGTCCGACTGCGTTCGCGGTTGCCCCGAATAAAGACGCTCTGAAAATGGCGCTCAAGGGCATCGACGTAAAGGCACCGGGTATTTTGTAAGGCCTCGGTATTTATTCAGCGACCTGCCCGTAGCTGATCCCGCCAGGGTTCAGTCAAGCTCCCTACGATCGTGGACTGAACCCTAGCGGGATCAGCTACGTTTTAACACCGTCTTAAAGACAACTGAAACAAAACTATGGCACAAGAAGAACTTCAATTTTGGCAAACGGTGGCTCCCGTCGAGTTTGCCCCCAAGTGTGCTGATCGCACCGAGGCCCAGTCGGTCCTGATTCAAGCTCGCCAGGGTGCTGGTTTTGAAGTTGCAGCGGGCGTGCTGTCTCACGCGATTCAAGGCCGTGCGACTCACATGTTGTTGGACTTTTCCAAAACAGGTTGTGCGATTCGGTACCAAATTGATGGTGCCTGGGAAATGCTGGAACCGCTCGATCGCGAAACCGGCGACGCGATGCTGTATGCACTGAAACAGCTCTGCGAAATGAACCCGGCGGATCGTCGCAGTCAACAATCGGGCGTCTGCGGAATCAAGTTGTCCAAGGATAAACTTGATTTGCATTTGCAGTCCCAAGGGGTTCCCACCGGCGAACGTGTGCTGGCCCGAATCGAGTCGTTGAAGATTCCGTTTGAGCGGATGAGCGATCTGGGGATGCGAGACAAAATGCTGGAGACGTTCAAGGAACAGCTCAACCAAGATTCTGGCATGGTCCTAATTACGGCTCCCAAAGGCGAAGGGCTGACAACGACCTGGACCGTCGCGGTGAACGCGGCCGACCGATTGGTTCGAGACTTCCAATCGTTCGAGAATCAAGAAAGCCCGGAACCGGAAATTATCAACATCAGCCCCAACTTTTTCGGCGGCGATACCGGGCTGACCGAATTGTCGCTGCTCAAAAAGATGATTCTGAAAGAGCCCGATGTTTTGATGTTCCCGGGCCTGCCTGAACCCGAATCGTTGGGCCTTGCGTTGGATCAAGTCGAGAAGATCGAGAAGCAGATCTATACGCGGATTGTCGCCAGCGGTGCGCTCGCCGGCTTGGTTCAGTTTATGGCTCGCTATCCAGATCAGCGGGAACGAATTGCAAAATCAATCGGTGCTGTGTTGGGTCAAAAACTGATTCGGCGTTTGTGTGATAACTGCAAAGTCGGGTTTGAACCGCCGCCGCAATTGCTGAAACAGTTGGGCATCCCACCAGGACGTGTCGCGGTGTTGTACCAACCTTTCATTCCACCGCCGATCGAGCAGCAGGTCGATGAAAACGGACGCCCCGCGCCGCTGGTTCCGTGTGAAGTTTGCAACGCTCGCGGCTATTACGGCCGGATCGCAATTTTCGAGCTGTTGATTCCCGGCGAAAAACTACGTGATGCACTGACCAAAACACAAGACTTGGGACAACTGACCGCGATTGCCAAAGGCGAAGGTTTCCGTGGATTGCAAACCGAAGCAGTGATGACGGTGGCAAGAGGTTTAACAGGATTGGATGAGCTGAAGCGAGCGTTCGCGAAGAAGAAGTAGTCGAATCGTTTAACCGCGCGGGCATCGCCCGGGCTGACGTAGATGCTTGCGTGGAGGGAAACTGGATGGCTTTGGGGATTTGTGGCTGAACGGCCTCGGTGTTGATTGCAAATTGCAAAATGAACATTGCAAAATGTAAATTGATCAGCAAATAACGCTTCCCAAGAATTTTCAATTTGCAATGTTCATTTTGCAATTTGCAATGTTCGACTGGTTCGCTAAAAACCTCTCCCACCGCATTTTCATCAGCCCAGGCATCGCCCCGCGCGTCGTGCTAGCCCCGAACGCGCGGGGCGATGCCCACGCGGCTAAACGAACCACACCTGATCAGTCGAAGCAGGCTCTCACCCAACCGATGCAACCCAAACCAACACCACCGCCTGGCAGTGTCGCCGTCATCGTCCCGGCTGCGGGTAGCGGGCGTCGATTTGGTAGCGAAACGAACAAGCTGTTTGCCAAAATTGATGGTGTCGCGTTGTGGGTGATGTCCGTCCGGCGATTGCGTGACCAACCGTGCGTTGGACGAATCGTGCTGCCGATTGCGGACGCGGATCGAGATTATTTCTTGGTCCAACATGCCGAACTCGCCGAATCGCTTGGCGTCGAGTTTGTTGCTGGCGGCGATCAGCGAAGTGACAGCGTTCGGCAAGGGCTGAAACGGATCGAAGGCGATGAATCCGTGCGCTGGATTGCCGTTCATGATGCGGCGCGTCCTTTGGTTAGTCCCGAAGATCTGCAAACGCTTTTTTCGGTTGTCATCAGCAGCAAAGCGGCAATCTTGGCGGCTCCGTTGTCGGGTACGATCCGCCGAGACCTGGGCAGTCATACGCAAACGGTGAATCGAGAAGATTTGTACGAAGCTTTGACGCCGCAGGTGTTTGATGCGGGGCTGTTGCGGCACGCGTATTCCCATCACAATGGGCGACCCGCCACCGATGATGCGGAACTGGTCGAACGAACGGGACATGCGATTTCCATCGTTCGCGGATCGGCCGACAACTTAAAAATTACTTACCCCGAAGACCTGCTGGTAGCCGAAGCCATCTTGGCTCGCCAACAAGCCCAATCAAATCATGCCCGCTAATCATGCCTGAAAATAAACCCGAAAACTCACTGGTCGAAAACTCACTCATTGGGGAATTGAAGTGGCGGGGACTGATTCATCAATCCACGGATGAAACCGGCCTGCAAAAATTGCTTGATTCAGGCTCTCAAACCGTCTACATCGGCTTCGACCCGACCGCGACCAGTTTGCATGTCGGATCGTTGATGCAGTTGATGATGTTGCGGCGTTTCCAAAAAGCTGGGCATCGGCCAATTGCCTTGGTCGGCGGGGCGACCGGAATGATTGGCGACCCCAGCGGCAAGAGCGAAGAACGAAATTTGCTAACTGCCCAGCAGTTGCAAGAAAACGTGGACGGCGTTGCGGCTCAGATGCGAATGCTGCTTGATTTTGACGGCGAAAACGCTGCGATGTTGCTGAACAATTTTGATTGGATGCAGGGCTATTCTTACTTGGAATTCTTACGCGACGTCGGCAAGAATTTTCCTGTCGGAGCGATGATGGGCAAAGAGTCTGTGCGTTCGCGGTTGGACAGCGAAGCGGGACTTAGTTACACCGAATTCAGTTACATGTTGTTGCAGGCTTACGACTTCGTTTACTTGGCCAAAAATCATGGCTGCCTGATCCAAGCCGGCGGCAGTGATCAATGGGGCAACGTCACTGCGGGCATCGATCTTGGTCGCCGCATGTTGGGTCAGCAATTGTTCGGCATCACCGCGCCGTTGCTGACGACGTCCGATGGCAAGAAGATGGGCAAGACGGAAAAGGGTGCGATTTGGTTGGATCCTGATCGCACCAGTCCGTATGAATTCTTTCAATACTGGCGAACCGTCGATGACGCCGACGTGATGCGATGCATCGCTTACCTGACCGAGATTGACCGCCAGGAATATGATTCGCTTGCCGCCGCCACGGCCTCGGAGCCTGAAAAACGTGCGGCGCAGAATCGTTTGGCCGAGTGGATGACGGTCTTGATCCATGGCGACGAAGGCCTGGCCACAGCGACTCGCGCGTCAGAAATTCTGTTCGGTGGCGAGATCGGTGACGCGACCGACGCCAGCCTTGGTTCGATTTTTGCCGACGTCCCAAGCAGTGAAGTCGATCGTTCAAACCTGGACGGCGACGGATACTGGATCGTGGATGCATTGCAGGCGACCGGCTTAGTAAAGTCGGGCGGCGAAGCCAGGCGTGCGATCAAGGAAGGCGGCGTGTACGTTAACAACACTCGCGAAACCGACGAAAAGAAACGGCTGGCAACGTCTGACCTGGCCAGCGAAACCGTGATGGTTTTCAGACGTGGAAAACGGAAGTACGCGTTGTTGCGATTTGTTTGATTCTCTTTTGTAGCGACGCTCGCCTTTGTCTGTTATCGAAATTCGTGGCGCTCGCGTTCACAACTTGCAGAACGTTGACCTTGATATTCCGCGTGGGAAAATCACGGTCATCACCGGCGTTTCGGGCAGCGGCAAGAGCTCGCTGGCCTTTGATACCTTGTACGCCGAAGGGCAACGGCAATACATCGATTCGCTTTCGGCATACGCCAGACAATTCCTAGACCAGATTCCGCGGCCCGACGTTGATTCGATCAACGGACTCGCGCCGACGCTGGCGATCGACCAAAAGAACACCACTTCTGGTTCGCGCAGCACCGTTGCCACGATCACAGAAATCTACGACTACCTGCGATTGCTTTTTGCTCGCGCGGGCACACCGCACTGCACCGAATGCAACAGCGAAATTGCGACTCAGTCACCCGACGCGATCGCTGATTCGCTGTTGGCTCTTGCCGACAAAACCAAGCTAGTGGTTTTGGCTCCGATGGTCCGTGGACGCAAAGGCGTTCACAAGGACGTCTTTGAATCGATTCAGAAAGCGGGCCTTGTCCGCGTTCGCGTTGATGGCGAAATGTATCCGCTCGAAGACGTCCCGGTGCTGGCTCCACGAAAAAACCACACCATCGAAGCCGTCATCGATCGCTTGGTCATTCGTGATGGAATCGAATCGCGGCTTCGTGATTCGGTCGCGTTGGCACTGCGGTTGGGTGACGGTCTGATCAATTCGATGGTGCAAGATCCATCGGCGAAAGACCGTGAAGTCTGGGACGAGACGTTGTACTCAACCGCGATGGCCTGCCCCGATTGCGGCACAAGTTTCGCCGAAGTTGAACCGCGAACGTTTTCGTTTAATAGTCCCTACGGAGCCTGCCCAACTTGCGAAGGTTTGGGAAAGGTCGGTGAGAATGCGGATGAAGTGTGTCCCGAATGCGAAGGGTCACGGCTCTGCATCCAGGCCAGGCGAGTGACCATTGCGGGCTGTGCGATTCATGAATTGACCGCGATGCCGCTGGCCGGTGCTGGCGATTGGCTTGGCGAGTGTGAGCAATCGCTGACGCCACTTCAGCAAGCCGTCGCACTGCCGATTGTTCGCGAAGTCACGCGGCGAATTGAATTCCTGGGCCGCGTTGGTGTGCATTACTTAACGCTAAGCCGGGCTGCCGACACTTTGTCCGGCGGCGAACTGCAACGTGTTCGATTGGCGACCAGCATCGGCAGCGGATTGGTTGGTGTTTGCTATGTCCTGGACGAACCATCGATCGGTTTGCATCCGGCCGATCATGGGCGATTGATCGATTGCATCAAAGAATTGCAATCGCAGGGCAACACAATTGTGATTGTTGAACACGACGAAGCGACGATGTTGGCGGCTGACCGCTTAGTTGACATCGGCCCCGGTGCGGGGAAGCATGGCGGGCACATCATTGCCGAAGGAACGCCCAAGCAAGTCATCAAGAATCGAAAAAGCCTGACGGGACAATACCTGTCAGGGAAAGAACAAGTCACGATCCCGGATCAGCGTCGGACAGCGAAGCACTGGATCACAATCACCGACGCCAGCTTAAACAATCTGAAAAACGTGACGGCGAAAATTCCGCTGGCGTCACTGGTCGGCATCAGCGGCGTTTCGGGAAGCGGTAAAAGTTCGCTGATCAGCGACACGTTGTATCCCGCTCTGGCGCAAAAGCTGGGTTTGCAAACACCGGCACCGGGACCGTTGAAATCGATTCGCGGTGCGACAAAGATCGACAAACTGGTGCCGATCAACCAGACGCCGATTGGACGCAGTCCCCGTTCGTGCCCAGCGACGTACGCGGGCGTGCTTGACGAGGTTCGCAAGGTCTTCGCAGCCACTCGCCAAGCCAAAACCCGTGGCTTTTCCACCAGCCGATTTAGCTTTAATTCCAAGTCGGGGCAATGCGAACTGTGCAAGGGCCATGGCGTTGAACGGATCGCGATGAATTTCCTGAGCGACCTGTTTGTCACCTGCACGCGATGCGGCGGAAGACGTTTCAATCGCCAAACGTTGCAAGTTCGTTTCAAGGGCGCGAACGTGGCCGACGTGTTGGAAATGTCGATCGATGGTGCGGCGGAATTTTTCGAGAACGTGCCAAAGATTTCTCGCTTGTTGGCATCGCTGCAAGATGTGGGGCTTGGCTATTTGCATCTGGGGCAAGCCAGCACCACGTTGTCGGGTGGTGAAGCCCAGCGAATTAAATTGGGAACTGAATTGGCCAGAGTGTCCACAGGCAGCACGCTGTACTTGCTGGATGAACCGACCACCGGATTGCACTTTGCGGATGTCCAGCGTTTGGTGGACGTGCTGCAGCGATTGGTGGACGCGGGAAATACGGTTTTGGTCATCGAACACAACTTCGATTTGCTGTCAGCCTGTGATTGGATCATCGACATGGGCCCAAGCGGTGGAGCGGATGGGGGCCAGATCGTCGCCGAGGGAACTCCTGAACAGGTCGCCGACAACCCAGCCAGCATCAGCGGCAAGTTTTTCAAGTTTTGAAGCTGGGGCAGTAAGAAACTGTCCTGAAATTGGCGGAATCTGTCGTAGCTGGGCCCGCCAGGGGTCAGTCGAGCCCAGTCGCGGGAAAAACGGGAAGTTATTTAAGTAGGCCGTAGCGAGTAAAGCGAGTTACGGCAGGGCTGCAAAACGCCGTAACTCGCTCCACTCGCTACGGCCTACAAGAAACCTAGCGATTTGGATGCCTGCACCCATGTTTACGTGGAACTCGCGAAACACGTTGACATGCGACCGTGAATCTTCCTACTTTCCGGGCTCTAAATCGTCCCAAGGATCGGGTCATTGTCGCGCAGGATGCCCATTCACGAAATCCGTGCCCACCGTTTGCCAATCAATGCCACCGCGCATTGGGTTCGCGCTTGCGCGATCGTTTGCGTTGGGGTTTCGCTGGTTTTCAGCATCAGCGGTTGTGCAACGACCAGCTATTTGTCCAACCGCAAGGTTCGTGACAATGCGCTCGCATCGACGCTGAATCTGGTCAGCAAAAAGGGGCCGCAGATCAGCGACCGGACTTGGCATACGCTGCGGCGATATGACTTGGATGTCAGCTATCAGAAAGACCACAAAAAATGCTTCCAAGAAATTCGCGAGCGGATTGCTGATACCCCGGACGGCGAACTGATCTACGCGCTCAGCGAATTGTCTTACGTAGAAGGCAAGCTTGCCGAGCATTCAGGTGACATGAGTTTAGCGCTTAACCAGTATGGCGTCGCGCTGACCAACAGCTACGACTATCTGTTTAGTAACGATCTGGGCACGACTCGCAATTTTTACGATCCGCAGTTCCGCGGTGCCTGTGACATTTACAACGAATCGCTCGAAGACACGCTGCGATTGCTTTGCAAAGAGAACCAAATTCAGCCGGGACAAACCTACAGCATTCAAACGCCTGACCGCGAATTTGTGATTCGAACCGAGATGCGGGGCCAATGGAAATCCGACGAATTTGATCACTACGAATTTGTTAGCGATTACGAAATCGAAACACTTCGCAATCGTCACACGACGTACGGTTTGGGCGTTCCGTTGATCGCGGTTCGTCGGACCCAAGATGACCGCAAGGATGCAGAAGAGTACTACCCCGATGGACTTTCCTATTCCGTCACCGCGATGATGCGATGCGTGGAACCTAAGGATGGCGGTCGGCCGGGACAATCAAAAGTTTGTGTATTAGAATTCTTTGATCCGTTAACTGCCAACCAAATCCAGTTGGACAAACAATGGGTACCGCTGGAAACGGACCTGACCACACCGCTGGCATTCTTTTTGGACAGTCCTGAATTTCGTCGCCGCAATAAAGCGACCGAAGGATTGCTGGATCCCAATGAATCGCTGGAGAAAAAAGGGCTCTACATGTTGGAACCCTACGATCCCGACCGAATCCCGGTCCTGATGGTTCATGGTTTGTGGTCGTCGCCGATGACGTGGATGGACATGTTTAATGACCTGCGTAGCTTCCCCGAGATCCGCGAACGCTATCAGTTTTGGTTTTACCTGTATCCGTCCGGCCAGCCGTTTTGGTTGAGCGCGACGCAGTTGCGTGGTGACTTGCAAAAAATGCGTGAAGCGTTTGATCCGGGGCGTCGCGATCACGCGCTTGACCAGATGGTTTTGGTCGGACACAGCATGGGCGGGTTGGTCAGCCGCATGCAAACGATCGACAGTGGCGATGAATTTTGGAAGATCGTTAGCGATGAACCCGTCCATACCGCCGATCAAGCGGTCGCGAAGTTAAAAGGTGACGACGAAGATCGCAACCGACTTGTCAGTGCGTTGTTCTTTCGTCCTAACCAATCGGTTCGCCGCGTCGTCACGATCAGCACACCGCATCGCGGCAGCGAATTTGCGAACGACTACACGCGGTGGTTGGCTCGCAAATTCATCAAGCTGCCATCCAAATCGATCAGCGTGGGTAAACGTCTGGCCCAGAGTAATCCCAAGTTGTTCAAAGACACCGAATTGCTGACCGTCGCAAACGCGATTGATTCGTTGGCACCCGAATCACCAATCTTTCCGGTCATGATGCGGGCGAAACGATCGCCCGGCGTCAAGTATCACAACATTATTGGCGTGCTGGAGAATCCGTCCATTATCACATCACGTGCCGGGCGTGGTGACGGGGTGGTCGATTACGAAAGTGCTCACATGGAAGACGTCGAAAGCGAAGTGATCGTGGACGCCGATCACACAAAAATTCACATGACACCCAAAGCAATTTTTGAGGTCCGAAGGATCCTGTTGGAACACATCAAGTCAATCGATTCCAAGGATCGTGTTGCGGGCCGATCAACCGATCGGATCGCGGTACAACCCGAAGTGCTGCAGTCCGTTCCGGTACAACCAGTGTTCCGCGAGGAACAACAAGTGGATGAATTTGAATACCAGCAGTATCAAAATCTACAGCAAAACCTTCAACGCTGATTCAGCTAGCGGCAACAAAGCCTGACAACGGGGCACGACGCAGTTTGGTTTCTTTTCCGCTTCGTGAAACGGTGCCGACGAACAATTCTGTCTTGGTTGCCGCACTGACGGCATCGGCTTGAGCGACACGATTAGTGCCTGCTTTCGGTTGGCTTTGGCTGGCCTTCAAGTGACCGACCAAGTTTTGAGCTTCCGGGTGAGCAAAGACTTCCGCAGTCGGATCAATTTCGATGCTGGCCTCGACGTCCATTTCAGTGGTATCCAAGCGGTTCAATTCGCCACGCATGATTTTGACATCGCGAGGGGCTTCGATGCCGACTCGGACGCTGCCGCCCTTGATTCGGACCAGGGTGATCTTGATGTTGTCGCCGATCAGGATTTCTTCGTTTGCTTTTCGTGTAAGAACTAACATGGGCAGTCTCCTTCGCCGTTTCGATAAGTGTTAAGTCACAAGTCTTCGTTGGAAGATGATTGGTACTAAAGCAGACCCCGTGCCAAACGAGCCAAAGAAAAACGAGATTAGGCTTCAAGTGGCTTCTGGGTAACGACTTACGTTCATTCGTTAGTTTCCTGGTTCTCGGTTTGAACCAGCGATTGAAGAACTTTCTACAAAGCTTTGAAAGATGTAGGCCGGAACAAGACGCGTCACCGGCGCGATTCCGGCAATACGGTCAGGCAATTGTTCTCGGACAGATGCTCTGCATGCCCTGATCGACGAGCATTTCCCAGTCTAAGGAAATGTTCCAAAATAACTTCCCGGTTTTCCCGTAGCTGGTCCCGCCAGGGTTCAGTCCACTACTAGCTGTCCATGTCAGCTCAATCTTCGGTTAGGAGGTAGCGGAAGTCGCGTAGACTTTCGGCGTCCCCCCTCGTAGCCGAAACTCTTGAGTGGGTAAAGCAGTGGCTAGGTTATCCTAGCCACCGCCTCCCCGTTGTAGCGACAGGGTCAATTCCCTGTATTTACCGGCGTGCGGCTTTCCCGCACCGGGCTACCCCCAGCTGATTGCCTCATAGGCGGTGACGCGGTCCGACCGCGACGCCGACCCAAAGAGGAGTCAGCGTGACGTCTTGCTCATGGTTGTCTGCGTAAAGTCCAGGAGCCCCAACAGCCCAAGTTTGTTCTGAAGGTTTCGTTTTCTCAGACGGTAGTTGTCATTGGACCACTTCCGTTTGAATTTCATGCTGCGGACTCGCATCCGAATCCAACGATCAAGCTTTTGAAAGAGCTTGATACATGTCGAAAACTTCGTGGCGAAAAAGTTCGCCGTGCCTCGAATCACTTGGTTCAGTTTCTTGATTACCTCGGCGTCCAGGTTGTGACACCGACGCGTTATCTCCCGAATCTTCGTCTTGAATTTCTCCTCGGACTTCGTTCGCATCGTTCGTGACTTGCTCGAAAGTCGAAAGCCCAGGAAGTCATAACCCTTCCCGTAACTGGCGATCTTCGTCTTCTCGGGACTCAGTGAGAGTCCGAGTTCGGTCATGACCTCTGTGACTAATTCCAAGGCTGCTTTCGCCTGCACCCGGTCCTTGCACACGACGACGAAGTCGTCGGCGTACCGCACGAAGCGATACCCCGCCTGCTCCAGTCGCCAATCGAGTTTGTTCAACACGATGTTGGCAAGCAACGGACTGATCACACCACCTTGCGGCGTGCCGATCGTGGTGGGTTTGAAAACTCCGTTTTCCATCACACCGGCTGCTAGAAATTTCCAGATTAGATTCAGGATGTTCCCGTCAGCGACTTCTTCCGCCACGGCGTCGACAATCAGCTTGTGAGGAATGTTGTCAAAGAATCCAGCGATGTCGGCGTCCAGGGTGACCCGGTCGCCTTCTTCGTGGAACTCCAACAACTTCTCAATCGCTTTGTGACAACTCCGTTTTGGTCGAAACCCGAACGAGCAATCATGAAACAGCGGCTCGAAGATCGGCTCAAGAAGCCTTCGAATCACCTCCTGTGCGACCCGATCCCGTACAGCCGGAATGCCTAACGGACGAAACGATTTTCCCTTGGCGTCTTTGGGAATGAACACGCGCCGTAGCGGCTTGGCGACAAAGGTATCCCTTGTCTTCAAGTCTCGCTTAAGCGCAGCCAGATTGGCGTCGAGATTTTCCTCGAACATCCCAACGCTGACTTTATCGATTCCCGCCGCGCCACGGTTTCGTTTGACCGCTTTGAAGCTCTGCATCAGCAGTCGGTCGTCGATGCGACCGGTGAGCGAATGCACTTTACGTTTCTTACCCATGAGGGCCATCCTACGTCTTGCTAACTGCCACCGACGGTCCGCTGGGCCACTTGCCGTTGTTCTTTAGCTGCCGGTTGGTCGCTGTCGAGGCTTTGCAGGGCACCGACGGACCATTTGGTGGTCCTTTCGACGTTTTGGCGACTAACGTTGCGGCCTCTGCCGAGCGTTTGCCGATGGACTCAAACTAGGTTTTTCCTTTCATCGCGATACTGGCGACTACTCCGGATCTGCTGTGGTCCCATGCGTTCTGCGGCCTTGGCGTGGGCCGTGATCGCCCCGAGGGTTTCTCGGAGGAAAATTCGCAAGGCGAATGGTTGCCTCTGGCTCCTATCCTTCGCATCACCTCGGATTTCACCGTCGGCTTATACGTTGGCTTACCGTCGATGTCATGCATAACGATCGCCGGACGAAAGGGGGACCTCACCGGTCAAGCTCACGAACCATTTTCCCGAGGTGAACCCACCAACCACCCTGACGCTTGAGCGACGACTAACCGTTTTTGTCGCCGCCCGACGGTCGATCGAGTTGACCGCCATGCTTCACCGGCTCGCGGTAGCTGGCACTTCGTCTAGGCCGAATCGTGGATCCTCCCAAGGTCTTGTTCCTTGGCTCCTTCGATACCACTTTTTAGGGTGACACTAGCTGCTTACCTCCAAAAATGAAGTTCGGGGAACAAGTTCTCGACCAGAACGGACCAGCCGAGGTAGGCTTCGGCCACCTCTGGGCGACCTCACCGTTTAAAGTGAACCGGCTTTCACCGATTCACGACTAAGTTCGTGAACCCTGCGGCTCACGCGCGAGTTCCGCTACCCGAAAATTGAGGTGACGCGGAATACTAGCTGTACCCGACTGAACCCTGGCGGGCCCAGCTACGAAAGATTTGTCCCAAAACCGGGCCGTTGTTTCGTGACAGTTGCTAAGAATCTCGCTGAACCCGGCTTTTCGCCCACTGCAGTGTTGTTTCTAGCCCCTGCAGTAGTTCGGCAGTTGGCTGGTAACCCAGGTGCTGATGTGCGGCGGAGATGTCGGCGTGAGAATGGCGGACGTCGCCGACTCGGTTTTCGCGGTGTTGTGGCTGCAAGTTTGACCCGGCTAATTGTCTCAATGAATGAAACAGTTCGTTGATCGTGGTTTGCTGGCCGTGGGCGATGTTGAACACTTTTCCCGTTGCCGAAGTCGGTGCCGAAACCATTGCCAGGATATTCGCTTGAACGGCGCTGGCGACAAAGGTGAAGTCGCGAGACTGTTCCCCATCACCGTTGATCATCGGTGGTCGATCGTGCAGCAAGGCGTCGATGAACAGCGGGATCGCGGCGGCGTAGGGGCCGTCAGGTTTTTGCCTTGGGCCGTAAACGTTGAAGTATCGCAGACCAATGACTTCAAAGCCGTAGGCGAGCGAGAAGACTTCGGCATACATCTCGTCGACTCGCTTGCTGACCGCGTACGGCGAAAGCGGGCGTCCAATTCGTTCTTCTTTTTTTGGCAACACAGGACTGTCCCCATAGACCGATGAACTGCTGGCGTAGACAAACCTCTTTACGCCGGCGTCTTTGGCGGCAGTCAACATGTTCAAGAAGCCAGTCACATTGGCTTCGTTGGTCGCCAGCGGATTGGCGATCGATCGGGGAACGGATCCAAGTGCCGCTTGATGGCTGATAAAGTCGATTCCCACACACGCGTTTTGGCACGTGACGGGGTCGGTGATGTCGGCGTGGATAAATTCAACGCTGGGTTCAGACAAGAACGGTTCGATGTTCTCGCGTTTACCTTCGCTGAGATTGTCCAAGATGCGAACTTTTCCAACGCCATGGCTAACCAAGTATTCAACGATGTGGGATCCAATGAATCCCGCCCCGCCGGTCACCAGGACCGAGGTTTTTGAGAGGTCGATGTTGTGAAAGGCGTTTGAGTACAAAAGAAGAGTGCAAGGTGAAGAGTGAAGAGTGAAGAGTGAAACGGCCCCTTATCGGGCGAAGTCTGATGAGCAGTCAATGTGTGCTTAGGAATTGTCCTGAAACAATTTCCGTATTTGGCAAAATCTATCGTAGCTGGGCCCGCCAGGGTTCAGTCGGGTACTGCTAATGATGGACTGTGAACTCCTAATGGACTGAAACCTGGCGGGAAGATTTGATTAGACGAAATCCCAACCCGAACGCGTAAGCGAGGGATTTCCACGCCGAACAAGATCCCTCGCTTACGCGTTCGGGTTGAGAAAACCGGAAAGTTATTTCAGGACACTTCCTTATTTATTAACTAAGTCACTAGCTGTGTTTTAGTTCATTTAGGTCTGCTTGGACCATGACTTCAACGAGTTTTGTGAAGTCGATGGTGGGTTTCCAGCCTAGTTTTTGATGTGCCTTGCTCGCATCACCAACCAATTGGCTGACTTCGGCCGGCCGAATGAATCGTGGGTCGGCTTGGTAATGGTCTTTCCAGTTCAGTCCGACGCTCTGGAAAGCGGCGGACAGAAATTCTTCGACACTGTGGCTGATGCCGGTGGCGATGACAAAGTCTTCGGCGACTGAGTGTTGTAGGCTTCGCCACATCGCGTCCACGTAGTCCGGTGCGTATCCCCAGTCGCGGGTGCCATCGAGTGAGCCCATTTGCAATGTTTGCTCCAGGCCCAACGAGATCGCTGCGGCCGCGCGTGTAATCTTTCGCGTCACAAACGATTCTCCTCGCCGCGGCGATTCGTGGTTGTAGCAGATCGCGTTGACGGCGAAAAAATCAAATGATTCGCGATACAACCGCGTCATGTTGGTTCCAAAGGTTTTGGCGACACCATAAGGCGTCATCGGCCGCATCGGTGTGTCTTCGTTTTGAGGAGCAAAGGTCGGGCTGCCAAAAATTTCACTGCTGCTGATGTGAAGAAACTTTGGTCGCTTCTCGAGATCTCTAAGTATCTCCAGCAGTTTCAGCGTCCCCATTGCTGTGAACTGACAAGTTGATTCGGGAACCTGAAAACTAATTCCGACATGGCTTTGCCCAGCCAAGTGATAAAGCTCATCGGGCTTGGTTTGGACTAGCAGCCGACGGATCGTGGTGACGTCATCTAGGTCTGCGTAATGCAAGAACAGACGCTTGCCGTAGATTTCTTTGTCGCGAAAGAGTTCGTCGATCCGCGATCGTATTGTGGAACTGCTGCGCCGAACCAGTCCATGGACTGAATAGCCTTTGGACAGTAACAGCTCGGTTAGGTAAGAGCCGTCTTGACCCGTGATTCCGGTAATGAATGCGGTTGGCAAGGTGATTAGCGATTAGCGATTAGCGATTAGCGATTAGCGATTAGCGATTAGCGATTAGGTGTTGCGGTTTTTGCGTAGCTCGTTATTTCAATCGCTAACAGCTAACAGCTAACATTCAAATCTTTTCGAGTTGGCAGTCATCGAGTTTGACACTGACGCCTTGTTCCATGAATCGGACGCAAACGAGCAAGCGTGTTTCTTGCATTCTTTGGACGACGGTTCCTTCATAGCCAGCGAAGGCTCCATTTTTGACTCTTACTAGCTGGCCAGGTTTTAGGCGGCTTTCTACCGACAGCGGCACGTCCATCTGAATCAGTCTTTGAATCTGCCTTAAATCCTTCACCAGCTCTTCGGAATCTTCGATTTGGGCGATTTGCATGATGCAGCCGGTGCAGGTCGCTTGGTAGCGAGTTTCGTCGTCACCGCAGATGAAAACGTAACTAATGAAGAGTGGTTGGTAGGTGATTCGAACGCGTCCGGCGGGCGACCGCCGGCGTTTAACGATCTGTGGTGCATAGTGGTCGATGTTCAACTCACGCAGACGTCGCATCAACTGCTTTTCCTGACGGCTGCGTGTGTAGGCCAACCACCAGGGACGCAGCTCGGTCGCCGGAATCTCCAGCAGGTCCGCGGGATGGCAATCAGGTTCGGCGGGGAGAATCGGCAAGAGGTTGTCGTTGGGGCTGATTGCGTAGCGAAAGCGGCAGAAATGAAACTTGCCGAAGGTTTTGAGACGACCAAAGAAGTGAACTCTTGTTAAGTTCCCTGGTTCGCGTCTGCAGTGTTTCGCAGAGTCTAGCAATATGTGGTTCTGATCGAAACTTGGGATGACAGCCACGCAGGGCAATTCACTTTTTGAAGCCGGGACATTTCTTGTGAGCCGCTGGCGGTAACGCCTCGGGCTTTACGCAGGCCCGGCCGCTTAGGAACTGTCCTGAAACAATTTCCGTACCTGGCGAAATCTCTCGTAGCTGGGCCCGCCAGGGTTCAGTCGTGTACAGCTCAAATCGTTTAACCGCGTTGGGCATCGCCCCGCGCGTCGTGCGGCCCGCAGTGCGCGGGGTGAGTCCACGGCGGGGGGCCGCCATGCTACTTTTCGCCCCGCGCGTCGTGCGGCCCGCAGTGCGCGGGGCGATGCCGACGCGGTTAAACAAGTTAGAAACTCTTCACGGCGTTGGGCACTGCCCAATGGCGCTTGCTTCAGCCCCGGATGGGGCGTCAGCTCGGTGCCGTGGGTCTCTTGACCCACGGAATTAAACGCAGCAAAAACCGAGGCCCCGGCAGGGGCGAAAGCGAGCAGGTTTTGGCTTGATGGAATTCGATGCCACGAACATGCTTTGGGACAAATCCTCAGGACGTTGTGCTGGCCGAAAACGATTCTGATCCTTCGAGCGATTCTTGCGTGGGAGCCGCTGCAGGTTTTTGAGTCCCGTAGTGATCGCTCTGCGAATCGGCCAAGCGTTTTTCAATCGCTTGCTGTTCAAGTGACGCGACAATGCCGTCCACCTGAACACCCATTTCGGCTAGGTGATCTACTAAGTCGCTGAAGCGATCGTAAACGCCGCTGTGATCGGCGGGCGCGACGATTTCTAAACGACCAATCAATATCTGATTCGGTTCGACTGGACCAACGGGAAGCTGGGCGTTCTCGTTCTGCGCGGAGTTCGGATCGATCTTGGCTTGGGTAAAAAGTGGTAGGCAGATTTTTAGCTGGGAAGCTTTCTCGGGCAGTCGAGCGCTTTGCCAATTGGCGTGATAGCCTTCGTGTAGCCAAGGAAGGCTTAAGTCAATTTTCACTCGAGCCATGTCGTGCGATTTTGCAAAATCAACGAGTGGTTCCCAGATCGTTTCCCATGCACCCGCGCCCTGCATCAAGATTCCACTCTGATACTTCTTTGATTTAATGCTGGCGGGCGTGATCGCAAATGAACTCGCGAAGTGAGAGGCTTTGCCGAGTAGCAAACGGAATTCTGCGTGCCCGAATGTGCGGGTGGCAACCAGAAGTCCAACAACGGTCATAACACCCACGATGGGTAGCAGCGGCAGTGAAATTTTGATCGACAGAACCGAAAGTGTTGTCGTGACGAAACAAAGTGCAGCAACGATCAACAGCATTTTTTTGCGACCATACTTTTGCTGCATCAGGTGGTGCAGGTGTCCGCGGTCGGTCTGATAAATGCTTCGGCCGGTAAGCCAACGCCGCATGATCGCAGCGAAGGAGTCGAACAGCGGGAGTGCAAAAATTGCGATTGGGGCAGTGGCAAGGACGGTTGGTTCTTTGAGTCGAGTCCAAATCGCGAGGACGCCCAGGAACAACCCAATCATCATGCTGCCCGCGTCACCCAGATAGATGGTTGCCGGCGGTTTGTTGAACATCAAGAAACCGGCCATCGCACCCGCAAGAGCGAACGCCACGATCGGCGCGAAACCGCCGCCACCAGCGGTCATCGAACTGGCGATACCAAGCCCCAAGCATATGATGATTCCGACAGTGGTTGCCATGCCGTCGGCACCATCGATCAGGTTCAGTGCATTGATCGCAAGCAGTAACCAAAGCATGGTGACGGGGAATGCAAAAATGCCGAGCGGTAAGTCGTAGCCGAAAAGTCCAATCTGCTCGATCACGGTTCCGCTGCCGACCAACATGGCAACGATCAAGATTTGTGCGAGCAGCTTTTGTCGGCCGCGAAGATTCCAAATGTCGTCTGCCAAACCAACCAGCAGCAAGGCACCGGCTGAACCAAACAGCAGATACCAGGGGCTTCGGTTGTATCCAAGCTGGAATCCGAAAAAGGCTCGGTCGATCAAGATCGTTCCAACGAACGCAATGATCATCGCCGCGAAGACAGCGACTCCACCGCCCAGGGCCACCGGCATCGTCTGCAATTTTCGTTGTTGGTCAGGGCGATCGATCGCTCCCAATGTTCGGGCAGCTTTACGGACCAGTGGAACCAGCAGCAGCGAACAGGCGAGCGACATCGTGATGCAAATTGCGATCAACCAAACCATCTTGTCACTTCAATTAGTAGGGAAATGCAGCGGAATTTATGAGGTAATTGTCGGAACAAAAAGTGGCATAGGCTTCTAGCCTGTGGCTCATCTAGACACAGGTTAGAAGCCTATGCCACTTTAAAATGTCGCCATCGGATCACTCATTTCGTCTCCTGTCGCTCGTAGCTACGTTAGACGCTGAGCTGCGATTGGCAAGCACGCCACACCATGGTGGGGCTCCACCGCTGGGGTGTCGTTCCTCAACTGCGTGCGACGATCGAATCAGTATAAAGGGTCGAAAGACGGGCTGAATGAGAAACTGGTCCAACCCGGTTATTTTCCTAAAAGCTGTGCGGACTCTGACGACATTTCCGTTGGATCTGTCGCGATTTCACGTGTGAACTGCGTAATCGTTACCGCCGGAATCACCGTGTTTTTCGTTGCTGCTGGCATTTTCCGCGTTTTTGGCTCATCCGGCCATAACGAAACGGCGATAAGTAATCCAGAGCAAAGTGCTATTGATGGCACAGACCTCACAACGTGCATGGGTTAACGCTCAAGCAATTTTAAAACCGGATGCAGCCACTAAGCCAAGGGGGGCCACAATGGCGATTCGTTCCAACGACGCTCGACGTGCGTCTACAAAGAACCAAAGCGATCCAGTTGATCCAATCTGTTGCGGTATCTCTGATCATTCAGAAGCTACCCCACAGGGCAGTCAACGAAACGCTTCTCAAACCAACAGTCTGACCCGCTTGCATCAAGATGATGCAGGCTCAAGCAGCGGCAAGTCCGTTGCCGGTCGGCGTCACCGTGCCCGCCGCTGGCTTTCCTGTGCTCTCAGCGCAGGGGCTCTCGGGTTGTTTTTGTCCGGGGTTCCCGGATGCACGACAACTTCGGGAATGATGGGTGCCATTGGTGATGGGCACTGCATCGACGAGTTCATGGTTAACTATCGCAATCGTGCGATGGCCCAAAAGGCTTGGCATTGTCAGAAGCATCAGTTCTGTAACCAGCACTCCAAAGAGTTCAGAGCCGGATTTACCGACGGCTTTATGGAGGTCGCAGGTGGTGGAAACGGTTGCGTTCCAGCAATCGCTCCCAAGGAGTACTGGGGTTGGCGTTACCAATCGGCTCAAGGCCAAGGTGCTGTGAATTCCTGGTTTGAAGGATACCCGATGGGTGTCAAAGCTGCGGAACAAGCTGGCGTTGGGAATTGGGGTCAGGTCACTACGGCCGGCTACCACAACCAAAATGCACAACAAACGCCTGCTGCTGGCGTTGCCAATCCCTTCTATGGACCTGCCGCTGGTGCGGGCCAGGTCATCGATGGTGGTGCGATTCAAGAACCAGGCGTCATGCCTGCCTTAGAAGCACCAGCAACGGATTCAGGACCAGTCGAGACGGGACCTGCAGGTGCGATTGAGGACATCATCGATTTGGATTTTGATTCGGCGTCCACAAACGCAACGCCGCAAGGTTCGGACTTCGATGAAGAGTCGATCTTTGGTGCTGCGAATCCAGTCGGTTCATCGAGCGATGCAAGGATTGCTGGGCTAGATGATTCCGCCAGCGGCAGCGGTGTCCGCGTTGATGTTGACGAAGTTTTTGGCTCCGCTGATCGAGAGATTTCCTCGGGCCAAGTCAATTCATCGATCGGCGACTCAATGCCATTTAGCTTCGAGTAAGAAACATTTTGGAACACGTATCTCCATCGTGTTGTTTTGGAGTCGTGTTTTTAACCATCCATCGTTTTAGCGAGTTGGGTGTCGTCTTGAACTTGTTGGTTCATGTGGCACCAGTGCTGAAGCGGCTATTGAAAAGTAAGATCCACCAAGAGAGTTCAGGGATGAATATTCAACTTCCAACTGTCGAGCGAATCGTCCAGCGGTTGCGCTCGGCCTCGACCGCAGTTGCCGTCGGCGTGATGGCGACAACCCTTGGTGGATGCGCGTCGTTGACGCAGCCCATTGAAGGTGTTCCAGCAGATCGTTTACCGCCTCAGTTTTTTGCTGAGCCGAAGAACGATTTGATTCCAGTCGATATCTCGCTGTTATCGATCGAACCACCACGCGACTATCAGCTTTCGGGCGGCGATATCCTCGGTGTTTATGTTGAAGGTGTTTTGCCCTTCAACCCGCCGAACCAACCGCCTGAACCGCCACCGGTCAACTTCCCGCAAGACCAAAGTACCTTGCCGCCATCGATCGGTTATCCAATCGCGATTCAAGATGACGGGACGTTGGCACTTCCGCTGATCGAACCGCTTGATGTTGATGGTTTGACTTTGGAGCAAGTTCGCGATGCGATTCGTGACAAGTACATCGACGAAGACATTCTGCGTCCTGAAAAGGCTCGTCCGATTGTGACGATCATTAGAGAGCGGACCTACGATGTGATTGTTGTTCGCGAAGATGGTGGAAACGCAGGCAATCAAGGTCTTCTCAACCAAAACCTTGGTGCTCAGTTCCTGACCGGTAGTAGCGACCGTAGTGCTTCCGGTGGACTGGTAAAGCTTCCGGCTTACCAGAACGACGTGCTTCACGCCTTGGTTGAAACCGGGGGACTCCCTGGTTTGAATGCCAAGAACGAAGTGCAGGTCTTGCGTGCCAGCCAAGCTGATCAACGCATGCGGGCTCAGTTCATGCAACAGTGGTTCGCTCAGCAGCAAGCCGCAGCACTGGATCCTTGCGTTTGTGCACCACCGATGCCAGAAGATCCATCGATCTTGCGAATTCCATTGCGTCTAAAACCGGGCGTCGTTCCAAACATCACCGAAGAACAGATCACACTTAAGGATGGCGACATCGTCTACATCGAATCGCGTGAGACTGAAGTGTACTACACCGGTGGTTTGCTCAACGGTGGTGAATTCCCGCTACCTCGTGACTTTGACTTGGATGTTTTGGGTGCGATCGCTATCGCTGGCCGACCTGTTGGCGGCAACGCACAGCAATTCGGGCAGGCACTTGGCGGCGGCGTACAAGGTGTTCCACCAGGACTGCTTTACATCCTCCGCAAAGACGGATGTGGCGGGCAGGTTGCGATCGAGATCGACCTGACCGATGCGATCAACGACCCGCGTAAACGACCATTCGTACAGGCTGGTGACACACTGATCTTGCAATACAAGTGCGAAGAGCAAGCGGTCAACTTTGGATTGCGAACCTTCTTCACCTTTGGTGTCGCTGAGATCTTCCGACAAGCTCGCTAAAGTCTCAGTCACCCAGACGGTTTAACGACTAATGTGAGCCGCGACGCGTAAGCGGCCGGGCCTACCACACTTGGCCCGAGGCCCGACGGCCAGCGGCTCATCATTAACTTCGGCACAACCCCACGGCAATCGAAAGATGCCGTGGGGTTTTTTCGATTGGGATCAGCGCATAAAAAAACGAGAGATCCCGGCCACGAAGTTTGTCGGGGATGACCACGACAAGCATCGACGAATCTCTCGTTTACGAAACCTTAGAGTTTCTGTTGCAAGCGTCAAGAGCGATTGGGCGTCAAGCGGTTCAAATTGAATCGTGTTCGCATCGCAAAGATTTGCTGCTGCGAACCATGTGTCTTCTTTGACAGCGTCTTCGACTATGTTGGTTTCAAGTCGCCCGAGTTCTCGGTAAGCGAAGTTGCGTTCGCGTGAAATGAAACCTAGTCCAATGAAATACAGCATCGATCCCAAACCTAGTCATCACTATTATTTTGTGACCGGGCGGCTAGCGGAACACTCTTTGCGAGACATCGTTGAAGGCCTCGCAAGTCAATACGGTTTCGGCTTCTCGATCGGTGTCATGCCAATCACCGTTGCTGCATTGATGACCCCTGGGTGGCTAAAACGGCACCTTGATGTCCCGACCGAAGCCACGCATGTGATCTTGCCCGGCTACTGCAGCCATGGAATCGATTTACTAACCAAAGACTACAAAATACCGGTGATTTGCGGTCCAAACGATTGCCGATGGTTGCCGGAATTGTTTGGTAAGGAACGCGACGAACCAGATTTAAGTCAGTACGAAATTGACATCATCGCAGAGATCAATCACGCGCCGCGAATCTCAATCAACGACGTTCAATCGATCGCCATGCGATACCGCGACGACGGTGCGAATGTCATTGATTTCGGTTGCGATCCAACTTCGCGTTGCTTGTCGATTGGTGATTACGTTGCCGCGTTGGTTGATCAGGGGCTATGCGTTTCAGTCGATACGTTTGATGCTTGGGAAGCCAAGGTTGCGGCGGATAAAGGAGCGTCGTTGGTCTTGTCCGTCAATTCAACCAACCGTGAAGCGGCGGTTGATTGGGGATGCGAAGTGGTCGTGGTTCCGGACACACCTGGGGATCAAAAAAGTTTTGAAAAAACAATTGAATTTTTAGAAACTGCGCGAGTTCCAATGCGGTTGGATCCGATTTTAGAACCGATCGGTGCTGGCTTCACTGAAAGCTTGATACGTTACGCCGAGGTGCGAAAACAGTTTCCTGATCATGCAATGATGATGGGCATCGGGAACTTAACGGAGCTAACCGACGTTGATTCTGCGGGCATCAATTTTTTGTTGCTGGCGATCTGTCAGGAACTTTCGATTGAAAGTGCGTTGACAACCCAGGTGATCAATTGGGCGCGTTCGAGTGTTCGCGAGTGCGATGTTGCTCGGCGAATGGTTTCCTACAGTCTGCGCAATCGTGTCCCGCCAAAAAGGCTGTCCGATCAATTGGTGATGCTCCGCGATCCAAAGTTACGACCGTACACCGACCAAGCGTTGGCTGAACTTGCAAACACGATCAAGGACAACAACTATCGGCTGTTCGCTCAAGGTGATTTGATCCACTTGGTGTCGGCAGGGATTCACTTGTTCGGCGACGATCCGTTCGAGTTGTTTGACCGATTGCTTAACGAGCAAAAGGTGGACAATGTTGACGCTTCCCATGCGTTCTATCTCGGTTACGAAATGGCGAAGGCATCGATCGCGATGACGCTCGGCAAACAGTACAACCAGGATCAAGCATTGGATTGGGGAATGTTAACGCAGGAAGAAGATCTGCACCGAATCAAACGAACCAGTCGCCATCGCGGCGGCTAAGTTGTGCAATCTGTGGAAGTAGGCCGTGCGGGAGCTACGCGACACACGGCGACCTCCGCAACGCCGTATTTCGCGAAGCTCAGATGTGCCGGCAAACGCAACCTGCTGGTGGTAAAACCTCAGGCTAGCGCAGTGTATTTGGCGAAATCTTTCGTAACCGGACCCGCCAGGGTTCAGTCAGGTACAACTCAATGCCGTGAAGGGTTTCTAAATTGTTTAACCGCGTAGGCATCGCCCCGCGCGCTGCGGGGCAGCATGACGCGCGGGGCGATGCCCACGCGGCTAAACGACCTAACACGTGTTTCCCCGAACCAAAACTCTTCACGACGTCGCGATCTACCCCGAACGACCGTGACGCCCCTACATCAAAACAACTCAAACTCCCATTCGGTACCTAACACCCTTTTTCATCTAAACCGCTAATAAAACGCTAATAAAACGCTAATCAAAACAGCTACAGATTTACTTAAGATCCCGTCCAAGACTCTTATTAGCGTCCTGTTAGCGAAAATTTGCGGTTCGACTCGATGGACCAAACCACACTCACTACCAACAATTTCCCGACCTATTCCTCGCACGACCACAACCGCATCACTCAACATTTGCAACCCACAAATTTCCACACCCGATTTTCAAGCACTGTTTCTTCAGACCAGAAATCAACCACGGAGTCACAGAGAACCACAGAGCCAAAACACTCAAAAACACCAAGCACCTTCTCTGTGTTCCTCTGTGCCTCTGTGGTAGCCCTACATCATTTTTCTGCCAACAATTTTTTGCCAATCTCGTCCCACCGTGCATGATCTGATCACTCCCATAAACCCAATTCTCAAGCACCACATCAGACAAACGAGTCAAGGCAAAGCTTGAGATACTAAACCGCTAATGGACGCTAATAAAACGCTAATCAAAACAGCTACAGATTTACTTAAGATCCCATCCAAGACTCTTATTAGCGTCCTGTTAGCGTCAATGAGCGGTTTCAATTGTGGCAAAACGATGGAAGGGCAAAACGATACCAAGTACGACTCAACATCGTCTTGCCCATTCCCCAACTCCTTTGCGTCCCCGCGTCTCTTGCGACTCTGCGTCAACTTCTTTCCAACACACAATCCAATTCAAAGCCGTGAAGGGCATCAAACTGTTTAACCGCGTGGGCATCGCCCCGCGCGTTCGGGCAGTACGACGCGCGGGGAGATGCCCAACGCGGCTAAACGAACTAGCACGTGTTTTTACGACCAAAACTCTTCACGGCGTCGGGTACAACTCCTGATGGACTGAACCCTGGCGGCCCAGCTACGAGAAGACTGGGATTAGTTATTTCGGGACAATTCGTAAGCTGGACGCTCGCTCACGTGCCCGAGGCTCATTTAGATCAACAGGTCGTCACCTTCCCCGCAGTCCATCTTTCGCCTTTCGGGCTTTCCAAAAGCGCAGCTTCAAAACTTTCGCGTTCGGTTTACCTTTAGCAACTTTCATTTTCAATTTGCACTCTTGTCGGGCACGTCGGCTCAACACGGCCGTGGCACTCACGACGGTGCGACCTACCTCATCCAAGGTGCCGCCAAGCCGGCGATTCCGGTCATAAGCAGCAAGCCGAGCGTGACGATTCGCAATCGTTTTCGGCCGAGCCATGATCCTACTTTCAGTCCCAGGTGCGTTGCGATCCAAAGTAGCGGAATGCTGCAGGTTGCGATCACTGCCGGGGCAAGCAAGCGATTGCCAAAAGCGAGCCACAGTATCAAGATCGCAGGAACGATGCTGATCAGGTACATCGCAAACAAGAACCCGCGACTTTGTCGGGTGTTCCAGTCGTGTGCTTGGACCCAAAACACCATTACCGGGCCGCCCATTCCCACCATCCCTTGCACCATCCCGGAAATCGGAAACGTCACCCAGCTCCATAGCGGATGAATCGATGGCCGTGGCGTCGGGCGAATCAAAATGGTCGCAAGCGTCGCCGCCAAAATAAATCCACCGACGATTTGTCGCAGCGTTTCACTGGGCAGTGATTCCATGCGTGCGAGCACCCAGATCCCGAGTGGGAAGAACGCGACACGGGCAAGCCCAGGGATCGCAAGTTGCCTGACGGAAATGTCGCTCCGCAGTGCCCATACGCCGTACAGGTTTTGCGGGATCGTTGCGATCAGCAATGCGACCTGTGCTGCGGGAATGGAATAGCCAAACCACATCAACAGCGGCACGATCAACATCCCACCCGCAAACCCGGCGGCGGCCTGTACAAAGATGCCAAGACAAAGGATCACCGCAATGGTTGCGTAGTCGATTAACAATTCGCTCACTGCGAAGCCACCGATCGGATCGCTAACCCTGTTTCCGCATCGAAGAACATAATGTCTTCTGCATCAGCGTCGAATCTGGAGGTGTCTAAATGGTTGCTGTGGTGCTGGACAACACCTCGCACGATCACGTTAGCTGAGCTGGCACTCAGCAGTGGTTTCGATGACTGGCTCGCCGTCGCCTGAAAACACTCCGGTGCAAAACTTTCCGGTCGAACGCCAACTAAAGTTTTTGCGGGCAGCATCGGGAAACGATTCAGGAAAGCTGACCAGTCACCCTGCGCTTTGACATCGGGTTGATCGAAACGCAAAGAGTCGTCGTCAATCGCGGCTTGAAACCAGTTGATCGGTGAGATTGCAATACGATTGGCAACGTGTACTGAGTTTGGTTGGCTGGAAATAATCTCCGGCGAATCGTATTGCAGCAAACCGCCTTGGTGCATGACGGCGATTTTGTCGGCCATCCGCATGGCTTCGCCGGCGTCATGCGTGACATGGATTGTCGTCCCGCCAATCGTTTGATGAACTTGCATTAAGTCTCGTTCCAACCTTGAACTTGTCGTGGAATCGATCGCCGAAAGGGGTTCGTCAAACAGTCGAATTGGTGGATCGCCAGCGATGGCTTTGGCGATCGCGACGCGGCGTAATTCGCCACCACTTAATTGGTGTGGGAATCGGTCTAGCAGGTTCCCAACGCCCACCATCTCGATCGCGTGACTAGCTGATGAGCCTGATGGTGGGGAGTTCTCAGTCGATCCAAATTCAATGTTCTGCGCCGCGTTTAGGTGCGGATAGAGCGTCGTGCCCTGCATCATCATTCCCACCGACCGACGCCGTGGTGGAATTCCGTCCATGCACTCCCCGCCCAGAAAAATCGAACCACTGCTGGGTTTCAGTAGCCCCGCAATGACTCGCAGTGCGGTTGTTTTTCCGCAGCCGTTCTCGCCTAGCAGAGCCACGTAGTCACCGGATTCGATATCCAAACACAGGTCATTAAGAGCAGGGAAATCGCCAAATCGATGCTGGATATGACGAAGCTGGACGGATGCCATAAACTAAAGTGTATTAAAGGTTATAGAAAATTCTGATTTCGGAACTTCATCCTAGCGATGTAGATCGGAAGGTGTAGGCCGGAAGATGTAGACTGGAACAAGCGAAACGCAGTTCCGTCAATTGCATCGAATCCCTTTTGAAGGAGACGTGAGATGAGTCGTTGGTTGATCTTCGCTGGACTGTCGGTCTTGATTGGAATGTCCTGGGTCGGCGGACAAGAAAGCAATGCTGTTTCCTCACCCGGTTCAGCCGACGTCGTCACAAAGGCGGTTCCCGGGCAGATTGATCCTGTGCAGGTTGACGCTGCGGCCGCCAACTTAGAAGCCTACGTGAAGCCACCGGCATCTCAATTGCGGAAAAAACTTTCTCGGATGCAATACGATGTTACGCAGAACGACGCCACCGAACCGCCTCGCAAAAATCGGTATTGGAATTACAAAAAAGATGGCGTGTACGAATGCGTGGTTTGTGGCCAGGATCTGTTTAGCAGTGCGACCAAGTTCAAGTCAGGAACCGGCTGGCCCAGTTTTTATGCGCCGCTAAACGAAAGGCAAGTTGGAACCAAGACGGACTACGTGATGTTTTATCCTCGCGTCGAAGTGCACTGCTCGCGGTGTGAAGCACACCTCGGTCATGTCTTTGATGACGGGCCACAGCCGACCGGAAAGCGTTATTGCATGAACAGCGCGTCCATGAACTTTGTCGAAGTGAAAGAACCTGTTGAAAAGTCCGTCGAGAAATAAACGCTCTTCGGTGATCACCACCCACCTGTCCCGCGGGGCGGGACAGGTGGGATCCAACGTCTAAATTGTTTAACCGCGTGGGCATCGCCTAGTGGCATTTGCTTTCAACACTGAACTGCCCCGGAGGGGGCATAGCACTTTGCCGGTGGCCAACGGCCACCGGTAATCGACCAGAAAAGATGGTTTGCCCCGGAGGGGTAATCGAACCGATGAATGCTCGCTGCCGCCCCTGCCGGGGCTTGGGTTTTTGCTGCGTTTGACTCCCGTGGGCCAAAGCCCACGGCACCGTGCTGACGCCCCGTCCGGGGCTAAAGATAAGTGGCATTGGGGCATCGCCCCGCAACGTGAAGGGTTTCTGAATGGTTTAACCGCGTGGGCATCGCCTAATGGCACTTATTTTCAACACTGAACTGCCCTGGAGGGGGCATAGCACTTTGCCGGTGGCCAACGGCCACCGGTAATCGGCCAGAAAACATGGTTTGCCCCGGAGGGGTAATCGATCCGATGGATGCTCGCTGCCGCCCCTGCCGGGGCTTGGGATTTTGCTGCGTTTGACTCCCGTGGGCCAAGGCCCACGGCACCGTGCTGACGCCCCGTCCGGGGCTAAAGATAAGTGGCATTGGGGCATCGCCCCGCGTGCTGTGAGACCAGCACGACGCGCGGGGCGATGCCCACGCGGTTAAACGAAATAACACGTGTTTTCCGAGAAGTGTCCAACTTTAGGCTCTATCACTCCTCCGGGGCAAATCATGTTTTGGTTTGATTACCGGCAGAGTGCTGTCACTGCTCCGCGGCTAGATTGGCTGGTTTGCGCTGCATTGATAACGTTCCGTATCTGGCGAAGTCTTTCGTAGCTGGGCCCGCCAGGGTTCAGTCGGGTACAGCTAGTAGTGAACTGAACCCTGGCGGGACCAGCTACGGGAAAACCGGGAAGTTATTTCGGGACAGTTTCTAAGATGGGCGCTCCCTGAAGAACGGAGTTCAACTTTGGTACAATTCTTCTCATGGTAAAAAACTCATCTTCCTTGACCGCCATCGTTGCCATGACGCCATCGGGGGTGATCGGGCTCGACGGTGACATGCCATGGCGGCTTAGCAGCGATTTGCGTCGATTCAAGAAATTGACAATGGGCGGCACCCTGATCATGGGGCGAAAGACCTACGATTCAATCGGCCGCCCTCTGCCTGGCCGGCGGACGATTGTGATCACACGAAGCGACGATTGGTCGGCCGAAGGCGTCGATCGAGCGGCCTCGCCCGACGAAGCGGTGACAATGGCTGGTTCAAATGACGTGTTTGTCGTCGGCGGCGCAGAAATTTATCGACAACTTTTGACTCGGTGCGACCAGATTCTGCTGACCCGAGTTTTGTCTCAGGTCGAAGGCGACACGCACCTGGAACTGGATTTAGCCCCGTTTCGCGTGGTCGAACAGACTCGAATCCCGGCTTCTGAAAAAGATGATGTGCCAACCGAGTTCGTGAAATACGTCCGATCTTAAAAATTAGTGAAATTTCCGTCTCCGTTACCACTTGAGTAAAACGGGTCTGGACCGGTATATTCCGGGATTCCTGGTCACAGTTCCGCAGCATTTGCGAACGAAAACCACGAGGAAATCGATTTTGAAAGACACTTGGTTGGCAATTTCAGCGGCTTGTTCCGCATCGGATGCAAACTGGGGACCCAAGCAGTAAACGTTGCAAGTTGTTCACAAGGAATGACTTAAGGCATTTCATCGCTGCTCTTTGGCTTCGCCGAGTCTGACTTCAAAGCTGATTTTCTACACTCACCTATCGTCTTGTTGCAAATTTTTCCCTCCTGCTTGAACTCGGAGTCTGGCTATGCCCCGTTTGATGGGCGTCGATATTCCAAACGACAAACAGATCCAATATTCGCTTACCTACCTTTACGGAATCGGGCTCTACTCGGCTCGTGAGGCATGCGAAAAATTGGGCATTGACCCGACCCGCCCGGCCTCCGACGTCAATGAAGACGAAATCGGTCGGATTGCGGCACTGCTCGAACGTGATTACACGGTCGAAGGTCCGCTGCGTCGCCAAACCGCTCAAAACATCAGCCGCCTTCGCGAGATTAAATCGTATCGCGGTATGCGTCACCGCGTTGGTTTGCCGGTTCGCGGCCAACGTACCAAAACCAATTCGCGTACCCGCAAGGGTCCCAAGAAGACGGTTGCCGGTAAGAAGGGCGTTAAGGATCTTCGCTAAAGCGGATTCCTTTACTCCACAAAACCACTCGATCACTTCCTTCACCTGAATCAACGAGAACTTTGCAGTGGCAAAGACCAACAAAAAGAAACGCGTCAAACGCAACGTTAGCAACGGCATCGCGCACATCCACGCGACCTTCAACAACACCACCGTCACGATTACCGATCCAAAAGGTGACACGTTGTGCTGGGCCAGTGCTGGCACAAGCGGGTTCAAGGGAAGCCGCAAGAGCACGCCGTTCGCCGGGCAATGTGCTGCACAGCAAGCTGCCGAAAAGGCTCAGAAGTTTGGAATGCGTGATGTTGAAGTCAAGGTAAAGGGACCTGGTTCAGGTCGTGAGAGTGCGATTACTTCGCTGCAAGCCGCTGGCCTGAATGTGAAATTGATCGAAGAAGTCACACCGATCCCGCACAACGGTTGCCGGCCTCGCAAGAAACGCCGCGTTTAATTCGCAGCGTTTCCGTGGCATAGGCTTCCTGCCTGTGATCAAGACCAGCCTGTGATCAAAAAAGGGACGGGTCTCCTAGCCCGCCCCCACTTTTCAATACCAAGAATTTTGCCCAAGAGCCGAGAAACTTATGTCAATGCACATCCGATGGCGAGGAATGGAACTTCCGAGCAACTTGGAAGTCGATCGCGATACCCTGACAGCAAGCTACGGAAAGTTTTCTGCTGAACCTTTCGAGCGTGGTTTTGGTGCAAGCGTTGGTAACAGCCTTCGCCGCGTTCTACTGTCCAGCTTGATGGGCAGTGCGGTAACTCAAATCAAAATCCGCGGCGCTCAGCACGAATTCACTTCGATCCCGGGTGTTGTTGAAGACGTCACTCAAATCGTTTTGAACGTGAAGAGCTTGGTCGTTCGCAACCACAGCGAAGCGACTCGCGTGATCACGATCGAAGCCAACAAGGCTGGCGTGATTACTGGCGGCGATGTCCAAACGGATTCTGACGTTGAAATCATCAACAAAGATCATGTGATCGCGACGTTGACCGAAGACGTTGATTTGATGATCGAAATGGTCGTCGAAAACGGTCGCGGTTACGTTCCAAGTACCGAACACAGTTCCGTTGACCACGAAATCGGCATCATCCCGATCGATGCGGTTTACAGTCCGATTACTCGTGTGCGTTACGAAGTCGAAGAAACACGTGTTGGACAAAAAACCAACTACGATCGTTTGAACCTGGAAATCTGGACCGACGGCAGTGTCAGCCCTGAACTCGCTTTGATCGAAGCGGCCAAGATTCTTCGCAAGCACCTGAACCCCTTCGTTCAGTATCGCGAATTGGGTCCGAGTATTTTCTCGGCCGCCCGCGGTGGTGCCGGATCGCCCGAAGCTCAATTAGAAGCCAAGTTGAACATGACTTTGGCGGACATGCGATTGTCGGTACGGGCCAACAATTGCTTGGAAAGCGAAAACATTCAAACCATTCGTGACTTGGTTGTTCGCACCGAAGACACATTGCTGGAAGTTCGCAACTTTGGCGACACAACGCTGAACGAAGTTCGCGAAAAGCTTTCTCAGTACGGTTTGCACCTCGGCATGCGAGTGCCGAACCAACCGATGTTCTAATCAGTGTGGCATAGGCTCCCAGCCTGTGGACACCGCAACCAAAACCATCCCTTTCAAGACCAACAGATACTGACATGCGCCACCGTCGAAGAGGCCGAACGCTCGGCCGCAGCCCTGCTCACCGCAAAGCGCTGCTTAAAAACCTAACTAGCGCTCTGTTTTTGACCGAACGCGATGCTTCCTTGGACGACAACGCACCCAAGGTTCCCGGTCGTATTACGACAACGACGCACAAGGCGAAAGAAGTTCGCCCGTTGGTTGAAAAGTGCATCACGATCGCCAAGAAGTCATTGGCATCGGCCGAAGAAGCGTCCAAGTACGCGACTCAAGCGGATCGCGGCACCGATGCTTACAAAGCTTGGCGGAAGAGCGACGACTGGCAAAAATGGGCTGCCGCTCGTGCTCCCGTCGTTGCTGCACAGCGTCGCGTGGTCCAACTGATCGGCGATCGCGAAGCCACCAGCATCCTGTTCGACACAATCGCAGAACGTTTTGTGGACCGCCCAGGCGGATACACTCGAATCCTAAAACTTGCCACGCCACGACTTGGTGACAACGGACAGCGAGCGATCCTGGAATTGGTCGGCAAGAACGACCGAGTCAAACGGAAAGCAGAAAAGCCATCTTTCGATGACGCTGCACCTGCATCCGAACCAGTCGATGAGCCCGTTGCTGAAGCGAAGGAAGAAGCAACTTCCTAAGCCGAAGTCAACACGATTGAAGAAACAAAGCCGGAGCATGCAACAAGCAACTCCGGCTTTTTTCGTAAACAAGCCGCAGCAATGTAGGCCGTATTGAGTGGAGCGAAATACGGCAAAAGTGCAAGCAGAGAATGCACGGTCGCGAGGGTAACCTGAATGCGTGATCGAGGGATGGGGGAAGATCCCAACACCGTGAAGGGGTTCTAAATCGTTTAACCGCGTGGGCATCGCCCCGCGCGTTCGGGGACAGCACAACGCGCGGGGCGATGCCCACGCGGCTAAACGAACTCATCCGTGTTTTCCGGTACCAAAACTCTTCACGGCGTTGGGAAGATCCCTTGCTCACGCAGCGGGTTCCCATTGGCGGGCCGGTCTACTCTGTACGGCCCAGACGCGGATGGCTTGAGTAATCACACGGCTCCGCCCACATTGAAAACTCACATTCTTTATATTGATAGATCTGACATTCAAACAAATCCATCTTCTTCCATCGCTTTGGCATCATCATGAGTCACTATCTAGGAATCGACATCGGAACCAGCGGAACCAAGACTTTGCTGATCGATGAAACAGGCAAGGTGTTAGCTGAATCGAACGCGGAGTACCCGATCGAGCAGCCCAAGCCGGGCTGGACGCAGCAAGATCCCGATGATTGGTGGGCGGCGACGGTCAAGACGGTTCGCACCGTGATGAACAAGAGCGAACTGAAACCTTCCGATGTCAAAGCGATCGGGTTGAGCGGACAAATGCACGGCTCGGTGTTTTTGGACAAGAAAGACAACGTGATTCGTCCCGCGATCCTCTGGAATGATCAGCGGACTGCCGCCCAATGCGACGAAATCACCTCCAAAGCGGGCGGACGCAAAGCCCTGATCAAAATGGTGGCCAATCCGGCACTGACCGGGTTCCAGGCACCCAAGATTCTCTGGATGCGTGACAAAGAGAAACGTAACTTCGACAAGCTCGCAAAAGTCCTGCTTCCGAAAGACGATATCCGCCGGCGTTTGACCGGCGACTATGTGACCGAAGTGAGCGACGCCAGCGGAACGTTGTTGCTAGATGTGGTGAAACGAAAGTGGTCAAAGAAGCTGCTTACCAAATTAGATCTTGATGCGGATCTGTTGCCGTCGGTCGTTGAAAGTGACGAAGTGACGGGAACGTTGACGGCCGCCGCAGCAGAAGCATTAGGCCTAACAACCGATTGCAAAGTCGTTGGTGGTGCGGGCGACTGTGCCGCCGGCGCGGTCGGTAACGGCGTCGTCAAAAGCGGAGTGCTGAGCACATCGATTGGAACCAGCGGTGTGATGTTCGTTCATAGTGATCAACCCGAATACGACGCGACAGGCCGACTTCATACGTTCTGTCACGCGGTCAACGGTAAGTGGCACATGATGGGCGTTAACTTGACCAGTGGCGGCGCATTGCAATGGTGGGTCGACAATATCTTGCAGGGACTCGAAGGCATTCCCGAAAACAAACGCTACGACGCGGCGACCAAAGAAGCGGAAAGCATTGTTGCTGGAAGCGATGGATTAGTGTTCTTGCCGTATCTCAATGGTGAGAGAACGCCTCACGCCGATCCCGATGCTCGCGGTAGTTTTGTGGGCCTAAACACTACTCACGGTCGCGGCCATTTAACTCGCAGTGTGATGGAAGGAATCACGATGGCACTGCGTGACAGCTTAGAAATCATCGGTTCGATGGGTGTCCCGATTAAGCAAATTCGCGCGTCGGGCGGTGGCAGCAAGAACCCGATGTGGCGACAAATGCAGGCTGATGTATTTGGTAAAAAGATCACGACACTGGAAGTCGAACAGGGACCAGCGTTCGGTGTCGCGTTGCTGGCAGCGGTGGGCGATGGGGCCTACAAAAACATCGAATCAGCCTGCAAAGCCACAATCAAAGTCGCCGACGAAACCAAACCCGATCGATCGGCGGTGAAAGCTTACGACCGACTGTTTCCGATCTATCGCGACTTGTACGGCAACCTGAAACAGTCGATGAACCAATTGGCTGACATTCAGGCTGGGTAAAAGAATAACCACGGATGGCTTTCGCAGACCCACGGATAATTGCGATGTCTATCGAGCCAGTATTCACCCAAAAAATCCGTGGTCCCGCGAAAGCCATCCGTGGTTAAAACTTCTTGTTATAATTCAGAAGCATCCTGCCCCACCTCCTTATCGGCGTCGTCATTCCTATGAAAGCTTTTAGCTACCTCTTCCTGATCATATTCGGCTTCACTTCGGTCGCTTCCGCCGAAGACAAGATCCGTGTGCTGATCATCGATGGGCAGAACAACCACGACACATGGCCGAAAACGACGATGATGATGAAGTCCTTTCTGGAGGAAACCGATCGTTTCACTGTCGATATTGAAAGAACTCAATTCACATGGAAAGGTGGCGAATTACTGGAGGAGTTCCCACTGGATGATGGAAAGCAATACGAGGATCTGCCCAAGCCAAAAACGGACCCGGACTTCAAGCCGAACTTTGCAAACTACGACGTCGTACTTAGCAACTTTGGTTACAACGCTGCGGCTTGGCCCGACGAAACCAAGGCGGCACTCGAGGCATTTGTCGGAGGTGGCGGCGGCATGGTGGTCGTTCACGCCGCAGACAATTCATTCGGCGACTGGGAAGAATTCAATCAGATGATTGGACTGGGCGGTTGGGGCGGACGCAATGAAAAATCGGGGCCCTATGTTTACTTAAACGAAGACGAAGAAATCGTTCGCGATGAATCGAAGGGCAATGGTGGTGACCACGGACCTCGCCATGAATACCAAGTCGTCATTCGCGAACCTGATCACCCGATTGTTGCTGGATTGCCCCGAGCTTGGATGCATACCAAGGACGAGCTTTATCAAAAACTTCGCGGTCCCGCCAACAACATGACGATCCTGGCCACTGCCTATGCGGATCCAAAATACAAAGGCACGGGACGGCACGAGCCGATCGTCATGACCATCGACTACAAAGGTGGCCGTGTTTTTCATACGGTGATGGGGCACGATGATCAGGCGATGGCATGCGTCGGCTATGCGACTCTGCTGGTCCGAGGCACCGAGTGGGCAGCCGATGGCAAAGTCACGCTAAACGAGGTGCCTGATGATTTCCCCACCAGCACCGAATCGAAATCCCGGCCGTTCGAGATGTCCGTTTCCCAGTAAGGAACGGTCCCGAAATAACTTCCCGGTTTTCTCGTAGTTGGGCCCGCCAGGGTTCAGTCTATCATTGACTGTACCCGACGCCGTGAAGAGATTTGGTCCGGGAAAACACGTGTTAGGTCGTTTAGCCGCGTGGGCATCGCCCTGCGCGTCGTGCGGCACCACAGCGCGCGGGGCGATGCCCACGCGGTTAAACAATTTAGAAACCCTTCACGGCGTTCTTCATCAGCTTGGTGACTGACCGGATTTAATGCTGTTCGTACACGTCGCTGTGCGTTACGTTCAACGTTCACATTTCATTCGATTCTCATCAGCCATTTTGCTTTATGCTCCATTATCGATTGCTGATCAGTTGCTTGGTTCTCTTTCTGGCCAATCACCTTTCAGCCGCCGATAAGCTGCTGGATCATTTTCCCGAAGCCGCCAGCAGCGGATGCATGGCCTGCCACGCGGAGATTGAACTGATCCGCGAAGCTGATTCAGGTATGATGCAACAGATCATGGAAATGGGGCCATCGATGGGCGACCCGGCCGGCTGCGTCGTTTGCCACAACGGCGATCCGACCGAAACCAAAGACAAGGACAAGGCTCATGGGGGCGACGATTTCTACGCCGATCCCGGCAGCCCCTGGGTCAACGAAAACACCTGCGGCAAATGCCACGAAGATCAAGTGCGTGTGCAATGGCAAAGTCTAATGATGACCGAGGCCGGAAAGATCCAAGGTGTTTGCTGGGCGTTCGGATCGCTGACCGGATACAACCACAAATACGGCAACTACGCTGTCGAAAACCCAGACGATCCGTCGGAGCGACTCGGCACCGATGCCTACCGAGCCTACATGGAACGTTTGACGGAAATGGAACCGGATGTGTTTGTGCAAAAACACGAACCACTTCCCGAGGCACTCAAAGCCGACGAACTTGGACGTTTGAAGGAAGATCCGACGCTCGCCGCGTTCACCTACCTGCGAGAAGAATGCCAGCGCTGTCACCACGCGGTCAAAGGACGACAAGAACGAGGCGATTATCGCGGCATGGGTTGTTCGTCGTGCCACGCACCGTACAGCAACGAAGGGTTCTACGAAGGGGACGACCCCAGCGTGCCCAAGGATGAACCGGGGCACATGCTGGTTCACTCGATTCAGGGAACCCGCGAGGCCAAGGTGACCGTTCATGGTGAAACCTATTCGGGCATTCCAGTTGAAACCTGCACGACTTGCCATGATCGCGGCAAGCGAATCGGTGTTTCTTTTCAAGGCTTGATGGAAACGCCTTATCACTCGCCGTTCCAATCCGATGGCACCGACCAACCGGCGCTGCACACCAAACACTATCTGGCAATGGAACAAGACATCCATTACCAGAAAGGCATGACCTGCCAAGATTGCCACACATCGACCGGGATCCATGGCGACGGATTCTTGGCGGCGGCAAACTTGGCTGCTGTTGCGATCGAGTGCTCGGATTGCCACGGAACTCCGGAATCCTATCCGTGGGACTTGCCGCTGGGGTTCATGGACGAATTTGAAATGACGCAGGCGGTCGGAAGCCCACGTGGAACGCTGAATGAAACACTGCCGCACACTCGCCAGGGCACCAACTACGACTCGAAAGACGGATTCTTGATTTCGGCTCGCGGTAATCCGTACGAAAATGTTGTCCGCGACGGCAACGAAATCATCGTCCACACCGCGGCTGGCAAAGACATCCGCATGAAGCCGCTGAAGACGCTGATTGAAGAAGATGAAGTGTCACCGCGCGGTGTCGTCGCGATGAAGAATGTTTCCAAACACATGGAACGACTGGAATGTTACACGTGCCATTCAACGTGGACGCCGCAGTGTTATGGATGCCACGTCAAAATTGACTACAGCCAAAAAGACAAGTGCCCCGAATGCAGCGAGTCGCAGGAGAACTTTGACTGGGTCGCCGCCGGTCGCCGTCATGCCGATCCCAAATACGCAGCCGATCCCGGCGAAACGGGCTACGACACGATCATCCCTGGCAAGATATCCGAACAACGTTCCTACCTTCGCTGGGAAGAACCGATGATGGGGATCAATGGCGAAGGCCGCGTGACGCCGATCACGCCCGGTTGCCAGCCATCGGTAACGATCATCGGCGAAGATGGCGAACCGATCCAAGTCAATCACGTCTACAAAACGGCACCGGGATTGGAACGCGGTGGCGACGATGGGCAATTGGCGATCGACATGTCGCCAACGCAGCCGCACACAACGACGAAGGCGGCGCGGACCTGCGAATCCTGTCACGCTTCCGACAAAGCTCTCGGACTTGGCATCGGATCGACTCGACCTTGGAACGAAGACCATACGGTTGATCTTGAAACGGTCGATGGAAAAATCCTCCCCAAAAAGACGCAAGTGCAGGTCACGAAAGTTGAAAACCTGGATCACGATTGGTCGGTTGTCGTAGACGAGGAAGGCAACCAATTGGCGACCGTCGGCCACCACTTCAAGTTATCGCGAGCTTTCAACAAAGAAGAAATGCAGCACATTTCTCGTCAGGGAACCTGCAGTGCATGCCACCAAAATATCCCCAAGGAATCGCTGGCCGTCAGCTTGCTGCATCACGTTGCCGAGTATACCGGACAATTGCCCAAAACCACCGATCAACATGATTCATTAGTCAACAAGATCGTGCTCAGCAGCGCATGGGCGCAAGTAGGCGGCGCGTTCGTGTTCGGCATGCTGACTGTTGGCTTGATCGGTCGCTACGGCCTACATTCATCGACCTGAATTGCTAAACTTCGCAATCCTGGACCAACTGATCCGCGCGTGATGCCGATAGGACGAAATCTTGATCGAATTTTGGATGAATCTGCCACTCGGCCTTCGTTGCCTCTTGCTAACAATCCTTGGCCTGTTCGCGGGTGCCCTCGCAAACCATGTCATCTCGACTTACGCGTACATCACTCCGCGTCCAATCTCGCCATGGACTCGCCAAAGTCGCTGGCTAGCGGTTCCCGAAAAACATCGACCCTCGTCTTGGACTGGTGATTGGTGGAAGGCCAGAAACTGGCTTGATTGCATCCCCGTGATTGGTTGGTTTCGGCTGACTCGCGAAGCCAGTGTTCACGGGCGAGGGTTTTGGGTGCGACCGCTGCTGATTGAATTGACGATGGCGATCGGATTGCCGGCGCTCTATCACTACGAAGCCCTGGCCGGCGGATTGTTGCCAGCCGCTGCGGCCGCGAATCCAGGTTTCCTGAAAACATTTGAACCAGTTGGCACAACAATCTTTTTCGCTCACGCGATCCTGGTCACGTTGATGGTCGCAGCGACGTTTATTGACTTGGACGAAAAAACGATCCCGGACATCATCACCATTCCTGGAACGTGGATGGGTTTAATCGTTGGAACGATCAGCACTTCCATCTTTATGCCCACGTCTTTACCAGTCGGTGGTGATGTAACGTCCATCAAAGAAACCACCTTTGATTCCCCATGGTTCGGCCCACCAGGTATCTGGTTTAGCGGTGCAGGATTCCTAGTCGCCGTCTTGATCTGGTCAGTGTGGTGCTTTGCATTGGCCGATCGCCGATGGAGCGGCATCGTTGCGAGAAGGCGAGGCCTGGGGCGAGCGATCCGTCACTTCACCAACGGGCTGTTCCATTACGGTTCCTGGAAAATCCTGCTCAGCATGTGGGCCGTTGGTTTTCTTTTGCTGTTGACCGTGTTCAAGATTGGCGGGACGCCATGGCATGGCCTTTTTACATCGCTGGTCGGCTTGGCGGTCGGCGGCGGAATCGTTTGGGCGATTCGGATCATCGCATCTTGGGCGATGAATATGGAAGCGATGGGATTCGGCGACGTGACGCTGATGGCGATGATCGGAGCGTTCATTGGCTGGCAAGGATCCCTGGCAGCCTTCTTCTTGGCACCGTTTACAGCGATCTTTATCGTCATCATTCAGTACATTATCACGCGCGATGCTCAGGTGCCCTTCGGCCCGTACCTATGCGCCGGCACGCTGCTGACGATCCTAAAATGGGACAGCGTCTACAACGGCTGGTTCGCCTACAACATCATCACGCTTGGCCCAATGCTGTTGTGGATCAGCGTTTCGATGCTCGGGTTGATGGGAGTGATGCTGTTCGTTTGGCGACAAATCAAGTACCGACTGATTTATCGCGAGTGAGAATAACCACGGATGGCTTTCGCGGGACCACGGATAAACTCGCCCGATACATCCGTGGTCTCGCGAAAGCCATCCGTGGTTAAAGATTAAGCGAACAATGTAGGAAAAAGAACGCGTGATGTGCGCATCATCACGCGAACAGGCAAACTAGATGACCGGCCTAGGCCGTCGGCGTTTGGCCACTGGCTTCAGCTCTCGGTTCACCTTTCGGCTCGCTCCTGGCATCCACTCTCGGCATTAGGCACTTGACTGTCGGCTCCAGTCATCGCTTGCTATGACAACCATGCAGCACGGCCAGCAATAGTCAAGAATAAACAGCACTCGATCGCCAACAGGTGATTCGTGCGCAAGTTGCCATCCGCATCAACGGCAAACCTTGCCAATTAGAAACGCAGTCTTAGTTGCACGTTCGTGGCGGTAGAAAAATTAACCACGGATGGCTTTCGCGGGACCACGGATTTGCCGGGTGAATTTATCCGTGGGTCTGCGAAAGCCATCCGTGGTTAAGAATCTGCGTTCTAAACGTGAGCACTTTCGTTGTGCAATTGGGCGTCGACTTCGTTGCTGACGATGACGCCGTAGTTGATCGCGCCCAGCCAGCCGCTCATGATGATGCCGACGCTGCCGGCGTGGTACATGCCGCCGATTTGGTTGGGGAGGTCGCGGCTGACGCCGAGGCCCTCGAACTTGGTTCCGAAACTGGCACCCATTTCATGTTGGGTGTAATGGTGGAAGGTTCGTGGCGTGGCTGCTTCGGCTCGTTCAATTTTGTTTCGCACGCCGGGAAGATATTTTTCAAGGGCTTCGATCGTGGTTTCGACTAGATCGGCCTTGGATGCGGCGTAGTCTTCTTCGTTTAGATCCGCCCAGTCGGACCAGTTCGCGTTGGTACTGCTGACGACCGCGAAGCGTTCCTTCTTCTTTTGAGGTCTGGTTCGTGGGTAATAGAAACTGAACGTTCGGCTGGTGATGTCTCGCGACAGCAGCAAGTCGGTGCGGAATTCCTTGGACGTGCTGGTAAAGAACAAATCGCCCGAGGATTCCTCGATCGTTTCGCCCTCTTTCAGTGCCATGTAGACCTGCGTGCTGCTGTTGTTCAGTCGCACTTCTTGTGCTTTTTCAACGAAGGAATTGTCGAGCACTTCGTCGCCCAGGAATTTCAGCACCGTCGTTCGCAGGTTTGCGTTGCTGACGACGGCACGGCAACCGATCGTGCGACCACCGACTTCGACCCCGGCGACGTGGCCATTTTTGACGACGATCTTTTCCACCGGACAATTGATGCGAATATCAACATTGTTGGATTGCAGTTCCTTCTTCATCCGAGCGACCAAGTCTTCGGTGCCACCTTCGTAAATGAAAACGCCCTTGTTCATAAAATTGCTGAACACGATGCCGTAAGTGATCGCTGGGTCTTCCAGCGTCGATCCGTTGGCGTAGGTGATTGGCTCCATCAACAAACGAACCACATCGTCGCGTCCTGGGAAAAAACGGTCGAACAATTGACGCGTGGTCGTCGCTTGGTCGTCGTAGAAATTCATTCCTCGTGCGGTGTCGAAAAAATCGTTGACCGTTTGCGGTTCGATCCCAAAGTCGGTCGTCAGCAAACGCGTGAAGTCTTCGCGATTGAAAGTCGTGGTCAGCGAGAATTGCGGGTTATCGAATCGGATGTTGGTAAGCTGAACGATTCGATCGGAAATGTCTCGGTTCCAATAACGGCGGCAGGACTTGATCATGCCGTGCGGAAATCCGTGCAGCGAAACATCAAAAATATGTCCGCCGGGTCGCAGAAACCAGGTCGCCAATCCGCCCAGCTTGTAATGCTGTTCCAGCAGCAGCACTCGGTGACCGGCACGTCCCAAGATGTTGGCCGAAGTCATGCCGGCGAGTCCGCTGCCGATCACAACGACGTCGTATTGGTCGGCGGCACCTTTTAAAAAGTCTTTGGGCATCGAGTTCGTTTGGATTCGTTGGAATGAAGACGGGTTGGGATGATGTCAGTGGAGTTTACAATAGGCGGCTAGCCTCGCCGACCAGACACGCCCAGCGAAAGTAAGTTTTGATCAAGATCCTTCAGCGAGAACCGACGTGGCTGGCTGCTGAAAAACCGGCGGGTTTGCCGACTCAAGCAGCCCAAGGTGTCGATTCGCTGGAAATTCAGTTGCGGGCTCAGTTGGCCGATTCGGTTGAGTACCTGGCGATGCCGCACCGGCTGGACGTGCCCGTTGGCGGCGTGATCTTGGTGGCGACGACCAAAAAGGCAGCCAGGCTGCTGAGCGAGCAGTTCGCGGCTCGCAAAATCGACAAGACTTACCACGCTGTCGTTGCCGGTGACGCCAGCGGGATCGAACGATGCTGGAAAGACAGAATTCGCAAGATTGCGGACCATCCCAAAGTCGAAATCGCCGACGAAACTGCTTCGGACGCAAAATCTGCTGTGACGCGCGTCGAAAACGTCGATTATGATGCCGCGGGCGATCGGACGCGGTTGATCCTGAAGCCGGAAACCGGGCGGATGCATCAGTTGAGGATCGGTTCGGCATCACGCGGATTTCCGATTCTGGGCGATTCATTGTATGGCGATTCAGCAGGTGAAATTCAACTGCGAGCCGTTTCGATCGAGTTTCACGACCCGTCCAATGGAAAACGAACCCGAGTCGATGCGTCTGAGTTGTCCTGGTGCCCAAGCAGCGGTTTAAGCAAGTAGCAGTCAACGAGACACTTCCACTTATTGCAGTCGTCAAAAATGCTCCGCATCGGTGCCGTTTCCTACCTGAACACCAAGCCTCTGATCCACCAGTTGCCGCAACTGTTGGGCAGTTCGGCGTCGCTGTCTTTGGACTTGCCCAGTCGGTTGGCCGACGATCTGGCCAGCGGCGACCTGGATGTGGCTCTGATCCCGAGCGTTGAATACTTCCGTGGGTTGGATCGCGGGTACCAGATCATTTCCAACGCTGCGATCGCTTGTCGCGGACCGGTCTGGAGCGTTCGATTACTCAGCCGCGTGCCGACGAAGCGAATCCGCCGATTGGCATTGGACGAGGGCAGCCGGACGAGCGCCGCGATGGTCCGCGTGCTGCTTTGGGAGATGTATGGCCTGCGTCCCGAGACGATTCCGATGGGCATGGACGAGAACCCTGAATCGGTCGATGCAGACGCGATTTTGATGATCGGCGACCGTGCGATGCATCCGGCGAGGGGTGTTTACCGAACGATTTGGGATTTGGGGGATCGATGGTGTCGTCACACCGAATTACCCTTTGTGTTTGCGACCTGGGTTGCCAGAGCCGGCGTCGATACGACCGGTTTGGCGGATATTTTGGAAGCCAGTCGCGACGCTGGCCGCGAAGCGTTTGAAGAGATCGCTGACGCTGAAGCCGCCAAGCATGGGCTGACCAAAGAAGACGTTCACCGTTATTTTGCAGAGAACTTGCACTTCCATCTCGGTCCCGGCGAACGGTTGGGGCTGACCGCTTTTCAAGAAAGAGCGTCGGCAATCGGGCTAGCTCCGAATGCTTCCGACTCCAAAACCACCACTGACTCTCAAACGACGACCGACATGATCGCTCCCGCCAAAGTTTCCATCGACTCAATTCTCGACAAAGCCATCGACGGCGAACGGTTGACGGCCGCTGACGCTCTGACGCTGCTGCAAAGCAACGATCTGGCCGCGGTTGGTGCCGCCGCCGATCAGGTTTCGCGTCGAATGCATCCCGAGAATGTTCGGACGTACAACATCGATCGGAACATCAACTACACCAACATTTGCACAGCGGTCTGCGATTTCTGTGCGTTCTATCGCGGCCCCAAAAGTGACGAAGGCTATGTCCTGCCTCGTGCCGAAATCCTGAAGAAGGTCGCTGAAACGATCGAACTCGGCGGCAACCAGATTTTGATGCAGGGTGGTCTTCACCCCAAGTTCAAACTCGATTGGTACGAAGAGCTATTGCGAGACATCAAGACAGCGTTTCCCGATCTGAACATCCACGGTTTTAGCCCGCCGGAATTGCACCATTTTACAAAGGTCAACAATCTGTCGATCGAGGAAGTGCTGACGCGATTGAAGGCCGCGGGACTGGGCAGCATTCCCGGCGGCGGTGCAGAGATTCTGGTTGACCGCGTTCGCGATGAGATCACTCGCGGCAAAGTGATGACCGACGATTGGTTGAACGTGATGCGGGTTTGGCACAAGCTTGGCGGTATCAGCACCGCGACGATGATGTTCGGTCACGCTGAAACGTTAGAAGAGCGTGCCGAACACTTGCAGCGAGTGCGAGACCTGCAAGATGAAACCGGCGGTTTCACCGCTTTCATTTGTTGGACATTCCAACCCGATAATACTCAAATGGATCATTACGCACCGAAGGGTTCGTTTGAGTACCTGAAGATGTTGGCGGTGTCGCGATTATTTTTGGATAACGTTTCCAACATTCAAAGCAGTTGGGTGACGCAGGGTTTGAAGGTTGGCCAGTTGGCGATGACTTTTGGTGCCAACGACATGGGAAGTTTGATGATCGAAGAGAACGTCGTCGCCGAAGCCGGAACGGTTCACTTTTTGACCCTGGATCAGATTCGCGAGGCCATCGAAGAACTAGGTTTCGAGCCACGTCAGCGAACCGTGTTCTATGATTTGGTCAGCAAAGAACAGGAACAAAAAGCGATTGATGCGAACCGAAAGCAAACGCCGAAAGAGTTAGTTCAATTGAATTAGATTGCCGTAACTCGCTGGGGCTCGCTACGGCCTACAATCTGTTCGGGAAAACGGTCTAACAAGTAGGCCGTAGCGAGCCTCGGCGAGTTACGGCGTCCGCTAAAGCAGATGCTTTGCTTTTACCTTCAGGTATTCATTGACTAACGGCGCGGTCAACTCATCGGGGAATGCGTCCACGGTTAACACTCCGCGATGGCTCAAATCACGGATCACTTGGTCTCGCCACAGTAAAATATCGGCGGCCGCTGCGGACCGGTACATGGAAAACTCGTCGCCTTCGCCCATTGGCCCGTCGGGTGTGTCGGCCGCGTCGAACATTTGACGATCTCTCAGCAAAACCCCCAACGGCAAGTGTTGGCCGGTGATGTTGCCCAGGTAATCGACGACCGCGCCCGCGTTGACTTCATCGATCACGTTCGTTGCCAAGACCACCAAACTGCGTCGCTTGCAGTGCGTTGATAGATACAAAAATGCTTGGTCGTAACGCGATTCGACCATCCGGGGAAACTGATCAAAACCGGCTTGCAGCAAGCGATTCATTTGGCTGCTACCACCACGCGGTGGAATGTAAGAATGAATCTTGTCCGAAAAACACAGCAAGCCGACTGAATCGCCTTGATGCAATGCGACGTAGGCCATCATCAGCATCGAATTGAGTGCGTGGTCAAGCAAACTGTAACCGTCGCGACTGTTGGTCATCATGCGACCACAATCGAGCAAGAAAATCACTCGTTGACTTTGGTCGCTTTGAAATTGGCGAACCGTTAACTTGCTTCGCCGCGCGGTGCTACGCCAATCGATGTGCCGATAATTGTCGTCGCGGCTGTAGTCTCGCAGTCGTTCAAAATCGCTGTCCTGTCCGATCCGCCGCGTCTTCCGAACACCAATCAAACTCAACCGATTCGTGCGAGCCAGCAGTGCGTAATCGGCAAGCTGTTTCATGTCAGGATAGACCTTCAACGAATGCGATAGATCGATCCTTTGATGGCGAACCCACAAACGACACAGGCTTGCGAACTTCAAATAGACATGTTGGAGCTCGAACGCGCCTCGGCGATTTGCGGTCAGCTTTCGTTTGCTCGTCATCCGAGCCAGCGGTGGCAAACGCAGTGAGTGTTCATTCGGCGTAGCGCTGAAATCCTCGGGCAAGTCGTCGCGCACTTCACCGATCAGCGTCATGCCGGTTCGATTCTCGACGGTTAATTCACTTTCAACTGGCACACCCAACGATATCGTACGCGGCAGCGAGCGGCTGACGCGGATGCCGCTTTCCGAGCGAAACCACAGCAGCAACCAATCGGCGCTGGCAATCAAGATCAATGCCACATCGATCGCGGCGGTCACGACCAAAAAGTTCGCAGCGAAGATCGTCACGATGCAGCAGGCAACGGAAACCACCAGCAAGATGGTCCAGACAATCGACGGATAAATTTTGAATCGCCAAACCGAAATCAGCAGCGGCAGGGCAAGCAGTAGTAGGAACAGCCAGGGCAATTGGCTCTGCCACTGAAACGTTGTCTGCAAACCGTCGCGAAGGGAATCATTCATGTCGTCGATTGTATCGTTTTGACTGGGCCTCGCATCTGCCGTCTTTAGCTTCATTGGGATAGCGGCTACTTTGTTGCGATGGAACAATCATTTCTTGCTTATTTGCGTGGTCGATGTCGGTCGCTGCCCCAGGTCGCCGTTGGCATCGGCGATGACGCTGCCGTGATCGACCTCACTGTTACTGATTCTCCTGCGGGCCTGCAGACCATTGCCTGCACCGACCAGATTATCGACGGCGTGGATTTCCTGAGCGATCAGCATTCGCTGGCCGACATCGGCTACAAAGCGATGGCGATCAACCTCAGTGACATTGCCGCGATGGGGGCGACGCCCCGATCGGCGCTGGTCACGTTAACGCTGCCAAACAAGAATGCGACTCGGATTGCCGGCGACGTTTACGAAGGCATTCTGGAATCCGCCGCCGAGTTTGACGTGGCGATTGCTGGTGGTGACATTTCAACCTACGACGGACCGCTTGCGATCAGTGTCACGCTGTTGGGTGAGGTCGCGGCCGGTGCGGCATGGTTGCGAAGCGGTGCACAGGTCGGTGATGCAATTTTGGTCAGCGGTTCCGTTGGCGGCAGCTTGCACGGACGCCATCTTCGTCCGACCGCTCGGATTGATTTGGCGAATCAATTGCGACAGCACGTCAGCGTGACGGCCGCGATCGACGTCAGCGACGGATTGTCGATTGACATGGACCGACTGCTGGCCAAGAGCGGGGTGGGCGTGGAATTGAATATCGATTCGATCCCGATCCATGACGACGCAGTCACCCTGTCACAAACCTCTGGCCGAACGCCGTTTGAACATGCCTGGAGCGATGGCGAGGATTTTGAATTACTGGTCACGATGAGCCAATCGGATGCCGACAAAATCGCTTCGATTGATCTTGGGACACCGCTGACACAGATCGGAAATCTGACCAGCCGGACGGGATTATGGAAGGTCGATAACGGCCGGCACGAACGATTGGCCCCGCAGGGGTTCGTTCACGAATCAGGCTAGGACGTTTCGGGTTTGGACGCTCGTTCTGCGACACGCTATCTGGGCTGTCGATTTAATCGACATTACGACGGCAATGGTGAGCGGCTGGCCGTAAGGCCTGGGGCAAGGTGGAGGCCCGGCCGCTTACGCGTCGCGGCTCATTAGATCTATGGGCAGTTCTGCGACACTTTACCGCCCTCTCGCCCGAAAGTGGCCTGCGGGCATATACTTCCCCGAAGCAAAACCTCGAACTCGCAGTTTTTTCTCTGGAGAGATTTTAACGTGTCGGAAAAAGTAGAAAAGACGATCATCATTGGCAGCGGTCCCGCTGGCTGGTCAGCCGCCATTTACGCAGCACGAGCCAACCTGGATCCCGTGCTTTATGAAGGCACGTTCAAACCAGAAATGATTCCGCTGGGCCAATTGGCGTACACCACCGAAGTCGAAAACTATGCCGGGTTCCCTGCCGGGAATATCCGCGAGTTCGTTGAAACTGCCGTCGATAAATCTCGGCACTATAACCTTCCGCCGGCACCCGAAGGGCACGTCAAAGACGACAAGGCTCACTATGCGGTCCAAGGCACCGAATTGATGGAGCTGATGAAACAGCAAGCTCTCAATTTTGGCACCAAGGTGATCAGCGATGACATCGAAAGCGTCGATTTTTCGATGAGCGGCGTGCATACGCTGAAACCCGCCAGCGGCGATGCGGTGAAGACGCACACCGTGATCATCGCCACCGGTGCTCGGGCGAACTACCTGGGGCTGCCCTCCGAAGAAGAATACAAGAACAAGGGCGTCAGCGCTTGTGCGGTTTGCGACGGAGCTCTTCCCACCTACCGCGGCAAACCACTTGCCGTGATCGGTGCGGGTGACTCGGCGGTTGAAGAAGCGACGTACCTGGCCAATCTAAAAAACGCTGCGACGATCTACATGGTGGTCCGCCGCGATCAAATGCGGGCCAGCAAGGTGATGCAAGAACGTGCATTGAACCATCCGAAAATCGAAGTCCTTTGGAATCACGTCGTCGAAGAAGTCGTCGGCGATGGAAAACTGGTGACCGGCTTGAAACTAGCTAGCACGGTGGACGATTCCAAACGTGACCTAACCGTTGGTGGAATGTTTGTCGCGATCGGCCACACACCCAATACTTCGTTCTTGGATGGTGCGGTGGAAATGAATTCAGAAGGCTACATCCAGTGGACCAAGCCGTTCCGAACCAATACCAGTGTGCCCGGCGTCTTTGCCGCCGGCGACGTGGCAGACGACTATTATCGCCAAGCGATCACGTCGGCTGGAACAGGTTGCATGGCAGCACTCGACGCAGAACGCTTGCTGGCCGAAAAAGAATCGGTTGCCGAGGAGATGCAGGAGACGTCTCGTTATACCTAGGCACGTTTGATTGCTGATGCTGGAACTCTGATGCTGGAACTCTGATGCTGGAACTCTGGCGCTGGAACTCTGGCGCTAGATTGCTGACGCAGGAACTCTGACGGGGGCTGCGACTTATGCTATCCTGCGTCGTTTCCGTTCAATGCCTCTGTTTTCGAACCTTAGGAATCCGCGATGTCAGACTCGGCTCCTGCGTCTAATCCTCCCTTAACCGAAGCCCAGCAGCGTGAAGTCGCTGAATTGCAACGGCTGAACCAAATGCCGTTTGGTGCATCGGCGATGGGTTACATCAAACGCACCGGGCCCGGGTTGCTGCAGAGTGCGATGACGTTGGGCGCGGGCAGTGCCGCGGCGTCGGTGATCGCGGGAGCGTCGTTTGGCTACAAATTGCTTTGGGTTCAACCCGTCGCGATGTTCTTGGGTGTGATGATGCTGGGTGCATTGTCCAACGTGGTGCTGACGACCGGCGAACGGCCTTACAAATCGTTTGGACGCGAAATTGGTAAGTGGTTGGTCGTCCTATGGGCGCTTGGCACGATCATGTCGTCAATTATCTGGCACTTTCCGCAATACGGATTGGCGGCCAGCGCCGCACGCGACCTCGGTGCGATGCAAAACATTGTCAGCGTGCCACCGGAACTGACTGCGGCCAGCGATGCGGTCGACGAAGCGATGAAGACAATGGATCCAGTGATCATTGACCAGGCCAAAGCCAATTTGGCGCAGGTGACTTCCGAAAGCACGCCGATGGGACTGGGTTTCACCAGCGAAGGCTTGATGCTTAGCTTTGGCATTGGCATCATCATCTTGTTGATCAATATCATCACCACGTTTAACTACGGCGGCGATTCCAAGGGCGTGCGACTGTACGAATGGTTCTTGCGAGGTTGTATCGCGTTGGTGGTGATCATGTTTGGCATCGTGGTGGTCGCTAAAATCGACGTGGTTGCCTCAGACATCGTCGATATTCTGAAAGGCTTCATCGGTTGGTACGGGATTCCGAACCTTTGGAACGTCGATGGCTCGCTGAACAACAGCACGGTGACTCAAGTGCTAGGCATGCTGGGCGCGGCCGTTGGAATCAACATGACGTTTCTGTATCCCTATTCGCTGCTAAAGAAGGGCTGGGGTGCAGATCACAAAAAGCTGGCTCGCTGGGATTTAGGCATGACCATGTTTCTGCCTTTCGTGTTGGTAACATCGCTGGTGATCATCGCGATGAAAGTCGGCGGCGTTTACGACGGTGCTGATGTGGTCAATACAACCATCCGTCCGCTCGGTGCCGCGAAGGCGCTGGGTGGTGTGCTAGGTGAAAACGCTGGTCGTATCATTTTTGACCTCGGGTTGATCGGTATGACATGCGGAGCGATCAGTACTCACATGGTGGTTTGCGGATTCACGTTCTGCGAAATGTTAGGACTGGAACAAACCAAGAAGCGTTTTCGATTGTTCGCCCTGACTCCAGCGATCGGCATCCTGGGCGTCGTTTCTTCGCTGCCGATCTGGTTCCCAGTCGCTGCGTCGGCGGTGTGCTTTACGATGTTGCCGATCGCCTACCTGACGTTTCTGATCATGAACAATAAACGCAGTTACATCGGTGATGCGGTAGGCAGTGGTTTTTCGCGTTTGCTTTTCAACGTGATCTTGGTGATCGCTTTGGCAGTTGCAACCATCGGATCAGGCATCAAGATCTACGGCAACGTGATCAAGAAGATCTTGCCAGCCAACGAAGCCCCCGCCGCTGCTGCCGTGCTTACCGACAGCAATGATGACGATGCTTCGTAAGACCATCGGAACTGACGTCAACGTTTCACAGACCCCATGGATGATTGCAAGATGAACTGGACTTCCGTCGCTGACGCACGCAAGCAGGAATCGATTAGCCCCGATGTTGAAGTTCGCGGTTGGGTGCGAACTCGGCGCGATTCCAAAGGCGGTTTTAGCTTTATCGAAGTCAACGATGGCAGTTGTTTCGGCAATCTGCAAATCGTGGCCCCGGCTGAGCTTTCCAATTATGAATCCGAGGTTCAGAAGCTGACCGCGGGTTGCAGCGTTGTCGTCGTCGGCGAATTGCTAGAATCGCCGGCGAAGGGTCAAGCGACCGAACTGCACGCGACCGAAGTGCGAGTCTTGGGCTGGGCCGATCCCGAATCGTATCCGCTGCAGAAGAAACGTCACTCGTTCGAGAAGCTTCGTGAATGGGCGCACCTTCGTCCGCGGACCAACACGTTTGGCGCGGTCGCTCGCGTGCGAAATCAGATCTGCCAATCGATCCATGACTTCTATCACGAACGTGGATTTCTGTACGTCAACACGCCGATCATCACGGCCAGCGATTGCGAAGGTGCCGGCGAAATGTTCCGCGTCACCTCGCTGGATCTGGAAATGCTGGCCAAGAAAGGCGGACCGGTAAAGTATGAATACGATTTCTTTGAAAAGCCGGCTTACTTGACGGTCAGCGGACAGCTAAACGGTGAAACCTACGCCACCGCGCTGGGACGCATCTACACTTTCGGCCCCACGTTCCGAGCCGAAAACAGCAACACATCGCGTCACCTTGCTGAATTCTGGATGGTGGAACCCGAAGCCGCTTTCTTCGATCTGACGGACAACATGCGATTGGCCGAGGATTTTCTGAAACGCATTTTCAGCGACTGCCTGAATCACTGCGGCGAAGACATGGAGTTCTTTGACAAGATGATCGAGAAGGGAAAAATTGATCAACTGAAATCCGTAATCGAAAAACCCTTCACCCACATGCCCTACACCGAAGCGGTCTCGATTCTGGAAAACACGTCCGAGAAATTCGAGTATCCGGTTAGTTGGGGCACCGACCTGCAAGCAGAACACGAACGTTTCTTGACTGAAAAACACGTGGGTGGTCCCGTCATTTTGACTGACTATCCGTCAACGATTAAGCCGTTTTACATGCGCGTGTCCGACGACAAGAAAACCGTCGCTGCGATGGATGTTTTGGTTCCTGGTGTGGGTGAAATTATCGGTGGCAGCCAACGTGAAGAACGGCTTGACGTCTTGCAGTCTCGCATGGCCGAAGCGGGGCTCAACGAAGACGATTATTGGTGGTACATCGACACACGCAAATACGGCAGCGTGCCGCATGCGGGTTTCGGCTTGGGGCTGGAACGAGCTGTCCAATACGCCACCGGCATGGCCAACATTCGAGATGTGATCCCATTCCCACGCACGCCGGGCAACGCCGATTTTTAGCGGGTAACGCCAGGTGCCGTTGGAATGTCGATCAATTCAATCGTCCGCTTGCGCTACGTGCTACCGAAACTAAAGCTATGAATGCAGGACGTCTCGCACCATCGCCCACCGGGGCTCAGCATCTTGGGAACGCACGGACCTATCTGCTGGCGTACTGGTCCGCGCGGTCGACCGGTATAAAGGAGACCGGTAAAAAGCTGATCCTACGAATCGAAGATGTCGATTCACCTCGAGTCAAACCCTGGGCGATGGCACAAGCGATCGAAGACTTGCGATGGATCGGCATCGATTGGGATGAAGGCCCGTTCATTCAAACCGAGCGTTTGGATCTGTACCAAAAAGCACTCGACCGATTGATCCAAGCCAACCAAGTCTTTCCCTGCACTTGCACACGCAAAGATATCGAAGAAGCTGGCAGCGCACCGCATTTTGACCACGAGCCAAAAATCTATCCCGGTACCTGTTCCTGCTGGCAAACAGGCGACCCCATTCCGGAAACAGGATCGTTCAGTTGGCGGTTTCGTGCAGCCGATCACATGGTCAGCTTCAACGATTTGGTGCTAGGCACACAGTCCTGCAACCCAGCCAAAGACCTGGGTGACTTTCCGATCACGCAAAAAAACGGCAGCCCGTCGTACCAGCTTGCCGTGGTCGTTGACGATGCTTTGATGGGAATCACCGAAGTGGTTCGTGGCAATGATTTAATCGCCAGCGCGTTTCGACAAATCGAGCTTTTCAACGCCCTTGGCTACTCACCGCCCACGTTCGCCCACGTCCCGCTGGTGCTCGGCCCCGACGGTCGGCGACTCGCAAAACGCCATGGCGACACAAGATTATCAACGTATCGAGAACAAGGCATCGCACCGGAGCGAATTGTGCAGTGGGCAATCGAGTCCACCCAAATCGACCCAGCCAATTTTGATTGGCAAGATCTCAATCGCGACGACGTCACATTAGATTTCTAGCAAAAGTTTGCCGACTAAAGACGAGAAGTGTCTTCAAGACCGCCTTTTTTGGATCTCGGCTTGGCTGAATGATTGATATGAACTGGAACTTCCGTTACCGCCCATCATGGCAACTTTGTTTTTTTAGAATCGCAACCGCTGATGCGTTATAAACGCTACAAGCCATACCGAACCCTGGTTCTTTCTTCCGCTTCACGCGTCTTTCGCTGTACTAAGACCTGAACAACGTAGATTTCTTGGACAACATAAAAACTGAGAATAGTTCAAGCTTAAAGCAAATCGTGCTTTATCTGAGTGACAAAGCATTAGGGAGTCTGCGTTGAAATGTATGAGAAAAAAACTACGACACAATTGAATCAAGAACGGCTCGACAGGCGACTTCCATTGGGGGCACCTGACTCCGGGCGACGCTACGAAAAAGGTGATCAGATCGGACGCGGTGGGCAGAGCGACGTCTATCGCTGCCATGACCTGATGCTTGACCGCGATGTTGCCATCAAGTTCCTTCGTCGTGACTTAATGGGTAATCGCGACGCAGAAAATCGTATCGTCCGAGAGGCGCGGGTCATGGCAAGGCTTCGTTCCAGCAATGTTCCAGAGGTTCACGACATTGACCGAAGTGTCATTGGCTGCCCATTCTTTGCGATGACGTTGGTGGAGGGTCAGGATCTTCGTCACATCCTTCACGAAATCAGGGCTGGCGTCTCCATGACGCAGCGACAATTCCCGCTCGAAAGGTTGCTCAGCATCCTGTGTGATGTCGTCGACGTGCTGGCATCGGCGCATGAACTTGGTGTCAGTCATTCGGACATCAAGGGCGAAAACATCCTGATCGATCAACAAAACACCACTTGGCTGATTGATTGGGGAAATGCTGAACTTATTGAGGACGAAAACGATTCGGATAGGGAAGCCTGTGCGAAGTCTTTCCATGGATCGCCCGCCTACGCTTCGCCTGAGCAAGTCAGTGGTGGAAAAACCGATGCACGCAGTGATGTCTATGGTGTCGGTGCCGTTCTGTACGATTGCCTGGCACTGGATACGCTGATCAAAGCAAACAGCCGCAAAGCCGCAATCGCAGATTCGCTGCGTGGTGAACACATTCCACCAAGCCAGTGCTCGCTGCGTCATCAGGTTCCGCGAGATCTGGAAGCAATCTGCATGAAGGCAGTTGCACGGGATCCTGCCGAGCGTTTTCAAGACGCTCAATCGCTTTCGATCGCCCTTCGCGATTCGCTCTGTGAACTACTTGTTCGCGACGATCTTGAAACGGCTTTTGAGGTTGATCGCCCCGAGGTTACTTCATCGACCGATAACGACGGATCAGCTCGTTCGTTGAACTGTCATGCGACAGATCCGCGTCGTTTGGTGACAACTCTGGGATGATCGCTTTGGCCAATTGTTTGCCAAGTTCAACGCCCCATTGGTCGAACGGGTTGATTTGCCAGATGACACCCTGCGTGAACACGCTATGCTCGTACAACGCGACCAACTTACCTAGCACACTCGGCGTTAGTTTCTCGATCAGAATCGTGTTCGACGGACGGTTGCCTTCAAAGACTCGGTGAGGGACTAGGCTTTCGTCGGTACCCTCAGCACGAACTTCGTCAGCAGTTTTTCCCATGGCTAACGCTTCGCCCTGCGCAAACACGTTCGCCATCAACTTGTCGTGATGGTCACCGATACTGTTCAGCGATTTGGTGAAGGCGATAAAGTCGCAAGGGATCAAATGCGTTCCCTGGTGGATCAATTGATAGAACGAATGCTGGCCATTGGTGCCGGGTTCGCCCCAGAAAATGGGTGAGGTGTCGTAATCAACCTGATCGCCATCGAGCGTCACATGCTTGCCGTTGCTTTCCATCGTCAACTGCTGCAAATAAGCTGGAAAACGCGACAAATACTGGTCATACGGCAAGACGGCCGTTGTTTGTGAACCGAAGAAATCGGTGTAGTAAAGATTCAACAGGCCCATGATTACGGGCAGGTTCTGATCCAGCGGTGCGGTCCGATAATGGTTATCCATTTCGTTAAAACCATCCAACAGTTCGCCAAACCCGCTTGGCCCGATCGCCAACATCGTCGAGAGTCCAATCGCGGAATCCATCGAATAGCGGCCACCAACCCAATCCCAAAAACCGAACATATTGTCGGTGTCGATTCCAAACGCTTGAACGGATTCAGCATTCGTCGATAGCGCCACAAAGTGTTTCGCAACCGCCGATTCATCAGTTTTCAAACCTTCCAACAACCATTGCTTCGCTGATTCGGCGTTGGTCATTGTTTCTTGCGTCGTGAAGGTCTTTGACGCAACGATGAACAACGTTTCGGCCGGATCCAGGTCGATCGTTGCTTCGGAAAAATCGGTCGCGTCCACGTTCGACACAAACCGGAACGTCAGATCACGGTTGCTGTAATAGCGAAGTGCTTCGTAAGCCATCACTGGCCCCAAGTCTGACCCGCCGATCCCGATGTTGACGATGTTGCGAATCGGTTTACCGGTGTGCCCCTTCCAATCGCCGCTGGTGATGCGGACGGTGAAGTCTGCCATGCGGTCCAGGACTTCGTGGACGTCGGGGACAACGTTTTTGCCCTCGAACATGATCGTTGCATCGCGAGGAGCCCGCAGCGCGGTGTGCAAAACAGCACGATCTTCGGTCGTGTTTATTTTTTCGCCGGTGAACATCGCCTCGATACGACTTTTCAGTCCAGCGTCTTCGGCCAACGCGATCAACAGCTTCATCGTTTCAGCGTTGATGCGGTTTTTGGAGTAATCCAAAAACATGCCTGCCGCCTGCAGCGTGAAGGTCTTGCCCCTCGCCGGATCCGATGCGAACAGATCCCGAAGATGCTGGTCCTTGATCGTGGCGAAGTGAGATAACAGGTTTTGCCAAGCGTCGGATTGAGTCAGGCTGGTCATGGTGGCAAAGTTCGCTGGGGAATGGAGGATGCTGCCGTCGTAGGTGACTGGAATCAGTTTACAGAAAGAAGCCGCCGTCGAAAACGCGGCTCAGATTTGTAGGTGAGGTTGTCCCAACCTCTCGTTTTCGTGTCTCCGCGAAATACGCCCGATCGAGCTTCAGACAAGCTCGGCTAGACTTTGGTACACTCGCGACCGTGCAAGCGGTTCGCCGCAAACCGAACGTTTCACATCCATCGTTCCCGAATAACGAACGCTCAACCGTGTCCAACGATCATTTGAATTCCAGCATTTTCCGAGCTGCCTTGATCGTCTTGATGATCTTGGGAATTCCAGTGATCGGGGTTTTGGTGTACCTGAACATCCAACAAGTCAAACAAGAACCCGCGGCCATCGAATCAGAAACAGTGAATGCTGAAATAGTGAATGCTGAACCAATGCCCCCGCCTACCAATCAATTGGATCCACCCCAGTGAAGTTATGCCGTTTCCTGCGAGATGACTCGCCCGTGATCGCCTTGTACGATCCGTCCAAGGGTGTGCAGCCCATCACATTGACCGACGAAGATTTCTTTAGCGATCCAACTGTGGTCAAAGACGGATCCTGGCAACCGGTCCCGGAGCAATTGCTTCCGCCGGTGCCCACACCTGAAAAGATCATTTGCATCGGACTGAATTATCGTGACCATGCAATTGAAACGGGATCCGAAATCCCGACGTTGCCGGTGGTGTTTAGCAAGTTCAATTCGGCGCTGCTTGGTCATGGAGGATCGATTGAGTTGCCAGACATCTCAGAGAAGGTGGACTACGAAGCTGAACTGGTTGTCGTGATTGGCAAACCGGCTCGCAACGTTTCCGCGGACAGAGCGATGGATTATGTCTTTGGTTTCACCTGCGGCCATGACGTGTCTGCGCGTGATTGGCAAAAAGGTCGGCCCGGCGGTCAATGGTTGCTGGGCAAAACCTTTGACACGTTCGCGCCCGTTGGGCCATGCGTTGTCACGAAAGATGAAATCAGCGACCCAGGCAACCTGCGGGTACGCATGCACTTGAATGATCAAACCGTGCAAGACAGTACGACGGCACAATTAATCTTTGACATCCCAAGCCTGATCAGTCATCTTTCATTATTTACGACCCTGAAGCCGGGTGACTTGATTTACACCGGAACACCGCCGGGTGTCGGAGCCGCAAAAACACCGCCGGTATTTTTGAAGCATGATGACCACTGCGTCGTCGAAATCGATGGCATTGGAAAGTTGTCTAACGTCTGTGTCTCGCAACCTAAAAACTGATCGTCCGAAGCATGTCAAAACCAGAACTACGCCCGCTGCATTTTGATCGACTCGAAGAAGCGATCGCCGAAGTCGACCGGTTGGCAAGCATGGAAGTCACGACCGTTGGTCAATACAGTTTCGGTCAGATTTTGGAACATCTTGCGAGAACCTTTGATGTGGTCAGCGGGCACACCGACCTGCCCTTCAAACCGTCACTTCCCATGAAGATTTTTGCCAGGATCATTCGGCCGATTGTTCTCAATGGGAAACCGAAACCGGGATTCAAGCTGCCACCCAAAGCTCAGGATCTGTTTTGGCCAACGGAAGACGTTGACGTCTCGCAGGCCCTGGATCACTTCCGGCAAGCGGTCGGCCGATACCAGACGATCGGCCCAATCCCCAAGCATGTGTTCTTTGGAAACATGACACGCCAGCAGCACGACGACCTGCAATGCCGCCACTGTGAGCTGCATCTAGGTTTTGTAAAGCCAGTGGCGTAGCTAATTGTAGGCCGTAGCGAGCCTTAGCGAGTTACGGCATTCACACGCGTTGCCGTAACTCGCTGAGGCTCGCTACGGCCTACAGGTCATTCGCAAAAGATCTAGCGCAGCTTGCCCATCACGGCGCTTCTTAATCGACTGCCGAGCAACTCTTCTGCGTCGCCGACTTCGGTCAACACCTTGCTGCTCATTTCTGCGATCGATTTATCGGCACTGGCAAGCAACGTGCGTGCTTCACCGGCTTGTTCGCCCAACCATTTGCGAAGTTCCATCGTTTGCTCAGCGTGAACCTTGTTGACCTTCGCAGCTAGCTTGGCTTTCGATTCTCGCATTTGATTCGCAACGGCGTCTTCGCCAGCACGACGAAGCACTTGACCGAGATTCGTGTTGAGATCCAGGTCCAGTTTTTTCCACGTTCCGGTGAAGTTGGCATCGATTTCAATTCGATCGACCGACGCCAAGCTGTCTCGCAACGATTGAACGCCAGCGGAACCGGCATACTTGGATTCAACGTTCAGATCCATTTGCACACCAGTTTGCTTACTGACCATCCGGCCATCGACCTGGTCGCCTTCGGTTCGCACTTGGATCCACAATTCACGTCGGCCACCGTTGACGGCAAGTGCAGATGAACTGCTGCCGCCAAGTCGCATTTTCTCGGCCTTCATTTCTGGCCAATGCAACGTCATCAAGTCCACGTCGGCACCGCTGCGTCGATCGCGAACGTATTCCACTCGCATCGATTCTTTGCCTTCCAAGCTCAAACGAGCTCGGGTTGGTTCGGCCAAAATTTCCGGTGTGGGCGTCATGTTTTCCACGACACCGGTCATCGCGTAGATGTCACCACCGGCTCGCATCATCCCGCCGATTTCGCAGCGACGAATCATCAATTGCGGACGATCCAGCGGTATCAGGTCATGATCGACACCGCGTGTTCGCTCGGCATCGGGTGCCACGACTGTGTAATTGGCCAGCGTCTTTCCGCCGTCCAAGTAGGATTTGACTTGAGCGATTTGGTCACGCACCGATTCGGCGATGATGTCCACGCCAAATTCACCAGCACCGGTCAAGTCGCCGGGAACGTACTGGTCAACCTTGGCCATGTCGATCTGTTTTGCTTCTTCAAGCGAAGCCAAGTCGGTTTGCAGTTGTCCTGGTAAAGCGTCGAGTGTTTGACGAACCGACACCAATTCATCACGAGCCTCGCGGGCTTCCGTCAGGGTTCGTTCCAGTTTTTGCCAATCACGCAGCGGATTATCGATCCCGCGTGCCCGGTCACGAATGAGTCGAATTTTTTGTTCCAGTTCTCTCGCACGCGTCGTCAGGTTGGCGTATTCGTTTTCCCATCGCGTGCGGATTTCCTTGCTGCGCCGGATTGTTTCCAGATCGTCAACGACCGCGTCGGCGGTGTCCGAAATCTGGTCGCTCGCGCCACCGACAAGTCGATCTAACATCGATGGACCGGACTGTTCGGTTTCGACTTCAAATTCAGGATCCAGATGGCCTGACGTGTCGCGATCGCTACCGATTTTCAGGCCAGTGATCGATCCGGTACGTGCGACCCAACGACGTTGCATCAGCGCCGCACCATCGATCACGAACTCTACTGAATCGGCAGCGACGGCGTCTCGCATGGCTTTGTCGTCGCGAGGATCTGCGACTTGAACGCCTGAATAGTGAACGCTTGGTGGGAACAGACCCACGGTCGCCTTTTCGATTTCCACCTTCGCGCCGGTGGCTTGTTCGATGCTGCGAACGGTCACGTATTTGGCAACGGGCCCAAGCCCCAAGCACAACAGAGCGATGATCGCGACTACCACGATCAACCGCGTCATTACGAATGTCCAGCGAATCATGCTGCGTTCCTTGATTGCGAGTCGCGCAATTGACGAAGCAGGTAATTGAGCGCTTCGTCCATCGGTTGGTTAGGATTAGATTGGTCGGCTTCGTTGACGTCAGACTCAGTCGCAGCGGTTTGCGTTGACGCTTGTTCTTTGATGCGAATGACGTCGATACGGGTTTCCACCGCCGCATGATTCTGCGGCGGTGCCGTGTGAGCGGGCTGCACTTCGACAAACTGAATCGGTTCGCTTGCTTGGCTAGTCGATACTTGGCTGGTCGATTCTTCTCGGGACGCGTCTCGTTTGGGCGGTGGCACACGCTGGTTGCCACGATCAACAATCATTGTCTTGCTGGAAGTCGATGATCGGTGCGTTTCGTACTCGCTCTCTTGAACTTGATCGTCCGCAGCTTTAGCGGGTGCGAGAAAACGAAACACGGGATACGTGACCAGGAAGACTGGCAACAGTGCGACCAATCCAATGGTCAGGCTGCCCAGGACAACCGTGTTGTTCAAGTCGGTCCACGGCATCATGGGCAATGACCAAGCGGTTTCGGCGACGCTTGCGAATTTCGGCTGCGTCAGCAAATACTCACCAACGGTGTGCGAAACCGGATCCAACTTGGTGGCCAGGAACGACGCACCGATCGCGGTCAAAGCCGCCATGGCGTGGTTCAATCGCAGCGACAACACGACAACCAGCAGGCAGATTGCCAGCAGGTTTCCGTGCGGGACGATGCCCAGCAGCAAGCCGAATGCAACGGCCCACGCCAGTTGGTATGGATATTTACGACCGGCGATCGCTCGCCGAATCATGCCAATTAGTTTTACAGTCCAGAGGATCATGGTGGTGCGCCTCCATGCGCACGGGTCGTTCCAAGCAGACACCTAACCCGGGTTATCGGCAAAGTTTGCCATAAGATTCAAGACAACCCGCAAATTTTCTCACGGGTTGTTGTTGTGAAACTGCCACCGGACAATTTCGTTCAGCCGTTTGACCAAACGTGTCAAAGCCGTTGGCGATAATGCTGATCCTTAAAAAACGTTAAACCGCGTGCCCAGAAAGCAACTCGTGAAACAAAATCTTCGTGAAACGATTTTCCTTGGCTGGGACAAGCCGATCCTGCCGTTGGCCGCCGATTCGCTGATCAAGAAATACTCGGTTGACCAGCAATGGGATCTTTCAAGCTTGCTGTGTGTCCTGCCAACCGCACGCAGTTCCAATCGGCTCGGCACGCTGCTTTCCGATCTGGCCGCGTCGTCCAAGGCCGGTTACCAACCGCCAACGTTCATCACGGTTGGCGAATTACCTGAACAGCTTTACGGTTCCGACCAACCGGCCGCGATTGAATTTGAGCAAACTCTCGCCTGGGCCGCGGTCATGCGAGATGCCGATCCAGAAGGAATGGCGGCACTGCTGCCGAACTTGCCACCACGTGAACCGATGGCACCCTGGTTGGAATTGGCGGGCACGGTTCGCAGACTGCACGAAGATCTGGCGTCCAGCAATTTGACGTTTGAAGAAGTCGCTCAGAAAACCGAAACAGAATCCGAAACACGTCGCTGGCGCATGCTGGCTGAACTATCCAACCGATACGCAGGCGAACTCGCTCGCGTCGGATTGATCGATCCTGACTTCGCCCGCGCCGAAGCGATCGAGCAAAACCGATGCAAGTGCGATCAGACCGTGGTGCTGATCGGAACCAGCGACATCAGCGACATGCTGCTGAAAATGCTGGGTGGTTTGAACGGCGATATTGTTGCGATGGTCGCTGCACCCAAATCGGAAGCGGCCCGGTTTGATCAGTTTGGATGTGTCAAAACATCTGCCTGGATCGACCATGAACTCCCGCTTCGCGATGAAAACCTGTTGCCGGCCGGTGATGTTTCCGACCAAGCGATCGCGGCAGTCGAATCGGTCACTCAACTTGATGGTAAGCGGGCGGTTGTTGGCGTCACCGATCAAACTCATGTCGGCCCGGTGGAAATGGAACTGCGTGGTGCAGGGCGTTCAACGTTCCGTGCGATCGGATGGACCGTCGCATCGACTTCCATTGGGCGACTGTTCGATTTAACCGCGACTCATGTGCAATCCGACACTTGGCAATCGCTGGCGGCATTGGTGCGTCATTCGCATGTCAGTCGTGCGATCACTGCAAGTTTGCAAGCTGGTGAAAGTTTGCAGGTGGACGAATCTTCCACATGGCTTCGCGAAGTGGATCAATTGCTGGCCAATCATTACCCGCGAAAAATCTCTGGGACTTTGCCGCCCCAAGCGATCAAGAATTACCCTCTGGCGATCCAGGTCGGCCAGTGGGTGCAAGACTGGCTTTCAGTGTTCGATTCCAAAGACCAACCGCTCAGCCGTTGGTGCAAAGTCATCAGCGAATGGCTCGGTGCAGCGGTAGACCAAACCGATGCGTCTGCCAATCCGCGAACGTCGATGGCGATCAATGCCGCAAACAAAATCCTGACGCGGTTCGCATCGCTCAACGACGGGCTCGATTTCTCGGTCTCAGGCGGATTGGCGATTGAAATGATGGCAGGCCGATTGGCGGACCTGCGTGTCGTCGGAACTCCCGAAACCGACGCGATCGAAATCGTTGGCTGGTTGGACTTGTCACTCGATGATGCGGATTCGCTTTCGGTGATCGGTTTGAATCATCCCTTTGTCCCATCAGCGACCACCAGTGATCCATTTTTGCCAGGATCGATTCGCAGTTCGCTTCGCATGGCGGACAACCAGCGTCGTTACGCTCGCGATGTCTACGCGATGCATCTGATGCTATCGGTTCGCGAAAAAGTTCACTTCATTGTCGGGAAAATCGGTGCCGATGGATCACCGACACCGCCAAGTCGTTTGATCGCGGCATCGCCTAAGCCGGATTCCGCACGGCGAGTTCGCTTTCTGCTGGAAGGGAGCCGCTCGTTGCCGCCGGTGTCGCATGCCTGGGATGCTGGTCCCAAGAAAACGAGCATCGCGATTCCGCAATTCCCAGCTTCGGATGGCGAGCAGATCGTCAAACGGATGAGCGTCACGGCGTTCAAGGATTATTTGACGTGTCCGTATCGGTTTTACTTGCGGCATGTCTTGCGTATCAAACCGATCGACGACGAGGGACGCGAGTTGGCGGCCAACCAGTTTGGCGATCTGGTTCACGGGGCATTGGAAACGTTTGGACAATCGGGTGACAAAGACGAAACCAGCGCCAGTAAAATCGAAGCTGCATTGATCGAGCACTTGCACGACTACGCGGACAACCATTTTGGCGGCGACGTTTCGGCGGCTGTCTTGTTGCAAGTCACTCAGGCCGAACGGCGGTTAGCGACGGTGGCGTTGCGGCAAGCCGAGCGTATTGCCGAAGGCTGGACGATTCACGCTACCGAAGCATCCGTCGATGAGAAATCTGGTGCGGCTGTTACGGTCGATGAAGGATCGGTGGGACTTCGCGGGCGGTTTGATCGGATCGACTTCCACGCCGAAACCAATCGCTGGGCGATTTTGGACTACAAAACTCATGGTCACCCACCCGAGAAAAAGCATCTCAAGAAAGTGGACGGCGTTCCGACTTGGGTTGACCTGCAATTGCCGTTGTATCGCATGATGGTGCCCTATTTGGGCATCGACGCACCGCCGCACGAAGTTGAATTGGGGTATTTCAACGTTAGCGACAAGGATGACGAGACAAAAATCAACTTAGCCACCTTTAGCGAAGAACAGATGATCGAAGCGGAGGAAAAAATTCGCGACTGCGTTAGCCGAGTCCTTCGTGAAGAGTTCGAGCCGACGGACAAGCGAGTCGAGTTCGATGATTATGCAATGATTCTACAAGAAGGAATTGCGGGCCGAATTTTGGATGCCGTGGGAGCAAGCGAATGATTGGTTTTAATAGTCACGAAGTGACGACAGCACCTTGCCGTGGGCGTCAGCCCACGGACAGAACGCGGTTTTATTCAGAACCCCGAAGGGGTGACAGCAAAGGAGCGTACGTATCGCTGTCGCCCCTCCGGGGCTGCGGTTACGATTCGGACCAGAACCGTGGGCTGACGCCCACGGCACGGTGCTGCCGCCACTTTGTGGCTAGAAGACTTTCGATCAAGCATGGAGGCCAACGATGAGCGACATTAACCAATCGCTGCTGCAATGGGCGGAGGAGCATACGGGCGATCCGACTGAAACCGAAGTGGACACCAGCTCGCTTGGCGAATTGCGACCGACGCTTGTTCGTGCGTCCGCTGGCAGCGGGAAAACTTATCAACTGACCGCTCGGTTGCTGCGGATTTTGCTGCAAGGTGCCGCGCCGGAAACGATTTTGGCGACCACGTTTACTCGCAAGGCGGCGGGCGAGATTTTGTCGCGGGTTCTTGTTTCGCTGGCCAAGGCGGCCGATGAAAACGATGACGACGGGTCGCTGGAAAGTCTTCGCAGCCAGGTGGGATTGCCGACGCTGCCTCGCAGCGCGTGCCTGAACTTGTTGGACACGCTGCTGCGGAACATGCACCGATTGCGTATCTGTACGCTCGATTCATTGTTCGCACAAATCGCACGTTCGTTCCCGTTTGAATTGAACCTGCCGCCCGCCTGGCGATTGACTGACGAGATCGAAGAAGTTTGGATGCGAGAACGTGCGATCGATCAGACGATTTCTAGTCTTGATCGCGGCGAGATCATTTCGCTGCTAGCGATGCTGGGCAAGGGCGAAGTCAAACGCAGCGTGACTCGCGAATTGATGAACGTTGTCGAAACCGCCTACGCGATCCAACGCCAAGCCGACAAGAAAGCGTGGACCAAGATGGCAGCCCCCAAGTTGCCCGAATCGGCCGCGATCACCAAAGCGGCCGGTGAGATGCTGACCGCGACGCCCAAGCAAAAAACGTTAAAGGCGAAGTTGGAAAAGATGGGTTCGGCGATGGAGTCGCGAGAATTTGCTTGCCTGGATGGTGAAACGCTGATCACAAACATTGCCAAATCAAAACTAAGCGGTGATCCGATCAAGTTCGGTCGATCGATTTTTCCTGATGGACTCGGAGAAGCGTTCAAGGTTCTGTACGCGATCGCGCGAAGCGAAATGTTGCGATTGCTAAAGGCTCAAAACGAAGCGACTGGCAGCGTGTTGCAGACGTATGACTTTCAAATCAATTCGCTGAAACAAGCCAAACGAGCACTCGGGTTTGATGACGTTTCAATCCGACTAGCCAATCAGTTTGCCAGCCTGGACGAGCAATCGCTTTCGATGCGCATGGACGGTGCGGTTGATCATTTATTGCTGGACGAATTCCAAGACACGTCGCCAATCCAGTGGCAAGTGCTGCGTCCGTTGGCGGTGGCCTGTGCTTCTAGTTCAGGTGGCGCGACCGTTGGTGATACCGACCGCCCGATTCCAAGATCCTTTTTCTGCGTGGGCGATACCAAGCAAGCGATCTACGGTTGGCGTGGCGGTGTGGCGGAGATCTTTGACGCCGTGGCCAAAGAAGTTCCGGAGGTGGAAGAGGTTAGTCAGAACCAGAGTTTCCGCAGCAGCCCGGTGATCATGGAAGCCGTTAACGCGATCTTCCCTCGATTGTCCAGGCATCCAATCGTGACTGATTCTGATCCATCGAACCGAGCGGACAAATCGGCCTACGAAGCGGACGCGATTCTGCAGTTTTCCAATCAATTCCCTGAGCATGAAACAGCCAGGAAATCATTGCCCGGACACGCTCGCTTGGTGACGTCGCGAGCTTCCGATGGCGGTGCGGACGAGAAGCGACAAACCTGTTTTGAGGACGCGGCGATCATCGCCAAAGATCTCGTCGATTCGGCTCCTGAGAAAAACGTCGGCATTCTGACTCGCACCAACAAAGGTGTCGCCGAGATGATTTATTTGCTCGAACAGATGAAGGTCGAAGTCTCACAGGAAGGTGGCAATCCGTTGACCGATTCGGCGGCCGTCGAAATTGTTCTGTCCAGTTTGATGATGGCCGAACATCCGGGCGACAAACGTTGGTCGCTGCACGCAAACAGCACACCGCTGGCCGAGATCGATGACTTTGGTCCCGATTGGGTTCGCCGGATGACGGACGAAAATGGGATCGCTGAAACGGTCGAATTCTTGGCGTCGCGTCTGGCGGGCATTTGCGATGACCGCGACACGATGCGATTGAAGCAATTGACCCGCTTGGCGATTCAGTACGAAACCAATCCAGCACCACGGCTGCGAGATTTTGTGCGAATGGTTCGCGAAAAACGAGTCGAACGACCTCAGGCGGCTCCGGTTCGCGTGATGACGGTTCACCAGTCCAAAGGTTTGGAATTTGACAGCGTGATTTTGCCGCAGTTGGAAAGCGACTTGGTTCGCCCAAGCACCAAGCCGGTCGCGATGGCGGATTCACCCGATCAACCACCCACCGGGCTGACTCGTTATGTCGGCAGCAGCCATTGGCATTTTCTAAGCCAAGATTGGCAGCAAGTATTCGGCGCAGCAACGTCATCATCGATGACCGAAGCGATGTGTTTGATGTACGTCGCGATGACTCGAGCACGTCAGTCGTTACACCTGGTGATTCCGCCCGCTCGCAAAGCCCAGTACAACACCAAAACCGCCGCATCGCTTATCTTCCACGCTTTGGATTGCGACGAAGATCCGACGCAGCCCGAAACGGTGCTGTGGGAAATCGGGGATGCTAATTGGATGGAGATGTAATCGACGATGGCAAGCCACAAAATTCTGCACGCGGCCGACATCCATTTGGATTCGCCGCTCCGCAATCTGACAAAGTACGAAGACGCGCCGGCGGACCAAATTCGCGGTGCGTCCAGACGTGCGCTGGAGAATATGGTTCAACTGGCAATGGACCAGCAAGTCGATTTAGTCGTGATCGCGGGCGACTTGTATGACGGTGATTGGCCCGATCAAAACACGGGGCTATTCTTTGTTGCCCAGGCACGTCGTTTGATTGACGCCGGAATTCCAATCGCAGTGATTCGCGGCAACCACGACGCGTTTAATAAAATGACGCTGAACCTGCGGCTGCCTAAAAACCCCGACGGCAGCGAGGTCATGCTGAGTGAAAAGACGGTGGACACTCGCGAGTTTGACTTTGATGGTTTAGCAGTAGCTGTACACGGACGGTCCTATCGAAAACAGCACGAGCGAGGCGACTTGGTCAAGGATTACCCGCAACCGATCAGCGGGCAGTTTAACCTCGGACTGTTGCACACATCGTTGACCGGTTTCGAGGGACACACCGCCTACGCACCGTGCAGCCCGCAGCAATTAGCCGACTTTGGTTACGACTACTGGGCACTCGGCCACATCCACCAACGTGGCGAACATCAAATTGAGGGATCCGCCCCGGTCGTCTTTAGCGGCAATGTCCAAGGTCGAAAAATCAATGAGCCTGGCGCAAAAGGATGCGTGATCGTCGACATCGATTCACGCGGCGAGACGACTCGCACATTTCATCCGCTCGATGTAGTGCGTTTCGAGTGGTGCCGTATCGACGCTAGCGAAGCAAAGCGAATCGACGATATCGCTGATCAATACGAACAGTGGTTGGAAACCAAATTGGAAGAAGTGGATGATCGATTGTTGGTTCCGCGAGTCGAAATCACCGGAACCACGCAGTTGCATCGGAAACTGGGTCGTCAATATGAATCGATCGAAGCGTCGCTGCGAAGCGTTTCGATCAACACCGGCGGTGGTCAGGTTTGGCTAGAAAAGTTTAAGCTGCGAACCAACCAACCCCAGCAATCTGCCGCGACCGATTCCACGGGCCAAGTTGATCAAGGAGCGATTGCCAGCGTGACCGCCGTCGTGAATGAACTCAAAAACGGATCCAAGTCCAGTGGCGTTTCGGCAGGCGAGTTGTTCCCCGAAGACGATCAATCAGTCGCAAGTGATTGGGTCAAAGAAGAGTTATCGTTGTTAATGACCAAAATGCCCAAGGAGTTGTCCGGCGAAAATGCAGTCGTCAACTTAGACAATGAAGTCGAGCTGCAAGAATGGATCGAACAAGCGACCGGCGAATTGATGGGACGCCTGCAACCGGGCGAGTAGGTTTTGTTTCTTCTGCTTCGGAACTTACGACTTTTCATAGTCGCCTTTCGCTCCGCGAAAGCAGCGAATTCGCTACTTTCGCGGAGCGAAAGGCGACACTCATTGCCCGCTCGTTACTTAGCCAATTCTCTTTCGTACAACGCACGCACTTCGTCCAGATCGACATCCACGGGCGGCATTTGTGGATTCATGTCTTTTAAGGTTTGGTGGACAATCCCGGCAACGGATGCGTCGCGATACCACTTGTGGTCGGCGGGGATCACGAACCAGGGGGCGTGGTCGGTGCTGCACTCTTCGATCGCCTGCTCGTAGGCTTGTCGATAGTCGCCCCATTTTTTTCGAGCGGCATAATCGCCCGTGTTCAATTTCCAATGTTTCTCTGGATTCTCCAGTCGTTTTCCGAACCGTTCTAGTTGCTCTTCGGGGCTGATGTGAAGATAGAATTTCAGGATGCGAGTGCCTGCCGCAGCCAGATTGGCCTCGAAGTGATTGATGATCTCGTAGCGTTTGCTCCAAACCTTTTTGGGCACCAGATCTTCGACGCGGACAACCAGCACGTCTTCGTAGTGCGATCGGTTGAAGACTGACACTTTGCCTTTCGCCGGGGCGGCTTTGTGAATTCGCCACAAGAAATCGTGAGCTGCTTCTTCTTTACTGGGCACTTTGAAAGGGTAGGTACGGCATCCTTGCGGATTCATTTGTCCGAGAACTTTACGAATCAACCCATCTTTTCCGGCTGCGTCGGGAGCCTGCAGCACGACCAAAAGTGATTGTTTGCCTTCGACGAACATACGGTATTGCAGATCCCGGATTGCGTCGTTGGTTTTGGCGGTGAATGCCTTGGCGTCATCCTTGTCGTCAAACGAGCCACGACTTTTGGTTTCAATCGACTTCAAATCGACTTTATCGCCTGGCTTGATCTGGTGCGTGCTGATGTAGTCCATCGATTGCTCCATGGATGCCCTGCTGATAGCGGGCTGTGTGGTGTGCTGGGTGGTCGGTCGTGTCATCGGCTGCGGATAGCTACAACATAACGACTATTGCGGCACAAGTTGACCACGCGACCGAGCGGCAAATCGGATAACTTATTGGCTTCCCAATTGAACCACCTCTCTGTTTTGGAAACTCACCCGTGACCCTATGGCAATGGATCTTTGCGATTTTGGTAATCGTGATCGTCGGCTTAGCCTGGATGGCCGTTTTTCACCCTCGTCGTTTTGTTCGGTTACCGTTCAAAATCGTCTTGGGGCTGCTGTATCGAAAACGAATCGTTGGGTTAGAGAATCTGCCCAAAGAAGGCGGCTGCGTCGTGGCCGCGAACCATGTTTCGTGGATTGACGGAATTTTGATTCTGTGGATGCTGCCGCGGAACGTTCGGTTTGTCGTTGACGGCGAAAATTTTACGTCAGGGTTGGGGAAATACCTCGGTGACGCCTTCGACACGATCTACATGTTGTCAGGCCCAAAGTCGATTATGCGAGCGATCTTGGATGCTCGCGACGGATTGAACAAGGGCGATGTCGTCGGGCTGTTTCCCGAGGGCACGTTGACTCGCACCGGCCAACTGCAGGCCTTCAAGCCGGGGCTTCGTAAGTTTGTCCAGAAGACGGATTCGGTGATCGTGCCGGTGTGGATGCACGGGATGTGGGGGAGCATTTTTAGTTTCTCGGGTGGAAAGTTTTTCTTCAAATGGCCCACCAAGTTTCGTCGCACGCTGACACTTTACATCGGCGAACCGTTGCCGCGAACGACGCCTTTGGAACATGTTCGTAGCAAGGTTCACGCGTTGGGTGCCCAGGCAACGGTTGACGCGCGAAGTGAATTTCCTGTTTTGGCGAGGCGGATTGTCAGGGTTTGGCGCAAACGTGGCGGGCAGATGCAGGCGGCCGATTCGATGGGCAACGAGGTCAGCGGTCGTGAGATGCTGATCCGCACGCTAGCGCTTCGCCGAGTGCTGCGGCGAGAAGTGTTTGGCAAAGACGAGCAGCACGTGGCGGTTCTGTTGCCGCCCAGTGTGGCTGGGGTGATCGTGAACGTGGCGCTCGCAATCGATCGACGCATTTCGGCGAACTTGAACTACACCGCCGGCAGCGATGTGTTGAACCACTGCAACCGAAGCGTGGGTGTGAAGCACGTCCTGACCAGCGAACGGTTTCTGAGCAAAGTTGACATAGAACTCGATAGTGAACTCGTGGTCCTGGAAAGTTTGAAGGACAAGGTTAGCAAGCTGGATAAAGCGATTGCTGCGTTTCAAGCAGTTTTGGTCCCCGCGTTCTTGTTGGATCGCATCTTGGGCACTCACAAGATTGATCCCGATGACTTGATGACGGTTATTTTCACCAGCGGTTCGACCGGGATGCCCAAAGGTGTTCAGCTATCCGGTGCAAACATTAGTCACAATGTCGAAGCGATCGAGCGAGCGGTTCATCTTGACACTTCTGACACGGTGTTGGGTATCCTGCCGTTTTTCCATTCGTTTGGTTATACGGTCACATTGTGGTCCGTGATGACGCTAGGTCCGCGAGGCGTCTATCACTTCAACCCGCTTGATGCAAAGCAGGTTGGGAAGTTGGCTGAGAAATACGGCGTTACGGTGTTGTTGGCGACGCCGACTTTCCTGCGTGGGTATTTGCGCCGCGTGACGCCGGAGCAGTTTTCTAAATTGGATGTTGCGGTCGTTGGCGCTGAGAAAATGCCGGCTGATTTGTTTGATGCGTTCGAGAAGAAATTCGGGGTCCGGCCGGTCGAAGGTTACGGAACCACCGAACTGAGTCCGTTGGTGTCGGTCAACATTCCGCCCACTCGTTCGGCGGCGAAGTACCAACCTGACCGGATCGAGGGTTCGGTTGGCCGGCCATTGCCCGGTATCAGCGCGCGGGTGATCTCAACCGACAACGGTGAAGAAATGCCGGCCGGCCAGGACGGCATGTTGATGGTTTCGGGGCCAAATTTGATGAAGGGCTATGCGGGGCAAGATGACTTGACCGCCAAGGCGATTGTTGACGGTTGGTACACCACCGGTGACATTGCCAATATCGACGACCAAGGTTTCATTCACATCACCGGTCGGCAAAGTCGATTCTCGAAAATTGGCGGTGAAATGGTCCCGCATGTTCGCGTCGAAGAGGAACTGTCAAAGCTATTTGTCGAAGGTGATGAAGACGAAACGGTTCGAGTCTGCGTGACCGCGGTTCCTGATGAAAAGAAGGGCGAGCGACTGGTCGTGCTGCATGTGCCGACGCAAAAAGACATCTGTGAAATGCGAGTAAAGTTGCAGGAAGCGGGTTTGCCAAACTTGTTTATCCCTTCGCAGGATAGTTACAAGCAGGTCGACGCAATCCCGCTGCTGGGTACCGGAAAGCTGGATCTTAAGAAGGCTCGTGACATTGCGAATGAATGAAGGCCTTGTTCCCAGGCGGGTGCAGGCATCTAAATCGGCAGTATTTTGTAGGCCGTAGCGAGTAAAGCGAGTTACGGCATTTTCCTGCAACGCTGCCGTAACTCGCTTCACTCGCTACGGCCTACTTTTTCCTTCTTGTTCCCAGGCTCTGTCTGGGAACGAGCACGCGCGATCACAACACTCCTTGGCGACTGTACGAAAAGAAGGCTGACGAATTTACTTCGCCAGCCTTCTTTGATGAACTTTCGATCAGGTTGATCTTGCGATCGATTACCCGAGCAACGCCAACACGTTTTGCGGGTTCTGGTTAGCCAGCGACAGCACGTTGGTGCCGGACTGGGTCAGAATCTGAGCTCGTGTCAGGTTCGCTGATTCTTGTGCGAAGTCAGCGTCACGGATCGAGCTTTCTGCTTCTAGCAGGTTCGCTTGTGTTTCTTTCAAGCTGACCAAGTTACTGTTCAAAGTCGTTGCTTGGAACGCACCCAATCGACCACGAAGGCCGGTTACCTTGCTGATCACATCATCGATCACCTTGGCTGCTCCGCCGACATCGTTGGTCAGGCTCTTCGCTTGACCGCTGCCCAGTTCGTAAAGACGACCAGCAGGGCCGCCCAATTGTCCGGTCGATAAACTGCCGATACCGAGACGTGCTTGCTGGGTCGTGGTGACATCGGGGCCGAGTTGGAACTTGGCACCGCCACCGGAGATGGCGAAGGTAAAGTTATCTGAACTACCATCGTTGACAGTCAAGTTGATGTCCAGTGTTGATGTGTTAATCGAGAAGCTGTTTCCGTCGCCATCGGCGGTGATTCCGTTAACGGTAGCACTGATGTCGGTACCCGCAGCGGTCGAGGAAGTCAATCCACTCTTGAACGTTCCGCCAGCGCCTTCGCTGATCACTTCGATGTCGATTGTGCCATCGGAACCGTACAACTGGCTGCTAAGCTTTAAGCTTCCACCGTCGTCTTCAGCCAAGACGCCCGTCGCGTCTGATACCAAGTTGATGGATTGCACGATGCTTTCCAGCGATGCACCCTTTTCAAACTGGAACACTTCGGAGCCTTCAGCACCGCGAACTTGAACGACCAGGTCGGCGTTCAGTCCACCACCAAACACTCCGCCAGCTAGATCGGCTGTTGCGATGGAACCGGCAGCGAGTTCACTGACGATGTCTACGGATCCGTCGCCCGCGGCCGCACTGACTTCCGCCGTGAAACCATCCAAGTCACTGATGGCCTGGGAAATCGTTCCAACGGCGACCTCGCCGAGGCTGCTGACATTGACGACGATGTTTCCATCGGTGTCCAGCGATGCCGATGCTGTGCCTGCGGCCAGCGAATTGTCCGCAGCCAAACTGATCGTGGTTCCGTCGAAGGTTGCTGATGGGTCATCGGCACGGACGGTGATCACATCATCAACACTGTCGTCGGTACCGCCTGTGAAGGCAGGGTCGTTGGTTCCCAAATCAGCGGCGTTGAACAACGCGTTGCCGTTTTGCAAATTTCGAGTCAAAAGCGTTCCATCGTCATTAATGGCGTTAGCAATGTCCTCGATCGTCGCGCCTTCACCAACGGTGATGTCAACTTGGTTGGTGTCTGCATTGAACAGGGCCGTTGTGCCAACACCGGTTCCGGCGATTAGGTTCAGCGTGGTGTCGTTACCAGTCGTTCCGTCAGCCGCGCCGGTGTTGACCGCTTCGAGATCGAAGGTGCCCGCAAGAGTTGGGCTGGTCCCGCCGGTCAGGGCGTTCGTGGTGGAACCGCTGTCTGTGATTGAATAGGTGTAGTCACCGTTGTTCAAGTTCGATGCGACGAAGTCAGCACCAACATCGCTGTTGATGGTGTCGTAGGCGTCTTGGATGGTTGCACCATCGACCAATGAAACGATTAGCTCGTTTGCGGCGGCGTCATAAACCGCACTGTTGCTTGTGCCAGATGCGAAAGTTAATGTCGTGTCATTACCAACGGCCCCATCGGCTGCACCACCATCAACGGCGGACAATGTAAACCCGGTTGTTGCATCAGTAGCGTCGGTACCAAGAGTTGTGACATCGTATCCGGGGGCACCAGGACCGACTGGGTCGGTGTAGTTACCGGTATCGCCAGCATCAGTGATCGCGGGGCCGGAGGCACCGGCGGTGAAGGCGAAGTTGGCGTCGGTTCCGAGGTCGGTCGCCAATTGGGCGGTCGTCTGGCCTTCGGTGACTGTCAACGTTAACACGTTGGTGGCCGCGTCGAAGCTTGCTGATGAGGTTCCCGTGGTTTGGGTGATCACGTTGACCGTCGTGTCATTGCCGACGGTTCCGTCGGCTGGTCCGTCGTCAACTGCGGTGACGGTCAAGTCAACGCCGCTGCTTAAGGTTAGGGTAGCAACCGCTTCGCCGTCAGGCGTGGTTGCGTTCGCAAACGTGATTGGATTAGCCGCTTCAACGCCAACGGTGCTAGAGCTAGCGAACGTCGCCGTGCCGGAGGCTTCATCAGCAGCAACTGGCGATCCAAAGGTGATTGTGCCGGTGGAACTCGCTGACGTCGTTGACGGCGGAACTCCGGTTGAACTGATCGATGCACGTGTTGCTGCAGCATTGACTTCGACGTCAACGTTGATCGATCCGGTTGCCCCTAGGTTGGCTTGGTCGATGTTGATGTCACTGATCGAATCGACACCGTTGGCGGTGCTGGTAAAGTCCAATGAACCGTCCAGCAATTTCCGGCCTTGAAAGGTTGTCGTTTGAGCGATTCGGTTGATCGCTTCAAGCGAGCTGTCGATCTGCAACTGGTTAGCAGCGATTTCTTCGTCAGAAAGTGCGCCCGAGTTCGCCGCTTCGACGACCAACCCACGAATGTCGTTCAGCAAGTTGCTGACTTCGCCCAAAGCACTGTCGGCGGTGCTGATGATTTGGCTGGCTCGGTTGGTGTTACTGACCGCCTTGCCCAGGCTGGTGATTTCTGATCGCAGAGCTTCGCTGGCGATCAAACCTGCGGGGTCGTCGGCACCACTGTTGATCCGAAGACCGGTGCTAAGACGGGTGAGTGCTGTATTGAGATCCTGGTTACTCGACTGAAGACGGTTTTGTGCAATCAGTGAGGGGACGTTAGTATTGATTCGTGTCATAGTTTGAAACCTTCCGTTGTTTGAATCGCGATCGAACCGGTGTGCCCGGCCGCGACGGACCGGTGATGACGTACGAATTCGGCGTCTTGCCGAGCCCCTGTGTTGAGAGCAAGGTCATCCGTTATTCGAGATCGGCGTTCCGAGCGAGGTTTTCCCCGGCAACACGCCAAGAAGGATCAAAGTGAATCCACCAGCGGTGGGCAATCTTTACAACCGGCAAAGTTTCTGTCCTGGAGTCTAGGCTTTGGCCGATTCAGGCCCGTTTTAAATCGCCTAAAAGCTAAACTCCAACATTTGCTGCGAAAGCGGCGGTTCGAAACGCAAAAAAGCCGGCTTGAGACAGAGTCTCAAACCGGCTTTTCGCTATGAAAATCGCGTTAGGAACTGGCTGGGGATTAACCCAACAGTGCCAATGCGTTTTGTGGGTTCTGGTTGGCCAGTGAAAGCACGTTCGTGCCCGATTGAACCAGGATTTGTGCTCGGGTCAGGTTGGCTGATTCTTGAGCGAAGTCGGCGTCACGGATCGAGCTTTCAGCTTCTTGCAGGTTGGTGCGGGATTCGCCCAAGCTAGCCAAGTTGCTTTCCAAAGTCGTCGATTGGAATGCACCCAAACGACCGCGAAGTGCGGTGACCTTGCCGATGACTTCGTCAATGATCTTCGCAGCACCGCTGACGTCATTGGTCAGGCTCTTGGCTTGTCCGGTGCCCAATTCGTAAAGACGTCCTGATGCACCACCAAGCTTGCCGGTGCTGACGCTGCCAATGCCCAAGCTAGCTTGTTGTTGGCTTGAAACGCCTGGTCCCAATTGGAACGTTGCACCGCCACCGCTGATTTGGAAGCTGAAGTCAGTCGTGCTTCCGTCGCTGACCGTCATGTTAAGTGCAAGTGACGAAGTGTTGATCGAGAAGCTGTTTCCCGAACCACTTGCTTCGACGCCATTGATGCTGGCCTTGATATCAGTTCCCTTGGCGCGAGTGCTGGAAAGAGCTGCACCAAACGTTCCGTCATCGCCTTCGCTGATCACTTCGACGTTGACCAATGCATCGCTGCCGTAGGAATCGCTGGTGAAGGACAATCCGTCTGCGTCATCGGCGACAACGCCGGTGGCGTCGCTGACCAAGTTAACAGCAGCCTTGATTTGTGCTTGCGTGGTTCCGGCACCAAAGTTGAATGTTTCAGCTCCGTTGGTTCCGTTCAATTGGAAGACAAGCGAATCTTTCAGGCCAGCCTTGACGTTTTCGGCAGTAACGTCAGCAGGAAGAGCCGTGCCCGATACGGTCAGGTCATCAAAGCCTGTCAGTGCCTCACCGGCTGCATCGAGGAGTCTTGAATTGACGCCGGTTTCGCCATCAATTTGAGCCTTGATATTGGACAGCGTGTTGTTGCTAGATGTAGTGCCCAACGCGACATTCAGCGTGTTGGCAGTCGCATCGAATGTTGCAACAACATCAGCGTCGGTGCCTTGCGTGTAATTGATCGTGACCGCTTCTTCATTCGCTGCGGTGACCTCAATTCCGACGTTTTCACCGTCAGTTGCGTTGACGGTTGTGACCGCGGCGGCAACGTTGGTGCTGCTATCGCCACTGGAGGTCGCAACGATTCCTTCAATTCCGTTCAACGCCGTCAGAACATCTGCTACCGTTGATGTATTGGAGTCACCATCGAATTCAATTTCGATCGCGGTCGCAGTGCTGGTTCCTGATGCAGCAGCGGCACCATCAAGCCCGTCATTTTGAGTCAGCGCGAAGCTTGCCAAGTCAGCACCACCGCGAACAGTAATCGTTTCACTGCCGACGTCGAAGCTAAGCGTCTTGGTCGCAACTTCGCTCGTTCCAACCGCGTCGGTTGTAGCGACGTTGAACGCGTCTGCTCCAACGCTGATCGAACCCTTTTCGGCAGCCGATTTGATGTCAACGCTGACGTCGATGCTACTGGCGGTACCAAGCTTTGCCTTGGAAATGTCAACGTCTTCCAGCGATCCAACGCTGGAGGCAGTGCTGTTGTAATCAAGCGATCCGTCAAGCAACTTTCGACCTTGGAAGGTGGTTGTTTGAGCGATTCGGTTGATGGCTTCCAATGAGCTGTCAAGTTGCAATTGGTTTGCAGCGATTTCTTCATCGCTCAGTGCACCACTGTTAGCGGCTTCGGCAACCAAACCGCGAACGTCGTTCAACAGGTTACCGACTTGGCCCAGGGCGCTGTCGGCGGTGCTGATGATTTGACCGGCACGTTGTGTGTTGGTGATGGCTTTGCCCAGACCGGTGATTTCCGATCGAAGAGCTTCGGAAGCGATCAAGCCGGCCGGGTCGTCCGAACCGTTGTTGATGCGAAGTCCGGTGCTAAGACGAGTCAAAGCAGAGTTTAAGTCTTTGTTGCTTGATGCAAGTCGGTTTTGAGCAACAAGAGACGATACGTTGGTGTTAATTCGAGTCATTTTAATTTCCCTAGTTACGGTGCTTAGTACAGCTCAGTCGGTGCCGAGCGGCGAATCACAAATATTGAAAATGGATCCGGCCACTTTTGGCGGACCGGCTGGACGTTGCTCCAATCGGGCGATCGAACATCGATTGCCAAAAACCAGGAGCCCTGTGCGTCCGATTGAAAGTTGGCTCATAAAAGCCAATGTGAACGAGACCGAATCACGTAAACTTTGCGGATCGTACAAGCGATCGATGCACAACCGTCGTAACCGTTCCATCCGGAAGACTTCGCCGCGTTTGCCCGATCAGAACGCATTCGTTGTCGGACCCCGGCCATCTCCCGTGACTGGCAATTCGCCACGGTATGGCACCTCGCCCTGCTTCCGGATGCACGCCCGTGCGACTTTCGCCGATTGGCTGTAAAGTAGTTGGGCCCACCAGAAACTAAACACGACTGCTTAGCCACCGGCGCTCCTTTATGAACATTGATCGATTGGATTTGATTGCGTTTGGACACCTAACGGATGTCACGGTTGACCTATCCGCCGGGCCGAACCGTTTCCACATGATCGTTGGCAAAAATGAATCGGGGAAATCGACTTCGATGCGAGCCATTGATGCATGGCTGTATGGATTTCCCGTTCAGACAAAGGACGACTATCTGCATCCGATGAAGAAACTGCGGGTTGGCGGTGTGATTCGCGACGGCGAAAACTCGTTGCACTGCATCCGAAAGAAAGGCCGCAAAGGGACCGTGCTTGATGGAGCGGATGGGAAATCAGCGATCGATGATGCGAATCTGGAATCGATGCTGGCGGGAATCGACCAGGCAACGTTCGGCACTCAGTTCTTGATCAACCACAACGAACTCGTTGACGGAGGGCGAATGATTTTGCAGGGCGAGGGTGAACTGGGCGAAATGCTGTTCGCCGCCGGTGCAGGATTGGGGCGTTTGAAGAAAGTGCAGGACGAACTGCGTGCCGAAGAAGAGGCGTTGCTGAAGAAGCAGGGTAAATCAAAAATCACCGATGCTTTGAAGGCGTCCAAAGAAACCCGCGAAACGCTGAAGCAATCCCAGGTGCCGCCCGCCGAGTACGCCGAACTGGAAAAGAGCTTGGCTGCGAAAAGGGCTGAACTAGATCGGCTGAAACAGGAAAGCGAATCGCTATCCGAAAAACGTGCGGTATTGGCGGCCCAGATCGATGCCTTGCCGATTATCCCCGCTTGGCAATCGGCCAATGAAGAATTCAGTGCGGTCGCCAGCGCCGCGATTCTGGAAGACAGCTTTTCTGATCGTCGTCGTGACGTCAGCGTTTCGATTGACGTCGCATCCAACAACGTCAAACGACTACAACAAATACTCGCCGAACTGAACGAGCAGCTTTCAGGCGTTGGCGAAGACGGTGTTGTCTTGAAGCATCGAAGCGAAATCGAGACGCTGCTAAAAGAGTTGCCGGTTCGCGAAAAAGGCGAAGTCGATCGAACTGGTTACATGACCAAAGTGCTCAGCAGCCAGGAACGCGACCTGCGTAAACGGATCGCCGACTTGGCTCAGGATTCAAAGAATGAAGTGGACAAAAAACAAGACGACAACGATGACCTGACTTCGCAAGTCGATCAGTTCCGGCTCAACGAAACTCAGCGAAACAAAGTGGGGCGACTGGCGGCCAGCTATGCACAACTAGTCGCAACCAGCGAGGACACCCAGCGACAGGTCGCAAAACTGAGCGACCGAATTTCCAAAGCAAACGAAGAACTGAAATCATTGGAACGAGCTGACCCATCGGCAAAGCTGACGCGAGTTCTAAGCGAAGTTGATTCGCCCACGAACCTGGCCAAAACACTTAGCGAGGCGGTGGCAAGGCGAGATTTGCGGAAATCGAAATGCGAAACGATCTCCAAGCGATTGGGTGCCGACACGTCAATTCAGCAGTGGATTAGTACCGCTCTGCCCGACCAGAGTTCGATCGATGGGTTGACCAAACAGCTAGACGATTGTGATGACGAATTGCAAGTTGCGATTCGCGATTGCGACGATCTGAAAAACCAATTGGCCGATGCCGAGGCCGAATACGAAGCCATTGAAACTGGCGACCATTTGCCATCGGCCGCGTCGCTGCAACAAGCACGCTCGCGGCGTAACGAACAGCTTGAAAGATTGTCAAAACGCTCGGGTGTTTTGGCTGGCGATGCAGACGCAGAATCAAGCCAACTAGCCGATGACAATGATGACGTCGATGTGGACGACTTAATCCAGTGGGTCAGGCGATCGGACGAGATTGTGGACCAATTGCGATTGCATCAAAAAGAGGTGACTCAGCGAGAATCAATGGTCGTCAACATTCGCCGGCTGACGACCAAAGCCGCGCAAGCCGCCCAGCGAGTCGCTGAAAAAACATCGTTGCTGGAACAGACCAAGCAAGAATGGCGTGACCTTTGGTCGGTGATTGGCGTGACCGCGAAGTCGCCCGCTGCGATGAAAGACTGGATCGGCCTGCACCAAGACCTGGTTGAGCAAGCCGATGTGTTGGCAGAATTAGAGAGTGAGGTCGCACAAGCAGGCAACGCCATCAAAATGGCCATCAAGCAACTGTCCGACGCCTTGCAATCTTCCTCGGCAAACATCGATCTCTCATCAGACGATTCGAATGATACCGAATCATTGTTCGCGTTGTACGACTTGGCCAAAACGACGGCCGAACAGGAACAAAAACGGCAACGGGAATACGATTCCGTCAGTCAACGCATCGCGGGCATGCAGGCTGATTTGCAGGAAGCGGAATCGATGCTGTCACAGCGAACCGACGAGATGAAAACATGGCAATCGCAATGGGACGCTGCGACCGCCTCTCTAAGTTCCGCGTCGCCCACACCCGACGACATCGTTCCAATGCTCGATGCGATCAAGGATCTCGGTGCGATCAAGAAGGAACGTGATGATTTGTTGCATCGGATGACGTCGATTGAAAATGAAACCGCAGCGTATGGCATGTCGGTGGCACGGTTGATCAAGGCAATCGACGGCGACGGGGCTGATAACAATGCAGAACTCGATTTGGACTGCCAAGACACCAGCGTGTTGCTGCAGCGAATCACGCCGCTGATCGAATCACTCGGCAGACGTGTTGACCAGGCAGCCGAAAATGAGGCGGAACGCAGTCGATTGTCCAAGCAGATTCAGGCCAAAAGCACCGAGCTGGAAAATGAATCGGCGGACATGCAACGTCTGGAAGTGTTGGTCGCCGACCTTTGCCGCGAAGCGGGATGCGAACAGCCTGATCAATTGCCCGAGTTTGAGACGCAATCACGATTGCGACAAAAAATTGCCGACCGATTGCATCAGGCTGAAGTTGACCTGAAACGTTTGGCTCGCGGTCAATCGATTGAATCTTTCATCGATTCGATCAAGGACGCTCAGCCCGGTGTGCTGGAGGAACAACTGGAAGATTCGCAAAGACAACGCACGCAAGTCGCGAAAGAGATTGAAACGATCACGCTGGAACTGGGTGAGTTGAATTTAAAGATGCGGCAGATCGATGGCGGAACCAAGGCGTCCGAAATTTCGCAAACCCTCGCGTCTCAGTTGGGCGAAATCGGCCATGATGCGGAACAGTACGTCCGTCTGCGTTTGGCGAGCGGAATTTTGCGGCGTGCGATCGAACACTATCGCGGCGAAAACCAGGAACCCGTGATGAAAATTGCCGAAGGCTATTTTCGCGAATTGACCTGCGGCGATTACGTCGGGTTGAAGGTCGATTACGACGACAAGGACCATCCCGTGTTGCATGGCGTGCGTGATGGTAACGACGACGTGCCCGCGTCCAGCATGAGCGACGGAACAGCGGATTCGTTGTACCTGGCCATGCGATTGGCCTCGCTAAAACATCGCTGCGACCAGGGCAAACCAATGCCACTGATTGTGGACGACTGTCTGCAACAACTCGACAACGACCGCGCGGTGGCCGCGATGAAAGTTCTGTCCCAGCTATCCACGCAAACACAAGTGATCATGTTCACCCACCACGAACACTTGGTTGATCTAACGCAATCGCATCTGGGGAAGAACGATGTGCATGTGCATCGATTGGCTGGTTAGTAGGCCGGAACAAGCTCGGCGCAGTTCCGGCAATCCAACACCGTGCCATCCAACACCGTGCAATCCAACACCGTGCCATGCAATTGCCGGAACTGCGCGGAGCTTGTTCCGGCCTACATGGTGTTCGGCAAATTGACACGACGAATCGAAGACACGACGATAAAGGCTATGTCCAAGCACGTTAGCTCTGTCCTGTCACTTCATTGAATCGATCGTCACCATGTCCACCGCTCAAGAACGCATCCTCGCTCAGTACCAAGGCTTGATGCAGGTTAATGCTTCGTCACACTTGCTTCGCGCGGCTAGAAAAATTGGGCTGATCGATGAGCTTCGCGGTGGTCAGCGGACGATGGAGCAATTGGTTCAGAATTTGAAGCTGCAGGAATCTTCGTTGCCGTTGATGATCGATGCTTTGATGGCCGTTGGGATCGTGGAGAAATATGACAACGACCATGCGTTGTCGCGGGCCGGGCATTTGTTGTGTCAGTACGACGATGATCTGGGCGATTCGTTGTGGGAAAAATTGGCTGACCGAATTCAGGGGAAAACCGATCGGTCGGGCAACGATGACAAATTTCAGCATCATTACTTGGCCGCGACCCAGTGGGCTCATACCGCGTCAGCGATGCAGGCGGCTGAGATTTTGGATATCGGCGGCGAAGACCAAAAACCGGGGATTCGGATTTTGGATTTGGGTGGCGGATCGGCAGTTTGGAGTTGTGCGATGGCACACCGTGACGCTGAGTCCACTGTCACCGTGGTTGATGATGCGGCGTCGATTGAAGCAGCCAAAGCGACCGCTGAATCGATCGAAATGGCGGACCGGTTTTCGGCGATCGAGGGTGATCCAGTGTCGGCACCGGTGCCAGCAGAGTCGTTTGACCTAGTCTTGATCGCTCAGCGGATCGCTTGTTTGGGGCCAGAGCAGGTCAAAAATCTGATTAAAAAAGCGGTCGAGGCGACGGCAGCCGGCGGTCGAGTCGTCGTGATTGATTTGTTTCGAGGCCCTTCGGCACCGCATTTAGCGGAAGCCATTGAAGCACTGCGGCTGGACCTGGCCACGGTCGCCGGGCAAATGCCAGGCTTGGAAGAAATTCAGCAGCAGTTGTCCGATGCGGGCCTAAAACGCGTGCAATTCGCCTTTTTGGCGGCAAGCAAAGTCAATATGGGCATGGCGGTGGGCGAAAAATTGGCGGTTTCGGCTGGAGTCTAGCCTTTAGGCGATTCGCAAACAGCGGGAGCGGCTAAAGCCTGGACTCCAACGAAGGTTGGTCGAATACCGGAGTCCCGCAAAATCTGGGCCGGATAGTGCCGGATAGTGGTTGACGAATCAGGTAGTCGTTTCCTACGATACGCGGCTACAAATCACCCAATTCCCAATTCAAGCGACTCCTTCGGAAGCTCCGACGATGGCCGTCCCAAAACGCAAACACTCCAACAGCCGAACCGGCAAACGCCGTAGCCACGATCGCGTCAAGAAAAAGCAGATCGCGTACTGCCCACAATGCAGCAGTGCTGTGCCGACTCACACGGTTTGCCCAAAATGCGGGTATTACCAAGGCCGCACGGTGGTTGAGCCTCAAGAAGCTTAGGCCCCAGAAGTACCAGTTTTCGACCATTTCAAATGCAGTAGGCTCGGTTAACGCCGGGCCTTATTTTTTATGAACACCTCAGCGATTCTCTTTCCTGGTCAGGGCGCACAAGCACTCGGCATGGGCGGCTGGCTCTGCGAAAACCATTCATCGGCAGCCGATTTATTCGCACAAGCCGGTGAAATCCTGGGTTATGACTTGCGGTCGATCTGTGAAAATGGCCCGATCGAAAAGCTCAATTCGACCGAGTTCTGTCAGCCTGCTTTGTTTGTCGTTGGCATCGCGGCGGCCACAGTTTTGGAATCGGAACAACCTGATCGCATCCATGCCATCGGCGGTGCCGCCGGTTTGAGCTTGGGTGAATACACCGCGGTTTGCTTTGCGGGCGGATTGGAATTTGCCGACGCGGTTCGCTTGGTGCAAAAACGCGGCCAAGCGATGCAAGCCGCATCGGATGCCGCCGAATCGGGCATGGCGAGCGTGTTGGGACTGGACCTAGAAACCTTGCAAGGGCTTTGTGCCCAATGCCGCGAAGGCGACGAAGTACTGCAGACCGCCAACCTGCTTTGCCCTGGCAACATTGCGGTTTCTGGACACAAATCGGCGATCGAAAAACTGATTCCAGTCGCGACCGAAGCCGGTGCGATGAAGGTGATTCCGCTTTCCGTTGCTGGTGCGTTCCACACGCCGATCATGCAATCGGCCGTTGAAACTCTGAAGTCAGCACTGGACGACATCACGATCACCGACACTCGGATTCCGGTGTACAGCAATGTCGATGCGGCTGCTCATACTTCCGCGGATGAGATTCGCGATCTGTTGTCACGCCAAGTCGTTGGCCCCGTGCTTTGGGAAGCCTCCATTCGGCGAATGATGGACGACGGGTTTGATCGGTTCGAGGAAATTGGCACGGGACGCGTGCTGCGAGGAACGCTGAAACGAATCAACCGCAAAGCCAACACCGACGGGTTTGGCGACGGCTAAAAAAGTTCAGTCGTAGCTGATCCCGCCAGGGTTCAGTCAGCACGGTCTGAACCCTGGCGGGCCCAGCTACGATTTAACTCACAAAACTAAAACTGTTTTACAAAGCAAGAACAACATGGAACTGAATCTCTCCACCGACCTGTCCGGTCAAGTCGCCATCGTCACTGGCGCATCGCAAGGACTTGGAAAAGCAGTCGCGATCGCACTGGGAATGAACAAAGCGACCGTGGTCTGCATGGCTCGCAACGCCGACAAGCTTGCCGATACCGTTGCCCAAATCGAAGCCGCCGGTGGCAAGGCCGAAGCGGTGTCGTGTGACGTGACCGACCGCGAAGCTGCAAAGTCGGCGATCGAAAATGCCAATAAGACGCACGGTGGACTTCACATCCTGGTCAACAACGCCGGCATCACTCGCGACAAATTAATGCGAGGCATGTCGGACGAAGAATGGGACAGCGTGATCGCGACGAATCTGACTAGTTGCTTTGTTTGTTGCCGTGCGGCGGCGGGCATCATGCGTCGTAAGAAGTATGGCCGGATCATCAATATGGCTTCGATTTCGGGCATGATTGGCAACCCGGGGCAAGCGAACTATTCGGCGTCCAAGGCGGGCATGATTGGGTTCACTCGCACGATCAGCAAAGAATTAATCAGCCGCGGCGTGACCGCCAACACGGTGGCCCCCGGATTCATCGAAAGCGAAATGACCAAGGAACTCGGCGACGTGGTCCTGGAAGAAGCCAAGAAGCGAATTCCGGCTAAGAAGCTTGGTCGAGCCGAGGATGTTGCCGCCGCCGTGCTGTTTTTGGCGTCCAAAGATGCTGGTTACATTTCCGGTCAAACCCTGGTCGTCGATGGCGGCATGATCGGCTAAAACTTGGTTTAGAAGAGCAAAAGCAAATTGGTTACAGCCGTATTGAGGCTGTTTCCAGCGAAAACAGCGGCTTTTCAACAGCGTATTGACGCGTTTCGCCCGTTTCACCTATCTTTTCACTGTTATCTCGATCGTCTTTCTCCTTGAAAGGCGTCGCTCAGCAACCACTAGAGACTGCCCATGGCCTCCATCGAAGAACGCGTGATCGACATTGTTTCCGAACAACTCGGTGTCGACAAAGACAAAATCACTCGCGAAACCTCGTTCGTGAACGATCTCGGTGCCGACTCGCTCGACACCGTTGAACTCGTCATGGAACTTGAAGAAGAATTTGACATCAGCATCCCTGACGAATCTGCGGAAAAGATTCAAAAGGTCGGCGAAGCAGTCGAATTCATCGAATCCGCCAAAGGCGAAGACGACTGATTCCGTCGGATGACGGAACCCATCGAATTGACAAACACCATTGCCGCCCGCCAAGCTCGAATCTGCCGCCAAGGCATTTTTGCACTGACGCGGGCGGCATTCGTTTTCCTAGGACACGCTATCGTCCAGGACCAACCATCGCGAGAATCCAACGGTGACGCAAATGAGTTCTTCCCAACGTCGTATCGTCATCACCGGCGTCGGTGTCGTTACTCCGCTTGGATGCGAAGTCGAATCTTTTTGGAAGCGACTAACGGCGGGCGAAAGCGGCATCCATGATTTGTCGATGGACACCGAACGCTACAAAGTTCACTTTGGCGGCGACATTCCTGAATTTGATGTCACCGAAGTCGTGGACGCTCGCGAAGCAAAGCGATTGGACCGCTTCACCCAATTCGCCGTCCACGCTGGATACCAAGCGATCAAAGATTCCGGCATCGATTTTGATTCAGTCGATCGTCACAAATGCGGCGTCGTTTTGGGCAGCGGTATCGGTGGACTCGGTGAGATCGAAGTGCAAATCGAACGCATGCTGACCAAGGGGCCCGACCGCGTCAGTCCCTTCACCGTGCCAAAGATGATGGTCAACGCCGCTGGCGGGAATCTTTCGATCACCTACGGTTTGAAAGGCCCCAACTACGCCGTCGCGACCGCGTGTGCCAGTGCGACCAACGCGATGGGTGACGCAATGCGAAGCATTCGATTGGGCGAAACAGATTTCATGCTGACCGGTGGAACCGAAGCTGCGATTACCAACATGGGTTTGGCTGCGTTCCAAAACATGAAAGCTCTTTCGACTCGCAACGACGATCCAACCGCCGCCAGCCGCCCGTTCGATGCCGACCGTGATGGTTTTGTGCTTGGCGAAGGTGGCGGAGTGTTGATCTTTGAAGAACTGGAACACGCGAAAGCTCGCGGAGCAAAAATCTACGCCGAGGTATTAGGTTACGGCACCACCAGCGACGCTGGGCATATCACCGCACCAGACCCCGAAGGCCGAGGTGCCGCCGCGGCAATGCAAGCCGCGATCGATGACGCCGGGATCTCCGCCAGCGAGATTGATTACGTCAACGCACACGGCACCAGCACTCCGTTGGGCGACAAGGCCGAAACGGCAGCGATCAAAGCCGTCTTTGGCGATCACGCAAAATCGGTTTCGATCAGCAGCACCAAGAGCGCCCTCGGGCATTCGCTGGGAGCCAGCGGTGCAATCGAAGCGATCATCATGTGCAAGACGCTGCAAACCGGTTTGATTTCACCCACCATCAACCTGGACACCCCCGACCCGGCCTGCGATTTGGACTACACGCCCAACGTCGCCAAAGAACGCGACGTCAAGATCGCGATGAGTAACAGTTTTGGTTTCGGCGGCCACAACGCATGTGTGGTTTTCGGCAAGCACGAGTGAGCGAATTGCCGTAACTCGCTGAGGCTCGCTACGGCCTACGGCATCCAGCATTTACTGATGTAGATGTAGGCCGTAGCGAGCCCCAGCGAGTTACGGCATCAGCATCCGCTCGCGTAGGCCGCAGTAAGCCCCAGCGAGTTACGGCATCCAGCATCTACGTTACAATGCCACGCATGACCAACATGCTGGAACAGGCCGAATACATCGAACAGGGACACCTGTTTCAATTGCTGCGTGAACGGTTGGCCGACGAAATGCCGATGCAGGAATTGCTGCGGCAAGCTCGCTATGAATTATTGGCGACAACCAAGTTGCCGATCGCGATCGATTATCTACTTACTGAATTGAAACATTCAGGATTGATGTCGCCAGCGATGTACAAGCTGGACCATTACTTCACGCCGTTCCAATCGTACTTGATTGCCCAAGCGGAAGAGGAAACCGGTCAGTTCACTATCGCGGCCGCGCTGCAAGTCTTGGAAGCCGAGGCCAAGTATCGATCGGGTGACGGATCATCGCCGCAAGGTTTGTTCTTTTATCACTTCGAGGTGCTGTGCCGAAGCCGGTTGAACTACGACAAGGGCCTGACCGCAATCTCCGCCGACCCGATGTACGACATGCCGTGGAAGAAATGGATCTTGATGCTGCGGGCGCAGATTGGATTGGTGGAGACGGCGGATTTGCTGTTTTTGGCCAGTGAAGATTACCGCGACCGAATGATCGAGGCGGGGGAATCGGTCGAAGGCAAAGGCCCGTTCCTGTTTGGCGTCCGCGAAGGCAAGATCGCCTTTGGCAACCGCCGCCAAGATCCACTGTTCCTGTTCGCCGCGATGCAGCGACACCTAGGTTACCCGCCGGTTCCCCGTATCCAAGTTCTCGACGAAAACCCCGATATGATCCCTCAGCTTTCAAGACGCATCGAGCGATTAGAAATGCGAATCAAGATCATGGAAGAAGAAAAACGCGGCGGCTTGGACATCACCAAGTTCTACGAAAAGCACAAAGATCAAATGCCAGACCTGGATCTGTAGGACCGTGATCCAAGTAGGCCGAATGGAGCCAAAGTGACGTTCGGCATCGGGCATCAGGTTTTTCAACCTCGCGGGCGTGAGAGAACGTCCGGCTTAGTTCCTAAGGCATACCGGCCTGTCGATTAAAGTGAGCCGCGACGCGTGAGCGGCCGGGCCCACCGCACCAGAAGAGTAGGCCGGAACAAGCTTAGCGCAGTTCCGGCAATCCAACGTAGTACCATGCAATTGCCGGAACTGCGCAAGGCTTGTTCCGGCCTACATTGCTTTCGCCCCAGCCGGGGCTTCGGTTTTTGTTGCGTTTGATTCCGTGGGTCAAGACCCACGGCACCGAGCTTCCGTCCCATCCGGGACTAACAAGAGCCTGACCCGGTTGTACGACTATGCTTCTTGCAATTCTTCAACCGACGCCATGCAAACCAAAGACAAATGGGTGCCACGAAGAATGCCCCTGGGATCGCGAACCAAAACATAGGCCGTCAGGTCGCCAACGGCGACATCTTTGTGATCGTTGACGGTGTACTGCGAACCGTCGTTCATGGTGATCTTAACCGGCCCAGTGTCGATCAACTTAAGAAGTTCTTCTCGGTCCATTGATTCACCTTTGATCAAAACCCAGCCCCGCTGGTGCGTCGAATGCCGCACCAATTCTGTTTAACACCGTACCCTGGTGGCTGATGGTAGTCAAAAAGGAGATTCCGGATGTCGCTTTGGCTCCATTCGGCCTACGAAGACTACGAGCATGGCAAACCCACCGGAGCAAACGAAAAACGCCCAAGCGGTTTAGGCTTGGGCGTCGTTTCGTTTTGGTTCGTTGATCGAGAGCTATGCACTCTTGGTCGTGGGCATCGTGAACAGTTTGTTCGTTCCCATCACGATGCTTTCGTCGATCGTGAACAACGTGCCGTCTTTTTGGTCGGGCAAGTCGTACATGATGTCCAACATCGTTTCTTCTAGGATGCCGCGAAGTCCACGTGCTCCCACGCCCTTGTCCAGTGCTTTTCTAGCAACACAATGCAGTGCGTCGTCGGTGAAGTTAAGCTCACAACCTTCCATCGCAAACAGAGCTTGGTACTGTTTGATCAGCGAGTTCTTAGGCTCGGTCATCACTTCGACCAATCCGGCTTCGTCGAGCGGTTGCAGGTAGCTGACCACTGGCAAACGTCCGACCAATTCGGGAATCAAACCGAATTGCAGGATGTCTTCGGTTTGCACCTTGGCCATCAGATCCGAATCGGATTCTTCGTTGCGAACACTATCGCCGCCGCCGAAACCAAGCGTCTTGTGCCCAAGACGTTTACGGATGATGTCTTCGATGCCCGTGAACGTTCCGCCAACGATGAACAGAATGTTGCTGGTGTCCAGTTGAATGTACTGCTGTTCGGGATGCTTCCGTCCGCCTTGCGGTGGAACGTTGGCAACGGTTCCTTCCAGCATCTTCAGCAAGCTTTGCTGGACGCCTTCGCCCGAAACATCGCGAGTGATCGAAACATTGGCACTGGTCTTGCCGATCTTGTCCACTTCGTCGATGTACAAGATCCCACGCTGAGCCGCATCGACATCGAAGTCGGCTGCGTGAAGCAATTTCAGCAACAGGTTTTCGACGTCTTCGCCAACGTACCCGGCTTCGGTCAGCGTTGTCGCATCGCCGATTGCAAAGGGAACGTTCAGCATGCGAGCCATCGAACGAGCCAGCAACGTTTTACCGCTGCCGGTTGGCCCGGCCAGCAGAATGTTGCTCTTTTCGATTTCAACTTCGCCGTCGCCTTCCCATTCGCTGTTGAGTCGCTTGTAGTGGTTGTGAACTGCGACCGCCAAGACTCGTTTTGCCGATCCTTGTCCGATTACATATTGGTCCAAGTGCTCGACGATTTCGCGAGGTGCTGGGATTTCATTGAACAGGGCCTTGCTGGGGCCGCGGCGTTTCTCTTCTTGATCAAGAATCGATTGGCACAGTTCAATGCATTCGTTGCAGATGTAGACGTCGCCGGGCCCTTCGACGAGTGGTCCAACATCGCGGTAACTTTTACGACAGAAAGAACAGAACGCGTTCTTTTTGTTCGTTGATGTTCCGCGACTCTTGGTGGGTGTGTCCTTCGAAGGCATGCGCTACTCCTGATAGTGACGCACCGGATTGAGTACCGATTGCATCAGGATTCATTGAATCACGAAACAGCGGCGACTTTGAAAGTCACAGATGTACGTGTTGGGTTTCTAAACGGTTATATTTTCCGTCTCGCATGCCCAAGTGGATTTGGGAGGGCAAACAGTCGGATAGGGTTGTCCTTCAATCTTCGCGGTGGATGTGAAGATCAAAGATGCGAATCTAAACTTGGGAGTTACCGATTCAACGATCTGAATCGGTCGATTCGTTTTGCGGGTCAGCGTCAGTTGTCGCGGTTGCAACGTCGTCGGCTGGTGCGTTCTTTGATTCACCCGTGCGAAGATGCTGGGTTCTTGCTTTTATAGTTCGGAATTCTTCGTCCGTGATGTCACCGTTACGATGCATTTCTCGCAAGTTTGCGAGGGCGTCGGAGGCCACTTCCTGGTCCTCAGCGACATAGTCCCGACAGCTTGCCACGATATAAAATCCAGCAGCAATCAGGACACACAGGATCACTACGGCAGCACCAGATTGTACGACAGGCGAAGCGAGTAGATCCGACATAACCCTTCTAGCTCAGTCCGCGATCGGTTGTGAGAGTTGTACGCAACTGAGACTTGTCAGTAACCATGGTATCCTCGTTCAATCAACAATTGGCAATTGGCAGAAAGGCGTTCTTCGGTTTCCTCGGTGAGCTTCTTTTGCGGGCTTCCCCGGTGAACCTCTTTGGATGACAGTGTCTTCAAATCGTTTCGATCAAAAGCGTTGTCCTCCGCCCAGCTCCATGATAGGAGTGTCCAGTAAGTGCAGTCCATGATTTTTGACCGACTTAGCCCGGTTTTTCCAGTTTCACTGCGTTGGTTCCAGCGTTTCACGAATTCCTTAAATTTACCCTCTTTACCCGTGGTCCGCCAACACCGGATTTTTCTCGTAAGATGACACCCAGCACGGACCATTCACAACCCGTTACGGTTGCGAAGCACGGATTGCGATACAATCTGTCCATGAAGAAACTCATCTCTCTATGCTGCTTATTTGCAATAATTTGCTGCTCGTTGATTGGTGTCGCCGAAGAGACTCGCCACGACGCTGGTGAGGCAGTGAAAGCCTACCCGCGGAAATGCAGCTTTGACCATTTGCCGAATTCAGTTCAGCTTCACGCTGGTGTGATTTCAGGCAGCCTGCCCGCCGATGACCAAGCTTTTGAAGAACTCGCTAACCTTGGCATCAAAACGATCATCAGTGTCGATGGTGCGAGGCCGGACGTCAAAGCCGCCAAACGACATGGGTTGCGATACGTTCATTTGCCGCACGGATATGATGGCGTCCCTGATCAACGTGTGATGGAACTGGCCAAGGCGTTTCGCGATCTTGGTGGCCCGATCTACATTCATTGCCACCACGGCAAACACCGAAGTCCAGCCGCGGCCAGCGCCGCCTGCGTCGCAGGCGGTATGATCCCGCCGTCCGACGCCAGGACCGTGCTGGAAATGGCGGGAACCGACCCGAATTATCGCGGGTTGTACCAATCCGCGGATCGGGCCAAGCGGGTGCCCGACGAAACACTGGACCAGTTGGCAGTTGAGTTTCAAGAAGTGGAACAAGTGCCTGCGGTCGCCCAGGCGATGGTGAACATCGAACACACGCATCATTATTTGAAGCTGATCGCTGCCGCCCAGTGGAAGTCGCCTCAGCAACATCCCGACTTGGATCCTGCGCACGAAGCTCTGATCTTGCGAGAGCATTTCACAGAACTGCTTCGTAGCGAAGAAACACAGAACTGGCCAAAACCGATTTTGCAATTACTGCGAGACTCAGAGACGGATGCTCAAAAGCTAGAGACCGAGTTACGCAACGGCATGCGGCCTGGCAACCTAAATCAAATCTCTCAACGCATCTCGGCGAATTGCAAGTCTTGCCATCAACAATTCCGCGACACACCGCTTTCGGAAAAGTGATCTCATCGCAATCGATTCAGGTTACGCGAAACGCTTTCGCCAGCAGCAAGGCGGGGACCACCAACCCGAAGATCGCCAATCCCCAGACCTGACCTGCGCCCAAGAACGCGAACGCGGCTGACAATGGGATGATGGTTAGAATTCCAATTTGCATCGTGACTTGAATCTTGGCCGGTGTGGGATCGCGTACTGCTCGGAAAGCTCGCACGACGACGGGGAAGGCGATCAGTCCGATCAGCATGGGGAACGTGAATCGCAAATCTGCCAGATGCCATCCGATCGGTGCTCGTTGCAATTGCGGTGCGACGGCCAACAAGACCGCTCCGAACAGTGTCACCAACGTGCCGGTCGGCAAGTTCAACGACGGGCCACCTTCCGCTTCACGACGACCAAACTGGGTCAGCCCCATCACGTAGACTCCCATCCCGACGCCGATTCCCAGCACGTACTTTGGAATCGTGAACCCGTCGGCTGTCCCCAGCAGCGGTGATGCACCAAGTAAAAAGCTAAGCACTCGGCAACCGCCCATTGCAACGGGCGCGATCGGAGTTTTCTTGAGCGGGCCGTTGTACGCGACAATCGTCACGCCAAGCAGGCTGGCGATCACCATTGGCAACCAGGTCGATTCATAATTCGCCGACGGAATATATCCGCTGGCACCGCCAACCAAGACACCGACAATCAACAGCAACCAACCGGCCGTCTTGGCGGCACCGATTGAGATTAATCCTGACGCCAACGGTCGCGTGCTACGTTTTTGACGATCAATATCGACGTCAAAAACATCGTTCAAGATCATGCCGGCCCAATAAAGGAAAACACCGGCAACCGCCACGCAGGCCAAGCGTCCGATCGGTGTCGGTCCACCGGAAACCAGCAAGAACGCGGCACCGACGTCGGCGAGGACGGTAAAGACGTTCGGTAGTCGGACAAGTTGTGCCCAAGCGAACAAGGCGGAAGGTGGCTGGCGATTAGCGGGTTTGGACAAGGCGAATGACTCTGTGCGGGACTCTACAAGGAAGCATGTTGGTTTGCTTGATTGTAGACCAACCGTGTTTCCGTTGAGAGTGCAGCATTGGTAGACGTTTGATGTAGGCCGGAACAAGCTTAGCGCAGTTCCGGCAATCGGGCGCAATACCATGCAATTGCCGGAACTGCGCTGCGCTTGTTCCGGCCTACGTTATCCGATGCTAACGCGGTTTAACGGAAAACAACTACCGCCTGAGACTTCGGCGTTCGCTTTCAGTCAACCGGACGCCGTAGGCTCGCATGTAGCGATCGGTTTCGTTGATGATGTCAACTTCGGCGTTTTGGTTTTCAAAGCGAAAACGTTCTGGCGGCGGGGGATCGATCGAGCGTAGCGAATAGATTTCGATCAACGTAATCAGCGGACCGTTTTTGCTGGTCGTGTAACCATCTTTTTCAGGCACCAAGATCGGATCACCGCGGAACTCCATTCGGACGGGCAACCACTTTCCAAAGCCAGTTTTGGGATCCGGCTGAGTGGCGATCGCGACGCGAATTTCAGTTGGGTAGAGCTCTGGCCATTCTCCGCGTCCAGAATCCGCCAAAACGGTTTGCCGAACCTCCGGTTTCAGATTTCCAGTAATCACAAGCACCTTTTGCTCGGACAATGTCGCTGAACCAAGCTTGACGTGATAGTCGTTGTTGAGCGTCAGCAACAGTTCGGCCCAACCGCCGACCAGTAAACGTGGTGGCAAGCCCAGTGCTCGCGAATCGGGCCGAATCCATTCGTCCAATCGAGCGACATCGACACGCCGCAGTGAAACGACGCCGGCAATCTCGTTTCGCGTCCACGCCAAACGGCCGTCGCTGATTTGACGCAGCGAGTGTTTGCCGTGTCCGTCGTGCATCGACAATTGCAGGTGATAACATCCCGTGCCACCGCCCGCTTGTTCGTAGCTGCCGACGCCGACAACATCGTGCTGTGAAACATGAACTGTTTCACGAACCATCGCGTCAAAGGCTGGACCGCCAACCATGTGCTTGATGACCCGAACCAACAATTCTTTCGCAGCCGGGTCAGAGGTTAGCTCCGTGCCGCGAACTTCCATTTGATTCTGCGTCGTTTCTGCTTCAGCGTCGCTTGCGTTGACGGCATCCGATTGGGCTGCTGCGTTAACGGCGACCGCCAAGCAGAACAGAAAGCAGGTGAACCGGTTCATGATGAGTTTCACGGAGGGTTTCATCAGGATTGGAATATGCCGGTCGGACTTCATGGGATGGTTATGACGGTTTTTTCAAAGATTCAGGTGTCAACATGCCGATGACCCCCTAAGCAGTCATTCCGGCGCGTCCGGTTCGATTGCAAAATGGAGTTGCAGAGTGATCCTAAAGAGCGATCGCTTGGCAAGTCCAGCCAGAAAACACATGCGGCTGCCATTGGAAGGCAAACGCACCTTCCCAACAGCCGGCGTCGGTCCCGAAACCCGACGCTCACGAATTACCCAAGGAACGGGGGATACGATGAAACGAATCGTCACTCAATTGTCGCTACTGGCGGCCACGGCGTTGATCGCCACCGGGTGTGCACCGGTTCGCCATAATCTGCCACCCGAACAAAGGCTCGCACAGCCCGGCCCCGGTGTCGGTGGTCCCGGTCCCGGAGTCATGGGTTCGCCAATGATGGGCGGCCCGATGGGCGGCCCAGGAATGATGGGCGGTCCCATGGGCGGCCCGGGAATGATGGGCGGTGGAATGATGGGTGGCGGGATGCCGCCGGGAATAATGGGCGGTGGTCCAATGCCACCGGGTGCCATCGGTGCGGCTCCCATGGGAGTCATGCAAAGTGCACCGCTTCCAATGTCCGGCACTTCAGCGTCCGCCGGTAAGCCTGCCGTTAATCAAGTGAACTACAACTGTTCTTGCGGCGGCGGATCCTGCGGCGGATCAGGTTCCTGCATGGGCGGCGGTGGCGGACTGGGATCAAACATCCCACAAGGCGGCGGAGTTCTTTCCAGTGCTCCGATGCTGGCCAGTGTTCCGTCAACCGTTCAAGTCACCTTCGGCAGCCCCGAAGGCATGCAAGTCAAGTACGACGCAACCGGCGCATCGATGTTCGACAGCGAACCGTTGGTCGTGCCGGCTCGTCAGAACTTTCCTCAAGGCGGTTTGTATCGCTTGAAGGTGACCAACATTCAGGCTCGTCCCGGTGTTGAACTGTACCCAACGCTTGAACTGGCCTACGCCAATCCTCGCACCGGTGCCTACCTTGCTCACAACTCGGTGCCCGTTCAGTTCACCGAAGAAGACTTTGACCAAGTGCTGACCGGCAACTTCGTCACCAAAGTCATCTACCTTCCAGATCCAGACTTCCAAGGTCCAGCTCTGGCCGGTATCGATACTCTTGTTAGCACGCGACTTGATCCAGGCGTCGATCCAATCGTCGAAGCCGACCGTCGCGGTTCGATCCTGGCGATCATTCGCTTGGGCGACAAGGACATCGAAATGGCTGGTTCAGGCGGAATCGCTTCGGCCGGCGTCATGATGCCACCGATCGCAGGATTGCCTGCTCCATTCGCAGCAGCAATGACCGAAGGTTGCGGCGGACCTGGTGGTGGCGGACCTGGCGGTGGACAATGTGCTTCGGCTCCTATGGGCTTGCCCGGTATGGTCGCTGGCATGACGGCACCTCAATACGGCATGCCAATCACCGGCACACCGATTGGGCTTCCCGGACCACCTCACATTCCATTGGGGTCGCCCGCTGGATTGAAGAAGCACGTCATCAAGAACCACACTCCGATGCACATCCCGCGTCCAGTGGAAAAGATGAAGATCAACGTTCGGCAACAACCGGGATACAGTTATCCCAACCCTGTTAGCCGCGTGAAGATCACCGAGCAGAACATCAATCCAGGTGTTCCAGCAGGCCGCGGGCTGTACCAACACGCCAGCCAACGAGTCGATCCGAACTGTAACCAGTAAGCTTGATCGTCTGGACTGAATGAATTGCAAAAACGCGGTGTCGATGGAAACATCGCACCGCGTTTTTTGTTTGAAACGATTTGGAAGCTGGCTTTACCTCTCGCATGAGAACCCGAACGATGAACCGTTCAATCGCATCCACTTTGAAATCAACCTCGGCGGCAATCGCCGTGACGTTGATCGCGACGGTCGCCTCGCTGACTGGGGCGCTGGTCGAATCAGCAAACGCAGCCGACCCGTCCAGCTACCTGGGCCAAGGCAGCCCGATCGGTGCAGGACAACATCGCCTGCAACGCAGCGACATGCCACCGGGTTACATCGGAGCGATGCAGCGTAACGTTCGCGGCCCCGTGATGACCTACTTTCAACCGGTGGCTTTCCATGGCCCCGGAAAAACCGAATTCGCGTTGTCCAGTTCGGACACGTTCATGGAAACTGAACCAGACCTGGAAGCCGGATTGATGGTTGGCAGCGTCTATCGATTCAAGATGACAACGATCCCAGGCTACGAAGGTGCGGAACTGTACCCGACGATCGAAGTGATCGATCGCACGTATCCGCCACCAGGCTTGGCGACGAAGTATCCCATCGAGGTTTACCTTGACGAGGACGACATTCAAGCGGCACTGGACGGACAAATGGTGACTCGAGTGGTCTATCTGGAAGATCCGCAAACCGCATCGCCGCTTCCGCAGACTCAAGCGGCCGAGCGACCGATCGAAACGACTTATTACCAGGACGCATTGGAAGTCGCCGACCGTTTCGGTCGCCCTGTTGCGATCGTCCGCATCGGCAGCGTCGCACCGCCAAGATCACCAGCACTGATGCCACGATTCTTTTTCGGTTCCCCCGCCTGGGCACCGATCGTAAAGCCGGAAGTGGTTTCTGCGGCGACCCAGTATCCGGCGACGCAGTATCCAGCGACTCAGTATCCGGCGACTCAGTATCCAGCGACGCAGCAGTAGACGAATTACCTCTTAGTGAACCAACGGACGGCCGCAATGCGACTTTCATTGACACAGTTTATCTTGACGCTATCCGGCATCGTGTTGGTTGCGTCCGGCTGCGCGTCACCGTCGATCCAAACAACTGCATCGAATGCGGGGATGCCGGCGGGGGGAATGCCGGTAAGGGAGATTCCGCCAAGGACCGGGCCGCCCGCTCAAGCTAGTCAGCAGGCTCCACTTCAACCATCCGCGCCGCTCGCCAGCGCACCCGTCAACATGTCAGCCAACGCAGGCGTGACGCAAGTTGGTTTTCAAGTCGAATCCTGCCAATCCGGTGCATGCGGCGACAATTCATGCGGCGATATTTCATGTGGTGGCAGTTCGTGTGGTTCGGCTTGTGGTTGCGGCCAGCCCTGCAACACGACTCCGCACGTGATCACGCCGCCGATGGGCCCTCAAAACGCTTATGGAATTGACGGCCAAGAATTCCTGTGTGACGGTGGCGACCATTCACCCGGTGCCCGCGTTCGCCGCGATGACACCATCGTCGGACTGCAACCCGAAGACACCATCGTCCACTACACGACCGAAGCGGGCGACATCGAAGTCAAAGCCAGTAATCGTGTCTGCGTTTACGCACCGCGTTTCAAATCAGTCCGCAAAATCACGGGTGCTCTTTCAGGTGATCACGCCGTTGGACTGGCCGGAATCGATCGCCAAATTGGTGCCAACAATCTGGAAGTCAATGAAGGCGGTGTCGTGATCGGCGAATCCATCGAACTCGGGCATGCCGAAGTCGCACGCTCGCTCGATGCGATGCGGCATCGTGATCGTGGCGTGCCAGTTGAAGGGATTCTGCAAATCGAAGAAGCCACCGATGTGTTGGCGGCACTTGTCGGTTTAACGTTCGACCAAATCAGCGAACTGCGTGACGACCAGAAAGCGTTGGTCGAAGAACTCGCGTTGGCTGCGGTCGCATGGACAGCTAACGAATCGCTGGAAGCGGCGATCGAGGACTTGAAGGCTCCCGTGCTGACTCGCGACCAGAGCGTCGAAGGGCTGACGATCTACGAATTCCCCGAAGCGGGACGATTGCAGATTTGCAAACTGGCTGATCGCCCCGACGCCAAGCCAGGCGACATCGTCAACTTTGCCATCCGCGTCGAAAACGTCGGCGATTCAGCCGTCAACCAAGTCGTGCTGACGGACAACCTGACGACGCGGCTGGAATACGTCGCGGAAAGCCAAACGTGCAGTGCGGGTGCAGAGTTTGAAACGATGCCCAACGAAGGTGAATCGTTGCAACTAATCTGGAAGTTGACCGACAAGCTTCGCGTCGGCGAAAGTGCCACGATCCGTTTCCGCTGCCGAGTTCGGTAACGAATCCAATCGTTAAACCGCGTGGGCGATGCCCCACGCGTTTCGTCCCGCATGGACGCGCGGGGCGATGCCCAACGCGGTTAAACGGGTTAGGCCCGGAGGGCCGGCAGCTCCCTGCCGGGTGCGCGAGCACCCGGATGGCTGCCCCACATCAATTCTCTGGCTCGGTTTCGCGGCGTAGCCG
>NZ_LWSK01000039.1 GCF_001642955.1 Rubripirellula obstinata | reverse complement strand
TGTTGGCGTTGAAACGGAGCATTGGTAGCCGCCAGTTGTGATTCCGCCGGGACAAGCCCGCAACGGAAATCGATCGAGTTGCCTCCTACGATTCGAATGGCCGCATTGGACTGAAAGCGGAACAAATTCTTAATTGCAAAATACTATGTCAATACCAAAGATTTAGCGGCCCAGGCGTTGCCCCGCGCGTTACGCCCCGCATGGACGCGCGGGGCGATGCCCACGCGGTTAAACGATTTAGAAACCCTTCACCGCGCGGGGCGATGCCCACGCGGTTAAACAGTCCAGAATCTCTTCACGGCCTTGATCTGTACCCGACTGAACCCTGGCGGGCCCAGCTACGAAAGAATTCGCCGAAGACGGCATGATCACGACAAGCCGAAGAACTACTTTCCACTCAACTGCTTCGCCTTCTTCACCAACTGCACAAACTCGGCTCGCAGCTCACTTTGGTCATCACCGATCGCGGACTTGGCGACTTTCAAAACGTCGGCAAGTTCCCAGTCGCCTGAAAACTTGCTCTCACGCAACAGCATTCCAAAGCCGGCAACGGCAGCGGTGAATCGCGTGTCAACGCTGGCATCGGCAAACGATTGGTCTGTATCAATCGCCGGGAAATCAACTCGCGTGCTCTTACTGGACTCGGGCTGCTTGTAACGGATCCGAACGACCAGCGTCTTGTTACTCTCGACCACGGGGGCTGCTTCGTCGTCATCGTTTTTGGTGAACTCAGACTCGTCCACGGCCGGCTTTGTCACTTCGTCGGCCAATTCCGGCGGCACCAATTCGTACAATGCCGTCACGCTGTGGCCCGCACCGATTTCACCGGCGTCTTTTGTGTCATCGTTGAAATCTTCCTTCGCCAGCATGCGGTTTTCGTAACCGATCAAACGATAGGCACCGACTTTGGCGGGATTGAAATCGACTTGCAGTTTGACGTCTTTGGCGATCGTGACCAACGTTCCCGCCGTCTGCTTGACCAAGACTTTATGCGCTTCACGTTGGTTATCGATGAAGGCGTAATTGCCGTTTCCGCGACCGCTGATTTGTTCCAGCATGGCGTCGTTGTGATTGCCCATTCCGAAACCAAGCACCGTTAAGTAGACGTCGTCCTTGGCTTCTTTTTCGACCATCCGGACCAGTGAATCAGTTCCGGTTGTCCCGACATTGAAATCACCGTCGGTGCAAAGGATGACTCGGTTGACGCCACCTTCGATGAAATGCTCACGAGCGGTTTGGTAGGCCAGGGCGATCCCTTGGCCGCCGTTGGTGCTGCCACCGGCGGACAGATTCTCCAGTGCGCGGCGGATCTTTTTCTTCTTCTTTGCCGATGTGGAATCCAAGACCATTCCAGCAGATCCCGCGTACACGACGATGGCGACCTTGTCTTTCTTGGTCAGTTGGCCGGTCAACATTTTCATGCCTTCGACCACCAGCGGTAACTTGTTGGCTGCGTTCATCGAACCGCTGGTATCCAGCAGGAAAACCAAGTTGCAATTCGGGCGTTCTTTGGGCTTCATCGTTTTCCCTTTGATGGCGATCCGAGCCAATCGATGCCCGTCATTCCAAGGGCATTCGGTGATGTTCACTCGAGCGGCAAAGGGATGCTCGGCATTGTCGGCGGGCGGTGCGTCATCGTAATCGAAGTAATTCACCATCTCTTCGATACGCACCGCATCAGGACGCGGCATTTGATTCGCTCGCATCAAGAAGTCACGCACTTTGGAATAGCTGGCCGTATCGACATCGGCGGAAAAGGTGCTGAGCGGATGATCGGCAGTGCGGATGAAGTTGTTTTCAACGATCGGGTCAAACTGGTCTCCTGCCATGCCGGGGCCACGGCCGAGAGCGGAACGCGGATCGAAACCGGTTTGAGCAAGTTGCTCTTCTTCTTGGATGATGATTCTTGGTGTGATGTAAAACTTAAAGTCGCTTTGGGCGGGCCGGATTTCTGCTGCACGCGTTGATGCGATTCTAGTTTGCTCCACGATATCCCTCTGCTGCCTGCCGATTCTCGCTCGATCTTCCTGGAAAGCTTTCTTAACTTCTTGCAATGATTCTCGCCTGACGTTCTTGACATTTGGCGACTGACTCATTTGGACTTTTGAAAAAGCCTCCGATTGCGGTTCGCTTTGCGTCATCACGGGAACCGGTGGTGCCATGGCGTAGCCTGCCGAGATAGATTGGCTTTTGTCTTGGTTCTCTATCTGCGCGATCGATTCGGGTTTCGAGTCAACTGGCTTGGATTCATTCAACACGATTCTGCTCCCCGAAAGAGCCACTTCCATTTCATCAGCCGAACGATCGCTGGCGATGACTTGATCGACCTGTGCAACCTGCTGCGTTTTCAACATTGGGGATAGTCCAATCAACGCCAATGCGGTTGCGGCGATGGCCAAAAATGCGATCACCGTTGCTCGGTTGGTCTTTTCATCTTCAGGTCGAACGGTCGCCGGTTCGTTGATGATCGCAGCGCGACGGTGATCGGTCAGCGGAGGTGTCGTTTCGGTTTTAAACAGGGCTGACAATTGTCCCGTGACTTCGCCAGCGCCGGCGACAGCCTGTGACAACGCTTCATCAGCGGCCATTTCTTTTTCAAAAGACACCCGTTCGTCGGGCGGCAATTCATCCAACACATAAGCAGTGATGCGAGGATCATTCCAAGGAGATTTGTTTTCAGAAGACATAACAGAAACCAAAGTGTTTTGTGTGCGTGGGATGCAAAAAAGGGGTCAGGTCTCTTTGTTAGGGAGCAGCGAGACGACCATGCAGTGATTTGATGGCTTCATGCAGGTGGAAGCCAACGTTGCTGACCGTCATGCCGGTCACGCTGGCGATTTCTTTGTAGGACAGCCCGGCTTGCATTCGCAGCCGGATAACTTCTTGTTGACGCGGAGTTAGGTCATCGAGCAAGCCTTGCAGTTTGGCCTGTTCTTCGGCGTCACTTGCGATCTGGGATGCGTCGGGCGAATCGTCGGGCATCGTTTGCACTGATGCGTCGATCGGCCCCATCGCGACTGACACTGGGCGTTTGGTTCGTTGCATATCGATCACTCGGCTTCGGCAGACGGTGAATAGCCAAGCTGCGACGCGAGATTCAATCTTTGACGGATCTTCGCGGCACAACCGCAGGAACGTTTCCTGCACCGCGTCCTGTGCTCCCTGCCAATCGCCGTCGAGCATGCGAGACGCATACGCCAACAATGGTCGCTCGAAGCGGTCGATAATGCCCGACAATTCGCTGGCCGGCCATTTTCGATCAGTTCGGTTCATCGATGGCGTGGATCAAGAGGGAAGAAAAGATGCGGTTCGATCAGGAAGACGACCGAGCAGCGACTTTATTAGGTCGGATTTTAAGAAAATAATGAACCACAGAGGCACAGAGGGGCACAGAGAGAAAGAGACCTACGAGGGGTGGATTCAGGTTGTCGGTACAATCCTCTGTGCCGTTCAGTGCCGTTCGGTGCCGTTCAGTGCCGTTCAGTGACTCTGTGGTTAAAAACTGCGTCTCAAACTAGCTTTGTCTTACCCGGAATCGCATGCTTGGGCTCGGGAAGCGAACTGTTGATGTCCAATTTTTTGGGGAAGAGATCCAATTTGGATTCTTCGGACATAAACTTCCAAGACACATGCTTACCGGTGTAGGCAGCGACGCGGCCCATCGCAGCGGTTAGAGAACTCTCGCTAGTTTCGCGTAGTTCGACGATCGGTTTGCCGCTGCGGATGGCGTTCACCAGCACTTTGTGTTCTTGCTGGTACGCGGCGGACAGGTCGCCTTTCATCGACCAGATTTCAGCACCTTCCGCGTCGTAAAGAAACGCCCCGCGGTTGATTCCATAGATCACCGCATGCCCCTTGGTGCCGCGAATGACGTTGGAATTCTCGCCATCGGTGCCAGGGATTTGTCGGCACTTAAACGACACGCTGCGATTGCCGGGATACAGATAGTCCACCGACATGCTGTCCCACATCTCGCTGCCTTCGGGGCGAGTAAACCGTCCGCCGCTGGCGTACGCCGATTCAGGTGGTCCGCCCATGATCCAGTTCATCGCGTCAATGTTGTGGACGGATTGTTCAACAATCTGATCACCGGACAACCAGATGTGGTGCATCCAATTGTAAATCTGGTACTCAGTGTCGCTCATGTCGGGCCGACGATTCTTGAACCAAATCCCCGCGCCGCAGTAACGCGACGTCGCCGAAACGATGTCACCGATCACGCCTTCGTGAATGCGTTTGATCGCTTCGACATAATTGACTTGCCGCCGGTACTGAGTCCCCGTGACGATGCAGGTACCGTTTTCGACTGCCTTATCGTGAGCGGCCAAACAGATTTTGAATCCAGCCGGATCAACGCAAGTCGGTTTTTCTGCGAACACATGCTTGCCGGCTTCCACGGCATCAAGAACCTGTCGCGGACGAAAGCCGGGCGGCGTGGCCATCAAGACAAGATCGATTTTCGGATCATCCAAAATGCGTTGATAAGAATCGATGCCGACGTGCATGTCTTTCTCTGCAACGTCCACCTTTTCGGGATAACGTTTTGACAGCCTCTTGCGAGCCGACGCCAAAATCCGCTCATCCATATCAGCCATCGCAACGAGCTTGACGTTCTCGTTGATCGAAAGCGAATCGATCACCGCGCCGGTTCCGCGGCCGCCGGCACCAACCAAGGCGATGCGAATCGGCATCGAAGCATCCTGGTCCGTGTTGTCATCAGCCGATGGACTTGGGCTTTCGTTCGGACCTGCGGCTTGCTCGTCCGCTGCTTTCCCTTCTGCAACTTTTCCTTCTGCGGCAAAGTTCATGGCGACCGATGCGGAGATTGCGGTGCTGGATGCTAAAAACCGGCGGCGACTGTTGGATGGGCGGCTATTTGATGATTGAGACATTGAAGTCGGGAAACGCGGGTATTTGAGAATGAATTGGCTTCGTCAAAGTCCCATCAGTCTAAGCGTCGAGCTGGCTGAATGCCTTCGATTCAAGCGAGCTGAAACCCGCGTTTGGGAGAATCTTCACTTATCAGAGATGCCTAAGGGGTACGGATCTTCCTTTCTATCTACCTTAAAGAGATAGAGTGGGGCGTTAAAAAAGAGAATCGCTGCAATCCTTGCGACATGAAAAAGACGACCTAAAATCCCCATCTTACCGCCTAGTGCCTTTGGCGGAGAAATTGCTCCTACTATCAAGATTGTTTCCATGAAGACCTTCCCAATCAATCGCCTGTTCAAGTCGCGTCAGTTGCTGAACTTGATGTGCCTGACATTCCTATTCGTTGGGTCGAGTGTTTTGTCGCCATCAACGGTTTCAGGTCAGAAGATGTTAGATCTGAAGTTTGATGACTATCCGGAGGCAAAACTTTACACCAAGGATGACTGGGAATCCGACTGGAACGATCCCGTTTGGGAAGATGGAATTCGTGAAGAGCGTGTTTCGATCGTGAAGGGCGCGAATACTTACCGCGGACGCGGCGGAGCGATGGCGGTTGATTTCCCCGCCGGCGGTGTTGGCCCCAAGGACGGCGGTGCTCAATGGAAGTTTGATTTCGAGGAAGGCGGCCAGATGGTTCGTCTTCGTTACCGCGTTAAGTTCGCTGATGGATTCGATTTCGTACGCGGTGGAAAGCTTCCCGGCTTGGCGGGCGGAACGGCTCCGACCGGATCAACGCAAGCGGACGGTTTCAACGGCTTTGGTGCTCGCATGATGTGGCGAACTGATCACGAAGGCCAACCGGGCGCCCCGGTTCAAACCAAGGCAAACTTGGTGCAATACGTCAAACATCCAACGAGCGGTTTCAACAACGATGGACGACAAGAAGACAACTTGTATTGGACCGATGAAGACGGCGAACGAATCGAAATCAATTCCGGACAATTCTACCGCATCGTGACTTTGTTGAAGCTGAACAAAGTCGGGCGAGCGAACGGACGAATCAAATCATTCATCAATGGAAAGCAAGTTCTGGACGCCAGGAACATCGAGTTCCGCAAGACCAACGATCTTAAGATCGACGTGTTCTACTTTACCACTTTCTTTGGCGGCAGCAGTGACGATTGGGGTCCATCGAAAGACGAAACGATTTTCTTCGATGAATTTGAAGTCGAAGTGTTGAGGTAAGAAACTTCGCTCAGAAACTGATCAAAACGTAGCTGATCCCGCCAGGGTTCAGTTGGGTACAGCTTACGTTGAACTGAACCCTGGCGGGATCGGCTACGGGTAGGTCGTTTTAAAACCGTTCCTCACTTTGCTGAGCCGATTTGGTAGATCACCTTTCCCGGCGCGATGACCACCGCATAGGTATTGCGTCCATCGACCATTTCGATCTCGCGCAGGTTTGTTGATCCGATCGGCTGTCCGTTCCAGCCGAGTGGTTCGACCACCAAATCATGTTGGCCGGACGGCAGTTCTGCCCTCAGGACTTGGATCTCGCGTGGCAATAACGCCCAACAGCGAGTGTCAGCGTTCTCGGTGCCCGCCCACGCCGATGCGGCCGCGAACTGGAACAGTGATCCGGCACCTCCGCCCAGGCCCATCGAATCGCCGATCTTGGCGACGGCTAATTCTTTTGTCGTTCGTCGCATCACGGCGCGGGCTAGCGTCCAGGGCATTTCGGCTTCGGTTTGTTTGATGGCCAAGTCGCCCACATCCGTCAACGTTTGTGTTGCTCCGTAGAGAACCCCGTTCACGCGAACTCCGACCGACGCGATGGGAGTTTCCGGGATCACGACTCGCGGAACCTTCACTGATGCGATGTTAGGAATCACCGGCACGGCCCTGGATTTACCGCCGTTGGATTTTTGCGAATTGTTTTGACTCGCACTCAGTGCTACCGATGCGATTGCGAGCGCGTCCGAGGTGGTCGGTGCCTCGGTTTCGACAAGCCGTGGGCCTTCGCCAACGCAGGCGATCACGTACAAAACGCCGTGCCCAGGTCGGCTGTGCGTGCCCGTGGTGGCTCGTTGAATGTCGGCGCTGGCCGGGCCAAATTGAGGCCGTACGGCGCTGACCAATTGATACGCTTTGGCGGCATCGTCGTAGTCGTGATGAGTTGCCTCGCGAAGAACGCCGCGCAAATAGGGTGCGATCGCGATCGGTTCAAACTTTTCTGTCGCTGAAGGAATACCGCGCTGCTCGGCTCGATCACGTAGCTTGTTTTGCTGCATCGAAGCCTGCAGCGCGTAGGCTTCTGCATCGATCGAATCACCCGCCAACGAACACACCGCCAACATCGCTCGGATCATAACTTCTTCGTAGCCCGCGGGGCGAAACACGCGGACCGTATCATCGGTCAACATCGATGCCGAATCGCAAAGCAGGTTTGTTTCGGGGAGTTCGTCGAACTGATTGCGAAGCCTGCGAAGCTCGCTTTCAGCGCCGTCTAAATCGCCAGCCGAAAGTCTGACCATTGCCAAATCAAGTGCAGCGGCATGCGAGTCGCCGCCTTGCTTGCTGGCAATTTGCGAAAGTGTTTCTTCGGCCGCGACAAGGTCGCCATTGTGAAAAGCTGACCGAGCCGAATCGATGGTGCCGACGCTGCGGGCGCATCCAAGGCAGCCGGTCAAAAAGCAGCCGGTCAAAAACAGGATGCACAATGGCAGACAGGCAAAGCATCGCAGCGATCGACAGTCGTTAACAGTTTTCACTGGGATGGTTTAGCCGTCAGCCTGATCAAAGATGCCAAAGTTCCACCATTTACCCGCACGCGTTTTGCTGTATCCCTTGCGAATCTTGGCCGACTCTTTCAGAAATTCGCCGGTGTGCAAGTTCACCATTTCTAGCGTCAATGTGTAATCACGCTGAGTGGTTTTGTTGCGATCCGTTGTGCCAGTCGTGACGGTAGCAAACATCAAATAATCCACCGGCGTTCCCTGACGCCCCAAGGCTGCGGCAAACGCATCGCGGTGATGAGGGAGCATCAAAGATTCGGGACGCAACCGAGTTTCGACGAGAGCTGCATCGACCATGCGACGACTGATCCCGCGAAAGGTCTCGGCGGAATTGATCTGAGAGTCGATTTGTTGGTAAAGCTGTTCCTTGAAATCAGCCAATTCTTCTGCACTCTTGTTTTCAATCCCGACAAAGCAAACCGAGGCCGGCCCGTTTGCCAATGATGTTCCTGCCAGTGATGTTTCGGGGACCAGCGAAGATCCGACCGTGGTGGGATCCGGTGTCACATGGCCTGCGAGCTCGAAGGAGACCGGTTGAATGCTTGGCGGACAGCGTGAGAGAATTTTGGCGACCGATTCATCCACCAAGGGGTTCCAAGTCGCCGCGCCAGCGTTGTGGCTGCCGACGATATCTTTGTCATCCGACGCCAACATGTGACCATATTGCCGAGAAGCACACCCGGATGCCGAAAACAGGCTGGCCAGGGAAAATGCGATAAGCAAAGTCGTAATCGGCTTTGAAGCTCGATTGATGAGACCAAAACTGCGTTCTAATAGATCTTGGCAGTACGAAAGTTGTGATCGAGTCATGCGGAAGTCGGCTTTTTATGATTGTTTCAGTGGTTTACGCGACTTTCATTGCGAAAAGTGGCGTGCGTCGGCTTGTAGCCTGAGCGGTACCTATCAAAATGTTCGCTGAATGAACCACCCACATTGTCATATCGGCTGGGCACAGCACTGATTGGCCGGGAAATAAGAAACCGACGAAAACTCAACGGGCTTTTGCAAAGCCGCCCTTTTTGCCTATCCTTACATCGCTTCAAACATCGCCTCAAACATCGCTGCTCATGCCCGTCTTTTCTCCCAGTATTGATATGCCATTGGCCGTTCCCATGACCGCGGACGCACCGACGTTGGTTTCACCACTGATGACTCTTCAAACCGTCGTTCTTCCAAATGAGACACTTCGCCCTTCGGTGACGGACACTGTGTCAGCGTCGAAAGATGATGACGACGATGATGATGACGACGACGACGACGATGACGAGGACGAAAAAGATGAGCCGGAAATTGACGACGCGGGCTTTGGTACCGAGACCGAGGACGGCGGATTCAAAGATGGACTCGATGACGACGAAGACTTAGATGAATTCGACGATATCGACGAAGATGATTTCGACGATGACTTTGATGACGACTTCGAGGAAGAACTTGAGGACGACTACGAGATTGAAATCGACGATGAAATCAGCACCGAATTTGGTCTCAACACCGCTGGCAAAGACAAAGACGACGACGTTGAAGATGACATCGACGATGAACTCGATGACTTCGACGATTTTGAAAACGTCGATTGATCCGCGAAGTTAAGATCGATACAGATCAACGTAGGCGTCGACCATTTTTTCGACGCTGAACTCGTTTGCGATTCTTGTTTTTGCGGACTCGCCCATTTGCCGGGCCAATTCAGGATCTTCCAATAGTTTGTGGGTCTGTCTTGCGAAGTCTGCGGTGTCGCCAAGTTCGACAATGAATCCAGTCTCGCCGGGGACCACTAGATCTCGGTTACCGGGAATGTCGCTCGCCACCACCGGGACGCCGGCTTGCATGGCTTCAATGACGGAATTGCTTTGCCCTTCATATTCGCTGCCGATCCAAAACACATCCGCGTGCGGCAGCAAACTGGCAACGTCGCTGCGGTGGCCCGCGAAACGAACGTGCAGCGGCGTTGATACGGCGTCGCGATGCCGCAACAATTCAGCGGACTGAGGACCGTCGCCGACAATGACCAACGTCGTATCGCCTCGCATCGTCGCCATTAACTCGGCTGCCCAGATCAAATCGCGATAACGTTTCTGAGGCCACAAACGTCCCACTGCCAAGATCAATCGGCGATCATCAACAATCTGCAAACTCTCGCGTGCCCATGCCGAATCGGTTGGTTTTGATTCCTCCGAATTTGCATCGCTGCTAGGCGTGATGCCATTGTGAATCACGCGAAACTTACTGGCCGGGATTCCATGGCCTGCATAGAAATCAGCGATGCCTTGACTGTTGACGGTGATCGTTTCAGTGAAACCGGCTAGCCGACGATCAATCAAAAAGTGAGCCGCAGTTTTCCAAAGGTCCACGCATCGCTCCGACGCCATGATTCGCGGGACCGACGCCATTCGTGCCGCAACACGGCCAAAACTGTTCGCCGCAAACAGCCAAGTATGAACAATGTCGGGCTGGAACGATTGGAAGTGTTTTCGTAGACGAAACAGGGCCGTCGGGTCAGCCTTAAACCGCTTTCCAATCACGACCACTTCGACACCCGCGCGGCGAAGTCGATCCGACAGCGGCCCATCGCGCGTCAACAAGAACACACGAACGTCAAACTGGTCAGGCGGTAAATTCTCGGCCAGCAAACAAAGCTGTTTCTCAGCGCCACCCTGGTCCATGGTGGGGATGACTAGTGCTAAACGGATCGTCATCCAGTCGCCTTGCGGTTTGCGTCGGGTTTTGTCGTTTGTGTTGTCGTTGGATTCTGTTGCTGAATTAATTCATCGTACTGTTCAAGCATCCGCGATTCGGGACGGGATCGAAGCAAGCGTCGTTTTAGAATTTCGGATGCCTGCAGACTCGCCGTGCGATCTCTTAGCAGATGACTAATTTTTTTACGCAGGTCATATTCCTTGTCTGAATCATACCACGCGATTTCGGGGCATTGGTCGGCCGACGCAGCACCAAGGATCTCATAGTTTGCCGGGCTGCTGCGTGCCACGATGGGCAAGCCGGATGCGATGGCGATGGGTAACAATGAAGCGCCGCCATCATCGCCGCTGTGAATGTAGACGTCAGCCGCCATCATCAAATCATCGAAGTCGCAAAACGAACCTGGCATCGCAATCTGAGCTCGGATTCCGTCGCTGCGAAGGGTGGAATAGATCTTATCGCGAGCCGGTCCGTCACCGATAAACCAGATTCGCAAATTGGGGTGCTTGGTCATTAGCAACCGAGCCGCTTCGACAAGCGTGAAAACGCCGCCGCCTCGCGTCATGCGATCGGTCGTCAGCAACACAATCGAATCGCTGTCCGTCAATAAGTCTCCATTGACCTGACCAAGCGACTTGCGGGCCGCTGCTTTGCCGACAGCATTCTGAACAGGGCCAGAGCGAAACCCATTTTCAATTCTTTTGATTCGGGCAACGTCAAAGTGGTGGGTCAAAAGCGATCGTGATTGATTCGCATTGGTAACAATCACATGGTCGGCCATTCGTCCGATGGCAGCACACCGTCGCGAAGCCCGATTCTGGTTCCACCATTGATCATCACTGACGCCGTCTCGGCTGCCAAATTTCAGGATCGTTTGGCAGGCGGTTCTGCGAGTTGCCTCGATCGCGGCGATGGCTTCTTCGCGAATGCAATCCACAATGATCGCGTCAAACGATCGGCACTTGGTTCTTAGCCACTGGGTCAGTTGTCTTGTGTACCGAGCGACGCTCCAGTCACTCTTGGGTGCGGCAACGGGGCGATGAACCGCGAACTCGCGAAACTGAAACCGTTCTGGCCAATGCGATGCATAACGCGGCGTCACGACTTCGACGTGATACCCAAGTCGATGCAAACCGGACGCAAGTTCCGTTAAGTGAACGGCTTCAGCGTGCCCGCCGTGCGGCCAAAACCGACGGCCCACGATCAGTATTCTTTTTCGACTTGATTTCAGCTTTCCAGAATCCGCCGACGATGGCTCAGGCATTGGCTTGGGCTGCCGTGGCTTCAATTTCAGACGGTTCCAGTACCGCCAGATATGGCAGGTTGCGATACATGTCCAAGTAATCCAAACCGTAACCCACCACGAATTCGTCCGGGATTTTGAAGGCAACGAAGTCTGGACGCAGCGTCGTCGAATGCTCGCGTTGCTTATGCAGCAGCACGCCTGTCTTGACGGACTGAGCACCAAAGTCGGTCAGCATTCCCGTCAAACGATCCAACGTTTTGCCGGTGTCGAAAATGTCGTCGACCAGCAACACGTCACGTCCTTTGACGTCGATCATCATTTTTGAATCGACGCTTAATTCACCCGACGTGGTCCCGCCGCGATAGCTGGATGCCTGGATGACGCCGATCCGTTGCGGCATCGATAGCCGGCGGATCAGGTCAGCGAACAGGACCAGCGATCCGGTCATGACCGCAATCAAAGTGATGGGGCGATTGTTGCCGTAATGTTCATCGATTTCGACCGCCAATCGCTGGACACCATCGTGAAGTTGAGATTCAGTGAGCAAAGTTCGCATCGATTAATCCTTGGAAACCAGGTTCCTGGTGTTTAGATGATTTTAATTTAGGGGATTTGAGCAGACCGTGTCGATCCGGTTGACCGGTCGCATTGGGGTGTTCGTGATCTTGGAGCAAATTACGTCAATCAAATCGCGTTCCGACGGTCGAAAATACTCCGAGTTACACCATCGTACCTCACTTGCCAGACCAGTTCACCGCATGACAAATTCACAGCGATTAACAACGGTCCGATCAGCGATTGAAGGTTACTTGGCTAGCCAGGCGGATCAACCGGGCAGTACGGACGAGGTTGATTGCGTGATCGCGATCGAGTCGATCCTGATTCGCGACGAACATTACTGCGGGCGACGGTTTAGCACATCGACCCATCGTGCGGTTTGGTTTATCGAAGAAGACCAAGTGAAGATTTTCACCGCCGATCAGAGTCTGTGTTGCGTCTTGAAAGCTGATCAGATCGATGACGCGGCTGGCTTGGCCGGCGAAGAATCGCCACACGTGATCTCGATCAATTCGCAGAGAATTGATTCGGCCGACAGTGATCAAGCCGACAGTGATGAAGGCATCCGACGCGCCGCTTAGCCTCGCAAAGTTTTGATTGGCCGCACTCAGGTAGGCCGGAACAAGACGCGTCAGCGGCGCAGTTCCGGCAATCCCGTGCCCTGCCTGAAAACGATGCGGAAGATCGCGTTGAAACCAGCCCGAAGACAGACAATTGCAAATTGCAAGATGAACGTTGCAAATTGAAAATTCTGAAGGACCGTGTTTCACCGACAATTTTCAATTTGCATTGTCCAATTTGCAATTTGCAATCCTGCGACCTGCCTCAATGCGGTCTGCCGGAACTGCGTCGCTGACGCGTCTTGTTCCGGCCTACGAATTCCGGCCTACGGTTTTCTGGCCGACCAGCGCACCTAACCGGCACAGCTTGCCTGACCGTGCCAACAGGTACGCCGCATGTACCCGGATGATCGTTTCGACGGTTCCGATCCCTGCTAAGGGGCATAATCGGCCGATGGTTATTAAACCGGCAAGGGCTTTCCGTGTGGAACGCCCAACGCTTAGGAGTTTGAAGACGTTGTCGGATGACTCCGAGAAAACTGAGCGGACTTGATTGGTGGATGGCGAAAGTGGGATTGCGTCATCAGAATCCAACCAAGAACCTCTCGCGGGTTTTGATACTAACGGTGGGGCAGCCCTTTGGGTTGCCTCACCGTTTTTTTTTGACCTGCGTTTTAATCGCTGATCATTCTTGTAGGCCTTAGCGAGTGAAACGAGTGACGGCAGTACTGCTGAAAAAGCCGTCACTCGCTTCACTCGCTACGGCCTACTTTTGGGTCTTCAGCCAATGAACGGTCTTGCACGCAACGTTTTTTCTGCGTTGGCAGTATCCGGGCAACAGATATCCTGTATTTTGACAGGACACTCTTTTTCTTGCCGCTTTGATTTTTTGCCCCGAATCGATCGAACCTGTGACTAGCTTTCGCTCTCTTCGAAACGGGGACCTGCCGCAATTGGTTGCGGTTTTTAGGCAGCACCACGAACTTGCGGGCATGGTGCCGGACGTTTCCCTGGCACAGTTCGAACAGGCAATTTTGGCCAGAAGCTTTTTCGATCCCCAGAACTTCCTGATCGCCACGCTTCGAGACAGCAACGACAACGAAGTCATCGTCGGCTGGTGCCACTTTGGGCTGAACCCTGCATTAAGTTCAGGCTTAAACAGTCTGTTGGCGTCCAGCGATCAGGCACCCGGTGGCATTACCATCGCGGCAATCTGCTTGGCAAAAGAATGCCAGGCCGACGTTGCCGTTGAACTGTTGGAAGAAGCTGTCAGGCTTTCGCGTCGGCTTGATGCTAATCGCTCCGCATCCGGCACAGAGAACAACGGCCCCGCCGCGATTACCGCTGGTCTTTTCCGAGACGACCATTTTGGATACGCCGGGCTGAATCCCTATGGCCACGGGTATGGGATCGAGAACTTGGATGTTCGCTTGCACGGCGTTTTGCAGGCCTGCGGCTTTGTTGCCAATCGGTCGCTCGTTCGCGTCGTTGCCTCGACGGAAGGTTATCGACCGGCGTTTAGTCGTGAAGCAATGCAATTGAGGCGTTCGGCGACGGTTCAACATAAACGCATTCTGCCGGATTCGGTCCGTCGTGCGTCCGCTCTGTCGCATTTGGACATTGAACGACACGCTTTGGTTGATCGCAGCGGCGGAGTAATCGGTGGAATGGACTTTTGGTTCTCAGACGCCGAGGCCCAGGTGATGCCGCCATCCAAAGTGATCGTGGACCTGGATTTAGGTGCAGAAAAAACGCTCTCGGCTTCGGATAGCTATCTTGTTTCAGCCGTCGTTGGCAGTCTGTCCGAACGCAATGTCCGCCAAGTCGAAGCCGTGGTCGATTCGTCAAAAGTCGACCTGATCAATCAACTGGGAAGAATCAGTTTTACGGTCGCAAGCGAAGGCACGCTATGGAAACTGCGCTGAGAAAAACTCATCTTGTTTCCGCTCGGGTTTTTTGACACTCTTCGACACTTGTGAAACTGGTTTGACTTTCGTGTAGGGAGACCGTCCTGTGTGTCGTATTCTTTGTTGCCTTAGCTTTTTGATCCTGTCGTCCAATTTGGGTGTCTCCGCCGAAGACTACTTGCTGCGGTACTCGCTAAAGTCAGGACAAACGCTTCGCTATGAAGTCACGCATGCAGCCAAGACCAAGACCCGGATCAAAGGCGAAGAAGAAGCGTCGAATGTTCACACGACCAGTCAGCGGCATCTTGCGGTGACAGATGCCAACGATTCCGGAGCAACGTTTAATCACATCGTTGATTCCGTCGAAATGACTCAGCAACAAGGTGACAAAGACGAAATTCGTTGGGACAGCGAAAGCGGTGAAGAAGCCCCCAAGATGTTTAGCAAGGTTGCCGAGCAAATGGGACAAACACTGGCAACGATCAAGATCAACACGCGTGGCCAAGAACTTGAACGTGAAGACTTCGGTGGCACCAAGGCATCACTCGGAATGGGATCGTTGACCTTGGCATTGCCCGAAGAACCGATCCGCATCGGTGGTTCGTGGTCAGTTCCACGCGAAGTCAAAACTCGCACCGAAGAAAACGAAGTCAAGACGATCAAAATTCGCGAGGTCTACACTTTGGAAAAGGTGAAGACCGGCGTCGCAACGCTTTCGATTCGCAGCGAACCCCTGACACCGATCGACCAAGAATCGGTTAAGGCCCAAGTCGTTCAACAGCTAAGCAATGGTGAAATCCGCTTCGACCTGGATGCCGGATGCATGCTCAGCAAGAAACTGGACTGGGATGAAACCGTCGTCGGATTCCAAGGCCCCAACAGCATGATGGAATACCGAGCCAAGATGACCGAAACGCTGATCCCCGAAACCGAGCGAAGCGCCAGACTTCGCTAACGGGCTGACAAACGCAGGAATGGTCACGAAATGACTTTACGAGATGTGGTGCGACGAAATCCCAACCCGAACGCGTGAGCGAGGGATTTCCGCGTCAAACAAAATCCCTCGCTTACGCATTCGGGTTTGGAAATCGGGAAGTGATTCCCCGCTCGTTTCCTAAACCGTCAACTTTCGGCGAGTCGTAATCAAGACGACTGCCGTAATCATGGACACTTGCAACATCGCAAACACTAGTGGCGGTGTGTTGCGGATCATGGCCAAGGTGCGTTGAATCCAGGCCGGTTCGCGAGATTTTTGTTCGTCGATCCAGGTGTCAATCGACTTATCGACCGACAACCAGTTCGATGTGTGTTCCCATCCGTCGGCCGTCCGTCGCCAACCCACCGGGACATGGGCGTCGATCCGAGCGGGGACTTCGACTTCGATTTTGTTTGCGGGCTTGTTCACAGGTGCTGCGGCATACGGCCCTTGGGACGGAACCAATGAACCAATCGTGAACAAGGCACCAATCACTAACCAAATCACCGCGTGGCAACGTAGCGATCTGGTAAGAAAACGTCGGTCGGCAGGCGCAATGGTAAACAGTTCCATGGCGAGCTAAGAAAGCACGTTCTGGTCCAAACTCGCACGCTTAGACAAACCAAGATCGGCTAACGCCTTGCGTTTGAACGACTTACGTGCCGCCAGTCGCCGGTGATTCGATCGGCACGGCCCCGGTGGTGTTGCATTTGATCAACAACGATAAAGTGGCGTTCTGCAAACGATGATGCCGAAAAGCATCGCAGCATCCTGAACATCAGGATGCCCCAGAACCAAGATCCCCCCAGAACATTGGAAACACGATGATTCCTTCCGCAAGAGATTTCTTCCAAGCCGCGATCGAAACACCCAGCCCATCGGGTTTTGAAGAACAGATCCAGGGGGTGGTCGGCAAGTACATCTCTTCGCATGCAGAGGACGTTCGCACCGATGTTCACGGGAACCTGATTGCGTCGATCGGAAACGCCGACGGACCTCGATTGATGTATGCCGGTCACTGCGACCAAATCGGTATGCTGATTTGCCACATCGACGACCAAGGTTTTTTGTACGCTCAGACGATTGGTGGTTGGGATCCACAACAATTGATTGGTCAATCGATGACGATCTGGACCGACAACGGCCCCGTCCCCGCAGTGATCAGCCGAAAACCCATTCACCTGCTCGACAATGACGAACGCAAAAAAGTTGTCGATCTAAAAGAGCTATGGCTAGACATTGGTGCAGCCAACAAAGCGGAAGCCGAAGCAAAGGTTCGCATCGGTGACCCCGTCACGCTTGAATTGAACTATCGTGAACTGATGGGCGATCGCGTCTCTGGTCCTGGGATGGATAACAAAACGGGGATGTGGACCGTGATGGAAGCACTGCGACGCGCGGCTGATGAATCGAAAAAATCACCGCTCGCCTGCCACCTGCACAGCGTCGCAACGGTCCAGGAAGAAATCGGCCTGCGAGGTGCGAAGACAGCCGCCGGCAGCATCAATCCTGATGTTGCGATCGCAGTCGACGTGACTCATGCATCGGACTGTCCAACGATTGACGCGACGCGGCAAGGCGACATTGCGGTCGGCGGTGGTCCCGTCATCTTTCGCGGCCCCAATATCAATCGAAAAGTCGCCGCAAGATTGGTTGAACTGTGCGAGCAAAACGATGTGCCTTTCCAGGTCGCGGCGATTGGACGCGCGGCACCCAATGATGCCAACGCGTTACAGATTCACGGCGGTGGTGTGGCGACCGGACTTGTTGCGATCCCCAATCGATACATGCATTCAGCCGTGGAAGTGATTTCACTGACCGACATCGACAACGTTGCAAAACTACTGACACTGTTTGCACAAAATCTATCGCGCGAAGATAGCTTTATCCCAGGCTAGATGCTTTGACATGTTTCGATCTTACCCATTCCTTTCAGTCATGCCGCAAAGAGACACAAAAGCGGTTACGGAACTGGTTACGTTCGTGTCGGCTGCTGCCTAATCGGCTAGAATCGAGGGGTAGCCGGTTGGCCCATCTGTTTTTTTATTGCCAGCCATTTTCAATTGAATTTATAGAGGCGAATGATGGCTCGAATCCTTTTAGTCGAAGACAGTCCGACTCAGGCAGTCGAAATGAGGATGTTGCTTGAAGAGGGAAATCACCTAGTGAAACATGTCGCCAACGGAAAGTTGGCAATCGAAGCTCTCGAAAAAGAGTTGATCGAACTCGTTGTGACCGACCTGGAAATGCCAGAAATGAATGGTCTCGATTTGGTCCAGGCAATGCAATTGGACTTTGAACACATTCCCGCCGTCCTTGTCACCGCCAGCGGGTCCGAAGAACTGGCAACCAAGGCATTGCAACAAGGTGCGGCAGGATACGTTCCTAAAAATCATCTGCGAGCGCTGCTGAACGACACCATTGTTGATGTTTTAGGTGTGATCAAGACGGACGCTAGTTTTGCAAAGTTGATTTCGACCTTGCAGGAAAATTCATACACGTTTGACCTGCCCAACGACGCTGACTTGATCTCGCCAATGGTCGGGCTGTTGATGCAAGTTGCCTCGGGGATGGAATTGGCCGGCGGCCCCGCATTGGGACGAATGGGAACCGCGATTGAACACGCCGTCATCAATGCGATGTTCCGCGGCAACTTAGAATTAGGCCCCTCCGTCACACCAAGCCATCGTGCGTTGGTTTACGACGGAGCAACGTCGGACCTCATCGAGAAACGCAAAACAAGCGATCCGTACCAAGGCCGGTCTGTTCACGTTGAAGCAACGATCTCGAAAACAGATTTTCGAGTCCTGATTCGTGATCAAGGCAAAGGTTTTGACACGTCAAAAGCCTCCGCAAGAATGGATTTAGAAGCTTCGGATAGCGAATCCGGCCATGGCCTGATCCTGATGCGAAGCTTCACCGACGAAATGACATTCAACGAATCCGGCAACGAAGTCGTTCTAGTAAAACGTTTCGGATAATAAGCGTAGGCCGGAACAAGCGGAGCGAAGTTCCGGCAATTGCATTAACTTCCAAGACGCTGGTCAAACCACGTCTGAAAAGCATCCCCAGCAAAACGCTTCGCTTGCTTCATCACTTTTTTGAACCGATTTGAATCGACTTCGTTTTCAAAGATACGAACAATCGACACCGCACGTCCGTCGTCAAGATTTTGAATCAGTAGCGGTAACAGATGCTCGGCGACTCCCCATTCGCTGATGCCAGACGTTCGGTCGGCCAGACAAACGCACGCTACGCCGACGACCGAGTCACCGAACACCTCTTCGGCGTAGTCGCGAGCGCCGCGAATGTTGTCTTCCTTCGCATCCGCGGGCGATTCAAAATCGTAAGGTGGATCCCAAACCGATGCCGGTGGGATCAAGTCAATGTGAGTCATCACGCAGATGACCGGTGGACGGCGAAGCTTTGGCTGGGCGGCAAAGTGTGCATCTAGTTCTTGAATCATCGACTGATCCGCCGCACGGGCTGAACTATGGCCATCGATCACCAACAACACAACGTCTGCATTAGCTGCCGCCTGTTGCGAATCAGCAAGCTGTTGCTTTGACGCGCCCGCTTCCCCATAGCCGGGTGTGTCCAGCAACGTCAGCGAACTACTTGCCTGATCTTCGCCATCGATCTGGTACTGATAGCGAGACACCTGTCGGGTTTCCGGCAACAAATCTGTCGTGGCAACTTGATCGCCGACCAGAGCATTGATCAAACTGGACTTGCCGGCACTGGTTTGGCCGACCAACGCAATGGACACCGGCACGTCCTTTAATTGTGGCGAATGGCTTTCGTTACCAAATGCTGTTGAGTAAGCGATCGCACCGCCACGCAACCGACCGCTGTTCATTTCGATCAGATAGAAACCGACGCGACGTAGGAAGTTCAGGTAGATCGTCGCCACGACTTCACTTTGCAGTTGCCCTACCACCGGATCCAACGTCGCCCTTGATGTCGCGTATCGAATCAAGTTGGCTGGATTGACCAGCGTCGATGCGGCCCAGTAGACCTTTGACACTTGCGAGTACCACTTGGGCGTGGATGTGATTGCTCGCCATTGCCGGATCGTGACCAGACTGCTGCCCGGAACCGATTCTAAAATCCATTCTTCCAAATCATCGATCGCCAAACGGGCTGCCGCAGCAACTTCGACCACCGTCAGCGAATCGATGACTTGCGAAGCCGATTCACGTTTACTTTTCCCGTGATAGAACTCGGCCAATTCCGCCGCCAAAACTTGTGCCTGCGAAAGATAATGATGCGGGTCAGAAAGCTTAGCCGCGTCGATGGTTTCAATGTCCCGCTGATGCCGATCAATAATCTTGGCGGCTTCGTGATCTCGTGCGCTCCAATGTTTGCTGACTTTTGGATCAATCGCGATCGCATCGGCAGCATCGGAGACACGCTTGCCTGGTTTCCAAAACTGTGACGCCAACCAAGCAAGCACCCAGCACCCAGGCAACACCCACCACAACGATTTCCAGTATCCAGTCACCCAGATCGCATGAGCACCAAAGCAAACGCAGACCAAAACCGGAAGCGCCACCAAGAAACTAACGAAGAACAAACGGCGATCAATCAACGATTTTCTCCATCAGCGTGATTGTCACTGGTACCCGAATCACCGGCACCCAAATCGGATTCGCTCAATTGTTTCTTCTTCCAATAGGCACGAGCAGCGTCCAACTGGTTGCTATACATTTCGGAAACCTCTTCTTGGCTTGGTGTTCGTCCGGTTTGAACCTGGGCAAAGTACCAGTCCAACACTTTGCCCGATGCGAAGACCAGTGCAAAAGCTGCTGCCGAATTGATTGCCGAACCCACCACGGGAATCAGCTTGGAAAACCCTCTTACCGCCATGCGAATCGCCGCTCGTCCACCCAGCACGACCGACAATTGAGCCATCGCGGTCGGGTTTAGCGTTTGCCCATGATGCTTTGCAATCCGATGAGCGAGATGTGTTTGAATTCCCAAAACAACCGGCATGTCGATCCAAGCGATCGGAACGGCAGCCGCGCCGGCGGCCAAAGTTGCGTGAGTCAAAATAAGAGTATCAACGCTGGTTACATCGGTCTCTGATGAAGAGTGCAATTCCGGCTGCAGCATTCGCATCGTCCCCAGCGTGGAACGCATCGCCGCCGGGACTGCATTCATGATCGCCTCGAACAGTCGTTCTCCGCCCAAATCCGGTGGATGAAAACCATCCTCTGGTTTGGTCAGGTCAATCACGACTGCGGAATCATAAAGTCCATCAAATCGGCGTAGCTGTTCCTGCAGCACCCGACGCAGACCTTCTGGCAACTTCGATCTATTCCAGTGATCAAGCATGTCAGCCGGGAACTCAGTTTGGCCGGGACACGCGTCGTGGATCGCGGTAATCACCAACAACACAGGACGATCGGGATTCTCTTTGCGGATTTTTTGCAACGGTGCGATCAGTGACTCAGTGGCCTGGTCAGTTGCACGTACCGTGATGATGACCAGATTTGCTTCCTTGCCAAACGCTTTCAGATCATCGCTGGCATCGTAACCCGCTTCCCCCAAACCTCGCGTGTCTAAGAACCGAACCAACGGCGTCTTGTCATCAGGGAAACCGTATTCGCGCGAGTGTTTGGTTTGCGGACGAAATCCGCTACCGATTTCGGCGTCATCGGCACCGGTGATGAAATGGATGATGGACGACTTCCCACTGCCGGTCTTTCCCAGCATCCAAATCTTCGCGACCGGCACAGCGTCGGGCAGATCGATTGATTGAGAATGGGAGGTTGACCACATCGAACGAAATTTCTCGTAAAAGCTTAAATTCGATGGTGGTTCATTTCGATCAGTCACGGCGGCTTACTAGACGAGGGTGGCGGGCATGTGTGCCCGAATTCTAACCTCGCCGAGCAGTAAGAATGAAATCGGAGGTGGCCACTTCAAGGGCAATTCACTTTTTGACGCTGGGGGACTAACACTGCTAGGCTGTGAAGTTATCTCATTCTTTACCGTAAACTTAAACCTCAACTTTCGCCGTGAGAGTTGAAGTTTAAGAAAAAGTTGAAGTACAAGTTTTGGATTGCTCATTGATTCACAGCCTAGGCGGGTTCGGATTTCAGTGCCCAACCCAGACTGAAAAAGTGAGTTGCCCTGCGGAGAATTATCCAGATGACATTTCGTGATCTTCCGGCCGTTCGTCCAACGGAAAGGCGATCCCGATCAATCCTGTGGCGGTTAACGTCACTCCGGAGGCTACCAACGCTGGGCCGACATCGATCGCGCCACCGACTTGCCCCCAAAGCAACGAACCCGTCGCCATCGAACCTGCCATGACGGCGTAGTAACAGCTCATTCCTCGACCTCGCATTTCGTTGGGCAACGTCATCTGGATTTCTGAATTGAACGTCGTCAACGTTGTCATCCACGACCCGCCAATCACCAATGTCAAAAGCGAAGCCAGGATTCCGTTGGTCGTCATCCCCAGCAAGCCAAGGGCCATTGCAAAAAGGGCTCCTGAAAAAATGATCGTGCGATTAAAACCAATTCGCCGGTGGATCCAATGCAAAAACCAAACAGCAATCACAGCTCCGATGCCAACCGTGGTCACCAAAAAACCAAAACCTCGCTCATCCCACAACAATCGCTGACGAGCGACCAACGGCAGCAATGACCAAAGTGCGGCAGCCGGGACCATGAACAACCCCAACCGTATCAAAGTATGTCGCATCGACTTCGATTGCCAAACGAAGGTCAAACCGTCCCAGGCCGATTGTCGGATTGGCTGCCCCGATGTCGTCGGCCGAGGCTCTCGTTGCCAACGCACCAACACAAAAAGAACTGCTGCGAACGAACAGGCATTCACGGCGAACGCAATCCAGACTCCCGCGATCGCGATTAGAAACCCGCCCAGCGCCGGTCCCACCGATCTGGCCAGATTGAAACTAATGCTGCCCAACGCCACCGCACGCGATAGCTGGTGACGCGGGATCAATTCGGGAATCGTTGATTGCCAAGTCAGGATGTGCATCACCATCGCGATGCCTGTCAGGAACGTCAGAAACAGCAACGACCATGACGTGATCTTTCCTGTGTAAGTCAGCGTTGCCAACGTTGTCGCGGACATCAACAAGAACAATTGAGTCACGATTAACAGTTTTCGTCGGTCCACTGCATCCACGATCAGCCCGGCCGGAATCGCCATCAGCAACATCGGCACGGTCATCGCAACCCGAACCGCTGATACCATTTCTGGTGACGGATCTAAGTTGGTCATCAACCAACCCGCACCGACCTCGTGAACCCACGTCCCCAAATTGGAAACGACCGACGCGATCCAGAACCAACGAAACGTGGGTGACGCAAGCGGAGCCCAGGTGGATTTGGAATCGCTGGGCGGCATAGGAAGACAAAAACGTGGGGTTGGTAGTTGGATTGTTCAGGAAAACCGGCATAAACGCGACAATCAATCATTCGCCGGCAGACGCACGAAAAGTGGCCTAAGTTTCATCAAACGCGTTTTCCCACCATTGTCTCGCTCCGCCAAGGGGAGGCTCTCCCAACGCCGTGAAGACTTTTGGTTTCGGAAAACACGTGTTACTTCGTTTAACCGCGTGGGCATCGCCCCGCGCGTTCGGGGCAGCACGACGCGCGGTGCGATGCCCACGCGGTTAAACGATTTAGAAAACCTTCACGGCGTTGGAGGCTCTCCCAACATGATTGAATCAGCGATGACCGAAGCAACCATGATCGAAGTTAACGGCCTCCGAAAACTCTACGACGACTACCTGGCCGTCGATGGAGTTTCGTTTTCCCTTCGATCGGGATCGGTTTGTGGATTGGTGGGGGCCAATGGCGCTGGGAAAACCACAACGATGCGATGCTTGGCGGGACTGATGCCCGCGACTGATGGAAAGATGACCGTGGCCGGACACGCTGTCAGCACCGATTCAATCGAATTAAAAAAATGCTTGGCCTACGTCCCAGACGACCCGCCGCTGTTTGACGACTTGTCCGTTCGAGAACACTTGCATTTCATCGGACGGATTTATCGAGTCGAAGGCTACGTCGAAAAATCGCAAGCTCTCATCACACAGTTTGACCTGATCGCAAAGGCCGACGCGGGCGCGACGACTTTGTCACGTGGCATGCGTCAAAAACTGGCAATCGCATGTGCCTATTTGTACGATCCGTCGGTGTTGTTGCTCGATGAACCGATGACTGGACTGGATCCACCCGGCATTCGCATTTTGTTAGATTCGATTCGTCAGCGTGCGGCAAAGGGTGCAACGGTGATCTTGAGCAGTCATTTGCTGCCGATGATCGAAGAGGTCTGCACTGACCTAATGATGATGCGACAGGGAGTCGTCGATTACTTTGGCAATGTCAGTGATCTTCGCAACCGTCATCCCGAATCAACGTCACTGGAATCGGCCTACTTTGCTGCGACACAATTGCACGAACAGGCGAATCCAAGTCAAGCAGTGGGCGTGTTGGCATGATCGGCGTGGAAGCCAACGCATTATCGACTTGGGATGATTGGCAAACGCATCGCGACCTGCTTGGGCTGACGATGGCTCGGGGACGTTTCCGGATCAAGCGAACGATTTCACGGATGCTGTCGCCGCGTCGAATCGTCGCGACCGCTTTGGTGATCATTTACGCGGTTCTGTATGTAACGTTCGGTGCTACGATCTTAATGAATCGCCAGCCCGCTTCGCCCCAGCGGTTGCAACTGTGGCTTTCTGGCGGGATGGTTCTGTACGCGATCTACCATGCACTCAAAGCTGCCTGGTCCAGTGATCAATCGATACTGGAAATCTCTGCCGCAGAAAAATTGTGGCTCGGTGGTGCACCGATCCGCAGGTCATCCATCGTGGTGCATCAAATTACTGACATTGCTTTGGCAACGGTGATCAAGTCAATCCTGCTGTGTACGGTGCTGGCAGTCGATGTGCAGGGCTCCGACGGGTTCGGCGTCGTGCGTTTGGGAATCGGAGTCTTTTCAGCATTGTTGCTGCTTGAAATTTCTCGACTGATCGTCGTTCGTTTTATCAACAGCCTCAACTCGATCAGACGGAAACGATTCCAAGTCGTCGCAACGCTGATCGCCGTGGCGGTCGCTGCACAAGTGATCGCCCGAATCGCTGCCGCGACTCCGATGGGATCACCCACACCGATCTATGTGTTTCAGACGTTTTCAGCCTTGGGACAAACGGCTGCATGTGACGCGGTTCAGTGGTTAGCTCTGCCGTTCAGTTTCGCTGCCAAGGTTGCGATCGCTTCCTCGTTTGATTGGATGACGTTGCTTTGTCTGATCATCGCAGTCGTGATGTTGCCAATCGCTGTTGAATTGTACGTCAGACTGGATCGTCGGTGCGCCGCCCGTCAGGTGGTTGATGAATGCAGTCGATTGCGATCGATCCAAGCGGTTCCGCATTTGGGGCAGCGTTTTAATTCCGATACGACGAACGATCTACAGCGCAAACCGTGGTATCACCCCAGTGCTTGGCCCAGTCGATTGGCTTTGAGCCCCTTGGCTCTGATTGATACCGATGCGGCCGCGGTTGCCGCTCGGACAGTGTCCAGCGTGGTGCGTTATCGAACGACGATCTTCATGAGTTTGTTGGTGCCAGTGTTGTTGTGCTTGTCGCCATTGGTCACGGGACGCGTTTTGGATCAGTGGTTGTACGTCGTTGGTGGGATTGCGATGTGTACATCGCTGATTGCACCGGCTGCATTGAAAATTGATTTCCGTCGCGACCTGTCCCGTTTGCTGTTGTTGCGATCCTTGCCGGTGAAGCCGCGTTCGATGGTGCTGGGCCAGTTGTGGTTTCCGTTTTTAATCACATGCTTCTTCCAATGGACCGTGATCGCGATCGCATCGATGGTGCTGCAACCAGGGATGCAGCAAGTCTGTTTGTGGACGGGAATGTTGGCGGCTTTGTCAGCGTTTACGTTTGCGTTTGAAAACGCATTGTTCCTGGCGTTTCCGCATTCGCAGCGAAGCCAAGGCATTGCGATGGTGCTGCGAACCAAGCTGACGTTCCTAGGCAAATCATCGCTGCTGGTTGCAGCCGCTTTGGTTTTGGCGATTTGGGCAACGGTGTGTCGCGACAATTTGAATGGCCCGATGTCTGAGATCGCGATTTTCGCGGGGGCACAGTTTGCATGTTGGGGACTTGCCGCGATGACCTTCCTTGTTGCCACCTGGTGCTGGAAACGATTCGATATTTCGCATGACATCGCACCTGAGTGATCGCTAACGCGAATTCCTGACCTAAGTTTGTGTGATGCTTGCGGCATTCCAAACGTGAATCGCAAGCACAACCCCTACTATCCGTTTTACCCGAACAGCACCGACTGATCTCGATGGAACTGCTGATCCTGCTATTCGTTGCCGCCGCTGCCATGTGGATGATTCCCGTCATCCATCGCGGGCGTGTGATCCCCGTCACGATGATGATGTTGATTACCGGCACCGTGTTTGGACCGTTTTTCTTTGCGATCGATGGCCCGATTCAATTCAGTTTGGATCGACTGCTTTGGCTGGGGATTATTGGAATGGTTGTGGTGGGATGGCGATTGGGGAATATCAAGTTTCCCAAACCAGGTCGCATCGATTGGTTGATGGCAGGGTTGTCAGCGTTTTTATTGTTCAGTGCCCTTCGAGGCGGTGACGGACCCGGAGTGATTGAGAGTTCACCAACCGCTCGCTGGTTGTTTTACATCTTCATGCCACTTGGAACCTACGCCGTTGCTCGGACAATTCGACTGAACGTTTCGGACATGCGATGGGTCTTTGGATCAATTTTAGGACTCGGTCTGTACCTTGCGATCACGGGCATCTTCGAGATCAAAGAAATGCACTGGGCTGTGTTTCCCAAACACATCAGTAATCCCGAAGTATGGGAATTCTATGGCCGCGCCCGCGGTCCGCTGCTGAACCCGATCGCGAATGGTTTTTTGATGGGGCTCGCCTTGATGGTGGCTGTGGTCGAATTCTTTCGCAGTGGTGTACGTCAGCGAAAACTGTTCTTCGGCATCGCCGCGTTCATCTTACTGTTTGGCGTTTATGCGACGCTGACCCGAAGTTGCTGGATGGGAGCGATCGGCGCGATCGGCCTGGTTGCCATGATTCATTCGCCACGTTGGGTTCGTGTTTTGGGCTTAGCGTCCGTCGTCTTGCTTGCTGGTGCGATGGCAATGGGATTGAAGGATCAGTTCATGGAAATCAAACGCGATAAAGCATTGTCGGCGGCCGAAGCAGCTAAGTCGGTCGAACTGCGACCCTTGTTGGCGATCGTTGCCTATGAAATGTTCAAAGACAAACCAATTGCTGGTCACGGTTTTGGACACTACTTTGAAAACAATGGTCCATACCACGATAATCGCGAATACGATTTACCGCTGGAAAAGGTCCGTGTCTACGTGCAGCACAATACGTTCTTATCGATCTTGGTCGATGGCGGATTAATCGGAATCCTGATGTTCAGTTTGCCGCTGCTGGTATTCTTTGTCGTCGGGTGGCAATTGGCCCGACGTCCGCAGTCCAGTCCCGATGCACGGTACCTAGGGATTTTGATGATCAGCGCCATCGTCATCTACGTCGCCAATGCAATGTTCCATGATTTGATTGTGATTCCAATGGTGCAGATGTTCCTGATGTTCATCGCAGGATTGGCGATCAATGTTCACGGACAAGGGATCACAGCGGAGCGAATCCAACCGAGACGTCAGGCTGCAAGCCAACGCGATCATCGAGTTGTCGCGGCAACGTAGCTGTAAAGTGGCAAAGGTGAGCCGCCGGACGTAAGTCCTTTGGCCTCGTCTCGCTCTTTTTTGTTTCCGACCCAGGCAATCGAGTCATGGACGAAGGCCCGGCCGCTTACGCGTCGCGGCTCAGGAAAGAAAAGACGAAAGCCCGGCCGCTTACGCGTCGCGGCTCAGGAAAGAAAAGACGAAGGCCCGGCCGCTTACGCGTCGCGGCTCACGAGGGAAAAAGGGCTTTAGAAACTGAATTACAGCTTGTCCGTCATGCCTTGCTCTTCCAAAGCCTTGACGGCCTCTCGTACTCGTTCTTCGGCATGTTTGGGGGCGACCAAGGTGGCATCTTTGGTTTGCACGACAATCAAGTCCTTGACGTCAATCGTCACGACCGTGTGCCCCGGTTCGCCGACGACAATGCAACCGCCGGTGTCGATCCCAACGTGTGATCCAACCACGGTGTTGCCGTTGGAATCTGGATCGTGCAGTCGCGACAAGGCTTGCCAACTGCCGACGTCATCCCATGGGAATGGTGCTTCGACGACGACGACATTTTTGTATTTTTCCATCACGGCATAATCGATGGACGTGCCTTCGATGGCAGTAAACTCTTTCGTCAAGACTTCACCGAAGTTGTCTTGCCCCATCGCATCGGCGATCGCCGTCAAATGCTGACTCATTTTTGGTGCGTTCTTTTCCAATGCGTCAAAGATCGTTGACGCTCGCCACAAAAAGATGCCGCTGTTCCAATAGAACGTGCCTTCGTCCAAGTACCGCTGCGCCGTCGCCTGGTCGGGCTTCTCGCGGAACTGCTTGACTGCGTAGGCGTCCACGCCGGCGGCATCGATTTGACTTGCTTCATCACGTTCGATGTAGCCAAACGATTCAGCCGGGTACGAAGGCTTGATTCCGAATGTAACAATGCGAGTGGGATCTTCGTCGATTAACTTTTCGCCCGCGGCGATGGCTGCCTGAAATTTGTCTGGTGACGCGATCACGTGATCCGATGGCATCACGACCATCGTTCCGTCGGGATCGATTCGGCGAATCATTGCGGCGGCCAAACCGACGCAGGGTGCGGTGTCCCGTTTGCAAGGTTCACCGACGACATTTTCAGCCGGCAACTCAGGCAATTGTTCGCGAACGGCGTCCGTCAGCAATTGATTGGTGATGATCCAACGTTGGTTTTGTGGCACCAAATCACCAAGCCGGTCCAGCGTTGACTGGATCATGGTTCGCTGTCCCGAGAGGGCCAGCAATTGCTTGGGCTGCATTTTCCGGCTGGCAGGCCAAAAACGGGTACCGCTGCCGCCAGCCATGATGACTGCATGAAGCATTGAAATTCACTTTTAGAAAGGTCGTCGATTTGAAGGAGTCGAGATTGTACTCAAATCCTCCGTCAATGCTTACTGGCCTTCCTCTTGTTCCATCTTTTGTTTCAGCAGATCGTAGGCTTGCTGAAATTGGACAACGCCCGGCGCTAATTCTGATGCTCGCTGTAGATGAAGCAGCGATTTTTCATAGTCGCCACTGAGGTACAGAGCCAAACCATACCGGTTTTGAAGTTCTGCGTTTTCGGGCGCTAGCTTTGCATCTCGTTCCAGCAGCGGCAACTCTTGTTGGCGAAGCTGTTTTGCCTTTGCCAACATCTGCTTTACCTCGGAAGGCGACCTTGATTTCTGGTTCGCCAAATTGTCCAGCATCGCAGCGAAATTTGACCGAGGTCCGGCGGTGGTCGGCTCGACACGAATCGCGGATTGGTAAGCATCCATCGCGGCGTTAAAGTTTCCTCGTTGTTCGTGGATTCTTGCCGCTGCCATGTGCGATCCCGAACGATCCGCGGTCAACGCCAACGACGGCAGAATCTCGTTTTCGATAATCGGATCGATTTGCAACACCTCGGTCCCCGTTAATGAACGGTACACTCCGCTGCTCATGATCGTTCTCGCTGCTTCGATACGGACCAGAGTAGACTCATCTTTCAGCAACGGCAGTAGCACCGATCGCACGGTATTGGCATCGGTGTTTCCGATCGCAGTGACCGCCGCAGCGCGAAGCATCGCATCTTCGTCGGGATCACTCGCCAGTTTTCCGATCGACTTGGCGGCGGTCGTTAAGTTGATTCCAGCGGCAGCGACTTCTCGTAAGATCGACGCGCGAGCCATCGGATGAAGACTTGCGGGATCAGCGGGCTTGGAAACCGCTAGCTTCAGCATTTCCTCCACTGCGCCCGCTTCGCCACGACGAAATGCAACGATCGCTTCTGAAAAATGCGGAGGGGTTTGCCGATCTTTGCCGTACCACTTTTCGCAAGCGTCATCGCACCATTGGTCTGTCTTTTGAATTGCCGATCGGATCGCTTCGTTGCCTTGATCGGCTAACAGTAACCATTGCGAGTACTCTTCGCCGTCCAGGAGTTGTTGGTCGTCCGTTGGCAATGAGGTGAGCTGATCTTCGACATGACAATGGCTGCACGCGTTGGGAGTCCCCAGTTTCACCGACAGGTCTGGCCGCGGCACGCGTAACGAATGATCGCGACGTTTATCGTTGCCCATATAGGTCGTGTGCGGCATGTGGCAGTTGACGCATTTCGCACCTTCGCTGCCCACGGCGTGATGATGATGCGAAGGTACGTCGTACTTGCCGGCGGCATGCTGATGACACGACGTGCAAGTTTCGTTGCCCGGGTATTTTAATTCCAACGAATGCGGATCGTGGCAATCGGTGCAGCGAATGTTCTGGTGATACATCCGACTTTGAATGAACGAACCATAAACGTAAACCTCGTCCTTGATCTGACCATCCGCGTGATACGTGTCCGCCCGCATCGTTTCCAGTTGATAGTGATTGCAGAATTCGTTTCCAGCTTCAAAATCTCCCGTCAATTCAGCACGGCGACTGTGACACGGGGCGCAGGTCTGCAATTGAGGCTCAACGCTTTCCCCTTTCAGTTCTGCCAGTCCGTAACCGTGATGGCGATCCCAAAATAGTGATCGGCTGTTGGCCAATTCCAGATGCAGACTTCCCGGGCCATGACAGGCTTCACAGCTAACGTCGATTTCTGAAAACGTGGTGTGATACTGGTTTTCGGCTGCGTTGAATCCAGTTTTTAGGTCTGTTGAATGGCAGACCGCGCACATGGTTTGCCAACGCTGCGCGATGCCGGTCCAGTGAAGCGGGTCACCCGGTTCCAACTTTTCCTTTACGTCCGGCGGGCGCAGGTAAAACCATTCTTTCGCGATTGTGTCCCAACTAATTCGCAGCACTTGCACGCGGCCAATTTCATCCGGCGGAAGATCAGGATCACGATCCAGTTCGATCATGTATTGCTGCAACGGTTCGACACCGAAGACGTACTTGATCTCGAAGTCCTGCATCTCACCGGTGGGGCCTTCGGTGTTGATCATGTACACGCCATCACGCCGAAACATCCGGCTGACGATGCCGTCGTGTTCGATCGTCGCATCATCAAAATCACCCAAGACGGTTTCTTCGGTCGCCAAGTCCATCGCTTTATCGTGGTGCGAACCTTCAAACGATTTGAATTCACTTTGGTGGCATTCGATGCATGAATCGCGGCCGACGTAGCCGGGGGCTAATTCGGCTGGCAAGACTGCGGGCAACGATGAGTAATAATCAGCCGCGACGGCTCCGGCCAGGATCAGGCCAATCGCGAGAATGATGAACCCGCGTCGGTTGGAAAGCTGCTTCATCAGTTTGAGCTTTCGCTGGCCAGAAGCAAAGTCGCGGCTCGACGCCTCATCGACGCAACCAGGATTGCGGATTCTTCGTCGCCAGAAATCTGTTCCAGCATGCGAGCAGCACGGAGTAAATGTTCGGCAACGAGCGCACGCCGGGTCGCCGCATGGGGAGTCGAATTGGATTCGCTCGCGATGGCTGCATCGGGACGCGGCGGCGGATCCAGCGTGCTTCCATCAAGCACGCTGCCTTGTCGTTGAATCACGCCCAGCACATCTTCCAACACTCCGTCGCCCGTGGGGGCGGGCTGATTACCCTGCAGCACTTCACGGATTTTAGACTTCGGCCCGATTGTTGAATCTTTCGTTCGATCCTTGGCACTGGATTCCTTCACTGCCTTAGCGATCTCGGCATCACTAATTTCAGGAAAAGGAACCGGCGATTCGGGCTGCTGCCCTGTCACCTGATTCATCGCCGCTGGATTGCTCGCGAAGAAGAACGCCAACAGCATCAAGATGATGGGCAATGAGCCAAGGGCATTCCGTTTCATACTTTAATTTCCGGTCGTTGGGGCTGGTCGTCAGGGGGCTGTGCGTCTCACACTATAGGTGGCGAGCAACGATTCAGCTTTACATTTTTTCTTTGAAATCAGCAACGTTCACAATGAACCTGACTAAGTTTAATCCGCATTTCAACCAACCGGGCTTTCTGCACTCGACCCCGTTGGGAAAGATGGTTTCAACCTGGACAGATCGAGGGTTGTACCGACTCGATTGGAACCTGGGCCTCGATTGGAACCTGGACGATCTGGCGGAGTCTTGTGAGTGTTCCGCAGACGGTCCCGAGCGTCAACTCGACTCACTTTTGGCGGAGTATTTCCGCGACGGAATCGCTGACTTCGAATCGGTTCAGATTGACGAAGATGGTTGGACCGATTTGAGTACGCAAGTCTACCGACTGTGTCGAAAAATCCCGGCTGGAAAAACGTCCACCTACAAACGGCTGGCCGAATCGGTCGGACGACCAGGGGCCAGTCGCGCGATCGGCGGTGCGATGTCAAGAAATCGAATCTTGATTGTCATCCCTTGCCACCGGGTGATCGCATCCAATGGAAAGCTGCAAGGGTTCAGTGCCCCCGGCGGTTTGCGGACCAAGCAGTCGCTGCTGGACTTGGAACAATCCAAGGGTAAGTCACCTTGAGATGCCCCCGTTTACTGTCCCAACGTTCCAGGCAGAATTGCAACAAAAATCGGGCGGCCGAGCATGCAATTTTTTTGACAATCATTTTTTTGTCGTAACCTTCACTGACTGGTGGGGAGATTACGACAAAAAAATGATTGTCAAAAAAATTTTCAGTCTCATCAGTGGTTTTATCTTTATTGATTCAGTCGTGTGGTGAAAAAGTAATCGAGGCAGCAGAAGCTTATTTGCATGCGAATCGAGGAGATCGATCAATAGGAGCAAATGACAGCAATTGCAATTCTAAGAACTCGACTTGCCGCCGAATCGGCCTCGCGATAGTTTGTTGTCTTGAAGCAAGGAAGTTTCATGCGCAGGTGCTAGGGAGGGCAACGCTGTGGTACGACGTTGGCGAATTCGGTCTAAATTATTCATCGCAGTTTCTTTGCTGCTGGCGACCGTTTTGCTGCTGGCTTTCAGTGGCTTTTGGGGGCTTTATCGGTACCGCCAATTGGCGAATTCGCTTGTCACGCGAGCGATGGAGATTCCGTACGCCTACGATCTGAACCGCCACGCCTTGACGCTTTGCGAGATTGATACGCGTCGCGGTCAAATCAGCGCCCGCGAAGGGATGATTCAGTCATCAACGCTAGGCGATCCAATCTTCGATATCGCGAAACTGGAGAGCGAACGGTTTGACAACGCACTGGTCGAATTTCATCTAACGCTACAGCGATATGAAGCAGCATCGAGCGATATGACGGAAACACATTCGCTGCTGGTGGATCTGGAAGGCCAGCAAAAAAGTTTGGCCGACATTCGAGTTTCTTTTGAAAACCTGGATGGGTTCTTGCGAGCGCCGCACACGGTTGAACCTTCGCGGCGGCTGGAAATGAAATCGCATCTAAGTCGGTTGGTTCAGGATACAGACGATCACTTACGAATCATTCACGGTGGGATGGCGGAGTTTAGTCGTGACGTTCGCGGCCAGTACCGTGCCTGGATCGGTATCGCCTGGACCTGCACGATTCTTGCGATCGCAATGGTCGGAATGCTGCTGCTGGCGTTCCGTTCGCTGGTCGTAAAACCTTTCCGAACTCTGCTGGATGGATCGCGATTGGTGGCAGGTGGACAATTTGACCACCGCATTGATTTGGGAACCGATGACGAATTAAGTGAACTTGCCAATGCGATGAACGACATGACAGACCGCTTCCAAGGTGCCTTGGCCAACATCAATTCGCTTTGTTTGAACTTGGACAAGCAAGTCAAAGACCGCACCCGTGAAGTCATTCAGAATGAACAACTTGCCAGCGTCGGTTTCCTAGCAGCGGGCGTCGCCCATGAAATCAACAACCCGCTCGCGACGATCGCCTGGAGTGCCGAATCGTTGCAATCTCGCGCGGCCGAATTCGCAATGAGTCGGCAACCCGATGCCGACACCGCGCAAGAATGGACAGCCGAACTTGCCAACAATCTGCGGCGCATCGAAGACGAAGCGTATCGATGCAAAGGCATTACGGAAAAGTTGCTCGACTTTAGTCGCTTGAGCGAAATTCGTCGGGCTCCGACGGACCTTGCCGAATTGGTTCGCGATGTCGTTGCGATGGTCGGAACCGTCGGGCAATACCGATGCAAGACCATGAACATCGATGCCGAGACTGCTGTCGTGGCTCATGTGAATCCACAAGAGGTTCGGCAGGTCGTGCTAAATCTTGTCACCAACGCGTTGGAAAGCGTTGACACCGATGGTGCGGTCGATATTCGCGTCAGTTGCGATGCAGGCAAAGCTCTGATTGTCGTGCGAGACAACGGTTGTGGCATGAACGAAGAAGTAATGAAGCATCTGTTCGAGCCCTTCTTCACTCGCCGACGCGACGGAACCGGCACGGGATTGGGGCTAAGCATTACCTATCGAATCATTTCGCAACACGGCGGTTCGTTGACTCCGCACAGCGATGGCGAAGGATGCGGTTCAACAATGGAACTGATGCTACCGCTTGAACCGGAGAATCAAGATGTTACCGCAAGCCATCGAATCGCATTCGATTCAAAACAACAGAACACTAAAAGACTAAGTGCAGCGTAAGAAAAATCATGAGTAATCAATCAATGAATGCCGACAAGAAAAAAGAACAGGCAGGGATGCACATTCTTTTTGCCGATGACGAAAAGAATCTGCAGGAACTGATGCGTACCGAATTGCCTCGCATGGGTTACCGAGTCACGGTCTGTCCCGATGGCTTGACTGCGGTCGCTGCGTTGGAAAAGCAGTCGTTTGATTGCTTGCTGGTTGACCTGGATATGCCTGGCATGAACGGTATCGAAGTGATCGAAAAGGCTCGCAGTTTACGGCCAGAAATTGAAGCCGTGATCATGACGGGCAACCCAAGTCAAGAAACAGCCATCGCCGCGCTACGTTATGGGGTGTTCGATTATCTAACCAAACCAAGTCGTCTGGCCGACATTGCCGGTCTGATGGGGCGAGTCAAAGAACGTCGCAACAGCAAACGCCAACTCGCCGCCCTGCAGCAACGACTGCGACTCGCCCAAGGTGATGCAAAGCTGGTCGGAACCGGCAAACCGATGGAAGTGGTCAAGAAACTGATCGCGAAAGTCGCTCCCACCGAAAGCTCGGTTCTGGTTCGTGGCGAAACCGGATGCGGAAAAGAACTGGTCGCCCGAGCGATCCACGATTCAAGTTTGCGAGCCGACGAACCACTGGTTCCAGTCAACTGCGGTGCTCTGCCCGAAAACCTGATTGAAAGCGAGCTGTTTGGTCACTGCAAAGGTGCATTCACCGGTGCTGATTCAGCTAGAACAGGACTCTTTGAAGTTGCCGACGGTGGAACCATCTTCCTGGACGAAATCGGCGAATTGCCACTGGCGATGCAGGCCAAGTTGTTGCGAGTTTTGGAAACAGGCGACATACGACGTTTGGGCGACACTGAAACGACCAATGTCAACGTGCGATTGGTTTGCGCGACCCACCGTGACCTGGAACAAATGGTCGAAGAGGGAACGTTCCGCGAAGACCTGATGTTCCGCATCAATACTTTTGAAATCAACGTTCCGCCACTTCGCCAACGCCCCGAAGACATTGCAACGCTGGCCAAGCACCTGTTGCGACGCCATCGTAGCGACGGCAGTGACGAAGACTTGTTCACCGACGAAGCGATGGAATTGCTTACGAATTACTCTTGGCCCGGAAACGTTCGCGAATTGGCGAACGTAATCGAACACGCCACAATTCTTTGCGATTCGCTGCCAATCGACGCCGATGATATGCCGCAGTCGTTTGGCCGCCGAAAACTACGCAAAGAATTGCTCGAATCCGGCCCGATGACGTTGCGAGAACTTGAAGTGATCGCGATCAACCGAGCACTCCAGCGAAACGAAGGAAACAAACCAGCCGCCGCGGAAGAGTTGGGTGTCAGCTTGAAAACGCTCTACAACAAAATAAATGCGGCGGAAGAAAAGAAGATGGCAGGTTAGGCTAAGGTGCCCGTAGGCCGGAACAAGCTTGGTGCAGTTCCGGCAATCTTCCAAATTACCATGCAATTGCCGGAACTTCGCTGCGCTTGTTCCGGCCTACAACCTGCGACCATTCAGCTTGAAACTAGTTCTCGGAACGCTTTGTTGAGTTGATTGGTGATCGGCCCAGGTTTGCCTGTTCCGATCACACGATCGTCTAACTTGACTGCCGCGATTACTTCCGCGGCGCTGCCGGTCAGGAAACACTCATCGGCGATGAAAATATCGTGGCGTGTCAGCGGAGTTTCGTGGGTTTCGATGCCCGCCGCTTCGGCCAGTTCTAATACCACGGCGCGAGTGATGCCTTCTAAGATTCCCGCGTCGATTGGCGGCGTATAAAGCTTGCCACGACGCACGATGAACAAGTTATCGCCCGTGCATTCTGCAACCTCGCCCTTGGTGTTCAACATCACTGCTTCGACACAGCCAGCTTTCAAGGCCTCCATCTGAGCCATGATGTTGTTCAGGTAGTTCAGCGATTTGATTCGCGGGCTTAACGCCGCCGGGTGATTGCGGATCGTTGACGCGGTGACTAACTCCAAACCCTGTTCATACATCTCGGCCGGATACAACGCGACCTTGTCCGCGATGATGATCACTTGCGGGTCGCTGCACGTGTAGGGATTCAAGCCTAGCGTGCCGGTTCCGCGAGTGATGATCAATCGGATGTAGCCGTCGTCCAATCCATTCTTAGCAACGCATTCGTTGACCGTCGCTGTCATTTCGTCGATCGACATGGGAATCGGCAAAGAGATCGCGAGCGCCGATTCCCACAGCCGCACCATGTGGTCGTGCAACCGAAAAACCTTGCCACTATAGATCCGCATTCCTTCAAAGACGCCATCGCCATAAAGCAAGCCGTGGTCATAGACACTGATCTTGGCGTCGTCGCGAGAGAAATACTCGCCCGAGATATAAATCTGTTGGCTCATCAGAACTTAGTAGCGAAAGGGGTGTAGAAAAAATGAACGGCAACGCCGATTGCAAATCAATCAACGTCGGCGGAAGTGACGGCCTGGACGACCGAAGCATCAAAGTAGTTGATCGACATCCCGGCATCCACCACGATTGATTGAGCCGTGATACCGCTGCTGCGAGGGCTGAGCAGGAAAACAGCGGTCGAAGCGACTTCATCGGTCGAGACCGCTTTGCCGCGAGGAATGACTTTTTCGGCGTAGAGATAGGAATCAACGTAGCCGGGGATGCCAGCCGACGCACTCGTTTTTAACAGACCAGCGGCAACCGCATTGAAACGCACTTCGCTAAATCTGCTAAATGACTTGGTCAAAAAAGCGAGCGATGATTCCAACGCCGCCTTGATCGGAGCCATAAAACCGTAGCTCTCGCTCGCCATCCGCGTTGTGCTGATTCCGATCGTCACAACCGCCGCATCTTTGACCAATCGATCTTTCAACGCATTGCAGACGCTGATCAATGAATAAGCCGAAATGTCGATCGCTTGCAAAAATTGACGTCGAGTGGTTTCGTGAAACGGGCGAATGCCTTCCGGGTAATCAGCAAAAGCAATGGAATGGACCAAGCCCGCCAGTTGAATGTTTTGGTTTTTCATGTCGATCGCCAACTGATCAATCTGTTCGGGTTGCTCGACATCACAAACAAAAATTCGGCGATTGGCCAACAGCTTCGCCAGGCTTTCTTTTCTCGCCTCGCTGCGGACGCTGTAAATCACTTCCGCGCCAGCTTGCTCAAGCGTATGAGCGATTCGATAAGCGACGCTTTTCTTATTCGCGACCCCCATCACCAAGACTGACTTTCCAGCTAGCCCCAAAAAATCGTGGACAGGTTCGTGTGCCGCTTTCATGGGAGCTGTCATGATGCCGATTCCTTTTTCGGTGGAGCGTTGCTGCTGGTTGGTGCGGGACTCATCGTGACCGAAAAGTCCAAACGCATCGCAAGTTTTCCCGCCAAAAGGATCTTGCCAGTTAGATAGGACGCGTTACTGACTTGTTCGTTCAGAGTGACGTGCATTTCAATTTCGTCGCCTGGACGAATCATGCGTTTGAACTTAACGCTGTCCATCCGCGTCGCGACCGGCAACTCATCATCATCGTTACTCGTCGAACCGCTAGCGGAAATTCCCGCCAACAACAGCGCGCCCGATTGCAGGCAACACTCGCACTGGATCACGCCTGGAACGATCGGCGAGTCCGGAAAATGGCCTTGGAAAAAGAACTCGTTGTCCGCAAATGTTTTTTTGCAAACGATGGTTGTTTCGGTTTCCTCAATGATCTCATCGACCAACAACATCGGACCGCGGTGAGGAATTCGGCGAAGTATTTCAGCTTGATTCATTGCATTATGAGACGTCAAAAACGGTCTAGACGTCAAGCGGGCACGGATTTGTTAAGATGAAGTGCCGTTATCGTTTACCGGAATCTATGAAAGCCTCCATGACCATTTTCTACGCTCGGGGCGACGAGTCCACGTCGCTGACCACCGAAGACCTTCGCGACGCTCTTTCACAAACCTTTGCCGCGATCGGCAAACGCGACAAGGTATTATTGCTGCCTCCTGATGCGACGCGTTTGTTCAGCCGAGCAGGCGAGATCACGGTGTTGAGCAACGAAATGTTGGGCGATGCGGTGACCGATATCATGCCAGCCCTTGGCACGCACAGCCCGATGAAACCGGACCAGCTTGATCACATGTTCCCCGGTATTCCGCACGACTTGTTTCGGGCGCATAACTGGCGAGACGATGTGGTGACCCTTGGCGAAGTTTCAGCCGAATTTGTTTCCGAAGTTACCGGTGGTGTTTACACTTCGCCATGGAAAGCCCAAGTGAATCAAATGCTGCGAGACGGTGGTCACGATTTGATCTTTTCAATCGGGCAAGTCGTTCCGCACGAAGTGATCGGAATGGCGAATTACAACAAGAACGTGTTCGTTGGCACCGGCGGTGTGGAAGGCATCAACGAGAGTCATTATCTGAGTGCGATTTATGGGATCGAGCAAACGCTTGGACAAGCCGACACACCGCTGCGAAAAATTCTCAATCACGCTCAGGATCAATTCTGCCAATCGATGCCGTTGCTGTACGCATTGACCGTGGTTCAGCAGATGCCTGACGGTGCCTTGCATACTCGTGGCCTGTACATTGGCGACGATCATGACACGTTTTTCCAAGCGGCAGAATTGGCACGCAAGGTGAACATCACGCATTTGGACCACGCACCCAAGCACGTTGTCGCCTACCTGGATCCAAGCGAATTCAAAAGCACTTGGTTGGGAAACAAGTCGATCTACCGAACGCGTTTGGCGATTCAAACCGGCGGCCGCTTAACAGTGCTGGCACCGGCGGTCGAGGAGTTTGGTGAAGACAAAGAAATCGATCGCCTGATTCGCAAGTACGGTTACCGAACGAAAGAAGAGGTCGTCAAACTGGTTGCCGAAAACGAAGATCTTGCCGCGAACCCATCCGCCGCAGCACACCTGGTGCATGGATCCCCGGAAAACCGTTTTGACGTTATCTACGCCGCCGGAAAACTATCAGCCCAAGAAATCGAATCGGTTGGCTACCAATACGGCGACATCAATCTGCTGATGCAACAGTACGACATCACCAAGCTAGACGACGGATTCCATACCGACATCGACGGCAGCGAGTTCTACTTCATCCGCAATCCAGCACTCGGATTGTGGGAAGCACCGCTGGGTTAGATTAACAAACGCATGTTTCGTGGTGCCATTCCCAAGTTCCAAGTGAAACGTCGCGCAACGAAGCCCGAGGACTCACGTCCAGCGGCCCACAAATTGTGAGCCGCGACGCGTAAGCGGCCGGGCCTCGATCATGGCTGAATCAAACTGAAAGTCGCGCACCGATGCCCGAGGACTTACGTCCAGCGGCTCACGAATTGTGAGCCGCGACGCGTAAGCGGCCGGGCCTTGATCATGGCTGGATCGCTTCGTTCTAAACTGAAAAGTTGCGCAACGATGCCCGAGGACTTACGTCCAGCGGCTCACAAGTCGTGAGCCTCGGGCGCGTAAGCGGCGGGGTTTTGAGGTTCAGATACCGCGATCCATCCGGTCTTGGGCATCATTGATGTAAGTTTCGCATTCGCGGATCTCGTCTTCCGTATCGATAAACTCGATGTCGCCTCCGGTCGTCCAAATCGGCCGATCTACGAAACCAGAATTTGCATTTCGTATTTCCAGAGTGCATTTGGCTTTGATTTGATCACGAACCAACTTTGGCTTCTTGGCCGACGCAGTTACGAGAACATGCACGTGGTTGGTTCGAGCCGATCGGGCCCAGAGTTTCCATTTTCGAAAAACGCAAATTTCGTCGATGGCGGATTCGCAAACAATTCGGTCATCGGGGGAGAGCAGTTTGATTGGGTGGAGAAGGCGTTTCTTGGACCATTGCTCAAGACCGCGGGCGGGTGCCGATGGGCCTTGTTTCTTGTGCCGCCACCAACGTGGATCGCCTGGAAGGAACGTTCCGTAAACCGTCCAAGTGATGAAGTACGCAAGAGGATCATTCGGCATCGTAGTTCTCGAATCGCGAAATGCGTCGCAGGACCAATGAGGTATTTTAACAAATTGAATCGGTCGATGTGCGGCCGGGGTTTGATCATGACTGAATCTAACTGAAAAGTTGCGCACCGAGGCCCGGGGACTTACGTCCAGCGGCTCACAAATTGTGAGCCGCGGGCGCGTAAGCGGCCGGGCCTTGATCATGCCTGGATCGCTTCGTTCTGAACTGAAATGTTGCGCACCGAGGCCCGAGGACTTACGTCCAGCGGCTCACAAATTGTGAGCCTCGGGCGCGTAAGCGGCCGGGCCTCGATCATGGCTGAATCGCTTCGTTCTGAACTGAAATGTTGCGCAACGAGGCCCGAGGACTTACGTCCTGCGGCTCACGAATTGTGAGCCGCGACGCGTGAGCGGCCGGGCCTTGATCATGGCTGGATCGCTTCGTTCTGAACTGAAAGTTGCGCAACGAGGCCCGAGGACTTACGTCCTGCGGCTCACAGGTTGTGAGCCGCGGGCGCGTGAGCGGCCGGGCCTTGATCTTGACTGGATCGCTTCGTTCTGAACTGAAAGTTGCGAAACGGGGCCCGAGGACTTACGTCCAGCGGCTCACGAATTGTGAGCCTCGGGCGCGTAAGCGGCCGGGCCTCGATCGTGGCTGGATCGCTTCGTTCTGAACTGAAAGTTGCGCAACGAGGCCCGGGGACTTAGGTCCAGCGGCTCACAAATTGTGAGCCGCGACGCGTGAGCGGCCGGGCCTTGTTCTTGACTGGATCGCTTCGTTCTGAACTGAAAGTTGCGAAACGAGGCCCGGGGACTTACGTCCAGCGGCTCACAAATTGTGAGCCTCGGGCGCGTAAGCGGCCGGGCCTCGATCATGGCTGAATCGCTTCGTTCTGAACTGAAAGTTGCGCAACGAGGCCCGAGGACTTACGTCCTGCGGCTCACAATCTGTGAGCCGCGGGCGCGTGAGCGGCCGGGTTCTTGATCATGGCTGAATCGCTTCGTTCTGAACTGAAAAGTTGCGCAACGAGGCCCGAGGACTTACGTCCTGCGGCTCACAGGTTGTGAGCCGCTGGCGCGTGAGCGGCCGGGCCTTGGTCATAGGCCTTGGTTTAGCTGAATAGCATTGCGGCCCAGAATGCTAGGACGATTGTTGAAATCAGTAGGTAGAAAAACAGGTACTTGCGGAGTCGTGATTGGACTCGGGGATGTTGCTGTAATTCATCAGGTAACATCATCACGCGGTACACCGAATACAGGGCCAACGGAATGGGAATGATCAACACCGAAACACACGCCAACCGAAACAGATCTCGCATCGTGTCGTCGATTTTTTCGTCGTCGATCATGCTGCTGCTGTTTGCCCCCGAATCTACGGGAGCCGCATTGGGTTCCAACAAAACTGGCTGATAGGGATTGGCTTTTTCAGCGGTCGTAAGCTTGATCGATTTGGCTACATTTGATTCTGGGGCGGCGATGGGGTTGATTTCGGGTGCGGACGGATTTTGTTTGGTGTCGTTGGGGCCGCGTTCCTTTTGGCACTTCCAACAAAACTCAAACGCGGCGTCATTCTCTTCGTCACAGCGGCTGCAAATCCAATCGCCCGCGACTTCGCGAATCCGTTGGTCTTCCGCCATGATCGCGAGCGCGGCGTCAACGTCACGCTTGGCAATTTCCACCCGAAGCCCGCTGGACGTGGGTGCTCCGCCAAGTCCAAACGCTGTTTCGATGCTGGTGCCGCGCACGAACGTATCAATGCCGGCGACCGCCAAACGACCACGCAATGTCTCAGCCGCAACGGAATCTGAAAATCGCTGCAACACGACCATTTCTTTGCTCATCGAAACAACACCCTTCGGATCATTCAGTTGTGGTCAATGGATTGTGGTTATGATAACAAGACTAGGGTTAGACATCACTCATTGAAGCTGGGCACCTCTTTTGAACGCAACTGCTTTTCTGGCCGAGGAAATCACGCAGGGGTTGGATTCAACTTCCGAACGGTTTGCGATTGAATTGATTGATCGCTTGCTGCCGATGGCAGTGCAATGTGGCGCATCCGATATTCATCTGCAACCGTCAACGGTGGGTTGGAACTTACGCCTTCGCATCGATGGTGTGCTGTTAGACGTTTGCGAGTTACCCGGCGGTGGAGTCAGCGATCCCGTTTCGCGATTGATGGTGTTGGCCGGTTTGCCGACTTACCGATCGAGTTCTCCGATGGAAGGTCGTTTACGGATTGAAAGTGACTCGGGGGCAAGTCAGCATTCGATGCGGCTAGGAATTTTTCCCACCGTTTACGGACCCCGCGCCGTGATTCGGGTGCTACGTCGTGAAAGCGTTTTTGAGACGCTTGATTCACTCGGGTTGGACGATCACGTCACAAAACAATTGTCGCGATTGTGTGCAGCCAAGGACGGTGCGATTCTCTTGACCGGGCCGGCGGGCAGTGGAAAAACAACAACGCTCTACACGATGCTGCAACAAATCGCATCAATGAATCCTCGGCGAAGTGTCTTGACGATCGAAGATCCCGTTGAAACCAAGCTGCCACGAATCAGTCAAAGCGAAATTGACGCTTCGACGGGAATGACGTTGGCATCGGCGCTGCGAAGTGCAGTTCGTCAAGACAGCGAAGTGTTGCTGGTCAGCGAGATTCGCGATCCGGAAACTGTCGAAGCCGCCATGCAGGCTTCGTTGACGGGCCATCTCGTTTTCTCGTCATTGCACGCAACCGACATCGCGACCGCGCTGCGTCGGTTGGTGGCCTATGGCGTGCCCGGGCCGGTCGTCCGCAGCGGTGTCAGGGCGATCATTAACCAACGTTTGTTGCGGTGCCTTTGTCCCGATTGCAAGGCGGGCAGCCGAGCCGGTTCATCGCACGACTGCCCCACCTGCCAAGGCCGTGGATACAAAGGAATCCGACCGATTGCCCAGTGTATCGAGTTTCAGTGTGTTGAGTTTCAAGGCACCGAGTTTCAAGGCACCGAGTTTCAGCGTGGCGAATCTCAGACGGATCATGCGGCGATCGGCAACGCGCTGGCCGACGCTTTAGAAGCGGGCTTGTCGGTTGCGGAAATGAATGCGGCCGCGGTGCGAGTCGGAAGCCGATCGCTGGCCCAGCAAGCCAGCGATTGGGTCGGCAACAAGGTGACCGATCAAGCGGAAGTCTATCGCGTCTTGGGATCTTAACGCGTCAGTCAACTTTCAACGGTCGAATCGCTGCTCTGGCGATCCTTGTCGAATCGCTCGAGCAACCGATAGAGTTTTCTCCGATGAATACCAAGCTTCCTCGCAGCCCTTGCCTTGTTGCCGTTTTCGAGCGCCAGAACCTCCAAAACATGAGCTTTGGCGATATCGTCTAGTTTCGCCGTTGGCAGATCTGCCGAGCGATAGCCGCTGTTGTTTAAGCCGCTATTGCTGACTGCGTTTGGATAGGAAACTGCTTCGACAGGCGGTCGTGATTGTAGCGGGCCATCCGTCCGGTTAATCACTTCCGTTGGTAAATCACTCAGCATGATTTCCTGCGCATCAGCCAGAATCGTTGCCCTTTGAATGACGTTGATCAATTGCCGAACGTTCCCAGGCCAATGGTATTCTGTCAGCGCTTGATGAGCGGCCGGATTCAGGTGCCATTGCGAAGGCAGGAAATGTTCAATTAACCGCTGCGCGTCACCATCACGTTCTCGAAGTGGCGGAAGGTTCAAAGACAAAACGTTGATTCGATAGTAGAGGTCTTCGCGGAACCGACCTTCGCGTACCTCTTTTTGCAAATCACGATTGGTTGCTGCGATGATCCGAACGCGAACATGACGCTCTTTGTGGCAACCGATCCGGCGCATCGAACCATCTTCCAAAACCCGCAACAATTTCGGCTGCAATGCGGGTGGCAGTTCACCGATTTCATCAATGAACAGCGTTCCGCCATCTGCGATTTCAAACAGCCCAGGTTTGTCTGAGCTAGCGCTGGTGAAGGATCCTTTTAGGTGACCAAATAATTCGCTTTCAACTAATTGTTCGGGTAACGCTGCGCAGTTGATCGTCACAAATGGCTTATCGGCCAACATGCTCGACTGCTGAATCGCACGAGCGACCACTTCTTTCCCGGTCCCACTTTCCCCCTGAATCAAAACTGGCTTATCCGTCGGAGCAACTTTTTGAACCATCTTGTTGACGGCTTGCATTGCTGCAGATTCCCCGACCAGTTGAGCAGCGGGTTGGGTCCGCGAGATCACTTCTTTGAGCTGTTGATTTTCTTTACGAAGCTTGCCCCGTTCGTGTGCGAGCAGACAATGGTGTTCCAGGTCGCCAAGCGAACATGGCTTCGTCAAGTAATCGCTCGCGCCCATCTTCATTGCCGACACAGCGGATTCGATGCTGCCTTGGCCGGTCAAAAAGATGACTTCAATGTCGACCTTATCTTTCTGAATGCGGTGAAGCAGTTCCAGTCCCGACATGCCTGGTAAGTTCAAGTCGAAAACGCCAACATCGAATTGAAGTCCTTCGCAGGCAGTGATCGCCTCAGCGCCGCTGCCAAGTGCGGTGACAATGTGTCCTTTACGCTGCAGCCAACGTGCACAGGAATCTCGGAAGTCCTCTTCGTCTTCGACCAGCAGTATTCGTAGCGGTATGTCAGTCATCGGTTTTCAGTTAGTTAAGCCTGCGGACTTCGTGTTTACGTCTGCAAGAAGCGAACTTTGTTCCGTTGGTGACCCTGGAAGCCATTTTCTTGCTGCCGTCTCACACACGCTGATGATTAACTCGTAAAATGCGGCACTCTGATTCGCATCGTCAACGCGGAAAACTTGCACCGACCGTCGGCCCCCTTTATTTTAACGTGCGTATTGGCGCGCATGTGCGGTTTCCCGGCTGTAATGTGTGCGTAATGGACAATTCCTGGTGCATCCATGCCGAATTCCCTCGATTCAATGCTCCCGCCCACGGCGACGCTCCGCGTTCTGCTGGTGGAGGACGATGCAGACACTCGGGCAAATATCCGGGACATTCTGGAACTGGATGGATACAGCGTTTCGCTCGCTGGAACGTTGGCGGAAGCCCAGGCAGCGACCGATTCCTCGTTTGACGTTGTCATTTTGGACCGTCGCCTTCCCGATGGCAACATTGATGAAATTCTGCCGGAGCTAGTCCAACGCTGGTCTCGTTCAGACATCATTGTGGTGACGGGATTCGCGGAACTGGATAGCACCATCGCTGCCTTTCGCTACGGCATTGCTGATTACATTTTAAAACCGATCAACCCTGATGCTCTTCGGCAAAGCCTTCGGCGGATCGATGATCGGCATCAAATTGAAAATGTGCTTCAACGTGAACAGCAGTTCGCAAACCAGATGCTCCGAACCGCCGAAGCGATTGTGTTGGTGCTGGATTTGAACGGGAATGTCATTCAATTCAATCCATTCTTAGAGCGACTAACGGGTTGGAAATTGTCCGAAGTTTTAGACAAAGACTGGTTTGAGTATTTTGTTCCGCAGGATGAACGCCAGCGTGTGCGAGACACGTTCATGGAAACGTTGACGGACATCAAGACCACCAGCATGGTCAACCCAGTGCTGTGTCGCGATGGCAACATCCGGCGAGTTCGGTGGTCAAATTCGTGCCTAAAAAACCAAGCAGGTAAAACTACTTCCGTATTGGCGGTTGGAATTGACATCACCGAAATGCTGGCCGCTCAGACGAGATCTTTACAGTCCGAACGCTTGGCGGCGATCGGCAAGACGATGGCGGCGCTGGCCCACGAAAGTCGTAATGCGTTGCAGCGAATTCATGCCGGTTTGGAAATGCTGGAACTTGAAATCCCTGATCAGGCAGACGCTCAAAAAGACTTGCGTTCAGTCCGCCGCGCGACAAGTGACCTGCAAAGCGTCTTGGAAGAGGTTCGATCGTTCGCCGCGCCGGTTTTGTTGCATATTGAGAACACCGACTTGCGGTTGGTATGGCAAAGAGTTTGGCGGCAACTCAATCCCGCCACCGAAAAGACATTCGCAACGCTTGTCGAACCGTCCCCCAGTGACAATGCAAATAGTGACAATGCAAATAGCGACAATGCAAATATCGCGGTAGACATCATGCGAATGGAACAGGTTTTTCGCAATTTGTTTGAAAACGCAATCGCTGCGATGAAAACGATCGGCAGCGAGTCAAACACTGACGCGAAGCCTCAGATTCGCGTGACCTGCACTCGCGATGACTCTGGCGATCTAAGCGTGGAAATCGCGGACAGCGGACCAGGATTTGAAACGGGCGATCACCAGCAACTCTTTGAACCTTTCTATACGACGAAACCGACAGGGACTGGTTTAGGACTTGCGATCGTCGCTAGGATCATTGAAGCCCATCGGGGAAGTGTTGCAGTGAAACCGTCCGATTCAGGTGCGTGTTTCGTTATGACATTGCCGACCGACCTATCACCGTCTTCGGCCCCGCGTCATTTTCGTGAGCCGAAAGGTCAATAAATCGCTTCCCGTGAGTTTTCACCAATGAATCCGCACCGCCCCAATTCGTCGCCCAAACAGACTGACCTGCTTTCCGCGATCATGGAATCGGCGGTGGATTCGATCATTGTGATTGATCGGTCTGGGATCATTCAAAAGGTCAATCCTGCGACAGAGCGGATGTTTGGCTTTTGCTCTGATGAAATCGTTGGTCACAACGTCAAGGTCTTGATGCCACCGAATTACCGGGAAGAACATGACGGCTATCTTGATCGCTATCAACGCACCGGCCAGGCTCGCATCATTGGCACGGGACGCGAGGTCGTGGGACGCAGAAAAGATGGATCTGATTTCCCAATGCACTTGGCGGTCAGTGAATTCAGCCTCGATGGCGAAACTCACTACGCAGGAATCGTCCGCGACATCAGCGATTTGAAGGATGTCCAAAACCAGCTTGTCCAGCTCAACGACGCCCTTGAAGTTCGCATCCTGGAGCGAACTGAAGAACTTCGGCGGGCGCAAGCGGAACTCGTTGCCAAAGAAAAATTAGCGACCTTGGGGCAAGTCTCAGGCGGAATCGCTCATGAAATCCGTAATCCGCTCAACGCCGTCAAGACATCGGCGTATTTCCTGATGAACGCAAAATCAGTCAGCCCTGATAAAATGCGCGAGCACCTAGAACGAATCGATCGGCAAGTCGGACTGATTGACAATGTGGTGACATCCCTCACCGATGTCGCTCGCTTGCCGGAACCAAAACTGATTCGTTGCAGTTTGGCAGAAGTTTTCGCGAGCGTGTTAGGCGATGTTTCTGGATTGGAGAACATCACAATCGTCAACGATTTAACCAACCAAGATGCGATTGTCTTCGCGGATAAGAACCAGCTTCAAATTGTATTCCGCAATCTGATTCGAAACGCTCGGGATGCGATTGCCGAAAAAGCACAAAACCTTAAAAGCGAAAAGCCAAACGGTGCGGACCGATCACCTGATCCAAATCGGATCACCATTTCGGTTCAAGCAGATGGTAAGTCGATTGCTCTGTCCATTTCCGATACCGGTGTGGGAATCTCGCCGGAACAGCTCGATCGAATTCTGGAACCTTTCTTCACGACCAAGGCGCGGGGAATGGGATTGGGCTTGGCCATCACGCGAACGATCGTTGAAAAAAACGATGCGGACATTTCTGTAAACAGCAAGCTTGGCGAGGGAACAACGTTCACGATTCGGTTCCCCGCCGCCAAGTTGAATTTAAGCGAGGAGAACTCAGTATCATGACACCGAGTTCACGCGTGTATCGAATTCTGGTTGTTGACGACGACGACGATATCGTTGTCAATTTGCAGGACATCCTTATCGACTTGGGTTACTGCGCGGACATCGCGTCTAATGGTGCGGACGCATTGACGTTGGTTGATGCACATCTGTATGACGTTGCACTGGTCGATTTCCAGATGCCGGGAATGGACGGCGCTTTGCTGTGTCAAAAAATTCGGGCCAGGAGCGAGACGACCGTGACTTTCATGATCACTGCGGAAGCAAAAAGCGATGGCATCAAGCGTGCAATGGAAGCCGGAACCGTTGAAGTTCTACGCAAGCCCGTTGATATGAAACGGTTGTTGCCATTGATCCAACAGGCGACCACATCATCACGGCCTTAGGATCAATTGGTTTTTTGTAGGCCGTAGCGAGTGGAGCGAGTTACGGCATTTTTTTGTCTACATCCTCCCCACATCGCGATCTTCATCAAACGTGATCTCAACGACGGTTAGACAAAAAAATTGGCGACAAAAAGAGGTGGCGTAGAAACTGCGTTTGCCCCTGCGTGCCAAGGCCCAATCGCACTTCATTCTAAAATTGCCCGGTAATTTGATTCGCTTTTCGACCTCAAAGCTTGTAGGGCGTAATGAGAATTGACGTAGGCCGGAACAAGCCGCTTCGGCGCAGTTCCGGCAATCCAACGCCGTACCATGCAATTGCCGGAACTGCGCCGAAGCGGCTTGTTCCGGCCTACAGAGGCTACACAGTCTCGATCGCACGGCAGGCTACAACGCTTCACCGGTATGACAAACAACCGCGAAAGCGAGCACCTCTTTTTGTCGTTAATTTTTTTGTCTACATCCTCCCCACATCGCGATCGTCATCAAAAGTGATCTCAACGACGGTTAGACAAAAAAATTGCCGACAAAAAGAGGTGGCTTCGAGATTCCTTGTTCGGTGTTCGACATTGAGTTCCGCTGAGAAAATGACCTTCGGCTTGGAAAGTCCTCAAAGAACTCTGGCGCACGCTTCGGGCAGATGGGGCATTTTTTGCGGCCCTGCCGTAACTCGTTCCACTCGCTACGGCCTACATCTAAGTCACCGTTTAGGAACGAGCGGGAAATTAGTGTCGCCTTTCGCTGCTATGAGGGAATCTTAGTCAAGGTGAAATTCGGGTTTTCTTTGGAAGTTCCGATTTGCATCGCAAGCTGCTATTCGATCGTACGAGGGGTAGCCCGCAGATCATTCAACAAAGTTCGCTTGGC
>NZ_LWSK01000038.1 GCF_001642955.1 Rubripirellula obstinata | reverse complement strand
TAACCGAGCCAGAGAATGGGGGAGATTCAGCGCCGCCATCCGGGGATTTGCATCCCCGGCAGAGGGCTTCCGTCCCGCCGGGACTATTCACAACCGTTCCGATCGCCATGTTTCCGGTGGCGAACACCACCGGCACCCAGCTTTCTGCCCTCCAGAACTGAAGATACCGGACCTGAAGATACCGGACCTGAAGATACCGGACCTGAAGATACTGGACCTGAAGATACTGGCCTGTCGTCGTACTTGATCCTAAGGATCGTCGGAACAATAAATGGCCTAACGAAACTCGCCAAGAGTTTCGGCAACTCCACAAACCAAAAGTCTTGGCGACTTTCGCTACCAAGTGTCCCGTCACTTCTTGTTCCGACGGTCCTAAGGAACTGTTCCGAAATAACTTCCCAGTTTTCCCGTAGCTGGGCCCGCCAGGGTTCAGTCCATCAGCAGCTCTACCCGACTGAACCCTGGCGGGCCCAGCTACGAGAGAGTTCGCAAAACACGGTCCTAAGCCGGACGTTCTCCCTAGCCCAGCGGGCTTTCCTGCTAGCCATCTTTGCAATCTGCCTGATCACACAAACCGCTTTTGCCGAACAAGTCTTTCAGCTTCGCAACGGCATGGTTTTGCGTGGATCCAAGGCGGAAATTGCGTCTCTCAAAGAGGGCTTTGGTGCCGCCGCGGCCAACCAAGTCAACGTGCGACCGATCTGGTTGATCGACGATGGACTGCGACGCCAATACATCCACGGCAAATCGATGGTCATCGCGCCGCCGGTCCAACAACCCAACCTCGCCCAGTCGATTGAAATCTGGCAACCCAAACCGCTGGGCGGAAAGTTGGTCGCGGGTCTGGGCAACATTCTGGCGATTTCCCCATTCAATGAATTTGGCCGACGCGAATTGCGAATGAGTGGCCCCAAGGGGCCGGTTCATGTGATTCAAGGAATCCGAGAAATCAATCCTCGATACGCACGACTGATCGCACTCAAACCAGCACAGGGACAACCCACGTTGCTGTGGGACATGCGTGTTGCAACCAGTTCATTGCCGTCATCGTCACTGAACCAAGTCTTTGCCAACCGAATCGACCGAACGGACTTGAATGGGCGACTTGAAGTCGTTCGTTTCTACATCGCCGCCGGTCGTTTTAGCGACGCAAAGGATGCACTCAAAGAAACAATCCGCGACTTCCCCGAAGAAGAGTCTCTCGAAAAACAATTGATTGGTTTAACGCAGCGACAAGCATCACAACTACTCGATGAAGCGGAGCTGCGAGCCGAGGCGGGGCAATATCAACTCGCCAAGGGAATTCTAAAGAACTTCCCCACCGATGATGTTGGCCGTATCACTCGGCTAAAGGTTCAAGACGCGATTGCTGACTTGAATCAAAAAGAACAAGACTGCAAAGATCTTGTCGTCCAGCTTCGCAAGCAGGTCAAGCAATTGCCCGATGGCCAAGCCGCCAAGATTGCCAGCATCGTCGATGAAATCGAAAAGGAACTGTCGGCCGATACGCTTGTCAGGCTTAGCGACTACACGCGGCTAAAAGATGCCGAAACGATTGCAATCGAAGATCGCGTGGCACTTGCCATCAGCGGCTGGTTGCTCGGTTCAGGTTCCGGTGTTCAAAACCTAGCCATCGCCGCTTCGCTCGGCCAAGTTCGTGATCTGGTTGCTGAGTATTTAAGTTGTGTCGATGCGGCGCGTCGGGAATCAATCTTGGTTGCTTTAAAAAACCTGGAAGGCGCGTTACCGGAATACGTTGACCGAATGTTGCCACTGTTAAAACCAACACTTCCCTGGCCGGATGAATCCAAGAGCGAAGAAATCGAAGGCTACTTTCGCGTCGAGACCGAACGAGCCCGATACCTGGTGCAACTTCCGCCCGAATACAACCCGCTGCGATCCTATCCGTGCGTCGTCGCTCTTCACGCGGCCGGCGGCGACCCCAAAGACCAGATTGATTGGTGGTCAGGAATCTACAACAGCGAATCCAAAGCTCGGTTGGGGCACGCGGCCAGAAATGGTTTCGTAGTGGTCGCGCCGTTGTGGAGCCGCGATACTCAGCGGACTTATGAATACACACCCGCCGAACACGAACGCGTCTTGGTGGCAATGCGAGACGCGATGCGGCGGTGCAGCATCGATTCGGACCGGATCTTTATTGCCGGTCACGGCGAGGGAGCGACCGCGGCATGGGACATCGCGTTAGCGCACCCTGACCTTTGGGCTGGCATGATTTCGATCAGCGCGAATCCTGACAAAACCATTCATCATTACGAACCCAATGCTCGGTTCGTTCCGATGTACTTGTTGATGGGTGAATTGGATGGCAACGTTGACGCGGGCGCGAGTGCGATTTTGGACGATTACATGTCGTTCCATCACGATGCGTTGGTGATCATGTACCGAGGCCGCGGACGCGAATTTTTCTACGATGAAATCCCGCGGCTCTTCGAGTGGATGAAAACGAAGCAGCACCAGCGTCGACCGATGCCGCAAGAATTTGAAGTCAACACGATGCGACGCGGCGATCAGTTTTTTTGGTGGCTGGAACTTGGCGAACTGAAGCCTGGCGTCGACATAAATCCGATCCTGTGGGATCAGGCATCGCGAATCCGCTCGGGCACCGTCGCTGGATCGATTGGAACGGGAAACCAGGTTCGAGTCAGCAAAGCACCCAGCGACCGAATTCGCTTGGGACTGAGGCCGATGAAAGGGATCATCGACATGTCGCAGCAAATTGTCGTCCGATACGGCACCCGACCGTCCTACCATGACTTTGACGGCGATCTAAAGACGATGCTGGAGGACGCTCGCCGTCGAGCCGACCGAAAACGAGCGTTTTGGATGCAAATCGACCTCCCTTAGCCAGTTTCCCGGCATTCCAGGCGGTGACTTGGTTCAATTTCAGTCCCCTTAGACGCGATTTAGGGGCATCCTAGCGAACCGAGTCCATTATCCCGATCAATCTCCATTTTCACGCCAAACAAAATCAGTTTAGGTAGCTCGACCATGCGATAATATCGGGGTTCGGATTGCCGAACCGGTATTCCAGTTCCTATTGAAAGTGTTGAGTAAAGCCGCGATTCGATTCGCAAACCATGTCACGTCAAACCGCAATATCGAGAGATTTGAATGTCGAAGATTTTCGGCGTTTAGGAGTGCGTCCAAACGAGGTTCGCTTGAGCGTCATTCGTGGCGCGGCATCTCGTAACGCATTGCCCTTGGCGAATGAATTGTTGGCGTCGTCGTTTAACGAGCTAAGCGACAGCGAAGAAAACGAAATCCGGGCATTCGGTGAAGATGCAAATTGGAACGATTCTTGGTTGCAGCTCTCGCGAGTGGTGACGTCGACTTATCGGCTGTTGGATCCAAGGTTGCGACCCAACGCTCACCAGCGAGCCTACATCGGGCGAATCCTTCCGCTCGCTTTGACCGCGGCGGGGGCAACCCGTTTCGATGCCACCAAACCAGAGCTATCGACACAACGATTGGAGGCTGCCGAGCCTGTTCCACCGCCAGTTTCAAGTGCTTTCAGCAATCCGAACATCAGCAATGACGCTTTTGAGACACCGACAACGCAACTCAATGACGCCGAAATCTGGCAACTAAGTCTCGATGATCGCGACTTAGCATCGGGCACTCGAATTCGACGACAACGGAACAACTCAAACCGAAGCGTCTGGATTGGGTCGTCCATGGCCGCGATGGGAATCCTGGTGGGTTCGGTGTTGGGATGGAAGTCCCTGCCGAGCACTTTGCCCAGCACTTTGCCAAAAACTTTGCCCCAGACAACGACCGCAGTCGCATCGATCAAGCAAGACCGCAGCCCACCAGTACAAACGCAATCGAGCATTCCAGCGTCTCCACTTCCCAATCCAGTGGAGGTCCCAGTGGAGGTCATCGAAGACACAATCGTCGAACCCGAATTTGCAATCGCTTCGATCCCCAAAGTCGCCGAACACCTTGCCATCGATCCAGAAGCGGTTGCATTGGAATCGAACGACGCCGAAGCAATGGACTTGGAATCGACGGATTCAGCATCACCCGAAGTGACGGCAATCGCCTCCGATGAAGTTGTCGAACCATCGCCAAGCGTATCGCAGGAACTGTTTCCTGTTCCGCATCCCGAGGACATTGCAATCGCTCGGCGAAGGATCCTGCAATCGATCAACGCTGGCGGCGCAAGCATCAGTAGCGTCAACTTCAAAACGATTCGCGATTGGATCATTGACGCTCAAGCCGATTTTTCACCGGGATCAGTCGATCATTTCACCGCTGCATCAATGTTGGGTAGTTTTGAATGGTTGGAATCAGGTTCAAACCCTGTATCACTAGCCAGCGTCACGTCGCGATTGGCTGCTTACAAGATTGACGAAGCTGACGTCTGGAAACAGTCCTACATCGATGCTTCTGAGCACGTGACTTTGCCGGAAGACTTGAACCAGTTCTTTTTTGCCGGGTTCGGTTTGATCGAATCCCTGATCAAACGCGAAGCACTCGACCAGGCCGGCGAAGTACTAGCATCGATCCAGCAGCGATCTGATTTGTTTGCTATTGACCAAGTCGAAGGCAATGATTCCGACGTGAACGATATCGTATCGCTGATTGCCAGCTACCAAAAATCGCTCAAGTACGCTGAACGTCTCTCGACGACTGCCCAAAGAGTGATGCGACTTCACGGACAAGTCGAATCCATTCCAACCGATGTCAGCGGCGGCAGTTCGCTGGGCCGATACTACTGTTTGGTGCTCGGCGATTGGTGCCAAGGGCTACGCTTCCTCGCAGAAACTTCGGACCCGCGATTGGCTGCTCTAGCCAAGTCGGAATTGGAAATGCACACAAGCGATGCCTTTCTTTCGGATCCGATCGCTTGGGCGGATCTAGCTGACCGCTGGAACGACGCAGCCAATCGTTTGTCGGGTCGCTCAGCCAATCAGCTACGACTGCACGCCATCGAATTGCTGGAACAATCATCTGTTCGGGCCGCGGCGGTCGCCCAGTCAGACGCAAAGCAGAGAACCGAAACGATCTTGCAGGAACTACCGTTGCATTTGAAGCTGAACCAGCAACGCGCCAATCCAAGCAACGTGGTATCGGTCTCTGCAATCGCAGAAACCAAGCCGCCATCAAGCGAGATGCCAAAGCAGGCTCCCGATTCTGCAGCCAGCACCGAAACAACCAGCACCGAAACAACCAACGATTGGTTGGTCGGACGGATCAAAGTTGATGGCGAAGATTTAGGCGTTCGCATTCGTTATCAACTTGACGTTGGCATCACACCAGCGATGCTCCATTCGATCGCAAAGCAGCTTCGACGACCGTTGAAAGATGCCTTGATCGAATTTGAAGGCGAATTTAGCTGCGACGACGATCAATGGGTGGTTCTGGCCTTATCGCCACCGTCTGAAACAATTCGTGAAGCGGCGCTACTCGATGGGGAACCGCTTGAACTGGATCAGATCAGCAATTCAACTCGCTTGCTGATTCGCGCAGGCAAACATTCGTTGCGTTGGCAAATTCTACTAACGGACGTCGAAACAGCATTGGCTTGTTCTTTGAGAGATGCACGCACAGGCCAACGATTGATGCTCATCACATCGCCTAAACAAGCCGATGCCGCATCGACCGGCGACCTGACCGTGTCTGTGATGCGCAGCGCTGACTGAAAAACGCAGGCCGTCACCCGCGGAGCGGATTCACCGCTAATTTCCGTAGCTGATCCCACCAGGGTTCAGTCCACGATCGGATCAAGCTCGACTGAACCCTGGCGGGATCAGCTACGTGCAGGTCGCTGGCAACCTCCGCGGTCAGCTTAAGACGATGTTGATCGCCGGTTTGGTTTGGTTTGTGTCGGATCAGAATTCGCGTGCCGTTGGCGTGCCGACTGAAAGCGAAATCGAGTCAATGTTGAAAGATGTTGAAATTGAAATCGAAGATTTGCTTCAGTAGGCCGTAGCGAGCGGAGCGAGTTACGGCATGACGCAACGCCGTAACTCGCTCCGCTCGCTACGGCCTACTTTTACACCCAACCCAATCAGGCAATCCCATGTTCTATCGAAACAACTAGAACCCGACCCAACCGCTGCGGATCTGGAGATTGAGAAGAAGAAGGCATCCATGCTTCAAGTTTTACGAGAACAGCAATTGGAATCCGCGAGACGGTTGTACGAGATCGCGAAAGAGCAATCCACTGAGGTTAGTGAGCCGGATGAGAAATCCGTGCAAGCGAGCTTAGCCTGGTCCGCTCAAAGTTTGGGGTTGCAGCAGTTCTCGTTTGCGCAGGTTTTATTCTCATCGCGATGGTGACTGCTTCCGCCGGGCTTGCCCCGAATGGCGTGGACTTAAGGAATTCAATGCGTGAAACCTTCTTCCGTCGAGCTTGTCTCGGCGGGGATAACAACTGGAAGCTACAACGGAATTCCAAAACAAATTTCACCCCACTCCCACGAATCGCCTCTGGCGATTCGTGGGAGTGGGGTGAACGAGCGCGTGGTCGCTAGAGGTAGCTGCCACTTGCACGCCCCGCCCGGACAAGCCGGGACGGAAGCAGGAAAGCGGGCTCTGTGAAACCAACTCTATTTTCCTTAAGTCCACGCCATTCGGGACAAGCCCGGACGGAAATTGATCGAGTTGCCTCCGACGATTCGAATGGCCGCATTGGACTGAAAGCAGAACAAATTCTGAATTTCAAAATACTATGTCAATACAAAAGATTTAGCGGTCCAGGCATCGCTCCGCGCGCTGTGCTGGCCCAAACGCGCGGGGCGATGCCCACGCGGCTAAACGAACTAACACGATTTTTCCGGGACAAAAACTCTTCACGGCGTTGGACTGAACACTGGCGGTACCAGCTACGCGGAAAAAGTGAAGTCACTTGATCGTTAGCGCACCGCGCATTCCCGCGCGGCCTTTGTTACTTGGGTTCTTCAGCGTTGCCCACAACCGTGCCTGACCGGTCACCGGATGAACTTCGGGTGATACAAAGACAACTTCGCCAACCAGCGTTTGCGTCGGTGATGTTCCAACTGTTTCTGCCATCGTGAACTCGACTTGGCGACCGACTAGATCGTCCCCATGCTTGCGACCATCGACGAAACACTCGGCGCGGATCGGGTCCAATGAAATCAGTCGCACCACCGGTTTGCCAGCTTCCACCCATTGTCCGGGTTGCACATCAATTTCGACCACTTGTGATTCGATGGGTGCCTTGATCGAGTGTTTTTCTAAGCGAGCTTTCACGATTTCAGCAGCGGCGGATTTTTCTCTCGCAGCGGCCGCGGCGACTTGCAGATCATGTTTGGCTTGCTCGATCGCGAGTTGCGATTGATCGACCACCAACTTCAATTTTTCAATTTCAGTGTCACTGATCGCACCGGCAAACCCTTCGTTGGCTTCGATGTTCTGTTGAAGTTCTCTCTGACGAACTTCCAACGTTCGCGCCGCATAACGAGCATCAACATCGTTGCCGGCTTCCAGTTGCGCCGCCTGGGATGCGGCTTCCGCGGCTCGCAGTTCGGTGGTGACCTGATCGGCATTTAGCTGAACCATGTTCTGCCCCGGCGTGACGCGATCACCTTCGGTTACCATCACCTCATCGACGACGCCCGCCATGGGTGCCGCGATCAAGGTGTTCTGAATCAGGGAAAGCTGAGCCTCCGGGATCGTGATGACGGTGTCGCCGTCGGCGGCCAATGCCACGATCGGTGCCAAGGCGACGATCGCGATTCCAGCGAAGCGAAAGTGCCCGGCTTTCTGACGGAAAGGTAGCTTTTTTCGGGTTTTGAGCATGTTGATTCGGCCAAAACAGTGGGGAGTGTCGTTTGAACTAAGTAAACTCGTTTTGAAAGCGGGTGTCGATACTAATGCCAAGACGCCGGTTTCCAAATTTTCAATCAACATGTTTGAGGGTTCACTGCGATGGACGATTCAGGTCAGCTTGCGATGGTAATGACCACGGTCGCTAACGAGAAAGACGCAGATCGACTGGCGCAAAGTCTCGTTGATCAATGCTTGGCAGCGTGCGTGCAAATCGCGGGTCCGGTCACCAGTTATTACCGCTGGGCCGGCGAAGTGCAGAAGTCCACCGAGTTCCGCTTGATGATCAAAACGTCCTGCAAAGCTTGGCCAGGCCTGAAAGCAAAGCTTGCCAAACTACACCCCTACGACGAACCGGAAATCATCTATGTCGCAATCGACGATGCAAGCGACGGTTACCGTACTTGGGTCGTGGATCAAACCACTTAAAGATCACCATCGTTTCCAAGCACACCGAGCCATTCCAGAAGCGGTGGACCAAGCACGATCAATCCCACGGCGACCGACGCGACAGCCACCACTAATACCGACGCAGCCGCGGCATCCAGCGCCCTGGCAATTCTTGGGTCGCGAACCGGGTGCAGAACGACAACGACTTGTTCCATCGCCGTGTTAAACAATTCTGCAGCGATGACGATCGCGATGCACAGGATCAAAACCGCCCAGCGCCAAGATTCAAGTTGTAAGAAAGCAGCCAACGCGATCACAACCACCGCAGCCGGCAGGTGAACCCAAAAGCTGGCTTGAGTTAGAAAACTATCGCGAATGCCGGCGAAGGCGTAACCGAATTTGTTTCGCCACTGGACTCCCGTGACGCGATGATTGGGGTCAAGCGGATCACTCAAGACCTTCGACTCCTGGTGGTGGAATGAGCTGACCGCCAACGCGGCCAAGTTTCGGACGTGGAAAGAACCGTGGCTCGATCGAAAAACCAAACCCAACATTGTCACGCCCCGAGTCCACGTTGACTCCCAAACGTACCAAGAACGATTCGCCGATGCGAGTCAACGCAAGCGATTGACCGACGTTTCCGATCTCACCAAAGTCATAAGTGTTGCCAGCCGAAGCGATCCATTTTTCATTGAGTCGATAATCCAACGTGCTTCGCAAAACGGTACTGCTGACCGGTCCTTCGATGGACAACAACCCAACGTAAACGTCGCCAACACCCGGTCGGCTGCTGCGAATCCCTGCACTGATCGAACGCAGGCCGTCGTCAAAGAAGTCGATGTACCCATCGCTCAGCAACGTGACGCGATCGCCAACGTGGTAACGCATGTCATAAGTTGTCGGCCCCACGTTTTCACCAAAGTTGTCGCGATCCGCTTCGGGGAACAAGATCGTATCGACATCAAACTGAAACAGATCCGTGATCCGTTCGCGGCCTGGCAAACCTCGCTTAGTTTGGAAACGCTGATGGACTCCCAGACGAATTTGTTGCAGGTCATCCACGATCACGTCGCTGGGACTGGTTACACCTCGCTGAATTCCGTTTCGGAAAGCGTAAGTTCGTGGGTCAAATCGATCGGGTAGAACTCCGCCGAAAACATCGCCGATAAAACGACGGCGAAACTGTTCTTGCGCGTTGTCATCCAACGGATCGTAGTACGGAACTTCGTCGCGACCGGTATCGCTGTCGGCAAAGAAATACTCCGCCGTCCAATCCACCTTGTGGGCCAGACCGCGAACATTCAACAGGCTGCTTTGAATGGTCGGATCGACTCGCCACATCGGCAAATTAGCTCGGATGCCGGCTTGCCCGACCAGTCGTGTCAATGAGTCGCCATCGACCGCCTCGCCGTAATGGGTTGCCTCGCCCGCGACGTTGGGAACCAGTTTTAATGCCCCCAACTCGAACGGCAATGCGATTTCGTGTTTCGTTGACGCGATGATTCCCTGCGCATCGATATCGCCGGGAACAGGAGAGTATTCGGCAGCCTCAGCCGCATTGGTCGGTAATTCTGCTGCATTTAAACGACTGTAACCAACCTGGTTATGAGCTGAATAGGTAAACCGGTCGGCGAACAGCGATCCGCCAAGCAGGTAATGGTCTAACTGAGGAAGCCGTTCGGTTTGAGTGTAGAAATCATTGGTTTGCACCTGAGCGGACAGGTCAATCAGATTACTGCCCAGATACTTCCGCAGCCGCAGACCTGTTTGATGATCAACGTCTTGGTCCCACTCGTTTTCCAGGTACTGTTCCAAGAAGTTGCGATCACTCAGGTACCCAACTTCGGCGATCAATTCGTAGTCGTTGGACAAGAATTGTCGATGCCTCAGCAAACCGCGTCCTCGCAGTGTCGATTCAGGGTCAAGGTCGCGTCGGTCGGAACCAAGGTTATCCAAGCCCGTGTCGTAGATTCCCCACGCATCGAAATTGCCGCGTGCGTTACCGGGAACACCAAACAGTCCTGGCAGGTCGTATCGAAGCGAGGTGCCCAGCGCCGGACCACGGTCGCTGAAGTAGTCGGTCGATAATTCCCATTGGACGCCCGGCGGAGCGTTCGCGATTCCAAAAAGTTGAAACAGATTGAAATCAAGCATGACCTGAGTTCCGAAAATGCTGTCGCTGCCGACATCCACTCCGGAAACAAAGTACGACGGTTCCTGCAAACTGGTTGCCAGCGTTGGCCAATAGAAAACCGGAACGCCGGCAACGTAGACAAAGTTATTGTTGCTTTCGATGAACGGGTCGCGATCCAAACGCTGCACGCCCGTGGTCGGATCGGTGGTCAAGTTTTGCCGATCGGTCAACTGCAATCGTTGACTCTGTAGCCAATACCTCGGCACGCCCATGCGACTAGTCGTGACGGCTGCATCGAACGCTTGGAAGTTGCCCGCGCTGACTTGTTGCAACACCTTTGCTTTTAATCGCACGATGCCCTGATAATCGGGAACAGTCGTGATCGCTTCAGCGTCCAACACCATGCCACGCTGCTGCGCCACGTTGTAGTACATCGATTGAGCGTAGATGATTCGTTCGCCTTGCCGAAAAACGATATCGCCTTCCAAGTAAAGTTCGCCATCGCCCGACGACAAGTCTTGTGACCCGTTGAAAACGTCAACGAATCTTGGAGACCAGAAGATGATGCGATCGGCGGACAGCGAGATGGTGCCCAATTCGATCATCTGTCCATCGGTCAGCGTCGCGCTCACATCTCTGACCAAGACGGTAACGCCGCCCTGTGCCGCAATGATCGTCTCGCCGGTTTCAGGTCGATCAATGGTTCGCGATGTGATTGCCGACGAAGCACTGCGTCCGCGAATTTCAATCGACTGTGTCCCGCCACCGACGTAGAAACGTGGACTCTCGGGAACGTTCTCGGCTGGTGGCTGCAAAGAGGAATCGGGGAATCCGTTTTGAATTGGCTCAGAGAACTGAACCTGTTGAATTTGATCTGTCGCGGCGTTCGCAGTTGTGGCTGCTGTCGAAGCGATCAATGTCTGCAAGAGTGCCGGGGCTGAATCGGGCGAGCCGCGAAAATGCGGGGCCTGGACCAATGGGTCGGCCATGGTCGTGGTCGTCCAAATGACCGGCGATTCTTCGGATCCCTCGACACCTTCGGCCGCGATTCGATGTCGCACATTTCCAATCGGCCCATCCACCAAGATCAAAATCCGTTCCGCAGAAATGGATCGGCCTTCGTGCTGTAAATAACAATCGCCTTGCAGCATCGATGCATCAGCACCATCAACCTGCCAACGCCAGACAGTGTTACCACTAACCTGAATGGGTTGCGCACTAACTTCGGCTTCTGCAATTTCTGGATTCTGCGACAACGCCACAGAAGAATTGAAGCTGTTCATCATGGCAAACAGCAACGCGAAAGCGATCAGCGTTTGAACTGGGCTGGAGCGGCAAACGAATGTCGCCTTTCGCTCCGCGAAAGTTGCGTGGACCGTTACTTTCGCGGAGCGAAAGACGACTTTAACAAACCGCGCAGCAGCGAACGCTTGAACACATTGTGAACGTTTCAAGCGGTTGCGAAAGAGAGCGATCGTGCTGAGCCAATTCACCAAGCCTCGACATTTCCTCCTGTTTCGGGGATTTGGTGACTGCGTACCCACGCAGTAGATTCCGCCGGAGTGTACGGATTGGATTCCCCTGCTCACAACGTCGAAAACAGCCGCAACCCTGATTCTCAAGCGGATGCCTGCAATAAATTCCAAAGCCAAGGAAGACGAGGCACTCTAGGAAGTCTAGCTCGCCGAGTTTCACGCCCTTGCCAAACTTCACAAGAACAAACAACCCTTCATGCCGAGCGAAGCAGCAAAGGAAGAAGGGTAAGCACACAATTGCTGTCAGTTAGTTTGTTTGAGTCGGTCCCAAGAGTGGGTATCCATTTAGGAACTGCCACGAAACAACTTTTCGGTTTGTCGAAATCTTTCGTAGCTGGGCCCGCCAGGGTTCAGTCGGTTACAGCTCCTGATGGACTGAACCCTGGCGGGCTAGCAGGCTGTCGATTTAATCGTTTAACAGTCAGCCGAAGGCGTACTATCCACCCTTCGAGTACGCCTTCGGCTGACTGTTAAACGAAACGTGGCCTCAAACTGATTATATCGACAGCCTGCTAGCTACGGGAAAATCGGGAAGTCATTTCGGGATAGTTCCCAAACGGCAAATGCGTCGTAAGAAGTTAAGGTACGAAACTAAGTTGCGCTTGAGTGAAAGTTGCTTGGTGATCGATCGCAGTGCCTAGAACACAGCGACCTGGGGAACACAGCGACATGGGGAACACAGTGGCTACCGAAATCCAGGGCGGCAATCTCTGTGCTGGCAAAGCGTCTTTCGAAAAAAGGGGTTCAGCATTGACTCGATCTTCGCCGATGCTAAGCTGGGTAAACGGACGGACAAGTCCGTTTTGTTTGTTGTGTCGTGTTGATTTGGAAAATGAGCGTGAAGAAGACCGAAAACGAATTGAAAGCACTGTCTGCGAAGGCCCAAAAGAAGAGGAACAATATATTGGGCAATTCGATGAGGGTCTTTGCCAAGGAGGGTTTTGGGGGCACCGACGTTCAGGTGATCGCGGACTTGGCGGGTGTCGGCAAAGGCACCGTTTATCGGCATTTTGGCAACAAAGAGCAATTGTTTTTAGCAACGGCCAAGCACTGTCTCGAAATGCTGGGGCAATTTGTTTTGAAGGAACTGGGGGGCGAACAGGCGTCTCAGCAACTGGTGCAGCAGCATGGTGCGATTGAAACGCTTCGCCAAATCGCCTCGGCGGTCGCGCTGTTCTATCAACGCACACCGCAAGCCGTTGAAATCATGATCCAAGAGCGGGCCGAGTTTCGTGAGACCGTTTTCCCATCGCACCTGATGCACCGCGCCGAGAACCGGGCGGGCGTCGACGAACTGATCAAAGCCGCGATCGACGGTGGTGAAATCCGAGTCGTTGATCCGACCATTGCAACCAACGCTTACTCCGACTTGATCTACGGCAGTGTCATCAGCGGATGCCTGGAAGGTGGCAAATCAAAGTTGGTCGCGCGCGTGGATGCGGCGATGGAGATTTTTTTGGCAGGGCTAACGCCGGAAAATTCGAAGTCAAAACGAAAGCCACGAAACAGTTAAATCACAGAGTCTCATCACCGGACAAAATCCTTGAAACGCATCCTTAAATCGATCACCATCCTCGCGTTCGTCGCAGCAACCGGCGGTGTCGTTTTCTGGTATTCACAGCAGAGCGAATCCGCCAGTGATCCTTCACCGGTTGCAGTTGACGTTTCGCCTTCGCGATTATCCGTCAAAGTTGTTCCCGCCACTCGCGGGCCTATCCAAGCTTGGGTGTTTGCCGAAGGCACCGCGCGAAGCGCCCAACGCGAATACCTGACCTTCGAGGCAACTGGCCGGGTTACAAAAGTCACGCCTGAAAAACCGGGCACCCCAGTCAAGAAGGGCGACATTCTTGCGGAACTCGACAAACGAACTTTTGCAGCCGATGTGGACGCCGCGATGGCGACGATCCAAGACGCGAAAACCCAAGTCGAAGCCTCTTTGGCCGATGCTGATCAAGCGAAGACATCATCAACCTTGCAGCGTCGGCAATACGAACGTGCTCAACAACTCTATCGGCAAAACGCATCGTCAAAACAAGAACTCGAAGAAGCCAAAGCAGCGATGGAAAATGCCGAGTCGGCAGTGCAATCGGCCAAAGCCCGTGCTCGTTCGCTCAGTGCCAACATCGCTGTCGCGGAAGCCAAATTAAAACAGGCTCAAATCTATCTTGAAAACGCTCAAATCGTTTCCCCGATCGACGGCATCGTGGCCTACATGAACATCGAGGAAGGATTCTATTTCACGCAGAACTTTGTCAAGACTTCAAGCGAATCTGAAGCGTTGTCAACGATTCCGTTTGTTGTCATCGACCCGTCGCAGTACGAGGTGATCGTTGATGTACCCTCGTTTGACGCCGAGAGAATCAAAGTCGGTCAAAAGGTGATCGTGCTTCCCGGTGGAACCGCCGACCAAACGATCCTGGGAACGCTGGAAGGCAAGACGAACGGGGCGACCAATACCGAAGCGGCGTGGCAGGCGTCCGCGGAAGTCTATTCGGTCAATCCGGCCATCAATCCAGGCGGCCGCAGTGTGCAAGTAAAGATCCGCACCACGGGGAACGTGGAAAGCCTGCGTGATGGCATGTTCGTTACCTGCTGGATCGCGACGGAGGAATCGGACGACGCGATCATCGCTCCGCTTGATGCGTTCTTGTACGAAGAAAATCGTCCGTATGTGTTTGTGTATCAACCCAGTTTGCAATCGGTTGAGCGACGCAGCGTGACGTTCGGCATACGCGGTCTGTCTCGCTATGAAGTCGCCAGTGGTGTAAAGGCGGATGAAATGATCGTCACAGACGGTCGCTACAAGTTGGTCGATGGAACTCCCGTTTCTGTGATCAGTGGGGCAGATTAACCGCAGATTTTGTCCCGTAGCGGAACGCGTCAAGCGTTTCGGTTTCGCCCATTGCCGTGGCCGAAAGTCTTGGCGACTTTCGCTACCTTCGAGATCACTGGATCAGTCGATGACAACTCAACAACACATTCCCACCGTCAGCGAAGCGACTGGCCTGGAACGATTCTTTATCCTGCGTCCGGTCGTTGGACTATTGCTGCTGGTCTTGTTTGTGGTCGGTGGTGTGTTTGCTTACATGTCGCTAGTCAAAGAGTCGTTGCCTGACCTTGCAATTCCTCAAGCCACCATTTCGACATTTTGGCCAGGAGCGGATCCGCAGACGATTGAACAGGAGGTCACGGAGAAGATCGAGAATGAGCTCTCCAGCTTGAAGGGACTTAAAAAGTACAGTAGCGCCTCGTTCGATTCTTATTCGTTGATTGCCGTTGAGTTCGTTGCTACGGCCGATATCAATGACTCGATGCAACGACTGCGATCCAAGATCAACGACGCCGAGGCGGAACTTCCTCGTGACGCAGAAAAACCGACCGTCAATCAAATCTCGGTTGACGATCGTCCCATGTTGACGTTGGTTCTGTATGGCGACGTCGATTCCGCAATCCTCAGTCGCACCGCCACTGACCTGGAAGACCGCTTGGAAAAGGTTGCGGGCGTCAACGAAGTCAAAATTGGCGGACTTCGCAAAGAAGCAATCCGAGTTCAGTTGCTGCCCGAACGTTTGATTGCCCTGGGCATCTCGCCGACTCAGGTCCGCGATCGAATCCAGTCCGCCAACCGCGATATGCCTTGGGGTGAAATTGAAAGCGATCAGCTCGGTGGAGCGCTTCGCATGGTCGGGCGTTTTCGCGATATTGAAGAGCTTCGAAGGCTGCCAGTCGATCGACTTGGGCAATCCGGCCGTGTCATTCGACTGGCCGAAGTCGCGGATGTTCGCCGCGATTTGGAACGTGAACAAACGCGGGCATTCCTCAGCGACCAAGGCGAACCGTTTCGCCGGAGCATCGAGATTTCGCTCACCAAAGTTCCCGCCGCTGACGCATTGATTGCCATCGAAAATGCCAAGGCCGCCATCGCCGATGCACAAACAGCGACTGACTGGCCGTTTGGTTTGGAAGTACGCTTCACCACCGACCAGTCCGAACAGATTTGGGAATCGTTGTTGCGAGTGTTCAACAATGGTTGGCAAGCGATGCTGTGCGTGTTCTTCGTCCTGCTGCTGATGCTTTCGTGGCGAGAAGCACTGATTGCCGGGCTGTCGATTCCCGTAGCTTTCATGGGCGCACTAACACTCATTTGGATGTTCGGCTACACGCTCAATGAAATGGTTTTGATCGGGATGGTGTTGGCACTTGGGTTGTTAGTCGATGTGTTTATCTTGATGATGGAAGGCATGCACGAAGGCGTCTATGTTGAAAAACTGTCGTTTTCGCGATCGGCGATGTGGACGGTCCGCCGGTTTGCATTGCCCGCTTTCGCCGGCCAGATGACAACGATCCTGGCGCTGGCACCGCTGATCATGATTTCGGGAACGTCGGGAAAGTTCATTCGTATCTTGCCGATCACCACCATCGCGTGCTTGATTTGCAGCTTCATCGTCGCCATCGCGATTGACTTGCCATTGTCACGATACTTGCTGCGTCGAAGTAAAAACCAAGGCGACGAACATAGCTTGGTCGATCGGTTGTCGATGCACGTTTCAAGCTGGTTGGCTCAATGGAGCAAGCGATGGACTCTGCGGAATCGCTGGACGGCGGGGCTCAGCACCGTGCTCGCTCTCGGATTGTTCGTCATCGGCGGCATCGCTTTCTCGACACTGCCATCGACCATGTACTCCAAACGCGACGGGCGTAATCTTGGCGTCACCGTCGAACTACCGGCCGGCACCACGCTGGACAAATCCCAACGAGCCGCCGATCTGGTCGGCGAAGTACTTCGAGGAAAACCGTATCTCGAAAACGTTGTCAAACTAGTCGGCAGCAAAAGCCCGATGGTCCAGGGTTCACTCGGTGATGCACTCGCACCAACAACGGCTGATTACTTGATCGGGTTCTCTTGCCGATTTCTGCCACGCGATCAGCGAGACTTTCCCGCGTACGACTACGTGGACGGTCTGCGTGCTGAACTGGTCGAAGCCATCAATGCCAAGTTTGCTGGTGCGAATGTCATCCTGCAAGCCGAAACTGGGGAACCGTCGGCAGGCGACCCGATTCAAATTGAGATCATCGGTGATTCAATGGAGACGTTGCGTGAGCTTTCCAAACAGGCACAAAACGTACTTCGCGAAACACCCGGTGCGGTCGACGTTCGCGACAATCTTGGCAACGTCCAAGTGGACATTCAATTGAAACCCAAACGCGAAGCACTCGACTTCTACGACATCTCACATGATGAACTTGCTTCTCAAGTGCGTTACGCGATGGGCGATCAAGAAATCGGCAAGTTTGTCGTTGGCAACAACGATGATGACTTAGAAATCAGAATGGGATTGGCTTGGCCAAGTCGCGACGGATCGCTCGGCGGACCAACTCGACTAAGTGAGCTTGTGTCGGTTCGCGTTTTTCAGAAAGACGGCAACACCGTGCCCGCGATGGCGGTACTGGATTCCAACGTCGGCACCAGTCCGATTTCCATCACCCGGCAAGACGGCCAACGCAGCATTATCGTTTCGGCGAAGAATCAAATTCGGTTGCCATCGGAAATTATCGGCGACGTGACCCCCAAACTCGATTCGCTTGCCGCGAATTGGCCAAGCGGATACCGATACAAATTTGGTGGTGAAGCGGAAGAGTCTGCCGAAGCATTTGGCAGCGCGGGATACGCGATGGTGATCGCGTTATTTCTTGTGTTCGCACTGCTCGTCATGCTGTTCGGCTCGTTCGCTCAGCCGTTTATCATCCTGTTAACGATCCCGCTGGCACTTACCGGAACCTTCGTCGGTTTTTATCTGCTGAAGATGCCGTTCTCGTTCACCGCCGTGATCGGCGTCGTCTCGTTGATTGGCATTGTCGTTAACGATGCGATCGTGATGGTGGAAACGATGAACGGTTACCTTCGTCGCGGCTACGAAGTCATCGACGCAGCGGCGCGAGGCGGATCCGATCGAGTGCGACCGATTTTGAGCACCAGCATCACAACGATCATCGGCCTGATCCCACTCGCGCTTAGCGACGCAATGTGGGAACCGCTTTGCTTCGCAATCATCTTCGGCCTGATTGCCTCAACCATCCTATCGCTCGCCATCATTCCGGCGATGTACATTTTACTGACAAGACCGTACGCCGAAGCTTTGGAATAGAACTTCGTCGAGCTTAAGCGATAAATAAGTGAACGGGAAAATCATCGGTTCTGTAAGCCGATGTGAGTTTCAATTCTGAACTCTCTTCCCTTTTTCCGTGCCTCTTGTCATTTGGGCAAAACGATGGAGGGGCAAAACGATGGTGCGCGGCCTGCTAGCTCAACTGAGTTTGATGAACGCGCACCATCGTTTTGCCCCTCCATCGTTTTGCCCAATTTCCCCTCACCGTTTCCAGCGACGATTCATTAGAGTATTCACCTTCAATTCTTGGGCTAGGAAAAAGAGAAGGGGGCGATGCATCGGTTTTGTTAGCCGTTGTGAGTTTCAATCCTGAAAACTACCCCCTAACCTTTATCCACGCTCCTTTGTCCTCGCTCTGCTTGTTAGGCAATCAGCCGTCGCTTGTTTCCAACGTGATCGATAAAGGCAACTCGGAATCTTTGGCATTGGTGACTCGCAGGCCGCTGGTGTAGTAGTCGGCGTAGCGGCGTGGGACGGTGTGGCCGTGATCGTGGGCTTCGGCGGCCAAGTCTTCGGTGAGAACGATCTGGACCACCACGACTTCATAGTCGCCCGGTGGGCAACCGACATCACCGTCTTGGTCGGTCAACGCAAATTTGCCATCGGCCGCGATGCGACTGGCGTAACGCGAACCGTCGGCGAGCGATCTGAATTCAACGCTTCCCGATTGCACTGGACTGCCGTCGTCAAAGAGAACGCGGCCTTCGTAGGTACCGACGGGACTTCCGCAACCGCTAACCAGAATGGTCAGCGCAATGGCGATTCCGAAGATCGTCTTTAGAGGAAGGCAATCTTTCAATGCACTCGCTCCACCAGAAATTCAATCAACCTGCAACTGCGTGAATGACGTTTTTTTAGATTCAACATAAACCGAGTATTCTACGAAGGAGTGCAACCAATCACGATTCTAGTTGCCTCAGGATCGTCGGTCACTTTGAAGCCCGAAATGAGCTGACCCAACGGGAATTTGTCGCCAGAATATCCCGCACAACCCGCTTGGTTTCGTCCGGTTCGAACGGATCATGCTCAAGTTCGTGCTCCAGATTTTCTAATTTCTTCCGAATCAGGTAGCCCTGCATTCGCTGGTACGGACGAACCTGACCGGTCCGCAGGAACGTGCCGACTTCCAACCGCCGGCTCCAATCCTCCCAAATCGGCAGCCAAAACAAAGCATGTTCAACCTGCCCGCTATTGGCGGCTGACAGACATTCCGCCCGTGCCGCGCCAATTTCTTCCAGGCATTCACTCGGCGAAGGATAGTACGCGTAGCACGCAACGACACTAAGCGCGACCAGTCCCGCCAGCATCGTCGCACCGATCACACCCGGTGGAACGACGACATCCAAACCGCTACGAGGCTTCGCATCTTCGTTTTGCAGCGAAGACGCGAACGAGCCCGCTTTCGCATTTTGTATCAGTGACGTTTCGTTGATCTTCAACAGCCGAAACACCAGGCCTGCGGCGACAACGATCCCCAACACAACCAGCGACGCGACGACGCTGACGTCCAATTCTTTGCTAACCGTGTCCCGAACGGTTTGCAGATTCAGCGAATGATAGTCCGACAATGGATTCGCATAGATATCAAACGCATGCGTGTGCCCAGCCGGTTCGACGCCCGGCGGGACTAGCGGTTTATTGATCGCGTAGGACAAACCCAACACGATCACCAATAGCGATGCCAACCACAACGATGCGGCTTTCCATCCGTAATTCCGTCCGAACCAAACCGGCGTAGCGAAGTTCATCCCCGCACCCAAAATCAATAGCGTGAACGACGCTCCAGGCGAATTGGCGTGTTGAAACATCATGCCCATTTGGCTCATCGCCAACATCGGCGTGGCATAGACCGGTACCGCAACGAACAACATCTTCAGCGGTGCCCACCAATCGTCACGTTCGACTTCATGTTGCATCGCACCGTAGGGCAATACGGCAGCCAGCAATGCCAGTCCCGACAACGCAGCCACCGTGATTAGCATCGTGGTGCCCGTGGTTTCGCGAGCGAAATGGACGACCGTTGCAAAGACACGACGCAGCCCGATCAGATGATCTGGATTTGTTTCTTCCTCGTCCGTGACCAGCGTTTTTTGCTCGGCCATTTTTGACAACGCATCCCAAATCAGACCCAGCGTCGTCACCACCACCAATGACCCCAGTGCAAACAGGATGATCACTAGCGGACGGCTGAGTGTCAGGCCGTACAACAGCGACAGCGGATTGAACAAGGGTGCCGATAATGCGAACGCCGACATGGCACCAGGTTTGACCTTGGCCCGTCGCATTTCAAACAGGATCGGCAACACGCCGATCGAGCAAACGGGCAACAACATGCCGACCAACCATGACTGCGGCAGCGAACGCAAACTCTCGCCACCAAACAACCGCCGCGTCCCGGTGCTGCCAAGATAATAGCGAAGGATCGACGCGATCAGCAAACCGACCAGCAACGTCGGCGCGGCTGCAGCGAAGCCTTGCAGCATGCGAATCAAGCCACCAAGCAACATCACTGAAATTGATTGACTCATGGCGACGTCACCTGCAAGCTAGCGATACGTTCGGGAATTTTCTTCGAGGTCTCATCAATCAATTGGCAGAACGATTCGAGTTGTGATCGATTCTCGCTGCTCAGGCCCTCATTGGCCGCACGCAGATTGACCATCAACGATTCCGCAGCGTGATACAGCGGCAACCAATCCGCTTCAGAAAGGTTCGTATCGGCGGCGACTTCTGGAACCCAAGAAACTAGATCGAAGATCTCGGTTTCTGGATCATGTTTTTCATCATGATCATGTTCGTCATGGTCATGGTGATCGTCGTCATCTTCTGCATGATGTTCAGGCACCTCGCCAGTGTCGATCCAAACGAGACGCTCGCGAATCTTCACTGCCGCGTCGGCTAGGTCGCTCGGCCAGTGTGACGCGACGATATGGTCGTGCTCGAAGTGCGATGCTTTGGGGGCGTCGTCTTGCGGCCCGCAGCCGAAAATAAGCCCCACCAACAACGTAGCGGAACTCGCCAAGAGTTTCGGCATCGAGTGCGCGGCTGATATCCGAAAGTCTTGGCGACTTACGCTACGAGAAGATTTCATCACTTGTACTCCGGTGCAGGGATCTGTTGCATGATTCGATCAATCACCGAATCAACGTCATCGGTCGTGGTCAGCAAACGGACCGACAACACTGGGTGGGCGACTTTGGCCACGTCGCTTGGTGTGACAAAGTCGCGACCTTGCAGCACCGCCCACGCTTGAGCGATTCGTTGCCAATGCAACATGCCACGTGGACTGACGCCCAATTGGATTGATGCGTCATTCCGCGTCGCCTCGACCAGATCGACAAGGTACTCGCGGACTCGCGGATGAACCGTGATCGACTGCACTTGTTGTTGGATCTTTCGCAAATCCGGAAGCGACAAAATGTTGTGCGGTTCATCGCTGTTTCGGTCCGGTTGCGAAGCGTTTTCCAAAATCCCAAGCTGCGCGTCACGATCGGGGTAACCGAGTTGCAGCTTGATCGTGAACCGATCCAATTGAGCCTCAGGCAACGGATACGCTCCGTGCGAATCGATTGGGTTTTGAGTCGCAATGACAAAAAAGGTTTCTGACAAACGGTGCGGAACGGCATCGATCGTCACCTGTCGTTCCGCCATCGCTTCCAGAAGCGCACTCTGCGTCCGCGGCGTCGTGCGGTTCAATTCGTCAGCCAACAAAACGTCGGCGAATACAGGGCCGGCATGGAACTCGAACTCGCGAGTCTTCTGGTTGAATAGGTTGAAGCCTGTCACATCAGTGGGCAGTAAGTCCGGCGTACATTGGACACGCGACAAACGACCGCCCAAACATTCGGCCAGTGCCTTTGCCAGTGTCGTCTTCCCGGTTCCCGGCAGATCGTCCAGCAACAAGTGTCCTTGGGCCAGCAAACACGCGATCACCAACTCGATTGGTTCGGCCTTACCTAGCAAGACACGACCAAGTTGCTCACGCAAGGTTGTCAGTGCTGCTTGCGTTTCGTTTTCCATTACTACACTCATGCCTTTGCACCATTCACTACTTGTTTCATCTGTCGCGAATTCAAACCTCGAACCACACCGCTCAAACGATCGCGGTCGATCGTACCACTGCCACCGAAAATGCTTTTGTCGGCGTCATTACAGAACTCTCGCACACGATCGCGAAGGTGAATGTCCGAAGCGACCAATGACTCCATCCAGTCTCGTTGGGGAGTACCGGCGGGACGCTGCTGGCCGATCAGTTTCGCTCGCGTTTCCACGATCCCCATCGCGATACGAAGCTGGCGCTGACGACCGAGCGGCCATGACAACGACCAACCCAGTGACAGCAACCATTCGATCCAAATCAAGCGGGTAAAGAACAGAAATGCAAACACGCCGGCGATCGCTAAGCCGTGCGTCCAATGCTCGGCAGCAAAGCGTTTAGCGACCAACCACATCGACGGCGTGTAGACCGGTTCGCGATATCCCGGCGTCGGTTCAACCTCGAACCAACGACCATCTTCGAGCCGGATTTCGGCCCAAACATGAACGTCGTCCGGCGTCACGTTGGAGTGCCCCGCAGCAATGTCAAACGAATTTGGCCGCACGTAGAAACCAGTCACGATTCGTGACTGGAACCCGATCTCGCGAGCCTTCAATGCCGCGACGGTCGCAAACAAATGATCGCCGCCACGACGAGTGCGAAGAAACTCGGCGACAGGATCGTCGGTGTTCGTAGAACTGTTTCGGTCGAGCGTAAAGTTGGTGCGAAGATCTTGAATGATTGATTTCAAGCCTTCGTAGTCTGCCGCGCCGTCGATCAGTTCATCTTCCATCACGCAAAGCGAAGCCAAGTGTGCCACCGTCAGCGGAGGCACTTTTTCGCGACCGGGCATGAACAGCGAACCGTCGTCATCGATTCCAAAGAAGTCTTGACGATCGACGTCTTTGATGTGCAGACCGGCAGTCATCATCGGCGCTGGCAGGCGAGTCGTATCAAGACGCAGAACCTTCAGCAGATTGACTTGCACTGCATCGCTGTTTTCAAACACCGCGGACTGCAGTCTTCGATCAAAGAACCAAACCGCGTCGTCGATTTCGGTTCGCTGCAAGGTTGCATCGGCTAGGTTCGCCGTGTTCGTCCAGTCCACGCCATCGAACGTATCAAAACGTTCCATCGCCAACCGAATTCCTGTTGGACCGTCCCACTGAACGACCGCGGCTTCGACGGCATCGTCAAAATGGTGATGCTTCTTTGGCGGCATTCGATCGGTGCTAAACGACGATCCGCCCTTCTCGCTTTTCGACGCCTGTTCGTGCGACGGAATGAAGTTGTCGTTGTTCATCGCTTGTCGACGTTCCCATTTGTTCTTCTTTTTGGGTTCGCCGATCGTGTCGTTAAACATGTCGAATAATGTTGACTCGGTGGATTCGAGAAAGATCTCTGATTCGACCGCGCCAAACGATTCCGCATGGTCTTTCGCTGCGATCGCCGCATCGCCGGTTCCGATGCCCGATCGAGCCGCTGGGTCGGACCATTTTGATCCGCCACTACTGGGCATGAATCCGAAGGCAAGACGATTAGATTGGCTAAAACGATCGCGAACGACCAAGCCGCCAACGATGCACAAGACGACTGCAAACATGACGCTGGCCGGTCGCACACCGATGGTGGGTCGAACCGAATCGGGCAAGCAGAGGTCGAGTCTTTCCCAGTGATTTGCCACCAGGTGCCAAACGCAAACGGTCATCCACGCAATGGCCAACCAAACCGCGCGGGGATCGTCAGAAATCGAAGTCGTGAATAGAACCAGAAATCCGCTGATCACCAGTGACATCGCTCGGGTGCGATCGCTAGTCGCGGACAATGCGATGGCTAGCGAGGTCGATCCGAACGTGGTCAATGCTGACATCTCAAAGGCAATTGGCGATCCAAATGCACGAGCGAGAACGGCGAATAGGACGGGGGTGAGGGCGAGTAGTGTTATCGCGGAACTCGTCAGGAGTTTCGGTTTTGCGTTACCGGGTGAGCCGAAAGTCTTGACGACTTCCGCAACGGCAAGTAACGCAATCAGCATTCCCATTTCCGCCAAAAACCAACTTCGCGATTCAACGAAGAACCGCAGCGGAACGACCGAGACGATTGCCAGGATGGCCATCAGAATTGTTTCGTTTCGTTTACGCGGCGACATCGGCATCTCGCACCTCCGTCCAGAATTCTCGCACTTGGGTTCCCAACGTTTCGCCTGAACGAATTTGCTTCGTCAGCAAACGGCCACCGGCTCGACGACCTCCACGCGGGTCGATCATGCGTACGATTTCCTGGCCTGAATCGTTCGACGAAAACTCGATCACTGCATGGCGGCCGATCGCGGCCCGCTCGATCGGTTTTTCACTTCCATCGGCCGGAACGTCCGCCAACGCATCCAGGATCTGCCGGCGGCCTTTGCTGCCGGATGACAATCGCAACCGCTGCGAACCAATCGTCACTCGCATGGGAACGTTCGACTGATGCAGATTGACCAGCACACTGGCGGCGACACGAATTCGGTCGGCCAATTGATCTCGTGTGCCTCGGCAAAACGTATCGACCAAGACATCCAATTCGACGCATTGCGGACCGCCGCGTTCGGTGACCACCAACGAATCGACTCGTGCCGAGGCGACCCAGTTGATGTGCTTGGCCGAATCGCCGCGTCGGTACGCTCGCACGCCAACGAAATCGCCGCTCCGGCCACCGCGGCTTCCTTCGCCCTGTTCAGCATTGGCAACGCCAACGATCGGGCAAGTTCCACTGATCGGAAACACCTTCGGCCAAACCGTTAGCGACTTGGTCGTGGTTAGGTTTCGCCGCGCCGTCCAGATTCCAAACGGGAATGAACAAGAAACGTGGGGCGTTTGAATCGGGTAACGACCTCGAAGCGAAGGATTGACCGTGATTCCAAAATCGCTGGTGCAAAGCGGTGGCACGCACGCTAAACCGACGGTCGGTATCGCGTCGTCGTTGTCGCAATCGAGATAGCCTTCGACAGCCAAACCCCAAACGGGAACGGGAACACGATTGCGAACCGACACCAACATCCGACACGCGTCATCTTCGTGAACGCAATCGATTTCGGGATGCAGTTGGCAAGTCGTGACGTGAATCGCGATCAATGGCCACGCCATGCCCACAACCATGATCGCGGTCAGCGATGCGGCCAACGTCCAACCAATCGGGCTAAAGTACAAACCAATCAGAACGCTGACTGCCGTCGCAAGAACGAACCAACCAATCGGTTCTTTCAACCAATACACAAAACGATTCGCCCAGGGGCAAAAGTCGGTCGTCATCAAACGAGACAACCAACTTGCCGAACTGGGCACTTCATGGGCTGTCGCCATGATAGCGCACCTTAGGTACGAGAACAAAACAGGGGTCAGAAACATCGCGAGAGTTGGGCGATTGGCCGCTCAGAAAAATCCACGTTGGATCTTGAAAAAGACCACGGCAGCAGAGGTCTTTAGCAAGATCCACTACAAAGGAAGAACTGATCGGCCACTCGGCTCAAACTCGCGGCGGTCCCCGTACCGTTTGGCTGCTGGAAAGATGGTTCGACGTGAAAACGTCGTCTGCGAAAGCCACTTCATCGCAAATCGTCAGCGGCTCGATCTGAGTAATAACGTACTCGAGCATGATCGCTTCGCGCGAAGCAAAGAAGTTTTGGCAGATCGCACACCGGTCAGCATCGTGCTGCGGGGCGGGCAGTTCCGAGGCCGGATCATTGGCCTGATTTTCGGCCTGTTCCGATTCTTTTGAACAGCAAGCATCACGATGATCGTGCTTGCAGCAAGAACGACTGCTGGAAGTTTCCGCGCAAGCATTGTCCAGCTTGGTTGCACAGCATCCAGAGTGATGTCCCGAGCATCCGACGTGAACCCAGCCCGCGACATTGCCAAATAACAACGCAGCCAGAATGATGTAAACGGTTAGGATTCGAGACGACTTCAACGGTCGGTTTCCAGCGTTATTGAACGGATCCCGCTCACGCATGACGTGCAAGTTAAGGTTTAGCGGTCCGACCAGGGATAAACTGATTGTCCATGCTTGCTTACGCCGTGTCAATTGTTTTTGTTCGCCACCGGAACGAACGCGAATCGTTGTGCTGCATTGAGTGGAGCGAAATGCGGCTTTAGCACAGGTTGGCGGGATCAGCCACCGGAATGATTGAGACAAGAACCGCTAGCCCAGAGGGCGACACAACGAAGGCAATCTGCCGCCCTCTGGGCTATTGGATTCGCTTTTTCCGTGGACCGGTGGCTGACGCCCTCGTTGTTATACACAAATCTGGCGTGCGGGAATTGCGGCTGTGGTTTGGCCTGCGATCACCTAAGCTGTTGCTGACGTGAAAGTTACCAACAGAGAACGCGCGATGGAGCGATGCGATGGTCAGCGATTGGGTGGTCGAGGAATTGGAGTCTACTGATGTGGGAGACAAGCGGTTGAATGATCGACTTCGAGAAGTACTCTCGATGATGGCCGCAACGCCAAGCAAGAGCATCCCAGCATCGGCCAATGGTGGGCACAACGAAACGACTGCCGCTTACCGTCTGTTCGATAACGACCGAATGGGATTCGAGAACATTCTTGAGCCGCATATTGATTCCACCTACAAGCGGCTGAGCCAAGAAGAAGTAGCGATCCTCGGCCATGACACGTCCGAACTCGACCTGACACGTCCAAAGGTTCAGGTCGAAGGAGCCGGGCCACTCGATGGAAACGCTCGCTTCGGAGAGTTGCTTCACCCGTTGGTCGCCTTCACACCCAACGGGACGCCACTGGGCACCCTCTGTGCGGAGCTTTGGACACGAGAAAGCGGCCCGTCTAAAGCCAAAGACCGCAAGCAACTTCCCATCGAAGAGAAGGAGTCTCTGCGTTGGCTCGAAACCCACCGGCACGCTCAAGAGATAGCAGAACAGTATCCCGAAACCAAGATCGTCGCGGTCGCCGATAGTGAGGCGGACATTTTTGAAGTGATCGACGCTGATAAGGATTCACCGGAGAACTTCCAGTGGATCATTCGCGGTTGTTACGACCGCGCGACGATAGAAGATGACGACCCTGAGTCGATTCTGTTGCGAGAAAAACTAAGCCAAAGCGACGTCCGGTACACTAAAACGATTGCGATTCGCGGTCGTGAAAAGAAACTCGACTGCGATAAGCGAGCACGAAATCAACCGCGAGAGTCTCGGCAGTGTGAAGTGGAAGTTCGCGCTCAAAGCGTGACTCTTCGCAGCCCACACCGCCCCGACCGAAAGCTGAGCGATACAACCGTCAACGTCGTTTGGGCGCACGAAATCAACGCCCCCGATGGCGACGTTCCGGTCGATTGGATGTTGCTGACCAACATGCCGGTGTCAACGAAAGAAGAAATTGAATTGATCCTGTCATATTACTGCATCCGCTGGATGATTGAGATATTTTTCAGAACCCTAAAGTCAGGTGCTCGGATTGAAGCACGTCGATTTGAAACTCTGGAAAGATTTGAGCGATGCTTGGCGGTATCGATGATTGTCGCATGGCGGACGCTGTACACGACGCGAATCGGTCGAGAGTTTCCTGATGTTAGTTGCGAAAGCGTTTTCAGCGCAAATGAATGGCAACCCGTCTACCAATTGGTGATGAAGGAAGATCCACCTGCCGAACCACCGAAGCTGCGGATCATGATTCGCTTGATCGCCCGGCTTGGTGGCTACATCGATCGAGCTCGTGATGATGAACCAGGTCCCGACACAACCATGCGAGGAATGGAACGCCTACATGATATCAGTGCGTGCTGGATTAGTTTCGGCCCAAAATCCCAGCCGTTGGTGACATAAGATTTGTGTATAACAACGAGGGCGAAGCCACCGGTTAGTACAACGAAAAACGAATAGGCCCGGAGGGCCGACAGCATCCGAGCATCCATCCCACAAATGTCGCGCGTCGTACTCAACACCGGCTGTACTGAGCATGCGCACCGAGCTGTCGTCCCTCCCGGGACTATGGGCAAAGAGTAGCAGGATACCGGTGGCTGCGCCACCGGCAAAGGGCTTTCGGCCCTCTGGGCCTGGTCGACAACCAGTATCAGGACACCGGTGGCTGCGCCACCGGCACCGTGCTGTCGGCCCTCTGGGCCTGGTCGGCGCCCCAAGCCACGGAGTGGCGGCAGCCCTTTGCCGGTGGCGAAGCCACCGGTTAGTACAACGAAAAACGAATAGGCCCGGAGGGCCGACAGCCTCCGAGTATTCTGACCGGTCGCGTCCAACAGGTTCAGCGATTATTCTAAGGGGAACCTGAAGAGACCGAAATTCGTTCATTTTCGCCACGCAACACGCTATCCACCCAAGCCACCGACCTATGGGGCAGTTTAAGTTCGATGTCCCCGAAGAAGCACGCGACTTTGTGGAACGGTCGCTGTGGAAAGATGCGTACATTTGTGGAATCGAAGGGGTGCCCTTTCAGTCTCGCAACCAGTTCGACGGATCGCAGTTGACGATTTCTCGCGAGATTTCAAACTCGGGAAAACTGCACATGACTTGCCCGGTTCCAGGGATCGGCAATCGAGTGCTCAGCACCTGCAGCTTGCGATGTTTGCCAGATGAACCGCACCAATTGCCGCTAGAATTTGCTCGCGGATCGTGTTACCGAGCTCGGATCCAGGCGGACACATGGCAACGTGCCGGGCTGACGATTTCTGACCAATTTGACGATCTGGTTGAACGGGGCACCAGCGCCTTTTTGGAGGCTGCCGGATTACGCGGCGATCCCAACCGAAGTGCGATTGCCGCGATCCGGGCGATCACGTTGTTGGAATCCGCGATCAATGATCTTGGTGAATCTTACAGCGTGCAGTCGATTGCCTATCGCAAACAACGTGAACCACAAATTGGAACCTTGATGGCGGCCACAGTGATTCCGCCGTCGCCCATCGATTCGCCTCACGCCGACGCATTCGTATCCGCGTTCAACACCGCTGCGGTGCGGTTGAGTTGGTCTGAGATTGAAACCGACTCGGGCAGTTTTCATTTCGATGACGCGGAACAAACGATCCAGTACTTCACCAATCAAGGGATGCGCGTCGTTGGTGGCCCGCTGATCGATTTCCGCACCCGGATGATGCCGCATTGGTTGTATTTGTTTGATGAAGACTTTGAATCGTTGTTGAAAGCCGCGGTCCACTTTGTCGAAACGACGGTTGCTAAGTTCCGTGGCAAGGTCCAGCTTTGGAACTGCGCGACAGGATTGAACACTCCTGGCCCACTTCCGCTTGATGATGAACAAGCGATGCGTTTGGCGATTGGGATTTTACAAGCAGTCAGGCGAACGGATCCGAATACTCCGGCGATCATGTCGTTCGATCAACCGTTCGGTGAATACCTTGCGAAGGATCGCGACGGGATTTCGCCACTGCAATTTGCCGACGCGATGGTCCGCAGCGGATTGGGGATGGCGGGTATTGGGCTTGAATGCCGAGTGCATTACGCCGAAAACGCGACTCAGCCGCGGTCGCCGGTCGATTTTGGCCACATGATCGACCGCTGGGCGACATTGGGGATGCCGTTGTTGGTCCAATTGGTTGCCCCCGCAGCGATTGGCCCGGACAGCGAAGCGACAGCGCCAACAGAAGTATTGAATTATCTGGATAGCAGCGAAGATCCATCGGCTCAACAACTACGTGTCGCCAGCGCGATGATACGCACCTTGTTGGCGAAGCACATCGTTCACGGAATCGTTTGGGATAGTTGGAGCGACGCCGAACCGCATGTTATGACTCATGGTGGTTTGATCGACCAACAAGGCAACACGCGACCACTGCTCGACTACCTGACTCGTGTCCGAAAAGAGTTTCTGACATAGAGCTCAAAACAACGCCCGGTCTGATGCCGAGAACGAAACCCCGATCAACCGCTTGCGTTCTCTTGTTGTTTTGCAACGATCTTTTTCACCTTCCTACAGAAGCTTTGATCCTTCTTGAATCGGTAGCATTTTGAAAGTCCCTCAGCGCATTAAACCTCTTATCGAAGATGGCCTTGTCGATAAGGTTTTGGGCTCGTTGATGAGCGGCAAAGAGGCGCAAGTCTTTTTGGTCCGTTGCGGCGAAGAAATTCGCTGCGCCAAGGTTTACAAGGATGTGGTCAAGCGAAGCTTCAAAAACGCGGTTCAGTATCAGGAAGGTCGGAAGATCCGAAACAGTCGCCGCCAGAGGGCGATCGATAAGCGTTCTAAGTTTGGTCGCGATCAACAAGAAGATGTGTGGCAACGAGCCGAAGTCGATGCGTTGTACAAGTTAGCCGATTCCGGTGTGCGAGTGCCAAAGGCGTACGGTTTCTTTGATGGCGTGTTGCTGATGGAACTGATCACCGACGGGGACGGCGACGTGGCACCACGGCTGAATGATATTTCCATGTCAGCCGAGCAGGCCGTCAGGGATCACGCGACCGTCATGAATTATGTGCTGCGGATGCTGTGTGTCGGTTTGGTTCACGGCGACTTGTCGGAATTCAATGTTCTGCAAGACGAATCCGGTCCAGTGATCATCGACTTTCCGCAGGTCGTCAATGCATCGGGCAACAATAATGCGAAAGCAATGTTGCAACGCGACGTTCGCAACATCACGCAATACTACGCGCAGTTTGCACCGCATTTAGCGAACACTCACTACGCCGATGAAATGTGGGAGCTCCACGAAAAAAGCGAACTGACACCGGACTTAAAACTGACCGGAAAATTCAAATTCTCAACCAAAGCCGCCGACGTCGATTCCGTCTTGGACATGATCGATTTCGCCTACGAAGAAGAGTTGGCGAGACAAGACCGAATGGAAAACGGTTAATCGCATTCCGAAACGTAAGTTTTGAAGGTGCAATTTCTATACAAGCATGAAACGCGACCGAGTGAACTTCGCTTTTGGGGAGCTTTTTGGGGACGTTCGACCGTGAATGGCATTTCGTCGCTGATCGCTTGTAAATTTTTTGGAATGTCATGCGATTGACGAACTGAGTTCCATTTGCAAACGTATTGCATTTGCGAGTCTTTGGTCGGACAATTTTAACGTTTGAAAACTTTTCCCGTTTGTGTGATTCGTGGCTTCATTACGCCAAAAGCTTCTCGTTTCGTCGCTATGTGCCTTGCTGGTACTTGGGCACGCGTTTGCTTGGCTGCACGTTGCAACTTGCAAAGATGGTGCGTGCGGTGATATCGCATGCAAGGCGACGGCTTGCCGGACTGTCGTTAGCGATCACGCGTGTTGCGGTCACTCGCACCATCACGGTGGACCAGCGGATGACAACGCTGAAGCGAATCCAATCGAAGGCGATCAGTCCCAACAACCGGGCCCGCCACACGATTCAGATTCCTGCTCGATCTGTTTGTCGCTCGCGACGCCATGTGCTTTCGGCGATGCTTCTTTCACGCTGCCGATTTCTGAACCTGCTTGCCAGCGTATCGTGCTGGCGACTCGTCTGGATGGTATCGCAAGCCTTCTTTCATTGCCGCCTTCTCGTGGGCCGCCAGCAGTTGTTGCCTAATCCGCTGTAGTTTTCTCGGTAGCAGACTCCCAACTTAAAACGGAATTCATTCCGTTCTATGGCGATCTGCATCCTTTGCCCCGCGTGTGCGTGCGCGGTCGTTCGACAACCGGTCCGACCAAAGCCGTGTCAAGCGATTCGTACGTCATGCGCGGGGCTCTTCTACCACTCCGCGCTCAAGCACCTTTAAGAATTATCAAACCCATGACACTTAAATTCATGACACTTAAAACAAAGTATCGAACACGCCGTGACGGCTTTACCCTCGTCGAATTGCTGGTCGTAATTGCCATCATCGGCATTCTGGTTGGACTGCTGCTGCCGGCCGTCCAGGCAGCCCGCGAGGCCGCGCGACGAATGTCGTGCGGCAATAACTTGAAGCAAATCGCTTTGGCAACGCACAACTACGAAAGTGCATTCAAGAAGATTCCCGCGATGACGGGATCGAGCAGCTATTCGGTGCAGGCCCGAATTTTGCCGTTCATCGAACAAGCCGGATTGAACGATTTGATTGACTACGATGCACCGCTTTTGCTTGGCCCGGCCTGGATGGCACGCTTTAACCCGGACCTTCGCAACGCTGTCGAATCGGTCGTGCCGACGTTCCTTTGTCCCAGCGATGTCGGGGATCCAAACTTCTCCACCACCTTCAACGATGGTACACCGGGAACCTCGGGCGGGCTCAGTTACATGTTCAGCTACGGCAGCGGTACTGACACGCACTACGACGATCGGTATCGCACCGACGGAATGGTGTGGACGGACTCGTGGGCCGGATTCGAGGATTGTCTCGATGGAACTAGCCATACCGTGTTGCTGGCCGAAACAGTGCTCGGCGATCAAACCAGTGGATTGAACGAACCATCACCTTCCGGGCCGCATCGCCGCGTCGCTAATTGGGGCGGCACGTCAGGAAACGTCGCGCCAAACCCAGGTTTTCTGGACGGCGGAACACTGATCGAGAATCCTGACCTGGACACCATCTTTCCAGCAAGAATTACATCCTATCGAGGTAACCGAGGCGAATCTTGGATTCGCGGCGTCCCGTATGCGACCGTCATCAACGGATACATGACACCGAACTCGCGAATCCCGGATATCGGAATCCATGGACGCGGTTTCTATTCGTCACGCTCGTATCACAACGGCGGAAGCCACCATGCGATGCTCGACGGCAGCGTTCATTTCTTAACTGATTCGATTGATCGTGACCTGTATCACGCAATCTTTTCACGAGACGGACGCGAGGTTGTGACGCTGCCATGATCTTCCAACCGCACATTCGCAAAGCCAGCCATGGAATGATGGTCGCGGCAATCGGAATTTTGTTGCCCTGCTTGATCGCAGGTTGTGAACCGATCCCTGAAGAAAGCGACGTCGAATCCGAAAGGGTCGTCATTCGCTATCAGGGAAGACCGCTTGCCGACGTTCGAGTTGGTTTGCACGGCGATCGCAATGGACCAGTGTTATCGCAAGCAATCACCGATGACAACGGCCAAGCTGTTTTTCGCGACCTGCCGTCACCGGAACCAAGTCCGTATTTCGTGACTCTGGAATCGGTCAGCGACGGTGGATGGATCTTAGATTCGCGTGTCATCAAACGCAGCAGAACCAAGTTGGAACTGCCGCCGTTTAGCAGCCAGCTCGTTCAAGAAATCGAGCTTCCATCGGGCTCCGTGAAGCCACTTTAGTCTCAAAAATTCAACAAAAGATTTAATCATGTTCAAAACCGTAGTCACGTTGTCCCTTTGGTTTGGGGCACTTTTCACCGCGACCAGCGCCGAGGCGCAAGGCAGAACCTTAGCCCGTCTTTTTTGGCAGGACGATTCCAGTGCCAGCCTTCAATGGGGCGATCTAAAGAAGAACGCAGAAGGCTTTCACTTGGCCCCGGCAACCATCGATCAGTTTCCAGAACTGGATCCGGATGAACAATCGTTGGTCCAAATGAGACACGACGACGGTTTGATCATCGTCGGCGTTCACGACAATAACGAAGGAACATTCGGCAGTGGTTGGGTCGCGATCGAAAGCGGTGCAATCGAAGAACCACATGGCGACCACTCGCATTGGAAGTTCAATGAGGCTCCGTCGGTCGCTCAGCAGATCATCGATGAAACGCAAGGCAATCCCGCGCACGTCTACCGCTACGGAAAATCGTTCGTGCTAGCCATCGACAAGAACAACGGATTCACGATTGCATCCGCCGATTCGATTCGCCAAGCGAAAACGGCTGAGCAGGCTGCAGCGTTCTTCGATGGCGGTAGCGGTCACATTACGTTGGCGGTGGAAGAAGACCGAGTCGCCTATGCGACCTGGATCGCACCGGTCGGCGAGAACGCTGGGCGAATCGACGTCATCGGCTTGGGTGAAAATTCGGGACAGCGATACACGATTGCTTGTCCGACTGGCGGCCTGCATGGGGCAACGATCAACAGCGGCAAAGCATTTTTTGCTCCGTCGGAGGGTGTGTGTTGGGTGGAAGCCGATCGTGAAATGTCTGCGAATTCAGAAACGGTAACCGTTAACCATCTTTCGCTTGGAAAAGACGCCGATGACAAGCCGCTTCGCACAGGAGCGTTTGCAAATCTGAAAAGTCATGTGATCTTTACGTCGGGCAAAGGCGATCAAGCGAAGCTTTGCGTATTGAATGCGGCCGATCAGATTCCTGCTCTGATCGAAGTCAGCCTGGATCTGCCCGAAGGCCAATCAGTGATGTCTCCGATCCCGATGCAGACGAGATCCCACGGCCCGCTGGCTTGCATGTTTGCTGAATCCAAAGAGAAGCCGGAAACCGACGAGTTGATCGTGGTCGCCTTGGATCCCAATCGCGATGGCGATTTTTCTGACGCCGTTATCAAAACCACCATTGCGGTCGGACGCAATGACATTAGACCTCACGCGGGTCATCATGACGCGGTTTTGCTACCCGACGGACGCCGGATCGCGATTACCAATCCAGGTGACCAAAGCATCTGGATTGTGTCGCTGGCGGACTTTTCAGTGCAAGCGAAATTGTCGATAAGCGGAACACCAACGCGACTGTTGGCGATCGGTGGATAAGGCAAGATTGAACGGGATGGATTCCGTTCTACGTCTTGATATCGAAACGGATCATCAGTCCTGGTTGTCGATAAAGTCCGTGCGTTTCAACGTTGGCAAGGCCGTTTTGATTGCGATGGTAAAAATCATCAGGCCGAATGCCCAGATTCCGACCGTGACTTTCCATTCCAATTGGCTAGGCACGTATTCGACAATCTCGTGCAACGTGCTGGGGATAAACCCCGGCACAATCAGGCCCATGCCCTTTTCGATCCATGCTCCGACGAACGCCATCACACAAGCGGTGACCAATACGGGTCTCCACTTAAACATCAACACGCCTGGCCATAGAAACAATAACGCCGCGATCAAATTCATCGCGATCGCGGTCCAAGTCCACGGCACCAGCGCGGTCTTTCCATGCAAACCAAAGAACAGATACTTCGCTGCACTGACATGAGAACCGCCGGTGTAAAATTCGGTGAAAAGCTCAGATGCAACCATTAGTAAGTTGATCAGGATTGTTACGCGAATGATCTTCGTTAGCGTCCCGATCGGCTGATCAAGTCCACCAACTCCTGTCAGTTTCTTAATAAAGATCATCGCAACGATGATGAACGCTGGGCCGGAAACAAACGCGGACGCTAAGAAACGCGGCGCAAGCAGGGCAGTGTTCCAAAACGGTCGTCCACCAAGGCCACAATACAAGAACGCTGTCACGGTGTGAATTGAGATCGCCCAAACAATCGACAGCATGACAAACGGCACGTACCAGACTGGGTTGGGCTTGCGACCAAGGAATCTCATGTAGAGCAGGTAGCCGCAAATATGCATGTTGATCAGCAGGTAACCATTCAGGACGATCACGTCCCAGGTCAGCATCGAAATCGGCCAATTAAACTTTCCGATGCCCGGCACCATGTGCCAAAACCGATCAGGGCGGCCTAGGTCAGCCATCACGAACATCAAACACATCGCGATTGCGGCGATCGCTAACAGTTCACCAATGATGACGACGTCATGCATCTTGCGATCGTGATACAAGTAAGCCGGGATCACCATCATGACTCCACCGGCGGCTAGGCCAACCATGAACGTGAAGTTCGCGATGTACAGTCCCCAAGAAACCTGGTCGGTCATGTTGGTGCCGATCATTCCGCCGGCAACTTGGTTCGCCCACGCATTTGCACCGACCAAGAACACTGCGGTCAAGGCTGTCATCCACGCATAAAACGCGAACGACCCTTCGGTGGCAAGCCACAGCGAACGCCCGATGAATTTCGGATAGCTGGTGATGTGCGTTTCGTTTTCGATCGGCGATGCTGGAATGCTGCTCATGGTTGTTTTCAGGAGTATTTGACGCAGAATGATTTAACGCAAAGGCGGGGAGACGCGGAGACGCAGAGGTTGTGGGGCGGTATCATCGCAAAGAAAAGACACTAGCTTAGGCAGGCATCTCTGCGTTGCTCCAGTCGCTCTTCTCCTCTGCGTCTTTCCGCCTCTAGCGTCTCTGCGTCAACTTCCTCTCCCTTAATCGAAGTAATAGAAAAACGCTGGCTTGGTCCCGAGTTCTTCTTTGAGGATATAGACACGTTTGTTTTGCAGGATCCAACGAATGTTGGAATCCTTGTCCAGGATATTGCCGAAGACGCGAGCACCGGTTGGACAGGCTTCCAAGCATGCGGGCAGTTTTCCGCGACGAGTTCGATGCAGGCAGTACGTACACTTTTCAACAACGCCGACCGGACGAATCCGATTACTCAGATAGCTCTGGTCGGGATTCACTTCTTTGGCTGGAACTTCTGGTTCCTTCCAATTGAAACGCCGCGCGTGATACGGACACGCAGCTTCGCAGTATCGGCATCCGATGCACCAGTTGTAATCAACGACCACGATGCCATCTTCTTCTTTCCAAGTCGCTTTGACCGGGCAAACGTCAACGCATGGTGGTTCGTCGCACTGTTGGCATTGAACGGGTAAATAGAATTTGTCGTCCTTGGGCACCACGCCTGAATAGGTCGTGGAACCTTGTTCCATATCCATCGTACCTTTGGGCATTTCCAAAACACGAATGTAGGACTGATTCGTCGCGCGGTCGTGATTGTTTTCCTGGTGGCAGGCTTCCACGCATTTACCGTTACCGTTGCAAACGCTTAAATTAATCGCATAGACAAACTTTGTGCCTGGGATCGGGCGGTCGTCACCGATCGTTACATCGGCACCGTATTTCTCTTTCGTTTCTGCTTCCAGACGGGCGATCACTTCGTCCTTTTGCTCGGGCGATAGCTCGGTGTAATGCTGCTGCATGAACTCCGCCGCCGTCGTGTTCTTGGCGGCTTGTCGGAGTGGCGAGATTGCCGCGACGAATGCACCAGCGCCAAGCGTGGCAAAGGCTCCTTTGACAGCCGCTCGTCGCGAAAAGTTTTCGATGATCGGTAGCGAGGGATGGTTGGTCATGTAGGGCGACTCTCGCGGAGGTTTTGGTAGAAAGATCGGAGGTAGTAAACTTTCAGGGCCAGGTTGTTCCTCATTTTTTTACCTCCAACTTTTCGTCATGGTGATCTTCGACGGGTGCGTTAAAGCGGTCTTTGGGTTTGAAGCCGACGATCATCTTGGGATAGCTCGGTGCATGCGGATCATGGCAATCGATGCAGTTGTTTTTCATCTGCGGGCCGCGACTCAAATCCCAGTGTCCGTTCATCCCGCCATGAGCCCCATTGGCAAAGGATTCAGCTTGCTTGCTATGGCATTGGGCACACATCGTCATCACATCTTGATAGGCGACGGATGTTCCATCGGCTAAACGTAGCGAGTCGGAATCTTTTGGATTGTGACATGCATAGCACGCGACTTTGCCGTGGCTGAATTCCATGCCCTGGTGAAATTCATCCAGCGTTGCAACAGTTTTGTTTTCAAGGTTCGGCTTACGGACGCTGTGGCAAGTCGAACAAGCGACACTGCCGGTGCGGCCTTGCGGGTCGGTACCGGCCAGTTCAATTCGCGGCGGCCCAATCGGCTTGCGAACGATAACGGGAAAAGGGGTTTCTTGAGACTCCGTTCCCTCCGCTGCAAGCCTAAGATTGCGTTGGGTCTCGATGCCCTCCTGAATAAACTGAGACGCATCGGCACGCCCGGTGTGCGAATCCGCTCTAAAGCCTGATTGCAAGACGGCTGCGACAATCATGGAAGCAATCACGCACAAGATTCCCGCGAAAATCAGGTTAGCGATCCGTGGCATGAATTCTGTTCCAAAGAGAGGTTTCACTGACGACGTTTAATGTATACATTCAGGTGCGGGTTAGCGATACACCTGTTTTGATCAACACAACTTCTTTTTCGGAATGTATCTCGGTGCCAATCAGCGGTCTTGTCGTGACTTTTCGATCTTCCGTGATGGAACACTCGGATACGATCAAGGCGATTGGGGACATTCCGGAGATTGAATTGGGTGATGCTGCTGGCAGCAAGTTAGCGATCATGATCGATTCAGCAACGAAACGTCGCGACCAACAGATATGGAACACGTTACAACAGTTGCCTGGCGTTACCGACTTGGCTGTCGCCATGGTCGCGTTCGATGGTGAACTACCCATAGGTAGCAACCCTGACGACGAAAAAACAAACGGCAAGAACGATCGAACCAGGGATCAATCATGATGGACTCTAAGCGTCGAACTTTTTTGAAGTCCACCGCGATGGCAGCGGCCAGTTCGATGGTCGCGAGCAATGCGTCGCTTCCCGTCGTTTACGCCGATCAAGGTGTCGCTGATTTGCCCGATGGTGATGGGCTGTCCTGGAACAAAGCACCATGCCGGTTTTGCGGTACGGGTTGCCATGTCCAAGTCGGTGTCGAGGATGGTCGCGTCGTCGCAATCGCGGGCGACAAGGCGGCGGACGTCAACAAAGGCCTTCTGTGCGTCAAAGGTTATCACGTCGGCGGAATTCTTTACGGCAAAGATCGCCTGACCAAACCTTTGCTTCGCAAAGATGGCAAGTTAACGGAAATTGAATGGGACGAAGCGATCGAGATCGTTGCCAAGCGGATCTACGATTCGCCGGAAACGTTTGCGATTTATGGCAGCGGTCAATGGACGATTCCTGAAGGCTACGCGGCTCAGAAATTCATGAAGGGCGGGCTGGGCAACAACCATATCGACCCCAACGCTCGCTTGTGCATGGCATCCGCGGTGACCGGATTCTTGGGGACCTACGGCGTCGATGAACCGGCCGGGTGTTACGACGATTTGGACGAGTGCGATGTGGTCATTACTTGGGGCAACAATCCAGCGGAAATGCACCCAGTTTTGTTTTCTCGTGTGACCGATCGTCGATCGCGTGGCGAAAATGTTCGCTTGATCGACATTGGAACGCGTCGAACACGAACCACCGACGCTGCGAATGTTTATCTGGAAATGAAACCTCACGGCGACGTTCCGATCGCGTTGGGGATCATGCACTTGCTGATCGAAAACGGCAATTACGATCGATCGTTCGTCGAACAGCATTGCAACTTTCGTGCTCATCCCGAAAGCGGCAAGTCTTTGTTTGGTGAAGCGATTAGCGAAGATGAATTCCGAAAACGAATCGCCAAGTACACACCGGAACACGTAGAAGAGCTTTCCGGAATTTCGGTAGACGATCTTCGCATGCTGGCCGATCTGTTCGCCAATCCTGACATTCGCATCACGTCGTTGTGGTGCATGGGAATGAACCAGCACACGATGGGCACGGCTGTTAACACGCTGGTCCACGGCGTCCACTTGTTGTCAGGTCACTTTGGGAAACCAGGTGATGCGCCGACCAGCTTGACCGGTCAACCGTCGGCATGCGGTACCGTTCGCGAAGTCGGCACTTTGGCGCACGCGTTGCCCGGTGGTCGAATCGTCGCCAAGCCAGAACACCGCAAGCAATCAGAAGAATTCTGGAACGTCCGCGAAGGCAGCGTGAACGCGGTGCCTGGATATCACACGGTGAAAATGTTTGATCAGTTCACCAAGCCAACATCGGATGGTGGTGACATCACGACGATGTTTGTTCAAGTGACCAACCCCGGGCAAACACTGCCAAACCTAAACAAACTGTTCAACGACAAGGAACCGCTTGATGACAAGTTCTTAATTGTTAGCGAGGTGTATCCAACGGCGACCACCGAATTGGCCGATTTGATTTTGCCGGCCGCAATGTGGGTTGAAAAAAACGGTGTCTATGGCAACAGCGAACGTCGGACGCAGCAATGGTTCAAGATGGTCGATCCACCCGGCGAGGCTCGTGACGACACGTGGATGACGATCGCGATCGCGCACAAGTTGTTCGAGATGGGTTACGAGGGAATGAAGGACAAGGACGGCGAATTTATCTTTGCGGTCAAGGATGATGCGGGCAAGGAAATTCCAATTTGGAACTTCGATAACTACTACGACACCAATGTCGACAAACATTTGTTCGAAGAGTACCGACAGTTCACAACGATGAAGCACAAGAATCTGGCTCCGTATGATGAATACGTCAAAGCCCGCGGATTGCGTTGGCCAGTGGTCGAACAAGAAGACGGTTCATGGCGAGAAACCCGTTTTCGTTTTTCAGGGTTTGACGATCCGTTTGTTGCGGAAGGTGAAGAGTTTGATTTCTACCACTCGTCCAGCAAAGATGGTCGAGCTCAGATTTGGTTCCACGAATACGAACCACCACCGGAAATTCCCGACGATGAATATCCGATGTGGCTATGTACGGGCCGAGTGCTGGAGCATTGGCACACTGGCACCATGACGCGGCGCTTGGAACCACTCAATCGAGCGATGCCGACTGGTTACGTCGAAATGCACATGGAAGATGCGAGGGCCGCGAACATCCGTCAGGGCGAAGTGGTCATCGTTGAATCTCGCCGTGGCTCTTGTGAATTGCCCGTTTGGATTGACGGTCGCGGACGTCCACCGCGCGGTTCGATCTTTGTTCCCTTCTTTGACGAAACCAAGCTGATCAATGACGTCACTTTGGACGAACATTGTCCGATCTCAAAACAGCCTGACTACAAAAAATGTGCTGCCCGAGTTGTGAAGAAGGCTGCGGCTAAGGTGAAGTCATGAATCGATTGACAACCGTTTTCCTTTCGCTGGTGATCGCAGTCGCCGTGATCGGATACTTCGTCGGCATCGGTGATGGCGTCCCACAGCCGGATGGGTTTTACGAGTCATCATTGGTCGATCGCGATTTGTCTCAAGCGGCAGCCAATGACGTAAAGCTGATCCCCGCGGTCAGTTATTCAGAGATTTCCAGCACACCGATGGGCCCGACAAAGTCATGGCAAGCAAAACCGCAAGCCTTGCCCGGTGGGGATTACGATCTTTACACAAAGATTGAACCGAGCGAAGCAGAGAAGGAAGCATCGGGAAAGCTGCGAGCATCCCGCCGCTCGTTCAACGGCGCGCCACCCATCATTCCTCACCCGGTCGAAAACACAACCGACGCGGCTTGTTATGCGTGCCATTCCAATGGTGTTCAGATGGCCGGTTTGAAAGCTAGCGTGATGTCGCACAAGTTTCTGGGAAATTGTGTCCAGTGTCATGCTCCGATGGCACCGGTACCGTTTCAAGATGTCGATGCGAGTGTCGAAACTAGCTTTGTCGGCCTGCCCGCACCGACGCAAGGCAAGCGAGCCTTTCAAGGTGCTCCGCCAACGATTCCGCATTCGCAGTGGATGCGAGAAAACTGTAACGCTTGTCACGGCGGCCCCAACGGTTGGGCTGGCTTGGAATCAACCCATCCATGGCGAACCAATTGCACGCAGTGCCACGCGCCGTCGGCGACTCTCGATCAAATGCCCGAGGCCGAAATCGTACCCATGCTGCCGCCGCTGGATGTGGTGCGTCGCTGATGCGAGTTTTTGGTAGAAAGATTGAAGGTAGAAACATTTCAGCTCAAAATCAGTCCCCTATTTTTCTACCTCCAATCTTTCTGCCAAATAAATTAGTTCTGTGAACGATCGCCCAACCATCAATCGCCGCGACCTACTTCAAGGGCGGTTTTGGAAGCTGATCGGTGGCTCGAAGATCGTTCCGCTCGTCAAACGCTACCCAAAGCCTGAACCGACCAAAGCGACTCCGGCGAAAGCGATACAGGGAATTTCGATTGAACCAGTTCGCACGACGGACCTGTCCCAGAATCCATCACGAACCATTCCCGTCCATCGGCCTCCCGGTGCGATCGCCGAGTCACAATTTCTTGCTGGCTGCACTCGGTGCGGTGACTGCATCACGGCATGTCCGTACGACGCGATCCGTAAAGCACCCGAGCGACTCGGCAACGTCGCGGGGACGCCCATCATCGATGCCGATACGTCCGCGTGCATGATGTGCGAAGACTTTCCCTGCATCGCATCCTGCGAACCCAGAGTGCTGGTTGATTCTGTTCCGCCGATCATGGGCACGGCGAAAGTGACCGAGCATCTATGCCTTGCTCACCACTCAACGACTTGTACCGTTTGCAGCGAACGTTGCCCAGTCGATGGTGCGATTGTGGTTGCCAACGGCAAGCCAACGATCATCGAAGACACTTGCACCGGATGTGGCGTCTGCCGCTACGTTTGCCCAGCACCTGAAAATGCGATCCTGCTGATGCCTGCGTTTGAGAGGCCCGGGGTGGGTGGAACGCCGTGAAGGGTTCCAAAATCGTTTAACCGCGTGGGCATCGCCCCGCGCGTTTCGCCCCGCGTGGACGCGCGGGGCGATGCCCACACGGTTAAACAGTTAGAAAACTCTTTACGGCCCGGGGTGGGTGGGCAGAGAAGTTGACGCAGAGCCGCAATAGACGCGAAGCCGTAGAGGTTTTGCGATATTGGTAACATGAAGTAAATCTCAAGAATCCGTCTTTGCATTGAAATCTCTGTCACTTTTCTCTGCGTCCCCCTGCCTCTTGGGACTCAGCGTCACCTTCTTTTTTGCAACATCATGAACGACGAACTTCCCGAAATTCTTCAAGCTGAATGGGCTTCCGATCAGGTCCTGCAATTGTTTGCCGATTTGCGAGACGGGGCCGATGTGAAGCATGTGCAACTGAAATCGACTCGGACCGATGCCACCGTCACACTCGCCGAAGCACGCGATGCGTTCGCCGCCAAAGAAGCGATCGCGATCCAAATTCGATACCTGTTCGAGAACGAAATGTGGTGCGACACGATCATGCCCGGCGATCCCACCACCAAGATCATTCGCAACCGGTTACCGAGTGTTCTAAACGAATGACGCAACGAAACCGTGGCAAATCGTTCCAAGACAAATTGCTTTTATCATCGCTCGACCGATTGTTCTCGATTGAAATCGTCCGTCAGAACTGAACTCCCGTTGCGAAGGTGATTCCATCCAGGCCGATGGTGCTGTGGGAATCGACGGGGCCGCCGGCGTCGAGCCAAAGTTGGCATTCGTAGCCAGCTCGGAAGAACATTCCAGCCGAGCGGCCGATGGACTGGCCATACTGAACGCCGATTCCAAATTCGACGTTACCAAGAACTTCTCGCTGGATCGCGATGTCTTCTAATTCAGTCGTGAACGCTCCCTTCATTTCGTAGATCCGCTGTTCCGTGTCGCTGACCAGCAACGATCCACGTGTCGTTGCAAAGATTCCAAACGGACTCGATCCTATTCCACGGGTCAGTTGTGCGGATGCGGTTGGCCCGGCACCTTGGAACTTCAATTCATTGCGAACGGTTTCTTCGAGCGATCCGTCTGGGTTAAACACATCGCCTCGAGAAGTTTGGTGCATGTCGGCGATACGAACGCCCAGTCCGAACAGGGCGCGAGAGCGTTTCCAGCGAACAACTTGAGTCGCTTCGAAGTCGAGCGAATTGAGGGTTAACGAATGATCGGAAACGAGTGTCTGGCCGACGTTGGCGTTGGCGTTGCGGGACAGGTTTCCACCGGCACCGTAAACAAACAGATACACCGGAGTCGCTCCGGCCACGGCGGTGACTGCTTCGGTGTTTGCAGATTGATCAAATCGAAAATACGTTGCACGAAATCCAGTTCCACTGCACGACTGCCAACCGAGCCACGCTCGCGGCGAAAGTTCATAGTCATAGTCAAACGGAACAAGCGTGTTTCCGACCGGCGGGTCAACGATCATCGCGACGTTTTGGTCAAAGTTCGCTCGCATCCAAAGGAAATCGATTCCGCCAAAGAATCCACCTAGTGAATCGGCAAATGTATCGAGTGTAAAGATTGGCGAACTGTCGATCACAGAACCGTAGCCGCCGACGACGACACTTGGATCAGCACAGATGGGGGCTGAGCCCGATGTCGGTGGCGTCGTCCAAGTGGAGTAGCCATCTTCCGGTTCAGAACAGTTTGCGTAGCCTTGATAGGGAACTGCCGGCTGCATCGTGTGCCCGCCCCGGTAACCCTGCCAAACGGAAGTTGTTGGGCCATATCGCACATCAGTTCTCGGCTGACAGTTGTGCCACTGGGAAGGCGATTCACAATTGCACGACTGTGAGAAACAAAGGTTTTGGCTCGCGGAGACCAAAGCAAACGCAAATATCATCCTGAAACAGTTCATAAGGCCCTCCCTGGCCATCTATCTGAATGGATGCCCATCGTGGGCGACAGAATGCTTTATCTGCACTCACAGATGTAGATTATTAGCTGAGGTATTTGCTGCTCTGGAAAAACTGAATTGGTGAATCGGTTTTGACGTTCAATTAGAAATTTCGGAAATCTGCACAGTGCACACCTACGATTCGCTATCAATGGTTTGCAATTGCTCAAATTTGCCTTGAGGGCTAAACTTAGTTCTGCACCCAAGCATGCATTTTGTGAGGTGTTCATTTAGTCCTGCTTCTTGTCTTGAATTTCTGGTCTGTTTTCTCGAATGCTTTCCAAAACCGCTGAATACGCTCTCCGTGCGGTTGCTTGCATGGGAAGTCAGATTGATCGGCCGGTTTCAGCGAACTTGCTCGCCGAGCAAACCAAGGTTCCGCGTCGCTACCTGACACGCGTGCTGCAAGATCTCTGTGCTGCTGGAATGGTAAAATCGCGACCGGGGCCCGGTGGCGGCTATGAGCTGAGTCACGCGACTAGCAAAGTGACGATACTGGATGTAATCAACACTGTTGCACCGATCGCTCGCATTAAGAAGTGTCCACTAGGACTCAAAACGCACAGTAGCCTTTGTCCGCTGCACGCAGAACTCGACAAGGCATACGAGGCAACGGAAAAGGCGTTTGCCGGTGTAACGATTCAAGACCTGGTCGAATCGGCCAGCCCAATCGTACCGCTGTGCGAAAGCCATTGAAGTGCCCGACGCAACCTTGTCCTAGTGAGCTTCTAACCAATTCTCGCCGACGCCCATTTCGATTTCGATGGGAACTTTCATGTCCAGCGTATTCTTCATTGCCTGCTCGATCACTGGCATCACGGTTTCTTGTTCGGACTTCAACATGTCGAAGACAATTTCATCGTGAACGGTTAGCACCATTTTGGTTTTGAAGTTTCCGTCGGCTAAAGCTTCATGCACTCGGATCATCGCCAGCTTTAACATATCAGCAGCGGTTCCCTGGATCGGACTGTTCATTGCCAAACGCTCGGCAGCCTGAACACTGCCACGACTTCGCGAATTGATGTCTCGCAAATACCGCCGACGCCCGGTTTGAGTCGCGACGTAGCCATGTTCTTTGGCAAACGCGATCGTGCGGTCAATGTAGTCCTGAACACCGGGATACTTTTCAAAGTAGTTTGCGATTAATTCAGACGCTTCCGCACGCGGAATGTTGAGCCGTTGTTGAAGTCCGAACGCCGAAATTCCGTAGATGATTCCAAAGTTAACCGTCTTCGCTTTCGCACGCATTTCGCGAGTCACTTCGTCGACGTCAACTTTGTAAACCTTGGCTGCCGTTACCGTGTGAATGTCTTCGCCGCTGGCGAACGCTTCCATCATTCCTGGATCACCGCTCAGTTCCGCCATCACTCGCAATTCAATCTGCGAATAATCAGCACTCAAGATCAAATGGTCATCATCACGCGGGACAAAGGCGGCGCGGATTTCGCGACCACGTTGTTTGCGAACCGGAATCGTTTGCAGGTTCGGATCAGCCGACTGCATTCGGCCGGTCGCGGTCCAAGATTGGCTGTAATGAGTGTGAACGTGCTTTGTTTTTTCGTTGACGGCCAGGGGCAATTGATCGACGTAGGTTGATTTCAGTTTCCGTGCGTTTCGGTAATCCAAAACATCAGCGATCACCGGATGTTTGCCCGCAAGCCGTTCCAATTCGGCTTCACGAGTCGAATACTGGCCCGTCGCTGTCTTCTTTGGGTTCTCTTCAAGCTGCAATTCGTCGTACAGCACGATGCCAAGTTGCTTTGGTGAATCGACGTTAAATTCGTGGCCCGCGGCTGAAAAAATCCGAGCCTGCAGGTCTGCGATCTCCTTTTCTAGAACGGTCGAGTATGCCGCGAGCGCTTCAGTGTCCAAGCGGATTCCTTCAAATTCCATATCGACCAAGACAGGAATCAGCGGGCATTCGACTTCGTAGCAAACCTTGCTGACGCCGCGTTCTTCGATGTCAGGAATCAGTGCATGGGCGACTTGCAGGGTCACGTCGGCGTCTTCGCACGCGTAGTTGACCAGATCTTCCAGCGGCACATCACGCATGTTTTTCTGCGGCGGATCCTTGGCGGTCTTGGGCTTGGGGCCAATCAAGTCCGACGTCGCGATCGGCTTGTAATTCAAATATAGCGTTGATAAATAATCCAACCCGTGCCGCATCTCGGGTTCCTTCATCGAATGTGCCAACATTGTGTCGAACAATTCGCCACGCACATCGATCCCATGCCATTTCAATAACGACATGTCGTACTTCAAATTGTGGCCGATCTTCTTGATCGATTCCGATTCAAAAATCGGACGAAACTGATCCAGGATCGCGGCACACTGTTCGGCATCTTCGGGAATCACCACAAAGAACGCTTCGTGTGGTTTGATCGCGAACGAAATTCCTAGCGGCGATGCAACACGAGGATCCAGCCCAGTAGTTTCGGTATCGAAACAGAATGAATCTTGTTTCAACAGCAAGTCGATCAGCGTTTGGCGTTCTTCGTTCGTCGTTACGGTTTGGTAGTCGTGCTTGACGTCGTCAATCGTTTTCTCATCGACCGGATCATCGAACAGCGTCGCCTGAATTTCGGTTTCCCGTTTTTCGCGAATCACCTGAGCTCGGTTGGTGGCGGACGAGAACGATTTGCCAAACATCTTTTTGCCCAGCGAATCAAACTCCAACTCCATGAACAATTCTTTCAGTTCCTTCGTTTCATTTTTTTGCCGCTTGAAGGATTCGATCGGCAAATCATGAGGAACATCCAACTGGATCGTCACCAGTTTTTTGGACAGCAGCGCCAGTTCGACGTTCTCTTCAACCCGCTCGCGTTGTTTCCCTTTCAGTTCGGTCGCATGTTCGATCAGCGATTCGATCGTCCCGTACTTTGCAATCAGTTTTTGTGCCGTCTTGGGCCCGATACCGGGAATGCCAGGAATGTTATCGCTGCTGTCGCCCATCAAGCCCAAAATATCGATCACCTGATCAACACGTTCGATTTCCCACTTCGCCAACACCTCCGGAACGCCGATCAATTCCACTTCGCCACCCTTGCGACCAGGTTTGTAGATCAACACTTCGTCACGAACCAGTTGGTGATAATCCTTATCCGGCGTCACCATCAGCGTTCGGAATCCCTGGTCGGCTGCCTGCACCGCTAGCGTTCCGATGATGTCGTCGGCTTCGTAACCGGGCATCTTGATGATCGGAATCTGCATCGCGGTGAATAACCGATCGATGAAGGGCTGCTGCGCCTGCATGTCCTCGGGCATCTGGTCCCGCTGTGCCTTGTACTGCGGATAATCGATGTGACGCTGAGTCGGTTCGCGAGTGTCAAAGGCGACGGCGATGTGAGTTGGATCTTCGCGGGCGAGGATATCCAGCACGGCGTTGGTCATGCCGAATACGCCCGACGTACACAGACCACCGCTGGTGTAGCGATGGCTGCGAATCAGCGCAAAGTGGGCGCGATAAAACAACGCCATGCCATCAAGAAGAAACAGTTTTTGCGTTTCAGGAAATAACTCAGCCGTGCTCATTGGTCGCCTTCGTATTGCAATTGAATCTTGGTGTCGGGCAGCTTGGATTGCAGTTTCTTAACACCCGATTCAGTCACCCCGGTTCGCGTCACGATCAGATCTTTCAAGTTGACCAGCGATTCCAAATTAACGAGTCCATCGTCGGTGATCGTTGTTGAACCGAGATGCAGAAACGTCAAGTTCGTCATCGAGCCAATCGATGCCAAGCCAGCGTCAGTAACCTTGGTGTTGTCCAAGTTCAACGATTCAAGTTTTTTGAGTTTTGAAATCTCGTTTAGACCCGCGTCGGTGATCGGAACTCGCCATAGGTTTAATTGCTGTAGGTTTGTAAGTTTCGCAAACGTGGCGGCAGAATCATCGGTGAGTGCTTGGCATTCACTGACATCAAGCGATTTCAAGTTGGACAGCGCCGCAAGCTTTTCAATTCCATTGTCCGTGATCGCCGTTCCCGCAATGCGAAGTTTGGTCAGCTTTTCAAACCCCGCGATCGTCGCCAAAGCTTGATCGCTAATGTCGGTCTTGGCGAGCAACAATTCACGCAGATCGGTCGATGCTTTCATCGCCGCGATTCCGTTGGAGCTGACGGGAAGAAAGTCGAGTGCAAGCACTTTCAAATTGTGCAAACCGCTCAGCGCCGCAACACCCTTGTCATTGACTTTGCTGTTTCCATCCTTGCCGCTCAGTTTGATGACCTTGATCGATCGCTGCCCAGCAATCAGTTTCAGGTCGTCGTTGGTGGCGGCAACGTTTCGATAATCGACTTCGATTAATTGACCAGCGTCATCGGTTTTGACCGCTCCAATCACTTGGTCGATCTGTAACGGTGCAGTCGCGTCGGTTTGTAAACTGTACGACGTCGGCCCGGTATCGGATTGTGAAAAACAGCCTCCTAGGAAAGTGGCTAAACAGATCGCTAGCAGTGCAATTTGCTGAGGTCGCGGCATGACGTTGATCGTGGACGGAGCGTTTGGAAGTTTGCGAGATGCGTTGTTTTTACACTGTTTGACGTTCGTTGCTCACCAGTCCAGTGCCATCTTCCCTGTTGAATCGTTCGGATGGTGTCCGAGGTCTTCTCGATGTAACGATCTTGCGGGGCTAAGTCCAACGCCGCGAAGAGTTTTGGGTCCGGAAAATACGTTACTGCGCGTTAGGCCCGGAGAGCCGGCAGCTCTCTGCCGGGTGCGCGAGCACCCGGATGGCTGTGTTACTGCGCGTTATGCCTGGAGGGCCGGTAGCTCTCTGCCGGGTGCGCGAGCACCCGGATGGCTGCGTTACTGCGCGTTAGGCCTGGAGGGCCGGTAGCTCTCTGCCGGGTGCGCGAGCACCCGGATGGCTGCGTTACTGCGCGTTAGGCCTGGAGGGCCGGCAGCCCCCTGCCGGGTGCGCGAGCACCCGGATGGCTGCGTTACTGCGCGTTAGGCCTGGAGGGCCGGCAGCTCCCTGCCGGGTGCGCGAGCACCTGGATGGCTGCGTTACTGCGCGTTAGGCCTGGAGGGCCGGCAGCCCCCTGCCGGGTGCGCGAGCACCCGGATGTCTGCGTTACTGGGCGTTAGGCCTGGAGGGCCGGTAGCTCTCTGCCGGGTGCGCGAGCACCCGGATGGCTGCCCCGCATCAATTCTCTGGCTCGGTTTCGCGGC
>NZ_LWSK01000037.1 GCF_001642955.1 Rubripirellula obstinata | reverse complement strand
GGCAGCACGTAGGCCGTAGCGAGCCATAGCGAGTTACGGCAATGCGCGCACCGCCGTAACTCGCTATGGCTCGCTACGGCCTACTTTCATGGGTCGTGACAAGTTGACAGCGACGCATTTTCATCAGCCCGGCCGGCAGCTCTCTGCCGGGGATGTAAATCCCCGGATGGCAGCGTTATCTCTCACTTTTTCTCTGGCTCGGTTACAGAGAATTGATGTGGGGCAGCCATCCGGGTGCTCGCGCACCCGGCAGGATGCTGCCGTCGCTCCGGGCCTAACATGCAGTGACTGACGCGACGTCCCGAGCGAAAGGCGACTATAAAAAGTCGTACCTTCCTTAGTCTAATAAAAATGCATCCACGGATTCGACCACTGGAACAACGGCTGATTCTTGAGTTCGTATCACCCGCGGACCGACTGGTTTTGCTTCGCTGGTCACTGGCTTGGGTTTTATCGCTGCATCGTCATCGGTGGAACCCAAAAAAGTTCCGCTCGATGGTAATTCTAAATGCTGGAAAGCCATGGTTCCGCCGACTAGCAAGGCAGCAACTCCGGCGCTGCTGAGCAACACAGATCGTATCAACCGACCTTTGTGCCAACGACCGACTTTCATGGGTTGACTAGCCGCAGCGGGTGCGACGGACGAAACGGCCAACCAATCGGCGGACGTTGGTCGTGTTAATTGCCAACGCCGACAGACATCCATGAACGACTTCTTGACCTGATCAAAATCCGAGAATCGTTGTTCAGGAGCCTTGGCCGTTAAGCGTCGAATCAGCAGATCCAACTCGGGCGGCATCTCGCGGCGAAGCTTGCTGACCGGTTGCATCGGTTCGGATTGGTGCGCCGCAACGATTGCGTTTGACTGAGTCAACTCAAATGTCGGACGCCCGGTCAACAGATACCTCAAGATGCAACCAAGCGAATACATCTCGGCTCGATCGTCAACCTTGCCTACTTTTCGGAATCGTTCGGGCGCAGAAAACTGTACGTGATCCGCCGGCAGCACGTGAACCAATTGCATCGGATCAGGCTGATTTTGCTTTCTCGCGGCTATCAAGTTCCCCAGGGCAAAGTCTCGCACGGAGACTCGCCCCTTGGAATCAACGATGACCTTACCAGGCCGAAGCTCTGGATGAGTCAGGTTCTTGTTCTTCGCAGCAATCAATGAGTCGATGATGCTGATGACCACATGCATTGCCTGCCCCAACGACATCGGCCCGATGCGATTGATCAGACGGTACAGATCCTCGCCCGGCATAAATTCATTGACCAAGAAGATCCGTTTTTCATCGCGACCAGACTCGATCGCATGACACACGACGGGCGAGTCGATTTGTTTTGATTTGTTGACCCAGTGCCGTAGCGGCGTCAGTTCCTGCCGAAAATTTGGCGGCAAGATTCGAATCGTTACTCGGTGGCCATCGCTCATTCGAGAAGCTAGATACACTGGCCCCCAACCGGCGCTCCGCTGATCCAGACCACCGTCAACTTGGTAGCCGTCGTCGACGCAAACCGCAGACGTGGAATGCAGTTGAGTTTCGATCAAGTAGGATCCCAATACCAACGAGCACGGGTTTGCCGAATCCAAAACCTTCGATTGAAAGTCAGTGGGCGTTTGATTGCCGAGCATCGCCGAAACCATTTCAGCCGGCGACAGAATTGGGTTGAAGCGATCAATCAATCGCGGTCGAATCGGCGCAACAGCGATCGAGGCGGTATCAAACGACTCCTTTGAATCTGAATCCCATCCTGACGATGATTTTGGGCTGGATGCTAGGCTTTTCTTGGGACTAGCGGAAACGCCCGTTGTTTCTGTCCCTAGATCCTCAAAGCCAGGATCCTCAAAGCCAGTCCATTGGCTTCTTTTCCCTTGGTTGATCGCGTCAGCTCTTTTGCGGACATTGGACGCAGGTTCTTTCAATTTCAATTCGTCGTCCACTGCAGCAACCTTGGCGATCGAGAATGGAGTCGCTGGTTCCGAAGCATTTGTTCGACGATGACGCAAAGCTTCTCGGATCCGTTCTCGCTCGGCTCGTGCCTGTCGTTTTTCTTCGCTGCTACGCTTGGGCGTGGGTGTTGCGCCGGCGCGTTTCGCTAGATTCTGACCGTATTCCTTCCGGCTTGATTCGTCCATCAGACAATCTCGCGCCTCGGCGAGTTCGACCAACAGCAATTCATAAGACTCCGATAATCCCTTATCTTGCCTCGCACTCATTTTCGCGACGCGTCGGTAGTAGGCTGCTTTGATAACTCGCGGATCGCCCTCGCCGCGATCGAGGCCTAGCAACTCGAAATAGCAGGGCCGTATCGTCGACTCGGGTAGTCCGAGCAATTCAGCATAGACGTTGCTGGTGGAAGACATGCTTGGATTGATCCATGAAGTTGATTTCTATTTGTTGCGACGGCGATTCGAATGGGGCCGAGGAGTTGGCTTAATCTGATCGACCCAATGTCGCGACCGCAGCCCGAGTTTGGGATCCAAAATGGGATACAATTCCCAAACCTTGACTTTGTTCTCTTCCCCAAAGGTTGAAATAAAGGCGGGATAGTCTTGGCCCGGGTCCGCTTTAGAAAACGCAAGGCCCACGACTGGGCCAGAGTGGGCGGGCCGTTCGGGAATTTCCGGGCGTGCGTGCGTGCGGTCGGCAATCATTGATTCCAATTCAGAATCGATCGTAACGCTGTAACGGTCGCCTTGATCAAGGTCGTAGATGAACGCTTTCCCGTTGTCGTCACCCATCGCAAGCCATCGACCGTCATCACTGATCGTATGCTCCGGCATGCCTTGCTGAGTACTTAAGTAAGGAATGACACGTTCGGCGCGCGCTGAATTAAGGTTGACGACGTGAAAGCCCTTACGATTGCGAACGATGATCTTTGGTGATGGTCCCGCGGTACGTTTGGATTGCCAGTTTGGATCGTTCGGATCACGTTCATCTTCGCGAAGTGCTCGCGAAATAAACTTGATGGGTTCATTCCCGGAATCATCAAAGAACGGACCTTCCTCACTGCTAAGTTCTTTGCGTGACTTTCTGAAATCGATCAACTCGGTTCCATCCCAAGCCATATCCCATCTGCTGAATTTATAGAGTTCATCAGAGTACTGACCGTGGGCGACTAACATTTTGTCATCGGGCGAAAACGCTAATGCATTGATCCCGACTGCTGCGTCGGTATTCCTTGTAGCAGCTTGCTCATCGTCGCCTCCATCAAGCCAAGGCTTGCTGTGGTTGACCTCTTCCAGCTTTTGAAGTTGCAACGTCTGAATATCCGCGACGAACAATCGATGAACCGCTCGCTCGCGAACACAAAACGCGATGTAGGGCGAATTGTTGGCGAATGCCATTGCCGTCACCACGCCCTCGTAACTGCGATACTGGGAATAGGGCACGATTTGATCCTTTGACAAATCACCAATGTCATAGATGGTCAAAATATCGCTCTCTTCGCGGATCGCCCCGGCTGAACCGACCGCTAGAAATTGATCCGACGAATTGGGGTGCTCGCTCACCGACCAAGACGCAACATTGCCGATCAACCTGGACGAACCATTCTGTGAAAACAGCATCATCTGTGGGACCGTCAGCACGCCCGCGGAATCGGGCAGCGACACCAGATCGCGAACCTGCAAGTCTTCGATCGACCAAGCATGTGCCTGCAGGCGAGAATACTTGAAGTCCCAACTCAGCAGCGCACCGTTGTCGCCGTAATCGATTTCGACGTCGTCTTCGTTCTTCTTCTTTCTTCGCTTAGATCTGGAATCCGATGGCCTGGCCGCGTAGAGGAATCGATCGGACATCAACAGTTCGACAGGTCGAAACTTTTTGTCCAACCCAAACTTAAAATTGGTTGAACCAACGAACGCCAAGTTGCTGAAACCATCGGCAAAGATTGAAAGGTTTTCAGATTGTTTTGCCGGCGTCAAACGTTCCTGAGATTTCGTCAATTGGCGACGGCGACTCGATAACTCTTTGGCGCTGATTCGCCTGCCTTTTTCGCCCTGCATGACTGACGCGATCGTGGATTTGATCTTATTTTTTACATCGTCCGAAACATTCATCAATTCCAAAACGTCGGCCGTCTTCGCTCCGGAAATTAACGCCTGTCGCGCGGCATCAAAAGGATCGTCCTTTGCCAAACCGCTGATCGCCTCAGGCACGGGCACATTGTCGACCTTGGTGCTGTCGGCCAGTGCTCCTTGCGGGATCGCGGCACCTTTGGCCGGCAACGACGATGGGAAACGCCATGACCGAATCGACTTGTCGCTCCCTCCGCTGACAAACTGACCAGGTTCGGCCAGCGCTGCAATGTCGACCACTGGCCCGCTATGTCCTTTGAACGTGGCGACCTCGCGATCTTCTGATAAATCCCAGGCCCGGATCGCTCCATCGCTGCCACCGATCAGCAAGAAATCAGAATCCGATGTGAATGCGGCCGACGTGCTTCGCACATCGCTGCGAATGATCAGCGACGGGTCGATCTCACCACCGCTGTTGCCGGCGGCTTCGATATCCCAAACGTAGACAGAATTTTCCGCGTCCTCATACACGGCCGAAACGAAACGTCCGTCGTTCGAAGCACTTGATTGGGCAATCGGTGATTCAGCACCCCGGAAGACCGCTTGCGGTTTGGCCATGGAAGCTCGGCTCCACAATGACAAGCTGCCGGCCATGTCGCTGGACAACAAATACTTGCCTTCGCTGTGAAAACTAAGCGACACGATCGCGGTGTCACCCGACTTCACTTTTCCGAGCGCCGAAAGCGGCTGTACCAGCACACTGGCGTCGCCCTCGTCTCGTTTGGCCAACAACAACTTGGCGGCATCTTCGGAAAAACTAGCCGTTTGAAGCCCTTCGATCGGGCCAACCATTTCCAAGTTCTCGCCAGTGGACGACTCGTAAACGCCCACTCGTTGATCCGAGAATCGTAACAACACCGCGCTACCGTCAGCGGAAAACCTCATCCCAACGGCCTCGCCGGGCAATTCCACGTCGACCTTTGGTTTACCCGAACGAGGACTCAAAACCAACAGATGATGTTTGCCGCCGACGCCTCGCGATTCAGCGATCGCAATCAGTGCGGTAGCGTTGGGATTAAAGCCGACGCGTTGGACAAAGAACTCATCCAAGACGGTTTGTCGGTCGCGACCGTCGTCGGTTTTTTCGTCGATTTTGCCATCGATTTTGCCATCGGTCGATGCGGCGACGGGAACCCAGTCGATCGTGCTGGAACCATCGACCATCGCGACCAAAGTTCCATCGGGTGACACCGATGCATCGACAATCGAGCCCCCTTTGGGACGCACGATGTTCATCGTTGATGACGCGGATACGATCGCCATCGATTTCGCATTGTTGCCGCTGACCAGTAAATGATCGTTCCCAATGGCAACCATACGGTCGGCGGCGATGTCACAGGAAACCACGTTGGCTGGCTTTTCCAAATCGCCAATCAACCAGCTCAAGACTTGCCCGTCGGTTGTCGCTGCAAAGATCCGCCGTCCGTCTTCGCCACCACAAATCGATCGCAATCCCAGCGGCGTTTCGATTGGCAGTTGGACGGTTTGATTGTCGTCGTCGACCAAATGAATCCGACTTTCATTGTCCAACAGAATCGTTGAACCCGTGCTTCGCAGCGTCGAAACGGACTTGATCGCTGATGAAACGACGGACACACGGCTAATCGGTTTTCCCGTGGCCGCGTCAAGACGGATCATTTCACCCGACTGTGTCACCGCGATGACTTGATCGACGGCTTCGCCAAGTGTGATTGCGGTGATCGGCGAAGGACTATCGAATTGCCAATGTAGCCTAGACACATCGATGCTGATCAACCTGGATTTGGGGTCTTTCAACAGCAATCCCTGGTCGGTCCATGCGATCACCGACCATCCCAAACCAGGCAGCCCGTATTGTGATTGAATCTTGGCGGTTTTGGCATCGACGATGACGATGCGTTTGGCAGTCGAAACCGCGATCAGTTCACCGTCACCGGACCACACCAACGATGGCCCCGGGGATTCGCCAGCATCAGCACCAGGGGAAGTTGCAGGTGTGTTTAACCTGGGAAGCGAGACGCGGCGAACTCGATAGGGCGCGTCCACAATCGCCAACTGTCCTTCGGAATCGATGACTGCCGCGGCGGCATCGATCGGATGAGGCGTGATCGCGGCGACTTTGGCATCCGTCACTTTCCACGATTTTTTCAACTTGCCGTCACCGCGATGAACGCGAACGACCGAACCCTGCGAAGTCCAGACGGTTTCGCCAGCCACCGCGACGCCCGTGTTTGATTCGGGCAAGGGGAACGAGGATGGTGCTTTGGTGATCCCGCCAACGCGGTGACGCTCGATCCTTCCATCGGCATCCAGCAAAACCAATTTTCCATCGTTGCCGATCGATAGATTTAACCATCGGGTCGGTAGCCGACGATCGCTGCTGATCGTGATCCCACGTCGCGGGTCGATCGTGTACCAGTCCCCTTGATCGGACGCCACCACGACTGCGTCGCCAGTCGCGATCGACTTGATTTTCCCCAGACCCTCCACGATGGTTTTCAGACTGCCGTTTTCCGCATCAATGCCCAACAGCTCACCCTGTTCGGTGCCAGCGATGATCGCCCGACCGTCAAAGGATGCCGCAGTCGCGATTCTGTTTTCAATCGATCCAATGGTCTGACCGCTAAGAGTATCGATCAACCGTGCCTTGCCTGCATCTCCGATGACCAGCAAACGATTCTTCGTCGCGATCAACTGTGTGTTGTCATCCACCGTGATGCCTTCGTCCGCTGCAAAGATGCGAGTCTTGCCAACAGTCGGCTTCTGCGAATCTAGTATTTCCACTTCAGCGATCTCGCCGCCGGCCAGAACGCTGCGCAGAACGCTGGGCAGAGCCAACAAGACGGACTTTCCATCAGCCGACCAAACACCAGCGACCGCAGCGGATAACTCGGTCGGCAAGACGACGGGTTTTCCGTCATTCTTTTTCGACAATGACAAAATTTGAATGCTGCGTTGACCATCGTGAGTGAACGCCGCGATCAGCTTGCCGTCGTTGGACACACATAGCGGTGTCGCTTTTTTGCCGACCGCCAACTCGTTGATCGTTTGATCGCGATCGACCTGCCAAAGCTTGCCCTGATCATTGGCAACCACCATCCATCGACCATCACTGGACGTTTCAGCGTGAACAATCATGCCAGTCCGCAGTTGCGATTGCCGGGATTGGAGATCGAAATCGGGGAAAGTGACCATCAGCGGATCATCGGTCCCGCCCATCATTGTTAAGCCACGCTCCCCTTTCTGAAACGTCGTCCATTTTGAAGCTTCGGTCAACTTGATTTTGATGAGCGACTGCTGGTTTTCGTTCGAAGTCACCGAGATCGTTTTTTTGTCGTCGGACACCGTGACTTGCTGCGAACGGTTGTCACTCAAAACAGTTTGAACGGTCGTTCCCGACGTATCGCACGACACCACATGACCAAAGCCGTTGATACCGATCGATTGAACAGGGTGTTGGTGGATGTCTCTTCCCACGACTTTGGGTTCGCCGTCGCGTCCGTCAATATCCCACCGCAGCACGTGACCACGATCGGTGCCCAGGATCGCTTGTTCGCCGGTGATCGCGATCGCGGTGACCTTGCCAACTTCAGATTCGACGACGCGGGTTTCGGCCAGAGTTGATCCCTTGTCTAATCGAACAGCAATTAAATCGGCACCGCGACTGTTGACCATCACAGTGCCAGTGGGGTCGATTGCCTGGACCGATGCCACTTGCGTCGCGAGCGCCCGCGGTGTGGGGGACGGGTAGTTGCCAACACCGATGCTGCCCCGGGCAGTTCGATAGACAAACCGGCGTTGCTCGCCTGAATCGGTCGAGGGCAAATTTTGGATCGACTCGATCGCGTCGCTGGTCCGTATCGAAGCGATGGTTTTGCGATCGCTGTTTTGAAAAAAAGCAACGCCTTTGTCGGACGCCAAGATGACTGTTTCACCGTCTTCGGCAATCGCACCGCTGACCAGCGTGTCGCCGGAGCTGGCTTTGCCTGGCAAGACGTGACGGCGGACGGCTGATCCGTCGGCAAGTGAGTACAAATCAAGATTGCGAGATCGGCTGGGCACACCGACCAACGATGCGGTTGCCGACGGAATGACAAACTTCGCTGGTTCGACCAAAGCAATGTCTTGCTGCGACTGAATCGGCAATGACCATTGACCGACTTCGCCGGATCCCGACACGGTGACCATCGCGCGTCCCTTTTCGGTAAACCCGACTGCCTTGATGGCATCGCTGTGCGCGCGAAAATCGCTACGGCTCAGTTGCCCTTCCTCGGGAACCCACTGCGTGATTGCTCCACCGGCGTCACCGACGACCAAACCTTTGCCGCCTGCGCCGGGCACCATCAATGTGGGCGGATTCTCGAAATCACGTTCGCTGAAATCAGAGCCTTTTGTTTGCTGCTGAGCGATTGACCAAAACGTGACCCCGGTCGTTGAGGCGGCGAACAAGACTTGATCGTCCTGGTAACTCATTAGCGAAACCGTCTGCTCTTCGCCGGGCGGCAAACTCAATTCCAAGGTCTGTTCGTCTTGATGGTCGGCCCAGATTTTCAACGTTCCATCGGCCCCGCCGGTGGCGACCACTTGCGCCGATTCGCTGATCGCAACGGATGTCACAACGCTGTCGTGAGCCTTGCGAGGCAGCGACGAATCCTTACGACGCAATCGGTTTTGTTGGAAACGATCGAGCCCATCAACGGATTCGAGCGAGAACACTTTGAAGCTGCCGTCGGTGCCACCGACCACCATCCGATTACCTTGATCACCAATCGCGATCGAAAAAGGATCCAAATGCGGGTTATAAATTTTCCGAATGAGCGACTTGGTTTTAATGTCGTAAAGGCCAACCGTTTTGCTTTCGCCCGCGTAGGCCACCGTCTTGGCACCCTTGCTAATCTGCAACACCTCCTTGCGGATCGGCAGTTTCCCAATCAAGTCGTCAGGTGATTCCAGTGGCGACGCAGCGGATGCAGCATTGGTTTCGGCGGTAGACTTTGCAGTGGCTTTAACGGGCGTCACGACCGGCGATTGTTTCTGCGGCGGCTCGGCCTTTGCCTCAATCTTTGGCTCAGGCTTTTTCTTCGCAGCCGCCTTCTTCGCTTCCGCTTCCTCGGCCTTGTCCGCTCGATTCCTTGCGGCCCTGGCTTCGGCCATCTGCTGAAAACGATCAGCGGTACTGGAGCCACCGCACCCGCTGATCATTAGGATTGCAAGAACTGCACAGAAACACCGCGAACGGTTCATGGACAATCGCCATTAAGAGAAGCATTGGGATTTCTAATTAGCGAACTCAACTAACGCGGCTGAATCCACCCTATCTTGGAACGGCTGCATGATAAAAGTCGCACCAAGTTCCGCATACCGATTCCGACAATTCTTACCGTCTCTTAACCGATTCTTCGCGCCGGATTTACCGGACGATCATCTTGCCAGCCCATCGACGCATCCAACCCATCGTCAATGCCGCGCCGCCGGAAACATAGGTCTCCAAAACGTCAAAGCGATCGTTCTGTTTCAAGGCATCTTCGGCAATCTTTTGAAACCGAGATTGCATTTCGTCCATTTTCAACTCGATCGAACTGAAGTCATTCGCAGAACGTTCCAGTCGTTCCGGTTGAACCTTCAGCGACTCTGCTTCGACGTGTGTTTTCTTCGACGTTCTCGCTAGCGCGCTGGTCAAATTGTCCCCGCCGGTTTCTACCGTCCAAAACCAGTGCGTTTCATCTGAAACGTAAAGCAAGGTTGTCGATGCCGCACCAGCATCGACCCACGCAATCGCAGGCGTCTTATCATCAAAACGAGCGGCTGCTTTGACCTGTTTCTTTCCCCAAAGCTTTTTCTTTGGCGTCGATGCGGCTTTGCTTTTCACTGCCTCTGAATCATTGGCGGGAACGTCTTCCAATGTGGCGGGCGACAACTGATCGGCGAATTCCCAAGCGACTAAGTTGACGATCGCGTTGGGGTCGGCTTGCATGCCATCGAGCTTAATGCCCGTTTGCTCAAACAGTTCCAAGCGTTTTTCAACTGCAATCTTCCGGGCCGCAGAAAACACCAACGGGCGGCCGTGGGAGTCTTCCTTGTCATACGCTGCGATAGATCGAGAAATGACCAGCTCGTCCATCGGCACCGGAATTCGATCGCGAATTTCTTGATCGATCAGCTCGGATGCTTTTTTATCATCGACCGGTGGCAGCCGCACAAACCGCGTTGTCACCTCGGACCCTGGCAAGTTTGCCCAGACCAAGCAGGATTCCAAGTCATGAGCTTTCTTGAACTCATCCATCGCGGGCTGAAGTTGGTCATACGAATTTTGTGCGCCGCCAACATTGATGTTGCCGGTGTCGAGTTCTTGATAGAAGAGATCAGCCAAGACGAGTGTGTCACCGATCATTTCTAAACGTGCGGCTTTGACGCTGTGCGAGCCAACGTCAATTCCCCAGCAAGGTTGATCCTGATTTCGTCCAAACAAATTTCTCTTCTTCTTTTGCATCGAGTATTCATCAGTGATCCTCGCTTTTCCCAATCCTTGAATCGCCAACCCGATCGCCACGCTAAAACGACCGAGTTTGGTGCGTAGCAACTCATTTCCTTCGTCGAATTCGATCTTGGTAGGCCGCGTAAAGAACTGCAAATCGCCGCCGGTCCACGCAGAATTGCTACCACGCCAAGGCGGCAGATGATTGCGAGGATGGCGGCGAGACTCTTTGAGAGTTTTTGCAATTTCCTTGACTAAACCAGGGGCGTCAGGGGCGTCGGGAACCAACTTTGACAATCGAACCGCCAACCGACCGAGTGTAGGTGTCGCAAATGGTTCAGACTCGATCGTGGACTTCAACCACTGAATTGCTTCGATCGACTCAATCAGTTTTTCTGATTCCGGCGTCATGCTTCGCTGCGGAATGGATGCCAGACGCGTGCCAGCAGCATCGTACTTCTGTGCCGCAAACAAAGCCTCCGCTTTTGCATACAGTTTGGCGGCAATTTTGGTGGATGCCTTTTGGTACATGCGATCCTCGGGCAACGCCTCTTGCAGTTGGTGAACCAATTCACCGGCAAGCACCCAGTTCTTATCTCGGCTCGCTGCTGAAAACTCTTGTTCGAGCGATTTCAGTTGCTCGATCACGCCGGCCGATTGGACATAGATCTTTCGCGTTTCCTCATCCAGCAACTTACTGGGTACATCTTTGAGCAACCGTACGACATCCGAAAGTTCGCCGGCTTGATGGTGGGCCAGCGCTTGTGCGACCTTGGCAGTGGTTGCGGAGGTGGTCTTCTCTTGCAATTCAACGACACGACTGACTGCTTTCTGTGCAGCCTCTGCGGACGCTCGAAATCGAAAATCCTGAATCTCGGCAACACGCTGCAGCAGCCCGAGCGATGTCTCGAATTCAAACTCCTTCGCAGCCGCGACCGCACTGGCGAGATCTTCGTCGTACTGCTTCTGTTTCTTCGCAACAATCTGATCAAGATCCGCGCCGCAACCGCCACAGAACTTTTGTCCCAGCAAAACAGGCTGGACACACTTCTCGCAGGGTTCATAGAGAGTGTGCCCACACCCGCGACAGAATTTGGCCTCGGCTGAATTCGGTTGATCACAAGCGGCGCAAACGACGCCGACGGCTGCCATGTCTTTAGTGCTCATGCCCGAAATTCTAACGAGCAACTTCGTCAATGCATCTGCTTCATCAAAGATTAACACTAAGGGTATTCACGAACTCTTCATCGCATCCTTACCGTCTTTGCGTAGGCTCACCGAACCACAAAAGCTATCTTTTGCGGCTTCGGAATTTGGAACTTACAAACCTAAGGAACGATCCCGGAAAACACGGATTAGTTCGTTAAGCCGCGTGGGCATCGCGCCGCGCGTCGTGCTGGCCCCACAGCGCGCGGGGCGATGCCCACGCGGTTAAACAATTTAGAAACTCTTCACGGCGTTTGCTGCGGGTGTTGTGTGATTGCGCTTCGGAATCTTGTGATGGACAAGATTTCTACGGTCTGCCGATTGATTCGTGCCGCGTTCCCGCTGGCTGCGATGCGTGCAACCACACCGGTTATCGCGGTCGTGCATTGATTAGGAAAGAGCGGGGAATAAGTGTCGCCTTTCGCAGGGGACTACGTATTAATTACTGCCGTCGTGAATAGTCCCGGCGGGACGGAAGCTCTCTGCCGGGGATGTAAATCCCCGGATGGCAGCGTTATCTCTCACTTTTTCTCTGTAACCAATTCTCTGGCTCGGTTTCGCGGCGTAGCCGCGAAACCGAGACAGAGAATTGATGTGTGGCAGCCATCCGGGTGCTCTCGCACCCGGCAGGGAGCTGCCGGCCCTCCGGGCCTAGCACGCAGTAACTGATGCGACGTCCCGAGCGAAAGGCGACTATAAAAAGTCTTACGTTCCTAAGGCAGTGGGCGTGTGGGGTAGGCCCGGCCGCTTACGCGTCGCGGCTCACAACGTGGACACTTATTGAAAGTTTTGAGGATCTGGCAGCGGATTGATTCGAGGGTATTCTAGGGTTCATGGAAGATTTATTTGTTAGCGCCCGATTTACGATCCCGTCGAGTCAGTTGACGATGTCGGCTGCGCGCAGCAGTGGACCGGGTGGGCAAAACGTCAATAAAGTAAACTCGAAGGTGACGCTTCGGTGGACGCCATCGACCTGTGAAAAGATGGATCCTGCATGGAAACGCCGTTTTCTGTCTCGTTACGCCAACCGAATCAATCGCGAAGGCGAATTGGTGCTGCATAGCGAAAAGTACCGCGATCAGGGACGAAATCTTGCTGATGCTCGCAAAAAGCTGATCGACATGCTGCTGGATTGCCAGGAAGCCCCAAAAAAACGCAAAGCCACGCGTCCATCACGATCCAGCCAGCGGCGACGTTTGGACCAGAAAAACCGCCAGTCGCAGAAAAAACAATCGCGAAAATCAAACTGGTCCGGTGATTGAGTTTGCCAGCTAAAAAATGGCAATCCTTCTCTCTATCGACGCCCCTGCTATACTCGCACGGAAGGCAACAGACTCGCCTTTCGACACTGACAAAATTAAGAACTAGCCTGCTGAATGGACTGATGAAAAAGCCACCTCACCTAGACGACTTGCTGTTGAAATGGAAGTTCGACCCTGACACGCTGAACGTGCGAATGGTGAAAGGCAAAGACGGTCGAGACGTTTTGCAGATGCGCGTTGACATGGGCGTCTTGCAGTTGGAAACCACAGGCCGGCCCGACGGTGAATTGATCAACGGACACGAATCAATGCTGGAACTTTTGCAGCAACGGCGACTGGAGGACGCGGAGTTTAAATTAGACGAAGACCAATGCGGTGAAGTCGACCGCGAATTCATGCAGTTCTATCATCGTCGCATTTGTTGGTTGCGGCTTCAGTACTATCACCGCGCCGTGATGGACGCTGACCATACGCTGCGGCTGATGGATGTTTCACGCAAAGTTAGTCCCGAAGAAGATTGGTCACAGTCGCACGAACAGTATCGTCCGTTCGTGCTGTTCCACCGAACCCAGGCGGCGGCGTTGGGCGAATTGGAAGAAGACACTGCGGAGAATGCTGTCCAAGCGATTACCAGTGGTCTGGAAACGATGCGAGAGTTTTTCATCAAGCACGAAGCGGAGGAGCATTTTGAAACCGACGAGTTGGTTGTTCGGTTGGTTGAGCTTCGTGAATCTTTACGATCGGAATACCAGGTCGGTCAGACTTTGAAAGAAAAATTGACGGCGGCTGTTGAACAAGAAAAGTACGAACTTGCGGCGCAGCTTCGTGATGAATTGAGCAAGCGAAACCAAAACTAGGGCCAAGCAACTTGCCTGATTTAGGAACCTTTTCGCTGATCTCGCCAGCCCGACTTGGTTCATCTACTTGGTTGTTGTACCTGAGATCGTTCGCGGTCGTCGGGCAATTGTTGACGATCCTTGCAACGATCTTTTTCACGTCGCTTGAAATGCGATTTACACCGTTGTTGTGCTTGGTCGGGCTAACAGCAGTCAGCAATATGGTCTACGCGTGGTGGTTGAGACGCGAAGCCAGGCACGACTTTGGTGAGTTCGATGCACCCGAGCAATCAAAGAACATTCCAGTCGATCGACAGCTAAGTTTGGATGAAGAGTCCGATGTGCATCAATGGGTCGCGTTGGCTTTGATGATGGTTGACTTGGCGACGCTGACGGCGATGCTTGGCCTAAGTGGCGGTGCGAGTAACCCGTTCAGTTTTTTTTACTTCGTGAATCTGGCTGTCGGCGGCGTGATGATTCGGCGACAAGCGACCTGGGTTCTGGCCATCGGTGCGATCATGGGCTACGCGACGCTTTTGCTCGTCGCACCCTCCATTCCTGGAATCAGTTCGCCGATCGCGACCGGAACTCGGCTGCAAAGCCTTGGGTTGATGCTGGCTTTTTCTGGCTGTGCGATTGTTGTGACTTATTTTGTGACTCGGACCGCCGGTGAATTAAGACGCAGTCAACAGAAACTACTCGCATCACAAGCCGCCCGTGATGCCACCCATCGATTGGAGAGTTTAACGACTTTGGCGGCAGGTGCAGCACACGAATTAGCGACACCGCTTTCCACCATCGATGTCATCGTTCGGGAATTGTCGCGGCATTTGGACGGATGTGAAAAACCGGACTCGGTTACCACTGATTTAAGATTGATTGATGGTCAGCTTGAAATTTGCCGGCAAGTTCTGCAGCGTATGCGCAACGCGGCTGGGGATTCGATGGCGTCGCGGTGGGCGCAAACGACCGTTGGCGATCTGATCGACACGACCTTGGAAGGCATTCGAGACCCGCATCGCGTCGATGTGCCAGACAACCTTGAATCCGTTGAATCGACGCGATTGTGGGTTCCGCAGGAGGCCGTTGCGCAGGCGGTCCGAAATCTTGTTCACAATGGTCTGGATGCCAGCCCACCCGATGGACGCGTTCGGTTGGTTCCCCGTTTAGCGAGCGGATCTCTTGAATTGCGTGTAATCGATCAGGGATCAGGAATGAACGATGACATTTTGAAGCGTGCTTTAGACCCGTTTTTCACGACCAAGGAACCTGGACGCGGTATTGGTCTGGGCTTATCGCTGACGCGAAATGTTATTTCTGAACTCGGTGGACGGTTGCAGTTTAACACAGAGCCTAATGTTGGGACTGAGGCGGTCGTGACGATTCCGCTTCAAAATCCGAACGAACTCGATGCAATTTCTGCTGGCCCGGTCAATTGAGGGAATCAAATTTCGATGCTTAGCTGGTACGATACGACTGCGGGAATTCTTCACCACAACCGTCGGCAAAAGGGATGGTTTTGAATAATCAGGAAACCGAATCGGAAACCGTTTACGATGCGGCAATGGTTGGTGCCGAAAGCATTTTCTTGGTGGACGATACCTACGTGCTTCGCGAACGCCTTTCGATGGCGATGCAGCAGCGAGGGTTTCGTGTTGAAACCGCGGGCAGTTACGACGAAGCGGTCGCCGTCTTCCAAAGGTCACCGACCGACTTGGCGGTCTTGGATTTGCGAATGCCCGGTCGCAGCGGATTGGAACTGCTGCGCAAGTTGCTGCAGATGCAACCCACGACCCGAATCATCATGTTGTCGGGTTTCGGAAGCATTCCCGCATCGATTGACGCGATTCGCGCCGGGGCGGTGAACTTTTTAAGTAAGCCCGCCGACACGGACGACATTCTTGGTGCGTTTGTGCGCGGTGAAGATCCGTCGGTCCCCGAAGGCGCCCTCGCATTCCCTGCTCCATCGCTTGCACGCAATGAATGGGAACACATTCATCGAGTGCTTTCTGATTGTGGCGGCAATATCTCTGAAGCCGCACGCAGGCTTGGGATTCACCGCCGATCACTCCAACGAAAACTCCGCAAGCGAGCCCCCGAAGATCCGGCAATGCCGGAATTGATTGACGATGATGGCAGCGACGATTAGAGACTCAACAGCCCGTCCACGTTGTCTTCGCTTAGCGAGCGTGGTTGGGCGATGGTATCTTCGGTTGACGATTGAATGGTCAACTCATCGGCGACCGACTGCATCGCAACATCATTAGGCGATTCAGCCGATGTTAAGTTTGCGGCAGGTTCCGAATCGATCGTGCTTTCAGGATCCAGAGTTCGCTGAATTTCAGCGGCCGTTGCTTGGCTTGGTGCGGGGCTGAAAACATCGGCTTGAACCGCTGAGCTGGCGGCAAACGATTCACCTTCGGCTGCGGTACTTCCCGTGCTGATCGAGCTTTGGGTTGAAACCGCAGCAACGGTTGGGCTCGATGACGTGTTGCTGGTTGACGTCGTCACTGATTGGTTTGAAAACGTCACTGCGGCCGGTTCCACATTGATCCTAAACAGCTTTAACCCATCGACTTCGCCACGCTGCTGAACCGCTGAATTTCCCGACGTTGCAATCGATGCTTGAACGTCTTCGGTGCTGGCAGGCGTCGTTCCATCGGCGGCAATGGTGCGAGTTCCGCGGATCGTCAAGTTGGCTCCGGTGGAATCCAGTTCGACCACGGGGCTTTCGATGGTGGAAACCGCACTGGTCGGCGTGGTCATGATTCCGCTTTGCCCATCCGCGACAGCGACCAAGATTGATTGGCGAGGCGTCGATCGCAGGAAGTCGCGAATCGAAATGAATTCGGGACGCAGGCGGCCCAGATCGCTTTGGATCGAAGCATCACCATCGTCGGGCAAACTGTTGACCGCGATTGATCTCGGCTCGCTACCGTTTTGCAAAAACGGAATCGCTGGCACTTCGATCGAGTAATTTCCGGGCAGCACATCTGCGAAATCAAGCGAGCTTCCGTTCGCTGTTGCAGCGACGTCTACCGCTGCGCCCAACGCATCGGTACCGACCAAGCGAAATGAGCTGGCACTCAACGAACTTGGGTTGACCGACAAGTTGTAAGAAATCGTTCGAGCGATGAAGTCCGTGACGTCGATCGTCACGGTTCCTGTCGTGGTCAATCCGCTGCCATCAGCGACAGTGTAGGTGAACGAATCGCTGCCGGTAAAGTCGGCCGACGGTGGACTGTAAAACAGAGTTCCGCTGGCCGTGTCTTGACGAACCGTACCGCCCGCAGTGGTGGCACTGTCAAAGGCCGAGAAGGTCAGCGTTTCGCCGAGGTCCACGTTGACTTGGTTGGCGAGCGTGACCACAACTTGTTCCCCGGCACCTCGGTTGGACTGGAACGAAATGTCCGACGCGGGTGGCGGATCGTTGACGGCTGTTACCGTAAAGGTCACGGTTCCGATGGATGCACCACCGCCGGTGTCTTGGATCGTGTAGGTGACTTCTTCCGTGCCGCTAAAGTTTGCAGCCGGCGTGTAGAAGAACTGAGTTCCGTCGCTGCTGATTCTCGCATTTCCACCTGCGGAAGTGCTGCCGATTGCGGTCAACGTGAATGCTTCGTTGTCGGTGTCACGCGTATCGTTGCCCAGCACATCGAATGCTGCTTCGGCGGCGTCTTCGGTGATCGAAAACGCATCGTCAACGGCCGTCGGCGGATTGTCCGCGGTGATCACGGTCACGGTTGCCGTCACTTCGCTGGTCAATGTGCCATCCGAAACCGTGTACGTGAAAGTGTCGTTGCCGACGAAGCCGGCGGCCGGGGTGTAGATGACTCGTTCGCCGCCGCTTTGAATCGTGACCGTTCCACCTGCGGTTGATGATCCCACAGCGGTGATGGTCAAAGTTTCGCCAGTGTCGGGGCTGATACTATCGTTGGCGAGCACGTCCAGAATGTTTGCACTGGAGTTTTCATCGACGGTCACGGTGTCGGCCACGCCAGTCGGCGGATCGTTCACCGGCGTGACAGTCACGGTGACGCTGGCGGTTTGAACGGCACCACTGGTGCTGCGTGCTTGGTAGGTGAATGCGGCGGCACCAAAGAAGTCAGCATCGGGCGTAAAGTTGACCGCGCCACCGGCCAACGAAACGGTTCCGCCGCTGCTAGGCTGGGTGACCGACACGACTGACAAAGATCCGCCGCCGGTAACAATCGAATCGTTGGCAAGCACATCGATTGCGGTTGAACCAGAGTCTTCGGCAACGGTGAACGTGTCATTTCCAACGGTAAAGCTCTGGCCGATCGCAAGCGTGGCGACGCCGTAGGCGACCGAATCTGCTGAAATTCGTTCATCGACTCCGAACAGCAAGGTTTCACTGTTACTTTCGTCCGCCGGTTCACTGATGATGTTAACGGTGCCCTCCGCGAGTGCTTGCATCCGCACGGTTGCGATTGGGTTCACGCTTTCGTTGGTGGCAACGCTTCGGTTGATGACAGCGCCAAGTTCGTCAATCAAACCGGGTGAAAATGTTCCCTTGGGAACGACCGAAAAATCAGGGTCAAATTCAATGGAGGAACCGGGGACCGGTTGGATCAAATTGCTGTCGAACAAGATGTCTGCGTAGGCCGCGAAAACACCGGGTTGAGTAAACCGACGTGCATCGACGCCGATGAAGTTGAGCAGGAATTCGTCGCCCACGCCGACTGAGCTGATCGAGTTGCCTTGCAGGTCGGTCAATTCCAAACGAATTTCCGCCAGCGGCGTACCGGCAACGGCAACATCGAACGTTTCAGTTCGAGTATTTCCTGCAGCATCGGTCAACGAAAGCGTAAACGAATTGCTGCCCAGTTGAGCCGCCGTGGGGGTCCATTGAATGACGCCGGAAGTCGCGTCGATGGTTGCACCGGTCGGTGCGGCGGTGAACGAATAGACTAAACCGCTGCCTTCTTCCACGCTGATCAAGTCGGTGACGAACGCTCGTCCGACATTACCCGTTCGGGCGGCACTGCTAATGACCGACGCGGGCTGAGTGTCGTCGTAGGTCACCGCGATCGAAGGCGACAAATTGCTGACGTCATTGCCGACGGCTGATCTTGCCGCGATCGGATAGGTGCCATCGCCTAGCGTTGCGATGTTGTTGGTCGTGATGGTGATTGTTTGACCGGTGGCGTTACCCGTTCCGATGACGCTGCCGGTGTTGGTGTCAACAAGTTCTACCGTTTGGCCATCGACGACGCCGGAAACAAGAAAACTGAGCGATCCGGCGTTGGTGATATTATCCGTGTTGCTAGAACCGGTATCGCTGGTCGCCAACAAATCGACGCTGGTTGGTGCGGTCGTGGTCGTTTGAGTTTCGAAAACGAACGGAACCGATTGATTGTCAGAATCACCGGACCCGTTTCCTGTTACCCCAGGACCGGGACGGACGCCAACATTGACATTGGCTGTTCCGGTGAAACCATCAACCGGCGTGACGGTGACTAAGCCAGTCGTCGCGTCGACGGACGCCGATACATTGGTGCTGCTGGTGGATGCAAAGTAGGTCACCGCATCGCCTTCGACATCGATGCTGGACAACTGCAACTGAGCGGTCTGTCCGGCAGCGACGGCGGCAGGATTGGTGATTTCGTTCAAGAACGGTTGGCTGTTCGCATTGTCAGCTTCAACGGTTACCGTCACGGTTTCTGAAAAGGTATTGCCGTCGGCATCGGTCACCGTGAAGGTGACGGTTGTCGTTCCAGTCGCGTTGCCAACCGGCCTAAGCATGACGACAGAGTTTTCTGTGTCGTTGAAAATGCTTGCTGAATCAATGGTCACCGTGTTGGTGGGGCGATTGCTGGATGAATTGTCAACTTCGGTTTCGCTGATCGCTTCGCGAACATCAAAGCCTTCGACCAATTGCCCAAACACAGAGTGATTGAAGTCCAGGAACCGTGTGGGGACTTCGGTAATAAAGAACTGCGAGTCGTTGGTGTCGTCCGACGACTTGGCAAACGACAGCACGCCTTCGGTGTTGTGTTGCAAGTCTGGATGGAAGTCGTCATCAAAATCGCCTCGGGTGGAACCACCTGTTCCGGTTCCCGTCGGGTCGCCAGCCTGGATCACAAAGTCATCAACGACTCGGTGGAAAATGATCCCGTCGTAAAATCCTTCATCGGCAAGGTCAGCAACGCGTCCTGCCGCGCGGGGCGCACGCTGTTCAAACAGTTCAAAGACCATGTCGCCATACCCAGCCAAATCCAGCCGTAGCGATCGATTGCCGGTCAGAACGGTCGCCGTCAACAACGATGGATCGGCCACGGTGACTGTCGTCGTCAGTGGCCCGTCGCCTGGATCGTATGCGTCGATCGGCACATGCAGCGGGCTGCCGGTACGGACGGTCAAATCGCCGATCGGATCAATGGATGGCTGATCCGAAACGGGAATCGGAACGCCTGACGCGGTACTGAGCGCCTCCAGCGTTTGAACGCCGGTCAGCCTTTGGCCCGATGGGAAATCCCAGGTCGGAATCTGAGTAATCCCTTGTGAAGTCGCGATCGAATTAAACGTTTGGTCAGGATTGGTGACCTCGATGAAAGGCAGATCGTCGCGTCCGTCGCTGAACAATTCTTTCTGTTGAGTGCATGCGGGACACCAATCGGCACCGTAGAAATCAACGCCCGCAGCAGCCAAGTCTCTGGCAAACTGCACCAAATCCGGCGCTGCTTCGCCTTCGGCGGCACTGGCAACCTGCAACGTGTTGCTCGAATCGTTGGACAACGTCGCGGGATTTGCTGCGGGATTTGCATCGGTGAAGAGCAAGTCCATATCACCGGCCATCAATTGCCGTTGTTCCAAAGATTCCAGCAGCAAGCGGCCACGTTTGGCATCCGCTGGAGCTTTCAAACCGGATTTCGTACCGCCGCCAAGCAGGCGACTAATCCGTCCGCGAAGTGATTGGTGATTCGGAGATTGACGGTTATCGAGTGAACGACCGGGTCGTGCAGGCATCGTGAATCTTTGAAAACGTGTCGGTGAAACAATCGGCGAAACTTGGTTCTGGAGACCAGAACGAGACTCATCAGGTGACTTATCGACGCGCTAAAAGCGGTAAGACGAATAAATTCCGCACAACCGATATTGTTTACCAAAACCCACTTTTGTGGCAATTATTCTGGCAAAACGTCATCAGTTCGACGTTCCAAAGAGGCATTTTGTTCCCCGCGAAGAGCGCGAGAGGGCAAAAAGGTGCCCTGTAGAGAGGGTCCAGATGCGGCCGAGAGGACTTGAACCTCCACGCCCTAAAACGGGCACCAGATCCTTAGTCTGGCGCGTCTGCCAATTCCGCCACGGCCGCATGTCTTGGAACAATGTCCCTAAGAGCACGAAGTTTCGCAGATCCAAGCCCGGCGTCAACGCCCCTGGTGAATGTGCAGCGTTGACGTATCACCATCGCCGCCTGAGAATCTTGGCTGAAGTTTGCCCAACCGAATGAAAACCCTAGCAGAACTATGACTTCCACGAACTTAACCGATGATCTGCCCGCATACTGTTTAAACACGGCTGAAGCCGCGCGGGCCGCGTCGTATCAACTAGCGACATTGGACACCGAGGTCAAAAACAAATGGCTGGTGATGTCGGCCGAGCGACTTCGCCAATCGGTTCCGGCGATTATCGAAGCGAATAAAAAAGACCTTGCAGCCGCACCCGATTACGGTCTGACCGACGCGATGATCGATCGCCTGCGTTTGGATGCCGATCGAGTGGACGCGATCGCGTCGGGGCTAACAGAAATCGCCGCCTTGCCCGATCCCGTGGGCGAAGTCCTGGACGGGTTCACTCGTCCCGGTGGTCTGCAAATTCTAAAAAAGCGTGTTCCGCTGGGCGTCGTCTTCTTTATCTACGAAAGCCGCCCCAACGTTACCGCCGATGCTGCGGCAATCTGTGTCAAAAGCGGCAATGCTGTGATCCTGCGTGGTGGAAAAGAGGCGATCCATAGCAGTAAAGCGATCGTGGATATCCTGAATCAATGTGGCCAAGAAGTTGGCATTCCTGAGGGGGCAGTTCAGTTGGTTGCCACGACTGATCGCGAAGCTGTGGGGGAATTCCTGAAGCTAAACGAGTTGATCGACGTCACGATTCCTCGCGGTGGCGAAGGCCTGATTCGCCGCGTTGCCAAAGACGCGACCATGCCCGTCATTAAGCATTACGACGGCAATTGTCATGTCTATGTTGATGCAGACGCCGATGTCGAAATGGCGGCGACGATTATCGAGAACGCAAAATGCCAGCGTATGGGCGTTTGCAACGCTTGTGAATCGCTGTTGATTCACAAAGACATTGCGGCGTCGGCGTTGCCCGCCATCGCTGAAAAACTAGCAAGCCACAGCATTGAAATCGTCGCGGACGATGCGGCCATGAAACATTTAACCGGTGCCGCCAAAGCAACCGAAGCCGATTGGGGCAGCGAATACTTGGGCCCTAAAATCAGCGTTGCGATCGTAGATTCGGTTCAAAAAGCGGCCGAGCATATCAACCGATATGGTTCGCATCACACCGATGCGATCGTGACCGGCAACATGCAGGCGGCGGAGACGTTTACTTCGATGGTGGATAGTAGCGCGGTGATGATCAATGCCAGTACGCGTTTCAATGATGGCGGCGTTTTTGGATTGGGTGCCGAGATCGGAATCTCCACCGACAAGTTTCACGCTCGCGGCCCATGCGGCATGCGAGAATTGACAACGTACAAGTACATCGTCCGAGGTAACGGTCAAATCCGACATTGATGTTAAAGACGTAGGCCGTAGCGAGCCTAAGCGAGTTACGGCATCCTCGCGCCTCCTTGGCCATTGCCGTAACTCGCTTAGGCTCGCTACGGCCTACGTTTTTAGGCTTTGGGTAACAGGACTTCGAATCGGGATCCGACGCCTGGTGCGCTGCTGAGATGAACTTTGCCTCCGAGCGACTTTGTTAATTGTTTGACAATGGACAAACCGATGCCGGTTCCGCGTTGAGTTTCTAATTCGGAATTCAATTCAGTGTTGGGTTCATTTCCATCAGGCGATTCCTCGTACACCCGGATCCCTTTGACTCGATAGAAACGTTCAAAGACACGCTTCTGATCCGACGGTGAAATTCCGACACCGGTATCGTCAACGTAGACTGAGTAAAACTGATCGGCGTCACGAATGCCGACGGTGACCTTGCCGCCGTTGGGTGTGTAGCGAATGGCGTTGCTGATCAGGTTGTTGATGATCGTTAATGTCGCCTCGGCATCGGCCCGGACAATGGCGGACTTATGCCCGACTTCACCCTGCTGAGCTTCACAACTAAAACTCAGGTCGATTGATTTTGTGATGGCGACCGGACGATTTGATGCAAGCGATTGTTCGATCACGTCCGACAAGCGAATCTCTGAAATCGTTAGCGATGGATTGTCTGATTGAGCACGAGCGAGTTGCATCATGTCTTCGATCAGGTGTTCCAGTCGCAGGCATTCGACGTTGATTTGCCGCATGAAGTGTTGAGCCGCGTCGGGATCGTCATTGATCGCCAATTCGACGGTCTCGGCGTAGCCTTTGATTGCGGCCAGCGGTGTTTTTAATTCGTGCGAGGTGTTGGCGACAAATTCTCGCCGCATTTGATCCAACAGCATCGATTCGGTTTCGTCCTGCAACGACACCAGCAAGCGATCGGAATCGGGCGTTTCGATTTTGGTCACCCGTGCTTTCACCGACCGTACTCCGCCGTCGATTGGCACTTCCACGCTAACCTTCTGAACGCCTTGGCCATTCTTGGCAGCGGCAATGGCTTGATTCATTTCAGGGAAACGGATCAGGTCGACAAAGGATTGATCTTTCAAGTCGACCTTGTCGCCCAGGTTCAACAGATAGCTGGCTGCCGAGTTTAAGACCACGATTTTGTTCTTGTTCGAAAGCAAGACCACACCATGTCGCAATTGTTCGACGGCTGCGTCGATCTGCGATGCTTTTTCCCGCCACTTTGCTGCTGCGGAAACAGCGTCGTTGATCTGGCGACGCGTATCGACGGCGAGCTGTTCAGCCCGTTTCTTTTGGGATCGCAACACGATCAAAGCCGCGACCAAGACAACGACAGAGCAAATCCAGCCAGTCACTCAGTCAGGCCAGCGATGTTCGGGGCGATCGAGAATTTCTCGCATTAAGATGGCCTGTTGAATCCCACCGGGACGGCGAAAGTTGGCCAGCAGATCTGCGATCGGGTGTCCGGTCGATTGAGGAATCGACGACTCGCTGGAATCTTTCTGAGCGGATTTCTTTTGCTTCTTCGCCGTTTCCTCTTCCAGCCTGCGGGCGACCTTTTTAGCTTCTTCGATGCTTCGGCGCTGGTCTTCCAAGCGTTGGATTTGACGCGAATGCGATTCGGCATCCTCATCGACAATCTCGGCCATCAGGACAGGATCGGGTTCCTCAACTGGTCTAGCAAGACGTTCGGTACGGCTGTTGGAATACTGCGGCCGGACAGGACGGACGGGTTGCTGAGCCTGTTTTTGATCGGCCGCTTTTGCTTGACGACGCTGAGCCGCACGACGCAGAAAGTCTTCGAGATCGTTAGGCATTTGGAGGCTTTCAGAGCGTTGAGTGAAGGTGTCGGTGAGATCAGCTACTGGGAATCTGAACGTAATTAGGAATTATCCCAAACCAATTTGCAGGAGACTGGATTCCAAAAAATCCCAACCCGAACGCGTGAGCGAGGGATCTTGTTTGACCTGGAAATCCCTCGCTTACGCGTTCGGGTTGGGAAGTTGGGAAGTTGTTTCGGGGCAATTCTTTACCGTGCGTTGTCTGAATCGCTAGGTTCCTTGTACTCGGACGTTGTCACGGCTAGCGATTTTCGCATTTCGGTATCCGCGCTGACGTTTTGTAGTTTGTAGTAATCCAAGATGTGCAGTTTGCCGCTGCGGAACGCTTCCGCCATCGCGCGTGGCACGTCGGCTTGAGCCAAGACAACCGAGGCTTTGCTTTCTTGAATCTTCGCCAAGTTTTCTTGTTCTTCGGCGACCGCGGCGGCACGCTTTCCTTCGGCTCGGGCCCGAGCGACTTGCGTGTCCGCTTCGGCTTGGTCTGCTTGCAGCCGGGCACCGATGTTTGCACCGACGTCAATGTCGGCGATGTCAATCGAAACAATCTCGAACGCGGTTTGCGAATCGAGCCGCTTGGCGAGCACTGCTTTACTGATCAAGTCGGGATTTTCGAGTACCGCCTTGTGGTTTGCCGCCGAACCGATCGCACTGACGATGCCTTCGCCGACGCGAGCGATGATGGTTTCTTCGGTCGCACCACCGATCAATTGTTGAAGGTTGGCGCGAACGGTCACGCGAGCCTTGACCTTCAATTGAATTCCGTCTTTCGCGACCGAATCAAGCGACGGCTTCGCGGCCCCGCGTGGTGGGCAATCAATCACCTTTGGATAGACACTGGTTTTGACCGCTTCCAACACGTCGCGCCCGGCCAGGTCGATTGCGGAAGCTTCGCGGAAGGTCAGCGAAATTGTTTTGGCTTTCTTTGCCGCAATCAGTGCTCGGATGACCTGCGGGACGTTGCCGCCAGCCAGGTAGTGAGCTTCGAGTGCTTCGCTGGTCATGTCAGGGTCAATCAACCCGGCTTGGGTCGCCATGATCTTGCTTCGTACGATCGTTCGCGTGTTGACCTTTCGAAAGGTCATTCCAAGCAGACTCCACAACCCGATGTCAGCACGAGTCAACTTGCACTGGATCCACAAGCCGAAGTAGCGAGCGAACACGAAGAAGAAAATTAGCAGGACACCAAAGAACAGGGCCGCTAGAACGAGGCCGAGCATTTGGGAGTTTTGAAGCTTGGCCTGCGCGACAAAGTTTAACAGCAACATGGATGCGTTCGCATTGGTTTTAGAAGGTGCGGCATAAAATTGTGCCAGCGTTCCGGGAGCGTCTCTAATTTCATGGTCGGCGGAACCAGTGTCAAGCAGACCATTTGGCGACAACCCACCGCGTAAGAGGCGATTGTCGAATTGTAGCTGATCCCGCCAGGGTTCAGTGTTGCGTTTCAGCGTCGTGGTTCAGTGTTGCGTTTCAGTGTACGTTCGACTGAACCCTGGCGGGATCAGCTACGGGCAGGTCGCCGGCCGTGGAGAGATTTGGTCGCGGAAAACAGGTTTTCGTTCGTTTAGCCGCGTGGGCATCGCCCCGCGCGTCGTGCGGCCCCACAGTGCGCGGGGTGAGTCCACGGCGGGGGGCCGCCATGCTACATTTCGCCCCGCGCGTTTGGTTCCGCGCGGACGCGCGGGGCGATGCCCACGCGGTTAAACAATTTAGAAACCCTTCGCGGCGACGGGCAGGTCGCCGGCAACCCTCGAGTTTCTGGTTTCAGCAGGTCGCAACGCCACGAGTGGCTGATCTCGCATGTCGCAGAAAAAAAATTCTCAGGATTCTGTTCCACTTTGGCGCGCATTTGAAGCCTTTGGATGAGTCCAAAAAACGCGGAAAGCATTGTTTTTTGCATCGCTGCGTGGTCTACAGCACGCGGCGATGCATGCAGCGGTGGTCCGGCATCGTCTAGGAAAACCGCTGATAGTGACTATTCCGAATCAAACACACTCAAGAGTTGGACCGGATTTGCTCGACAATAACTCTCGGACAGCGAACTGTTCGGCCGCGTTTGTCGCTGAAACTCCTTCGGGAGGATAATGTGACAGACGGGTGGCGGTCGTGATTTGTTGTTCACCCAGGGGGGATTCTGGGAATGCAAGCTGATTTGCGAGTCGGGATGGGAGTGTCTTTCGGCATTACCGACCTGTGCAAGGAAATCGGCCGCGAGAATCGTCGGCGAACATAGCCGAGCGGTCCACGATCGAGCGAGCGTCATTTTTGATGATCGTTTTGAGCATTGGAACGCTGGGCATGGGACGCCGAAGTCATCGCCGCTTCTGCCCCGACGCTCAAACTACCTTGTTTGAGTTCGATATTTAACATCAAAACCGCGAGGATTCCCGCTAGGCAAGTGTCGCAAGATGCGAACCGGCTGGCTCTGACCCAGCACCAAAACTATGAGCCATGGATTGATTGCCAGCGACCCACCGTCGGCAATTGAAAGTGATCGATCAGGACCGATTGCTTTGGCGACCAGCAGAGGTGAATGACGAGCCGACAGGGCAATGGTTACCGACGCACCATTGTCTGAGGGGAAATTAAACGAGGCGTTATGGAGAACCTAGTATGAAGGTCTTCACAACTGGACAGGTCGCCAAGATCTGTAAAGTGGCTCCACGAACCGTGTCAAAATGGTTCGATTCGGGGCGTTTAAAAGGTTACCGAATTCCAGGATCGCAAGATCGTCGCATTCCACGAGAATACTTGATTAAGTTTCTCAAAGAGCACGGTATGCCCTTGGGCGATTTGGAAGACGAAGCGATGGCAAAGTGCCTGATCGTCGCCCAAGACCAAGTCTTGATCGAAAACCTCAAGCGGGAATTGCCGCCTGAGAAAGCTTTCAAGGTTGCGGTCGCAGCAAGTGGTTTTGAAGCCGGCATTCAAGCCGAGTCCTTCAATCCTGATTGCATTATCGTCGACTTCTCGATTGGGAAGATTGAAGCCGTTCAAATTTGCCAAAACTTGCGCAAAAACATCGACTTCACCGACATTATCTTGATTGCTCTTCTACCTGATGACGGGCAGCCAATGAGTTTTGATCGAAGCAGCATCAACGAAACGTTCAAAAAGCCATTCGACGCCCACCTGTTGGCCGAACGCTTGCGAACTCTTGTCGGTGCCAAGAAAGAGCTCGTCTAAGATCTGAGAAGATCTTCAGACATACCTCAATAGGTTACTGCGATTTAAGTTTGTCAGACTGAAAGGATTCGGGACGACAACCCGGCCGCAGCCAACCGAAATGCCTCGTCGATTGGCGTCTTCCATCCCCGCAGATGGAAGACGCCTTTTTTTTGGTTTATACTAAGACGACGAAGCAGCGTAGGCCGGAACAAGCGGAGCGCAGTTCCGGCAATTGCATTGCCCCAGTGTTGGATTGCCGGAACTGCGCTCCGCTTGTTCCAGCCTACTTCTACGAACCGCTCACTTGTCGCACTTCGATTCCTCCGGCAACGCTCACATGGTGGACGTTTCAGCCAAGACGCCAACGGTCCGTGTTGCTGTCGCTAGCGGCGAAGTCACGATGTTGGCCCAAACAGCCGACTCGATTCGTCAAGGCAGCGCGAAAAAAGGGGACGTGCTAACCGTTGCCCGGCTAGCAGCGATCGCCGGTGCCAAATGGACCAGCCACCTGATTCCGCTGTGTCATGCGATCCCCATCGAAGCCGTTTCGATCGAATTCGATTGGAAATCTGGCGATGCGGATTCGGATTTTCAAACTCTGGTCTGTCGAGCCACGGTGACGACCAGTGCCAAGACGGGCGTCGAAATGGAGGCGATGACGGCCGTTTCCGTGGCCGCTTTGACCGTTTACGACATGGTAAAGTCAATCGACCGGGCGATTGAGATTGGGCCAGTCCGGTTGGAGGAGAAATCGGGCGGCAAATCAGGCCATTTTGTTCGCCAAACATCCTAGCGATTACGAAGCGGGATCATTCTGTTACGCTAGCGACCGAAATTCGGGTATTCCACTGCGAAGGCTGCCCAGCCGCAAGCAAGTAGTTTGGCCCATTTCAGAAACTTACGACGCCAACTGAGTTCAAAGTGGATTTGACTTCCATCACTCGACACGATCCTACCGAATCTTCGCCAATCCAGCGGCGATCATCGTCCAACGGTCCCTCCAACGGAAACTGTGCCAGTAACGGCACTGGTGCCAGCAACGGTAAACGGGGGCACCGCCAGATGGGTAGTTTTTCCAACTCTGATAGTCGTAACTCGTCCGAGATTGGGAATTCCGACATCCGCGGTGCAAGCGAACTGCTTCGCCGGATGTACGGGCCAATCGAAGCACCGATGGCGGAGATCGAAAAACGAATCGCCGCCGAGCTTCAAAGTCCTTACGAGGCCATCGGCCACTTGCTGCGACATGGAACCCAGTTGGGTGGCAAACGCATGCGGCCGGCGTTGATTTTGTTGTCGGGACAATGCATCGGCGAAACCAACGAACAGCACACGATCCTTGGTACCATCATCGAGATGGTTCACACTGCGACGTTGATCCACGACGACGTGTTGGACGAAGCAGAAACCCGTCGCCACGTACCGACCGTCAATGCAAAGTGGAGCAACCACACCAGCATCTTGCTGGGTGATTATTTGTTCGCCCAGAGTTTTCGTTTGGCGGCATCGATGGCATCGAACGAAGCATGCCAATGGATTGGCGAAGCGGCTCGTTTGGTCTGCGAAGGCGAAATGCGTCAGGTGTTACAGCGTGACACGCTGGACATCGACGAAGCAACCTACTTCGATATTCTGCGAGGCAAAACAGCCGAACTGTGCCGTGTTTCTTGCGAACTGGGTGCGTTGCATTCCGGCGGAACTGAATCGCAAGTGGACGCCTTGGGGCGATTCGGCAATGCGATCGGGATCGCTTTCCAAATCGCGGACGACTATCTGGATCTTTGGGGCGATGATGACACAGTCGGCAAGACTTTGGGCACCGATATCGAACAGGGGAAAATGACCCTGCCATTGATCCGGTTGCTGGAAACATCTTCGTTGAGAAACCGAGAGCGAATCGTCGCGATCTTGCGAGGTCCGTCCGAAGAACGGTTACCTGCAATTCGTCCGCTGCTAGAAGCCAGCGACGCAAAAGATTACACCGAATCGATGGCTCAACAATTCCGCCGCGAAGCGATTTCGGCTTTGGACGAATTGGAACCAACCCAAGCAAAAGAGTCGCTGCTAACGCTTGCCGACTTCGCAGTCGATCGCCGGTTCTGAAAGACGGCCAGCAGTACTCGCAGGATTCCCAGGGAACCTCAACCCAACGCCGTAGAGGGTTTCTAACCTGTTTAACCGCCCGGGCAACGCCTTGCCTGATGAAAATGTGTCGCTGTCAACTTGTCACGCCCTTGAAAGTAGGCCGTAGCGAGCCAAAGCGAGTTACGGCGTTGCGCACATTGCCGTAACTCGCTTTGGCTCGCTACGGCCTACATACTGGCGATCAGGGAAATGTGCCGTTGCCACAATGCTTCCCAGCGTTGCAGTTTGTGTTGTCTGCCATGGTTCAGCTTGCCCAATTTGCTGCGTTGCAATGATTTTCGTCAGGCCAGGCAATGCCCGCGCGGCTAAACGAACTAACACGTGTTTTCCCGGACCAAATGTCCTTACGGCGTCAGCGGCAGCGGACTATCGCTTAACTCTTTCCAGGTCCGCTGCACCGTCTCTTCGTCCGCTGTTTTGCCGCAATCGAAAACGATCCACGGTCGAGCCTTGCGGATCACGCCTTTTTCCAAAAAGTCGCCGAACAACCGCAGACGTAATGTCATGTCAGTGGAATGATTGGTTGTAAACGGGTGATCGTGTGGCCCCAGCAAAATGCTCGCCGAACTGGATGAACGTTTTGCGATCGAGATCGGTGCCACGCCGCTGCCGCGCACGGCATCGTCGCCAAAATCACAATGCGGAACGACTGAATCGATGTCATCGCAATCGACTTCGATATCCAATTTAGGATGCAGGTCCAGCAAATCGGTTTGTATCGAAACGCATACTTCCATCACCGATCGCTCGTCAGTGGTTTCGATCGGTTCAAACGACAATCGCAACGCGTAGGACGAATCGCCTTGCGAATAGTTGACGTGCCATCCGCTACCACGCACGTACTGCTCGCAAGCTTCGGGCAACTTGTCTTCATCGATCGGGCAAAACGAAACGATAGCCGCTTGTTGCACGGTCAACTTAATCCCGTGACCGCCACCTCGCGCATCCACTTCAATGGATTGCGAGCCGACGGTCCAAGTCGCCAGACCGGTTTCGGCTTTGCTTACGTTCCACATAACTAGCCCGCATATTCGGCGTCGAAGAACTCTTTGCTCTTATCAACATCGGGATTGATCGTGCGGCTGCCTTCTTGCCAATTCGCCGGGCAAACTTCGCCGTGTTGTTCAAAGTGCTGCAGAGCTTGGACCATGCGAAGTGCTTCATCGACACTTCGGCCCAGCGGCAGATCGTTGACGACTTGATGGCGAACCATGCCGGTCTTGTCGATCAAAAACAATCCACGCAGGGCAACGCCACCGTCAAGCAAGACGTCGTAGTCACGCGAAATTTGTTTATTCAGATCGGAAACCAACGGATAAGCCGTCTTACCGATGCCGCCTTTGTTGCGATCGGTTTGCGTCCAGGCCAAGTGACTGAAATGGCTGTCGACTGAAACGCCAAGGACTTGAACGCCTAGCTTTGCAAACTCTTCGGTGCGGTCGCTGAACGCGATGATTTCAGTCGGGCAAACGAACGTGAAGTCCAAGGGCCAGAAAAACAGCAACACGTATTGGTCGCGGTAATCGCTGAGCGAGACCTCTTTGAATTGGCCATCGGGCATGACGGCTTGAGCTGTAAAATCGGGGGCTTGCTGGGTGACCAGAACACTCATGGCAATCTTCGTACTTCGTGGGTTGGAATCGGGCAGGAGAAATTGACGCATTTTTCGCATCAAGATTTGTAACACTATCGAATGCTGGCAACATTCGGGCAAGCCGGGGACAATGTTGCTCCGTGGTCTCCCATCGAGTCATCCGCGGGCCGCGACCAGTCAACATCCATCGCGGGATCCACCGCGGGATCCATCGCCGGGATCCATCACCGCGACCGCCGCGCTAAAGCGATTCTTCTGAAGCTTCCCGGGCCTGGACCGTCCCGCTGTAAATTTCGTGGGCCAACAGCGTCGCCATGCCGAACAGCAACGGCAGCAGGTAATACAGCGTTCGGAAAATCAGCAGCGAAGCCAACACGCCATCGCCAACGGAATCCTTCAACAGTTTCAGCAGAATCACCTCCAGCACGCCCAGTCCGCCGGGAACTTGCGTGATCAACGAGATTGCGATTCCGACCAAATAAGCTGACAAAACCATCGCAAAGGGCACTTCGGCACCGGCCGGCAACACCAAGTACAACGCCGTTGCCGAAATCAGCAGATCGACCGCGGCCACCGAAGCCTGAACCGCCATCAATCCGGGTTCGGGAGGACGCAGATGCAGTTTGCCGATCGGCCAGGGCTTCCGCCAAGCAAAGCAAACGATCAAATACCCCACCGCCAGCGACAGCAGAATGAACCCCAGCGTCCGCGTGCCAAACGGCAACGAAACCTGTTCAGGCAATTCAATCGGCACCGCCACCAAGACCAGCCCCCCCAAAAACCAAAGCCCGCTCCAGAACGTCAGACCCAGCACCGCAATCAGCACCACAATCTGGCTCGCCGACAGCCCCCACCGCGTGTAGAACCGAAATCGAATCGGCGTGGCGGCGATCAGTGTGCCCAAGTTGTTTCCAAGGCTGTAACCCAAAAAAGAAACCAGCGCCACCCGCCGCAGCGGCAACGAACGGCAGATATAACGCAGGGCCAACAAGTCGTAACTGATCAGCAATCCGTAATTCAGTGCGATCAAGAACGCTGCAAAAGCCAGATAAACCGGCGGAACACCCAACAGAGCTGTCTTGAATTCATCCCAGGAAATACTGCGAGCTTCCTGAAGCAACAAATGAACTGCAAAACAGAACAATATGGCGGCAAAGACAGGGCCAGCAAATTTGCGAAGGGAATGAATCAAAAAAGTTTCTCGGCAGTAAACCGCGTTGGGCATCGCCCCACGCTGTGAAGAGTTTCTAAACTGTTTAACCGCGTGGGCATCGCCCCGCGCGTTCACGCGGAACCAAACTCGCGGAACCAAACTCGCAGAGCCAAACTCGCAGAGCGATGCCCACGCGGTTAAACGAACGAATACGTGTTTTCCGGGACCAAAACTCTTCACGGCGTTGGGCATCCCCCCGCACGTTTGCAAAGCCGCCCGCAAGTCAAAGGAAAAGCTTTCCAACACCATCGTCTGGCATTGGAACGAGTATCTTCGTCAACAAGATTCAATCCAAGGGGTTCAATCCAAACGGCCGGACCTTTTCGATGCCCAGATGCCTTTTCGTTGGTCAGATCATAAGCCACACTACACCGATTGACCATTTACGCCTCAAAACCGCAATCCATCCGAATGAACACTAAGCGTCACGAACTCGTTGTCCTGGGCGGCGGTCCCGCCGGTTACGTTGCTGCGATCCGAGCAGCCCAGCTTGGCATCGATGTCGCCTGCATCGACGAAAACGACCAATTCGGCGGAACCTGCTTGCGAGTCGGTTGCATTCCCAGCAAGGCACTTTTGGAATCAAGCCATCTGTATCACGAAGCCAAACATGGGATGTCATCGCACGGGATCAACGTTAGCGACGTCAAATTAGACCTGCAGGCGATGATGAAGCGGAAATCGCAGATCGTTGACACGCTGACCGGCGGCATCGACATGCTGTTCAAAAAGAAAGGCGTCACCGGATATCGAGGCCGCGGCAAATTTCGCGACGTCGGAACCGTTTCAGTGGAAGGGAAAGATAATGTTCAAATCGAAGCCGATCAGGTTTTGATCTGTTCGGGCAGCGTCCCCGCAAAATTACGCAGCGTCGAAGAAGACGGCGAGCGAATCGGCAATTCAACCACCGCATTGGGTTTCCCCGATATTCCAAAACGTTTGGTCGTCATCGGCGGCGGTTACATCGGTTTGGAATTGGGCAGCGTTTGGAATCGGCTGGGTAGCGAAGTCATCACCCTGGAAGCGATGGATCGGATTCTTCCCGGAATCGACGGTGAACTTGCGAACATGGCTCACCGGACCTTCAAAAAACAGGGCATCGATTTTCGCACCAGCACCTTTGTTGAATCGGCAAAGCGAAAAGGTGATCAATGCATCGTCGCGATTAAGGACGGCGACCCGATCGAGTGCGATCGTGTGCTGCTGGCGACAGGCCGAACACCGGCAACATCGGACCTTGGCCTGGAATCGATCGGACTGGAAACCGACGCACGAGGGTTCATCTCGGTCGGTGAAGAATTTGAAACGTCGGTCGAAAGCGTTTACGCGATCGGCGATTGCATCGGCGGAGCGATGTTGGCTCACAAGGCAATGGAAGAAGCGATCGTTTGCGTGGAACGAATGTCTGGAATCCATAGCCACATCAACTACGACGTCATTCCGGCGGTCGTTTACACTCACCCCGAAATCGCGTCGGTGGGCAAAACCGAAGAAGAGCTGAAAGAAGTGGGGATCGAATACGTGAAGGGTGTCTGCCCGTTTGGTGCGAACGGTCGAGCTCGCACGTTGGGTGAAACCGAAGGCAAGGTCAAGATTTTGGCCGATGCGTCAAACGATCGAGTTCTAGGCGTTCACATCATCGGCGTCCGAGCGGGTGATCTAATCGCCGAAGCCGCCGCCGCGATGGAATTTGGTGCCAGCAGCGAAGACATCGCTCGCACCTGCCACGCCCACCCGACTCTTTCCGAAGCGATCCACGAAGCTGCGATGGACGTAGACAATCGAGCGATTCACACGGCCTAGTGACAGTGGCACGGCGGTCCCTGCCGTTGTCCGAGCAATTCGAGCGCACCTTACGGTTTGCGGAAGCATGGCGGTGTTTGCTGGAGTCAAGGCTTTGGAAGCTTATGATCTCGGCGGTCTATTAAGTGCTCAAGCGGCTGAAGCCTGGACTCCAACGGTGCTAGGCCGTGAAGTTTTTTCATTCTCAAACGTAAACTTGAACTTCAACCTAAACTTTCGCCGTGAGAGTTGAGGTTTAAGAAAAGTTGAAGTACAGGTTTTGGGATTACTCATTTATTCACAGCCTATGCGGGTTACAAACCGTAGGATGCGCTCAGCAATTCACGATAGAGACCACCGTGCTACGATTCATCTTTTCGGAATTTCTTGCCGAATCGTCAAAGTTTGACATGTGAGTGTCCGATAAGTCCTGTGGGCGAGGTTTCCTCGTTTGATTTGTCGCGTTTGAGCTCACAGGCTCCGACACGAGCGGTGGGCTCTGACAAAACAAACGGGAAAATTCGTTGGGGGGCTTCCACACTCGACCCGTACGGTTTCACACCGATCATGATCGCATGGTGCGTTCATTGATGGATGTGTTTCACGGCGGCACGACCCCGGAAGCCTAGAGCATGAATCGCTCGTTTACTAAAAAAATTGCTATCCTTCAGCTTGCACTGGCCGTCTTTATGGCGACCGGTTGCACGCCGACGCAGCCGTTCTTTTTGAACGAATCGCCCGATCTTCAGTACTATCTGAATACCGCGACTCAAATCGAATATCCTGACGTCGATGTCGAATCGTTGCCCGAAACCACCGAGGCATACGAACCGCTGACAATCGGTAATCACGAGTATCAATTCTGGGATTTGTCGGTCGAAGAATGCGTTTCGATCGCATTGCAAAACGCGAAGTTTTTTGTCACCACCAGCGGCAACGCTGAAACACGTCAAAACGTCGCCGCTCAATTCACCAGTGCTTCGGTGGAACAAGTCGGCAGCATCTACGACATCGCAATCAACCAATCGACGACCCAATCAGTTCCGCTGACCGTCGATGGAAACGGAAACCGAGTGCTACCGCGTGGCGTTTTACGTGCCAACCAAATCGGCGGCGTCGAAGACGCGCTTTCCGAATTCGATGCACAAGCCAGCACGTTCCTGAACTACACCAACACCGATCGTCCCGCCAACGCACCCAACAGTGCCGTCACCCGATCGATCAACGAAGCCGACAACGTCACTCAACAAGCGGCCCTTAGCAAACGAATTGCAACCGGCGGCGTTGTGACATTGCGAGAACAAATCATCTACGGGCGTAACAACTCGCCAACCACTGACGTCGGCGGATTGCGAGTCAACGCCAGCGATTACACCGCAGTCATCGAAGCACAGGTTCAACACCCGCTGATGCGAAATCGCGGAACGCTGGTCAATCGTATTCCCGTCGTTCTCGCCAGCCTGAACGAAGACTTGGCGATCACCGACTTTGAAATTCAAGTACGAAACCTGGTCCGTGATGTTGAAAACAAATACTGGGATCTGTATGTCGCTTACCGCAATGTTTCGACCACGATCATCGGTCGTAACAGTGCGATCGCAACCGCCAACTTCGCTCGATTGAACCTGGACAACGGTACCGGCACAACGCAAGAAGTCGCTCAAGCCGACGGACAATACTACACTTTTCGTGGTCAGCTAGAGCGAGCACTCGCTGGATCAAACTTAGGTGGTGACACACGCGGCGTTTACGGCCACGAACGTGACCTTCGCGAAATGATGGGCCTTTCTGCCACCGACGGACGACTGATTCGACCGATCGAAGAACCCACGCTCGCCCGTTTGCAATTCGATTGGGACGAAATTGTTTCGCAAATGTTGTACCTCAGCCCCGAACTTCGCCGTATCAAAACAACGGTCAAGCAACGCGAACTGGAACTGATCTCGGCCAAGAACCAAATCCTGCCCGACGTAAACCTGTCGCTGCTGTACCGTTGGGTCGGCGTCGGCGACACCTTGGGCCCTCCCGGTGGCAGCGATGTGCCTGCACCCGGTATCGGCAGCAGTGCATTGGGTGAACTGACCGGTGGCGATTACCAAGAAGGCGAAATCCGATTGGAAATCACACCCAACGCAATCGGCAGCCGCCGCGAACGTGCTCGCATCCGTGGATCGCAACTACGTCTTCGCCAAATCGAAGGCTTCCTGCAAGAAACCGAACGACTGTTGGTCAGCCAACTCTCCGATGCGTACAACAAAGTGGAAATTCACTACCAATCCGTTCAAACCAACGCACAGGCTTGGCAGGCTTCCGAAGTCGAAGTCGAAGCACGTCTTGCCGAATTCAAGGGCGGTCGCAGTCCAGTCAACGTCGTGCTGCAAAGCCAACAACGTCGTGCCGATGCACAAATCAACTACTACCGGGCACTATCGGAATACAACAAGTCGCTTAACTACGTTGATTACTTGAAGGGCACGATGTTGGCGAACAGCAACATCACGCTCCGCGAAGGCACCTGGAACAAGAAGGCATACTGGGACGCACTGGAACGAGCCCGCGAACGTAGTGCTGGAAAGAAAAAGCAATACGGCGTGACTCGTCCCGGCGTGGTTCGTCGCGGTCCCGTCGCCGACGCAAACTCGGCCGCAAACTACATCAGCGACACGTCGCTATCCGCCGGCCAAATGATGCCACCGTCCGACATTGCATTGCCAACACCAGCGATGGATCCAATGGGATCAGGAATTCAAACGTTCCGCGGTCCGGTTGATATTCCTGCCGACATGCCGCTTAGCGAAATGGGTGATTCGACGATGGAACTTCAATCACCGGCACCGCAAATGCGAGACATCGAATCGGTGCCACCAACCGCTCCGATGCAATCGCCAGCGATACCATCACTGGACAGTCTTCCCGATTCGATGGATGACTTTGGCAACACAGGTGAAGTGATGCCGATTATCTACGAAAACGAGCCAACGGTCAGCGGTGCTCCCGCTCCTGTTCGCCGGAGAGCGATCCAAGCGAACTAGGCTTTTCAAAACCAATGCTGGGACAGGCTCACTGCCCCCAGCACACCAATTCTCCTGGGCGGAGGCTTGGCAAGCGGTAGTCCGACACACGCGCGTCGGAAAAACACCCTTGCCCCGCGAACAGCTCGAGCCATCGTCAAAGACGGCTCGAGCTTTTTGCCGTTTCGAATCCTCGTCAACCAAAACGAAAGAGAAATGATTCGAAATTTCTCTCAATGCCCCTTGGCTCCCACAACCACCACCACCACCAAACCGCGCGATCAAATCAAACTCTACAAATTTTTTTGTCTTCAATTTTTTTGTCTAAATCTCCATCCGGATCGGGATAGATTTTCAGGTTAAAAACCCCACACGCAGCAACTCCTCGTTTCGCGGAATCGGGGATCAATTTAGACAAAAAAATTAACGACAAAAAAAGGTGTGCTCGGTCACCGGGCTTTTCCTGTCAAGGTTCGTAGGCCGTAGCGAGTGGAGCGAGTTACGGCAGGGCTGCAAAACGCCGTCACTCGCTCCACTCACTACGGCCTAAATAAATGTTTGCCGACTCGCGTGCCTGCACCCTGGATTTTTGGATATTGCGAAAAATCATCTTGCCAAGGCGCTACGTGAATTGTTACTTCTTTGGAATGAGCTATTTACCCAAACATGAAACCATGGCCGGAAGGGCGATCGTCAACCTCTGCATTCGATCGTCTGCAATCGCTTTTGCTGGGGTGCTTGCGGTCCTAGTGTCCACGCAATCCGCATCTGCACAGATCACTCCAGGGCGAACACTCTCGGCCAGCCGCGATCCGCTTGCGACCCTGGAAGAACAGTTGGTCAATCGGCTGCGAGCGACGGCGTTGGATCAGCGTGCGTATTTGAAGTTTGTGGTCAAACAAGTCCGCGAAGGCAAATTGGACATCAAGCTGGTTGTCGGGATCGAGCGATACGCCATCCGGCGAAACCCATCGCTGCCATTTTTGTACTTTGAACGAGCCTTACGATTCGAAGCCGGCAAGAGAGGCGTCGCGTTACCGCCAGTCCGTCAATTCGCAACCTCGGTGGCTCCAACATTCATTCCTCGGTAACCGGCGACTTCGTAACTGTTTAGTTCGATGATGCACATGATCGTTTGCTCGTGGCAGTAGTCGCGGACCGCTCTATAAAACAAAGAGGTTTGACCCATTTGTTTTGTCTCGTACCTAGAAAAAGAGCATGGCAGGACGACGGTGCAGTTGGCGGCCATGGCCGACGCGGATTAGGCACTGTTTAACCACGGATGGCTTTCGCGGGACCACGGATGGGCATGCCCCTACGCGCCTCATCCGTGGTCCCGCGAAAGCCATCCGTGGTTATTTCTAGCGCCATCAAATGGGAGGGTGCTTCGCACGGGGTCAGACTCGGGTTTCGGGTTTCAAGGACAATCGCTTTTCAATTCGCTTCACCCGATTCTTGATCGCTGAATTTGATTCGATCAGCTTCTTGGCTCGCTTAACCATGTCAGATGAACTGTCTGGGTGGCCCAGTCCGAATCGGACCGATAGCTCCGCCAGCGTGGCCGAGGTGTATCGTCGACAAAGGTAGGCCGCCACGTCGCGTCCGCCCGCTCCGCTGCGGAAACCGCAGTATTCCTCCGGTGAGACTCCATACTCCTGCGCCGTCGCGTTCAAGACTGCATCGGGCGTGACCACGGATGACCGTCGCACTCGGCGACTGTGCTTCGAGTCCTCTTCGCTCGAAGCCAAATGCAGCATCCGCTTGAGAAAGTCTTCGCCGCCATAAACCCAATTCTTCAACCGATCGACGCTTGGATCGGGCGGATTCAGCAGCCCCTCTTTCACGTACTTGCGATACGCGGTCGAGGGATCTTTGCCTCCATTGAGTCCGCTCCAATAGCGATGGTGGTCGTCGTAGGCAATCCAATCGACTTGACAACTTTTTCTCGCGTAACCCCGATAACTGCTGTTGCGATACTCCTCGGGCGATTCCGCCAGCGGTTTGCCACCGTTGCAGGGATTCAGGTGAATGTATCGACTCAGGTTCCAGTAGTACCCCTCGTCCTCCACGGGAAAAGCCTTGTACCGACCTTGGAACAAGTGGCCCGTTCGGCGGTTCCGCTTGGCGTACCAATTGGCGTAGCCGGAGAGCCAGTGCTGCATGCCCCGACAGAGATTCGGTTGGGGAGTCTTGATCAATGCATGAATATGGTTTGGCATCCAACAAAAGGCGACAACGACCCAACCGCTTCGATCCACTTCATCGACAAGCCCCTTGGTGAATCGATCATAGTGTCCCTGGTCGTGAAACAACTTTCGTCGTCCATCACCTCGGGCAACGATGTGGTAAATCGCATTCTCGTACTGCAATCGTGGAAAACGAGGCATCAGCAAAGCCAGGAAAAGGGATGTGGAACCCAAGCAACCGCAGTATTTCCATCTCCGTTGTTGCCGTCAACCCCGAAACCCGAGTCTGACCCCGCGTGAAGCGTCGACCCCGCGTGAAGCGTCCCAGTTGATCATCAAGGGATCGCATCACGGGCCGGGGGCCCATGCTACTTTTTTCACGTGGCCTTCCAGAACGCTGACGACGGAAAAGCAATAACGTTCGCATCTGTATGTAGCATGGCCCCCTGGGCCGTGCGGATGGAAAACACGGCCCGGGGGCCATGCTACTTAGTTCCAGACAAGACAAAGGTGTCAGGTACCGTTTTGGCTGTTTGGGAGATCCCCGAATTACCTATTCTCACTTTTTGGTACCTGACACCTTTTCTGGTCCAGAGGGCAACTTCGTAACCAAGCGATCACTGCGATCGCTATTGACCGAACGAGCTTCTGAAGGCGGCGAAGTCGCTTAGCGAAACTTGGCCGTCGCGGTTGCTGTCCAGGCTGGCGTCGAATTCGTCTTCGTCGATGGACGAGCCAAATGCGGTTCGGAAGCTGGCGAAATCGGATAAGCCAACGGATCCGTCAGCGTCGGTGTCACCAAACTTGCGGTAAAAGCTGTCAATGGGTTGCGTGTTGCCTGGTGTTTCGCTTGGCAAATAGCGGAGCGTGTAATGCCCATCGGCAAGTGTTGGCGGCATCGACGGTTCGGGACCGGAGATCACGGAATTACCGCCGGTGAAGGTTAGCGTTGCCACTGTCCGACCGCTCGATCCATCGACGGCGACTAAGATGCCAGTCACGATTTCGTCGGTGTCGGTGTTTCGCAATATGAAATCGTCTGCTGAAACCGGAACCAGTGAATCGAATTGGACTTCAACGGAAGACAATTCCGAACGCGATGGCTGACCCGCGTTGATGTTGGTACTGCCGATGCCCGCAGGGTCAGATCCGATCGCGATCGCGTAATCTTCCACTTCGCCGTCTTGGGCTGAATCCGACGGACTTAGTCCACCGCTGCTGCTGATGCGAATTCGTGCGAACGTCTGACCAACACCTGCATCGGAGGGGACGTCGTAGTTCAGCGTTTGCAATCCGCGTGTCACCGGTGTGCTGGCCATGATCTGCTCGCCCAAATCGTCCCAGTCACCGTCTGCATTGAAATCGACCCAGGCATCGATAAAAGCATCCGCAGAATTTTGCACGTTGATATTGACGGCCGCGACACTGTTTGCCGGGCTGACGATACCAAACAACACTCCATCCTCGTCCGCTCCGTCACCATCCGCGTCTTCACTGCGTTGGGTACCGGATTCGACGTCACGGACAAGCCCCAATCTTGGCCCGGTCGGCAAGTGGTTTGCTGATCCTGGGTAGGGAAGCGGCGCGTCACCGTACTCTTGGCCTGCGGTTCCGTTTTCATCGTCAACGATGGTGACCTCAATTACTTGTCCATCGATTGTGATGGTCGTGTTGCGCGGGCCATCAACGGATCCGTCATCGATCGCTCGGACCGTGATGTGACGCGGGATTTCTAAATCGTTGACTGTGAAGGTGAGTTGCTTTGGGAAGACTTCGACCAACGATGGGTCGGCGGCAACAACGTCCACCGTGCGAGTTTCAAAAGTAGGGAACGTTGACCAACTTCGTTCTCGATCGTAAAACTCGGCGCTGAACGTGATCGCGCCACTCGATTCGAGCAGGACCGTTTCGTTTGCTTTCAGAACAAGTTGTTCGGCGGCCAATCCATTCCTATCATTTGGACGAATCAGGTTCGCGAGTTGCTGATCAGGAATGATCGGTAACCAGCTAGTACCACCGTCTGCGAACAGGACAGGCAATCTGTCGCCGATATCGCCGAGACCCGAATACGGATCTTGCGGATCGAAGGTGATGTCAGCAGGTTTCGTCCAAGGGACGGCAACATCTTTCCCGGCCTGGACAGCGAGCACTGTGTTCGAGAGCCCATCAAGAACATCGCGAAAGTCGATGCGTGTGCGAGTCGATCTGAACAACGCGCCATCGCGAAATCCGTTTTCGGGTGTTCCACCATCGACGAACAATTGAATTCGAGTCGTTGTGCTGTCCCACGCAGAATCCGAATCGCGGAACACATCAGGCATGGACTGCATCAACGGCAGGTTGTTTGGGCTGTCCCAAGGTTCCTGGAGATCGAACTGCTGATACAAAAGTGGGAACCCGATAAACGGCAGCAGGTGAACACGCCAACTGAGGAAAGGTTTTCCGTCGGCATCATAAAACGCGGGGTCGTCCATGATCGGCAATTGTCGAAAGGCACTTCGATAATTGTGAAAGCCCAACCCTACGACCTTAAATTTGTTTGCTTGTTCCGAACTGAACTCAGCCCCGTTCAGGTCGCGATGTTTTCGAGTAAGACTGTCCAGCGGCACATATTCCTGAAGTGGAACCGCGTCGGTCGCGTAGTGCTCGGTCGCATCGCGAGTCAGCATGGCAGCGAATTGTTCGGGTTCGATGTCGGCCGGCAATCTGACCACTTGCCCATCGGCCTTGATCGCACGAAAGAATCCATCGGGCAGACTGCCTAAACTTGCAACCGGGTCCGCCGGGTCAAAATCGAATTCATCGGGACGGGTCCACAAAGCCGCTCGTTCAGGCCCCGTTTCAACGACCATTAGCGTGTTCTCAAGACCGTCGGCAAAGTCGCTGAATCTTGATGCAACGACAAGGCCCGTGTCGTCAACGTCATAAGCAGCGCCCGGGCCCATGACCATTTGAACGCGAGTAATGAACGAGTCTGGCGAGTCACCAGTGCTGCGGAAAATGTCCGGCATCTTGTCCAGCAACGAAAGGTTGTGCGGGCTATCCCAGGGTTGGTAAAAGTCAAACTGCTCGTGCAGCGATTGATGCTCAATGAACGGCAGCAGATAAACACGCCAACTAAAGCGGAATTGTCCGTCGGCTTGTCGCGGAGTTCCGGGATTGGGAGGAAGGCTGTTGTACGCTGAATGCCAGTTTTGAAGCCCAAGGCCGATCTGAGTCAGATTTTCATCTTGCCGCGCACCGTTTTGATCCCATGCATCGGCATCTTGTACCCGCAAGATGGCATCAAAGTTGATCGACTCGTTGTCTTTGTCGGCACGTGTTGATAACGCAACAAACGCTTCCTCCGACAGATCCGCCGGCAAATCGGCGACCGTGCCGTCAAACATTCCGACCAAGATTCCTTGGGGATCTAATGTTCCGAGCGTCGAAAGCGGATCGGAATAGTCAAACACGGCGTCCTGCGGAGCGGTCCAAGGAACGGCTCGGTCGGCGGAAGTTTGCACCAGCAAAATAGAGTTGCTGAGCCCGTCCAATACGTCACGGAACTTAGTCGCAATTCCGTCGTTGCGCAAACCCACGGGGCCAATCGGATTGTCAATTGTACGAAATGGCGACGAAGTCAACGCTTGAATTCGCGTCGTCGTTTCGCCAACACTCAATCCATCACCAAAGATTTCCGGCATCGCCGATGCCAACGGTAGATTGTGCGCTGAATCCCAGGGTTCATCCAAATGAAACTGACTGTACAGTTCGTGATAGCCAAGGAACGGCAACAAGTGGACTCGCCAACTCAATCGAGGAACGCCTGCTTGAGTCGGATCGGCTGCGGCGACACGGTCGGCTGGCAATTCGGTGAAAGCAGAGTGAAAGTTGCGAAACTGCAACATCAGAGTTTCTAAATTGGCACTGACGACCGCACGCGCGTCCGCCAATGTTTCCACTATCGCGACCGCCGTGTCTGTTCGCAATCCGTCAAAAATGGTGTAACGAAATTGATCACTGCCGACGTAACCGAAATCGGGAATGTAGGTGAAGGTGCCGTCGGGGTTGAGCTGAAGTGAACCGTGGTTGGGTGGCGTCGCCAAGCCAACGACCGAACCATCTTCGACTGGCAAGCCAGTGACACTGTCGTTGTTTAGCAAGCCGGTATGTGACAATCCATCGACGGTCAGTACGCTGTTTTGCGCGACCCTGTAAGGAATCGGTAAAAAGTTTTCGTCATGGGCAACTGGATCGCGACGAATCGCGGTGACCGATTCGTTGTCAATCAATCCTTGAGCAAGAACAGCATCTTGGTCATGGTTGCCACCCGTGATCGCAACGGAAACTATCTCGGTCGATGTCTCACCGGTTTCGGTGTCAGCGACCGTGTAGCTGAAGCGATCGACACCGATGAAGTTGGCAGCGGAGGTGTATCGAATTTTGCCCGATTCGATCACCGCGGTACCGAATTGCGGATCGTCTAAGCCAGTCAGGGTAACGTGCGACGAATCGTTAGCCAGCACGTCCAGCATCAACGTGTGCTGCCGATTTACCGGTTGGACAATTTGCAGATCGCTCGGTGAATTGGCGATACTGAACCCTTCCAGAACGACGATGTCATCCTGAGTAAAATTTCTCTCGTTAGCGATCGCGGCAATACGAACGGCACCGGTACCAGGCGGAAAGGATGCAGCATCGGCGATGCCGTTTTGCCAGAAACCGCTGACCGCTGACGAGACATACCGAGTCGGTGTCGCGGTAAGCGCGGCACCGGACAACACGACTCGCTGCAACGAATCGCCAGTTTCTGTGTTTCGCACCGCGGTGCCAGCGGGAAGGGTTTGTCCCGACCAAGGTTGACTTAGCGTAATGACGTTTCCCGTCACACCGCCGACCGGCCAAAGTCCGTTGATCGGATCGCCGGCAATGTTTCGCGTGTAGCTGTAATCGGGATAGGTTTCGCCTAACGCGTTTTCATACCCGTACCAGGCTAGCGTTCGCGTTGCTGGACTGGCTTGATTGCTCCATCCGCTGCCGTCGGTCAAGACAATTTGCGTGTCGCCCGCGGTCAAGGATTGCGCCAGCGTCGTATCGACGGCGGTCGCGTATCGCGTGACGTGCGTGCTTTCAATCAGATGCCCGTCGCGATCAACCGCTTGATAGCCGATCGAATGAGTTTCTGCCGGCGATGGTTGATCGTCCGTCGTCCGAACCGATGCTGTGACGCCAAAGTAGTTGGTGTCGTTTGGGTCAATCACTCGCGCGGCATCCGACGAGATCGACTGCAGTGAATTCGTTGCAACGACGCGTCGTTGACCGTCAATCGTGATCGGCGATGTTGAACGATTCAGGAAACCAAACGTAATGTTGACCAGCGGGTTCGACGCCGCCAAGACGATCGAATGCGTCCCAGGCGGCATCGCCGATTGCATTTCAGATTCAGCATCCCAAGCTTGTCCACCAACGAGTGCGCGAGTTTGAACGATTTGGGATTCTTGCAACAAGGGCCGTCGCACATACGATTTATCTTCGCGAACTGTTTGATGAACTAGCGTGAAGTCACGTTGTTCGCTAACCGCGTTTCGAATCGCCGTGCCGGCGGGAACGCTTTCCCCAGACCAAGGCTGGTTCAGCGTAATTCGATAGCCGCCGCTGGATGTGTCGGGCGAAATTCCGCCGATTGGCCAGGCCGCGTTTTCGGCGTCGCCGAGCGTGTATCGCGTGTAGGTGTAATCGGCATGCGTCGTACCTGCAGCGTCTTGATAACCGAACCATGCAAGCGCGCGAGTGGTGACCGAGGATCCGTCTGCTTGACTCCAACCGCTGGCGTCCGCGACCACGATGGATGTGTCGCCGGGTGACACGTCCATCAACAGAGTCGTGTCGGTCGCGCCCGAAAAACGGCGAACATGGATTGGCTGGATCGGTAAGCCGTCGGCATCGCTGACTACGGCTTGAATACGAAGCGCACGAACCGAGGGAATGTCAAGAGTTTCTGCGCGTAGTTCATAGGAAAGATTCGGGTCGATCTCGATCTGTGCTGGAACCAGACTCCGGCGTAGCGTGCCATCGTGGACGTACGCATTGGGCTCATCGACTTGGTCTCCGATACGAAACGTCGAGGGCCCTGATTCAAGATCCGTCAACACAATTTTCGGCAACAGGTCCAAACGTGGCTGGCCGAGCACGTCCGTCGAAATCTGACTTTCGGGTGCCGACGCGATCGAACCATGAGTGAACACGGCACCGACATCATAGGCTTCGACAGATCCGTCTAGCGAGAACCAATCGGGCGTCGTCGCTGCAAGCAGTTGTCGTTGTTCCAGATGCTCCACACGAGGCGATCGGCGACGCAGGTTCTTTCCCGTGACTGCCTTGGTGGTCGCGCCACGGGTTGTTTTGCTGCCCTCTTTTTTGTCGCTTCTGATGTTCATCATCTACCCCGCCTAGCCAAATCGCGAATTTATCACCTGATATTGTAAATGATGGCCAGATGGACAGACAGCGTTGACTGAGAATTGTCCCGAAACAACTGCCCGATTTCACAGCCCACCACTGCCGCAAACGCTAAGCCGCATCTAAATGGCTCTGCTGGGGCATCCGAGGGGATTCAACAATTGGGCGAAACGGGGTTTCTCGCATTCACCGTCGGTCCAAATGGGGCTACAATATGGTTCCTACCTCCATTTTGGTCGCCTTAAACAAAGCAGCGGTGAAGTACCCGCTTGGCGACCAAAGTCCTGCCCTCTCCCTTCCCTTGGCCCATCGCCTGTGTTCGGTCCCCGAATCGCACCGGTCTTGTTGCTGATCGCAATTGCACAGAATGCTGCGATTGGTGAATCACCAAGTACTGCCGCAGACTCGCAACGACTTACCGAAACACGGTGGCAACGTGATGGTTGGCCGCTGCTGCAAAAGTATTGCATCGACTGTCACAACGAAGACTACAGCGAAGCCGAACTCGACCTGTCATCGTTTCACTCGTTCGCGGCGTTCTCGGACGAATCAGGATCAATGCAGCGTGTTTTGGAAATGGTACGTTTTGGCGCGATGCCACCCGAAGATTCTGATTTGCCAACCGAAGATGAACGCAAACGGTTGGTCGCGGCGCTGGATCAATCGCTGTACTCCGTTTCATGCGATCTGCGGGTCAGGCCCGGCAAGGTCACCGCACGGCGACTCAACCGCGCCGAGTACAACCGAACGGTTCGCGACCTGTTCGGCTTGGACCGATTCGACGAAGTGATTCGACCGGCCGACCGCTTTCCATCGGACGAAGTCGGGGAAGGATTCGATAACAACAGCGACGTTCTTTCGATGTCGCCGATGTTGATGGAAAAGTATCTCTCCGCCGCTGAAACAATCGCGGCCGCTGTGATTGTTGATGCTGAACAACTTCCCAGTGTTGACCATCAACGCACCGCTGACCAATTGTTGATTCATGGTGACGTCGCTGCTGGCCTATTCCGAGGTCACTGCGTTACACCGGAGACCAAAGTGTGGACCACGTTTCATGTCCCGATTGCCGGGGAGTATGAATTGGCGTTCGTCGGGGGATCCAATTCAAAAACTTCCGACCAGCTTGTTGAGCTTTACGACGGCGACGGGAAAATACTGGCAAGAGAAAAAATCGGACACTTCGGTGGACGTGCGAAGGGCAAGTCGTTCAAAACGAAAATCCATCTTGATCCAGGAGACCATGTTGTCTTCGCACGGCTTGTTGGTGAACACGACAACCTGATCGAAGTTGGGCAACACGTTCATCCGGACCGTGTCAGGGTCACGAAGTCGATGAAGTCCAAGGCCATTAAACAAACTCGGTCGCCCAGAAAGCCTCAGCAATCAATCGACCCGAATAAATTTCCATTGATGATCCGAAAACTGATCCTCAGCGGACCGGTTGAGTATTTGCCGGACGTGTTTCCGCCGACCCAATCTGAAATCATTCGATACGAAGCCGATGAAAAAGACGGGCAATGGAAGAACGTCGCAGAATCAGCCCGAAAGAGCTTAAAGCCTCTCTTAGTAAAAGCCTTTCGCCGCCCGATCGAAAACGGCGAAGTCGATCCGTACGTCGCTTTGGTTGTCGATGCAACCGAACGAGGCGAGTCGTATCATCGCGGGATTCAGATTGCTGTGACCGCAATTTTGGTTTCGCCAAACTTCTTGTTTCGCATCGAAACGCCTCTGCCCAGCACGATTGAAACGCTTGACGCACAAAAGATCAACGGTGACGATTCCCCTGGGACAATCGAACTGACTCAGCATCAGTTGGCGTCTCGGCTGTCCTATTTTCTGTACAGCAGTATGCCGGATCCACCACTGTTCACGGCGGCGGACCAAGGGCAATTAGCCGGCGATCGTTTGGAACGGGAAGTCAAGCGAATGCTTCAGGATCCCAAAAGCGATTCGCTGGCCAGCCAATTTGCCGCACAATGGTTGGGGCTAAAAAACTTGGAGGTGCATGAAGCCGACACTGATAAGTTCCCAGGTTTCAATCGGGAATTGGCCGACGCGATGTCGCGGGAAACGCAGCTAGTGTTTTCAAACATCGTCTCTAAAAACAGACCTGTCGTTGAATTGCTAACCGCCGATTATTCGTTTATCAATCCGCTGCTTGCAAGTCATTACGGCATCGACTTAAAGGGCGACGCTGGCAAGAAAACAGATCAACGATTTGCTAGAGTTTCTCTAGCCGATTCGCCTCGACGGGGTGTGCTCTCCCATGCCAGCGTGCTGACACTGACCAGTAACCCAGGCCGTACTTCGCCGGTAAAACGCGGAAAGTGGATCCTGGAAAATGTGTTTGGAACGCCGCCGCCAGAGCCGCCGCCAGGGATCCCTGAATTGGAAGATTCAGAATCGGCCAGCGAGCATGCTTCGCTTCGTGAACAGTTGGAAGCACACCGTGCCGATCCGGCGTGTGCGGCGTGTCATCGAGTGATGGACCAACTTGGTTTTGGGCTCGAACAATTTGACGCTGTCGGACGCTTCCGAGAGTTCGATGGAACACGCGAGGTTGATTCCAGTGGAGAATTACCCGGTGGGCGGAGTTTTGACGGTGGACGCGAATTGGTCGAAGTGCTGGGCGAAACCGAGCAGGATGCCTTTGCCCAAACAGTGATATCGCGATTGCTGACCTTTGCACTCGGTCGCGGCCTGTTGCCTGGCGACCGATGTGTGATTGACGAAATCGCCGCGAATACTCGCAAACGCGGATACCGTATGCAGGATATGATGATTGAGGTGGTCAAAAGCCAGCCGTTTCAGACTTATGAATGGGTTGGACCAGAATCTATCGACCGAAAAATCCCAACAGCGAAAGCGAGTGGACTATGAAGACCGATCCAAGTGCTTTGATCAACTTTTCGTCGACCAAGCCAAACGCGATCAGCCGCCGAAACATGTTGCGTGGAACTTTGCTTCGCGGAGCAGGTCTGGCGATGGGCTTGCCGCTGTTGGAATCGATGACTCCTTTAGCAAAGTCTGCATTCGCGTCGGCTGATGACGTTAAGTCGCCTCAGCGGATGGCAATGATCTTCTTTCCGAACGGCGCGATCATGCCGGATTGGAAACCAACAACCGCTGGCGACCAGGCATCGACCAAAGATTGGGAATTGTCCAAGACCTTGTCGCCGCTTTCATCGGTGAAGTCCAAGATCAATGTGATCGGAAAACTAGCGCACGAAAACGGGCGTCGAGGCGAAGACGGTGGCGGTGACCATGCACGAGGTGCTTCTTCGTTCTTGACCGCGGCTCGCCCAGTAAAAACAAGTGGCAACATTCGGCTTGGCGTTTCGGTAGACCAGATAGCGGCTATGCAACTTATTGGTAAAACCAAATTGCCTTCGATCGAATTGGGGCTGGAGCAAAGTCGCAATGCTGGTAGCTGCGATTCAGGCTACAGTTGTGCTTATTCGTCAAACATTTCTTGGCGAAACGAATCGCAACCGATGCCCAAGGAAGTGACGCCTCGTATGGCGTTTGAGCGAATGTTCGGTACCGGCGACGATGCCAAGCGTCGCGATCGCGATCTGATCAGGCAGAGCATTCTGGACGTGGTCGCAGCGGACGCTTCGCGGATTATGAAGAAGGTTGGACAGGTCGATAAACGCAAACTCGACGAGTACTTTACCAGCGTGCGTGAGATCGAAATGCGAATTCAATACGCCGAACAACAAGACAGTCAGGCGTTGCCTGATTTGGATGTGCCCTTCGGACGCGTCGAAGCGTTTCGGGAACACGTTCGGTTAATGTACGACTTGATGCTGGTCGGATTTCAAACGGACACGACTCGTGTCGCGACACTGATGCTGGACACAGGTGGCGGTCAGCGTCGTTACACCGAAATCGGCATCAAGGATGGCCACCACGAAATGAGCCATCACCAAAACCGCAAGGAAACGATGGCTCGAATCCAAAAAATTGATCAGTATTTGGTCGAGCAGTTTGCCTATTTCCTGGAAAGGCTTGATGCGACCGAAGATTCCAGCGGCAGCAGTTTGCTGGATCAATCCATGGTCATGTATGGCAGCGGTATTAGTGACGGAAATCGGCATGACCACGGCGACTTGCCGATTGTTTTAGCAGGCGGTGCGGGTGGCCAGATTGAAACCGGACGCCTGATCACACCCAAGTCCGAACGCCCGATGGCGAACTTGTTCCTATCCATGCTTGATGCCATGGGAACGCCAGCAGAGTCGATCGGCGACAGTACCGGACGGTTGTCGGAACTGGGGTAGTTTTCAAAGGCACGATCCTGCCGGGGCAAGTCCTTTTTAAGATAGCGGCAGTTGCGACGCGAGCCAATCGCTTGCTGTCATGCAAACCCAACGCATAACTTTTGAAGTTACTTTTTTTCACGCGCAGACGAGTAGCCCCACGCCGTGAAGGTTTTCTAAATTGTTTAACCGCGTGGGCATCGCCTGGGCTGATGAAAATGTGTCGTTGTCAACTTGTCACGACCCTTGAAAGTAGGCCGTAGCGAGCCAAAGCGAGTTACGGCGTTGCGCACATTGCCGTAACTCGCTATGGCTCGCTACGGCCTACATACTTGCGATCAGGGATATGTGCCGTTGCCGCGATGCTTCACAGCATTCCAGTTTGTGTTGCCTGCCATGGTGCAGCTTGCCCAATTTGCTGCGTTGCAATGATTTTCATCAGGCCTGGGTGCGTCTGGGAACCAGAAAGTAGGCCGTAGCGAGCAGATCGGAAGAGCG
>NZ_LWSK01000036.1 GCF_001642955.1 Rubripirellula obstinata | reverse complement strand
TATGGCTCGCTACGGCCTACTTTCAAGGGGCGTGACAAGTTGACAGCGACACATTTTCATCAGGCCAGGCATCGCCCCGCGCGTTTCGTTCCGCGTGGACGCGCGGGGCGATGCCCACGCGGTTAAACGATTTAGAAACCCTTCACGGCAAAGAACTTTTTATCCAACGCCGTGGAGAATTTTGGTCCTGGGAAACACGCATTAGCTCGTTGCGCCGCGTGGGCTTAACGCTGTTATTGCTTCACTGCAAACAACTGATCGCCTCTTCGGATCAGCAAGTACGGCTTTACAAATGCTCCCGCATAAATCTTGTGTCCGCCGCCGAAGGCAGGAGCTTCGCTTTCGATTTCCCAACAACGATTGGTTGCAATTTCTTTGCCGACATCCATTGAAACAACACTGGTGGTTCCCTTGCTGCCGAACAGGTAGATCTGGCCGCCGGCAACGATCGGTGTGGCCCAAACGCTGCCCGCTTTGATGCGAGTGTTTGAAACCCTTTCGCCGGTTTCCAGGTCGAGCCGAAAGAGTACACCGGCGCGACTGACAAACGCGGCGGTGTCCCCAGCAGCAACGGGGCTGCCGAAGGTTGATGTGGCCTTGTCGGCACGCCAAACCGCTGTTGCTTGAAACGTGTTGTCGTCGGATTTTTCGATCTTGATGAGTGTATTGTTCTGAGGTGCTGAACCCGCGTTTCGTTCTTCTCTGCCGCCCGACGCCCCCATCAAAAACCTTCCGTCGCCCGCTGGCATGGGCGTACAGGATGTGTTGCCGCTGATGTCAGTGAACTCCCAAAGTCGATCGCCGGTGGACGGATCAAACCCGACAATTTTTCCGCTGGCACTGCAAACCAAGTGCGATTCTTCGCCAACGGAAATCAATCGAGGAGAACTCCAGGACGTGGACCCCAGTCCGGGAACCTTCCACACTTCTTCGCCCGTCGCAGGATCGATCGCCATCACGTAGGGATCAGTTTGGCGTTCGATCCAAACGAAGACGTTTGTGTTGTCGTATTCCAACGAAGCTGACAAACCGTGACGTGCTTCGATCTTGCCAAACTGATCGACCAAATCACGTTCCCACAAAACGTCGCCGCTCGTTGACAGCCCCACCAAAACGCCGCCCTCAAAGAAAGCAACAAAGCCATCCTGCGTTGCGACGGCCGACGGTGCCGCACGACTGACCATCGGCGAATTCTTGAACGGCGACGGGTTCGTCCGATCGACTTGCCATTTCTTGGTTCCATCCATTGCAAAAGACGCAACGTGATAGTCGTCTTTTTCAGCACCGCTGGTCGAGGTCACGACGATCTGATCATGAGCAACGATGGGCGTCGATTGACCGTATCCTTGGATCTCGGCAGTCCAGGCGATATTGGATTCGGGAGACCAAGATGTCGGCAACCAATCTTCATCCGCAACCGCCAAGCCACCATTTTGAAACTGCCCCCAGACAGCCTCATCGGCGGAAACAACCGATCGATCCGCGATGCTGAAAATCAAGGCAATCGCCAACAAAGGTGAACAAAACCGAGCTAAAACAAGAGCGTTAGCGGCAAAAGTGCTGAAACAAACGGCGCGAGTATATTTTCCAAAATTCATGCGATAGCGACTTTACACGTGAGTCCGAAGCGTATATTTTTCTTCCTGAGAACAATTCTCAACTAGCTTTTAAAGGTAGCAAGCAAGGTGAGTCACCGGCAACTCGGCTAACGTCGATTTTCCGTTGTTGACCATCCAGCCAGCGAAAACGAAGCAACACGCCTGCGGAACGATCCGCAGTCGTCGTTCATTTTTTCACTGCCTGGAGACTCTTGATGCTTCGCATCTTCAACCGCACACTGCTGTGCGTCTTTTTGTTTGGTTCGCTACTTACGCAATCTGTTTCTGCGGCAATCTTCACCCCTGGTGAAGCAGTCCCTGGCACCACTGGCCAGGTGTTTACATGGGGAACTGAAGCAGGGAACAGCACCTTTGCCCAATGGAATGACTTCACCGGATTCGCCGGGGCAACGACTCCCGGAGGAATTCTTCCGGGAACGGTCGTCGGTGCAAGCGAGTCATTCGACGATAATACCACACCGAGCAATATCCGATTTGACTCGTTTTCAACGATCACGAGCGGCGGCAACGCCTACGGGTTTAACTTCGCCCCGGGCCTTCCTGAATTTCAACCTGACTTCATCACCGATGTGACTGCCAATGTTCGTTCTGGAACGTCCGGTGGAAACAACACTCGGATCGTCGCGCAATGGACGACGCAGGGTGCTGAATTGGATTACAGCTCATTCTTGCTGAAAACCAGTGCCGATCCGGCAGGCGTTTCGCCATACCTAAGCATTGAAACGGAGCGAATGACGCTGGGTGGTTTTGGCGGAGAACTTGTCAGTCGCTTGGCGATCTGGGATTTGACTGAATCCCAGGCTTCGTATGAATTGGATTTCAACGCTGCATCGAACCATGTCTCGCTGGACCGAGTTCGGTTTGACACGTTCACTCAATCGACGCCGTTCGTCGCAGTCACGGCTATCCCGGAACCTGCAAGTTTTTCAATCATGGCAACATTGACTGGAATTGCGTTTTGCCGCCGTCGCCGAACTGCCACAAAAACAAGCTGAATTCGACAAACCGATTTGCATTTGATGCTTTTTCACTGCATGGAGATCCAAATGATCAAAAGAACAAAACGCAAACATACATCAGCTTTCACGCTCGTTGAATTGCTAGTCGTGATTGCCATTATCGGCATTCTGATTGGCTTGTTGCTGCCAGGCGTCCAGGCTGCTCGCGAGGCTGCTCGCAAAATGTCTTGCAGCAACAATTTGAAGCAAATTGGTTTGGCGATTCACATGTACAACGATGTACATCGGCGATTGCCACCTGCGGTGCTGGGGATTCAGGACGGTGTCGCCAATGGTCGTGCTGTCTATAAGCCTGGTCTTACACCGTGGGTTTCTATTCTGCCGTTTCTTGAACAGGACAGCTTGTTTGAGCAATTCGATTTTAACGAAGACGCTTCATCTCCGTTCAACGAAGAAGCGTCCCGCAAGACACCCACGGTTTACCTTTGTCCATCGATGTCACTGCCGACCGTAACGGAGGATTCACTAGGATATTCCAGCTACGCGGTTTCAACTGGAACGATGAAGTATCGCGACCAAATGCATGACGGAGCATTCGTCGATGCGATGAACGTGTTCCGCAGCAGCCGAGTGTTCTTCGGCAAAATACCCGACGCCGAGTCATGGATGTCTTGGATTAGCGTGGATGACATTGCCGGGGCAGATGGAACCAGCAATACGCTGCTGGTGGGTGAATTCGGTAGCCAACTGCAGGACGAATCGTTGGGCTCGTTCCCATGGCCCGGCAGTGGCGGCGAAAGCTTCGGTCAATGGACGGCGAGCTACCCCTACAATTCGACGGCCACCGTGTTTGGGAAATTTAATGCCCGACGAGTCGCCCCATTCGACACCGCATCATTCGAGTCGTTTCGTGGACCGCATGCCGGTGGTGTCGAAGTCGCGATCAGCGATGGAGGCGTCCGCTTTTTAACAGATTCAGTCGATGCCTTTGTGCTCCGCCAACTGGCCGCACGCAACGATGGCACTGTGATTGAAAAGGATCCATGGTGATTCGCTTAATGTTTCCAGCGGTGCTCGCACTGCAATTCGCCGCACTGAGTGGTTGCCAAGAAGACGTGGCAAGTGGTTTGACCGTCCATGGAAAAGTGACCTGCAACGGCAAACCACTTTCCGGGGCCATCGTTACGCTGGATCCGATGTCCGGAACTTCCGGTCCGATTGCGAACACCGCTGTTTTCGATGGCGAATTCAACATTGGTGCAGACGCAGGTTTGCATGGTGGAAAGTACGTGGCGCGTTTTTCAATGTTGCCGCCAGAAATGAGAAAAATACTTCCACCTGAACAAGCCGCAAAGCTACCGCCTGACAACGCAATGATCGGCCCCGAATTTGACGCGAACAGCCGACTGTTTTGTGAACTCACCCCCAACACCAAAAACGAATTGAAATTCGAGATCGAATTCCACCGTTAACAACTGAGCGAAAGATAAGTGTCGCCTTTCGCTCCGCGAAAGTGTGCTCTGACGTACTTTCGCGGAGCGAATGGCGACTATGAATTATCGCTCGCTTAACTCAACCAACTAGATTCCACTTACACAAACTGAATTCTCTACGGACATGAACATGAAAATTGCCTCCCATCCGTTCCAATTTGCAGCCTTGTCCCTGCTCGCACTGCACTTGGTGATACTGGCCACCACACAAACAGCCCACGCACACATGGCGTGGCTTGGCAGCAATGATGAACAGCAGGTCGAATTTTGGTTTGGTGATTCACCAAGCGACCGTACCTACCACATGCCAGCCAAAGTTGCAGCAATTCAATTGCACGCTGACCAAAACGATCAAGCGATCGTGACTGCTGCAGTAGAAGAAGACGAACTAGTCGGCCTGCGCAGCAAAACGAAATTCGATTCGGATGCTGAAATCTCTGGTTCAGTGACCTACGGACTGTATCACGGGATGAAGCTGACCTATCACGTCGAACACCTGCCCAGCCGCGACTCATCGACCTGGCCGACGACGGCTCGCCAGAACGTGGCGCTACAATCAGTGATCACTCCCGCCCCTCAAGGCGGCGTGTTGGTTTCGATTTTGGATAACGGCAAACCAGCGAAAGACGTGGAGGTAAAACTGTACTGCGAAGAGGGCCACGAAGAAGATTCGCAGACCACCGATTCCGCCGGGATGGTCACGTTCGGCAAAGACGTGGTGGAAGGCGGACTCAACGCAATCATGGTTGGCTTGACGGACAAAAATGCGAAGGGTGAACTGGATGGCGAAGCCTATACCAGCGCTGCAAACTACCTGACCGCAACTTTCTTCCACGATTCGGCGAATCATGATCCAGACAGCGATCCTGACAGCGGCGAATCAACCAAGCCAAAAAAGAAAACAGGTGCCAAAGTGGATCCCAACAGTGGCGTTTCCATCAGTGAATCCGGCCTGCCAGACCTGCCCGAAGATCTAACCAGTTTCGGTGCCGCGATTGCCGGTGACAAACTGTATGCCTACGGAGGCCACACGGGCGACGCTCATTCCTATTCCACCGCCGAACAATCCGACCGTTTCTGGTGCTTGGATCTTTCTGCTGGCGGAAGCGGTGAGTGGAAAGAACTCGACGGCGGACCTCGCCTGCAAGGTCTAGCTTTGGTCGCCAATGGCGATGACCTGATTCGCATCGGCGGCTTCACTGCCATGAACGAGATCGGTGACGACCACGACCTGCATTCACAATCAATCGTTGCCAAATACAGCCCGGCGACTAAACAATGGACCCGTTTGCCCGATTTGCCTGAACCACGTTCCTCACTTGATGCCGCGGTCTTAAACAATCGCGTCTACGTGTTTGGCGGTTGGCAAATGCAGGGGGAAGGCGATGACGCCAGTTGGCATGACACCGCGTGGTCGTTGGACCTTTCAACCGGCGATGCAGATTGGCAAGCCATCGCAACACCGCCTTTCCAACGACGCGCGATCAGCGTCGCTGCCCATGACGAAAAACTCTACGTCATTGGTGGAATGCAGGCCGTTGGTGGACCGACCACTCGCGTCGACATCTACGATCCCGCCACCGACACCTGGACCGAGGGCCCAGCAATTCCGGGTTCGGGAATGTCTGGTTTCGGATCGTCCGCGTTTGACGTTGGCGGCGTGCTATACGTCAGCACCATGGACGGATTTGTTCATGCGTTAGATAGGTCCGCTAAAGATTGGCGGACGGTCGCAAAGTCGGATCCGGCGAGGTTCTTTCATCGAATGCTTCCAGCCCAAAATTCAACCCTGTTGATGATCGGCGGAGCCAACATGGAAATTGGCAAGTTCACTCAAATCGATGCTATCTCGTTGCCAAAGACACACTGATGCAAGTCCGTCCCAATGACGCACTAGACGTTTCGGGTCACGAAACCAAACCGGTAATCCCGGCGACTGATTGCAACCTAGCAATCGGCCCGGTAGCCAAGCATGCCGGCAGCAAGGTCATCCGCTTTGATGACCTTGCCAAATGCGGAGACGAAGTTTGGATCGAGCATGCCGGGCAACTCTACCGACTACGAAAGACACGGCATCAGAAACTGGTGCTGTCGAAGTAATCCAAACGATTTGACTTAGGGTGCCTTGCGATCGAGAGCGGCAAACAACTCGGCCAAACTGACCTTCCATCCTGGAAGCACTTTGCCACCATCGAGAACATCAGATTCGTTTAGGATTGTGAACTGCTCGGCACTTTCAAAAACTGCAACGCTGCGACCACGTGGATCCACCATCCACGCCAATTGAACGCCCGCATGAAAATACTCGCGGCGTTTACGTGACATCTCTCCTCGCGTGTTGCTGACACTCAGTACCTCGACCACAAAGTCAGGAACCATATCCGGAATCGGCTGTTCCGGTACACGACCATCTGGCAGACGTGCCCAACTCACAAACGCAACGTCTGGCCCGCGGACTGTATCGCCAAACAAACGAGTCATACCGTCGGCCCCCGTCGCTAAACCCAATGGATGACCTTCCAAGTAGTCATGCAGCCAGTGCAAAATCAGGCCGGCCAACATTGATTCCTGCCAACCCATCGCTTTCTCCACCAAGGTGTTGTCAATGAGCTCATAGAGTTTCCCTTCCAACTGGCGCAAGCGATGAACATCTTCCACCGTTGCTTTTCCAGGCGGCGGATCACATCGAACTCGATCAAGCGGAACGTTCCCAAGGTCAGTGAGACGATCAGCCAAGGAGGTAGAGACTGAGGGATTCATGATTGGTTCCAGTCGTTGGTCTTTGACAACGTCGTTGATGATAGTCGATCCAACGATGCCATACCATCAAAAAACCTCATTCAGTCAATGACATGAATGAGGCTAAAGGATTCTGTTAGCTGGTTGGCAACGGCCTAGCTGTTACTCAATTCAGCTTCGCTTGCTTCTTTGGAATCGGACTCGCTATCCTCCGCCTCGACTTCGACCGGGTCAGCGTAACCGCCAGCCGCCAAAACTTGGTCCTTGATGACTTCGGCGACGTCGGGATTTTCGATCAGGAAATTACGAGCCTTCTCTTTGCCTTGACCAAGATAAGTTTCGCCGTACTTGAACCACGAACCGCTGCGGTTCACGATCTTGTGAACGACTCCAAGATCCAACAAGTCACCTTCAAAGCTGATGCCATTGCTGTGCATCATGTCAAATTCGGCGATGCGGAACGGAGGTGCGACCTTGTTCTTGACGATCTTCGCTTTAACACGCTGGCCGACTTGCTCTTCGCCATCCTTCAGTGCGCCAATTCGGCGAACATCAATTCGGCAAGAACAATAGAACTTAAGTGCGCGGCCACCGGGTGTGGTTTCGGGACTGCCAAACATCACGCCGATCTTTTCACGGATCTGGTTGATGAAGATGACGGCACATTTTGATTTGGAAATCGCACCGGTCAGCTTACGCATGGATTGGCTCATCAATCGAGCCTGCAAACCGACGTGGCTATCACCGATCTCACCTTCCAATTCCTTCTTGGGTACCAGTGCAGCGACCGAGTCGACGATAATGATATCGACCGCGTTACTCTTGACCAACATTTCGCAAATCTGCATCGCTTCTTCGCCGCTGCTGGGTTGGCTGACCAACAACGTGTCCAAATCGACGCCCAACTTCTTGGCCCAACTTGGATCAAAGGCGTGTTCGGCATCGATGATCGCCGCGATGCCGCCCATTTTTTGAGCTTCCGCACCAATGTGCAGTGCCAATGTTGTCTTACCACTGGATTCCGGCCCGTAGACTTCGATCATTCGTCCACGCGGAATCCCTTGTCCACCCAGCGCCATGTCCAACGACAAGCTGCCGGTTGGAATGCCGTCAATCTTTAGCGACTGAGATCCGCCAAGCGGCATGATCGCTCCGTCACCAAACGCTTTTTCAATCTGCTCCAAAGTCGTTTTCAGACCAGGCTCACGAGCAAAAACCTCTTTCAAACCTGGGTCAACTTTGCTCTTGGATGACGATGCAGGTGCTTTTTTCTTGGCCATGTTCAGTTCCTAACTTTCCCTAAGTGCTGTTTCTAAATTCAATGCGAACAATGAATTACGATCAGTGAACGCCCATATAGTATCGGTGTCGCGAAGTTGACACAAGCGATTTTGACAAGTTTTCCACGAGTCATTTTCCCCCGCTGTCCACCGCGTTTCCCTCTGACACTTAGAGTATCCGCGCTGTCATTGACACGTCTGGTCAATTGCATGGCTTCGCACGTTTGACGAAGCGTTTTCTGAGTACTTTCCAGCCAATCCTCTGGTTTGAATTACGCTTGCGGGCAGGAATCACTGCAAAAACAGGCGTAGCGGGCGGGATAAAACGCATGCAGATTGTCTAAACGCTGAAAACTGACGTAGGCCAAAATGGAACGACGCACTACCGACTCTCCAATACATCAACAGTCCTCCGTTTCCATCACAAAACGGCCTTGGCAAAACGTGCGTCTTTGGGCGTTAACGTTCGCTGTCATGTTTGCTGTTTCTAGCCAACCCGTTGCAGCACAATTCTCGCTCACCAAAACAGCGGACATGACGCTGGATTCCAACGCCTTGCAGTTGGCTGGCAACGGATCATTTGGTCGCACCATTAACGGGATGCCTTACCAACAAGACACCATCGTAACACACCAGGGATACCAATACGCAGCTTGGTATCACAACGGTTCCAGTGACGAAAACATCTTCATCTCCCGCCGCAAGCTGACCGGTAACTCTTGGGAAACAATCGACACGGGTTACGGCTTGGACAATGGCGACGCGACACCAAATTCCACTTCGTCAGGCCGCGCATGGGATTCTCACAACACGATCTCCATGGGGATTTCTAACGACGGACGAATTCATTTGGCGTACGATCACCACGTCGATCGACTGCGATACCTGACGACGGATCCGGGTGTCGCAACCAGTTCCGGCGGCGTCTGGAATGCCGCAATCTTTAAACCAGAACGCGATGCTTTAAATTTGAATGGACTCAATCAAACCACGCTTCCGCAAGTCACCTACCCTCGCTTTACCAACGTCGGCGATGAATTGATTTTCAACTACCGTGTCGGTTCCAGCAACAATGGCGATTCGTTGATCGCCAACTACAACCCCGCGACCGGCCAGTGGTCCAGCCCAAGAACGATGATCCAGGGGCGTGCCGGAGGCGGCAGCTACACCGACCTAAACGGCGACATCAACACAACCCGCAACGCATATTTTAACGGTATCGATACCGATAGCAGCGGACGCTTGCACGCAACTTGGACATGGCGTGAACGGCAACAAAACAACCACGACATCAATTATGCTTACAGCAATGACGGAGGCCGGACTTGGCAAAACAACAATGACCAAGTCATCGGCACCGAGGCGGCACCCATCACCATTGGTTCCGATGGTATCGAAGTCGTCGATCTCGATATTCGTCAAGCACTGATCAATCAACAGGGCCAAGCGGTTGATGGCCAAGGTGGCGTTCACGCAGTGATGTGGCATAGACGCCAAGAACCCGGTTTTGAGTGGGAAGAAGGCGATGCTAGATTCAGTCGCGAAGACTCGGCGTACCATCATTACTATCGCGATCCGCTGACCGGTGAATGGGCTGTTAGCATACTGCCGGTAAACCTCGATGACCCCAGCCGAACCGTTGGCAGCCGACCACGCGTCGGAGTCGACAGCAACGGCAATGTCTTCGCGCTCTACACCGCGCCCAATGGCGACTTTGTGATCGCAGGTGCCGAGCGTACTGCGGTCGGCTTGTCGGAATGGGAGGTATTGCTTTCGGACAATAGCGTCAATTTCCAAGGCACGCCGCAACTTGACCAAGATCGTTTGTTCGACGATGGAGTTTTGTCCGTCTTCATCCAAGAGCAAGCAACCGAACGGTTTGACGAAATCGCTAGCGGAAGTCCGCTGCGCGTCGTCGAATTCCAAATCAATCCGTCCGTGGCAATCCCAGAACCAAGCTCATTGGCCGCGTTGATCGCCGCATCCTGCCTCGCGATGCGACGCCGCCGCAAAGCTATTTGATGCAGAGTTATTTGATCAAGATTTCGTCAATCAACAGACCTCGTCCATCTACGGTGGTCAAACGAATCGTGTTTGCGCCCCGTTTAAGAGTGATTGGCAAGTCCATCGTTCTCCAATGCTTTCCCGAATTGAATGCGGGCGTCAGTTTGATCTCTTTGGGGTTCGCCATTCCGTTGACGTTCAACCGGACCTTCAACGGTTTCTTATCCGCTGAACTGCCGCTGTAACGTAACTTCACATTGACGTTGCGAGTGTCGCCATCATTCTCCTGGTACCACTCGACATAAGACCCCGGTTTCTTGCCCATGTCCAAAAACGCGTTGCCGTTGTAATTCTTACCTTGGGTTGATCTCTTCGCCCCCGCAAACTCAGCGTCCTCTGCCTGGTCACCGCCAAAGTCGGCGTCCGTTCCGCCGCCTTCCCAAAGCAGACCGACATCTTTCGCGAATCGTTCCTCCATCTTCAGGACAACTTTGTCGTCAATGATTGCGATCGCTTTCACCGTTGTCCCCAACTGGATTTCAAAGCCACTTTCATAACGCGTCGATGCGTCAGAGGGCTGCGTTCCATCGGTGGTGTAATAGATCGCGATAGAACCGGGCGACGGATTGCCACGAAGTCCGATTTGTTGAACATCAATATGAACCTTGTTCGACACCCGCAATTTCTTGTCACCCAAAATTGCTCCGGCGGTCAACATGATATCGCCTGGAACTTTCGTTGACTCAACATACGCCCTGGCCAATCCAAAGAACCCAGTACGATCGGTCATTCCGTAAAACGGTTCGACATCATTGGGCTTGCCGTTATCGAGAGCCTTAATGCGAGCCGGACCCGACAAATCGAACCAGACTCGGTTTTCGCCATAAGGATAAAACTCTTCCTTGGCATCCAGAAACGTCGTTCGCACTTGAACAATATCTTTTCCAGACTTGGCCAACGGTTCTCCGTCAACCGACAGTCGAATCTTTGCTGGCTCATCCGCTGTTCGGATCATTTGCTGAGCCACCTTTTGCCCGTCATTGGAACCGACCGCCATCAATTCACCGGGTTCCCAGCCGACCATCCATTGGCACTGCATTTCCTGCCACTTCGTACCCGGCTTTTGCTTGCCCAGTGATTTACCGTTTAGCAGTAACTCAACCTCGTCGCAGTTGGAATAGACCCAGACAGGGATTTCCGTCCCGGATTTCATCACCGGATGGGTCCAATGCGGCAAAACATGCACCATCGGTTCGCTGGTCCACTGACTCTGATACAGGTAGTAAAGGTCCTTTTCAAAGTTCGCCAAGTCGCATGTGCCGCCGGAGAAAAGCTTGAATGGCCATGCTCCGCTAGCCAGCCCTGCCTCACCGAGATAGTCGTGTCCGGTCCAACGGTACATTCCCGCATTGTTGGGCACGTCGCGAATCTGAGCGATCGCACGTCGAGCCGGTGAACGCACCGTCGCGTTGTCATAGCTGGATTTGTAGAACTGTTTTCGGTTGCTGCGATCCGCATTGGTCGCCCAGTCGATCGTAAAAATTTCTTTGTCGGTCAGATTGGGAATATCAACGGCCACATCAAGCTTGCCGTCGCGATACCAGGTTTGCGTGCGGTAGTAACCGCGGGTCTGCCAAGTGTGAGTATTCTCGGTACCGATGAAGACGCGATCGTTCTTCAGAGTATCAAACCAACCTTTTCCTTCGCTGCCCCCATTCATGCCGTAAATGTCCATGAATTCAGAACCAGAACTTCCAGAGGTCACCGGTCGCGTCGGATCGATTTTGTGACACTGTGCGACCATTTCTTTGCCGACGTCGCCATGAGTTTCGTTTCCAACACTCCATAGAAAAACGCAAGCGTGGTTCCGATCGCGTTTAATCCAATCCGTCAAATCGCGTTTCCACCACTGGTCGAAATCATGCGCCCCGTAGTCGTTTCTCGCCTTGCGATTCCAGCCGTCAACAAATTCATCCATCACAATCATGCCAAGTTCGTCGCAGATGTCATAGAATTCGGGCGTGTGAGGATTGTGGGCGGTGCGAATTGAATTGCATCCCATGTCTTTCATTTGCTGGACGCGGTAGCGAATAATTTTCTTAGGCACAGCGGCACCCAATGCCCCACCATGCTGGTGCTGACAAACACCGCGCAGCTTGACGACGGATCCATTTAGCCACATACCAGTGCCTGGCTTCCACTCAATGTCTCGTACGCCGAACCTAGTCTCAACGCGATCCAGCACTTGCGAATTCACCAGCACCTCGCTGATTGCACGATACAGATAAGGACTGTCCGGCGACCAAAGCGATGGATCAGAAATCTGCATCACCTGCGATACCGAATCAGCATCGTCCTGCTTCAAAACCAACGGCGTCTGCTGCGTCGCCACCGTCTTTCCTTGCGCATCGATCAACGTGGTCTTGACCAAACATTCAACATCATTATCCGACGTGTTGACCACATCTGTATCGATCGAGACCTTGGATCCTTCGGTGCGTATCCAAACCCCGGACGTCGGAACGTGAACCGGTTCGCGCACGTTGATCCAGGTGTGCCCGTAGATACCGCTGCCGGTGTACCAGCGTGCTGCGTGTTGAAGCTTGTTGTCTACCTGCACGGCAAAGGTGATTTGATCAGAATCATTGGCAAGCTCGCTGATGTCGTATCCAAACGAGATCCAGCCGTAGGGACGCTTGCCCAGCATTTGACCGTTCGCCCAAACGGTGCTGTTGCGAAACACTCCATCAAACTCGATGGCAACACGTTTGCCCTTCCACTGATCCGGCACGTCGATCGCCTTGCGATACCAGCCAATTCCGGTCGGCAAATAGCCACTTCGATCGGTGCTGGGATTCTTACGATCAAACTTGCCCTCGACGCTCCAGTCATGCGGCAGATCCAAAGAACGCCACGTGTCATCCGAGAAACCTACCGCCTCAGCCCCACTAGGGTTCGCCTCGATAAATTTCCAATCATCATCAAAGATCACCTGCTCAGCAGAACAGATTCCTGTAAACAACAATAGGAACATTGGAACAAGCTTCAACATCTCGATTTTCTCGCTTTTTGATTGATTCATATCACTCGATACTCTACCGCATCGCACCATCCCCCGCCGCCTTTCCGGATCAGGTACGATCGGGGGACTTTGACCGATGGTAATAAGCTCAGTCTCTTTATCGTTCATTTGTTTCTAACGCCAGATTTTTTATCATGAATCGACTAATCTCCATCTCGTTGGTAGCCCCGATTGTACTTGGACTCTTTTGTTGGTTCGCAGAAGCAGGTGAGCAGACGAAGCCCAACATTGTGTTCCTTTTTTCAGATGATCAGCCGAGCCAATGCACGGGCTACAGCGGAAACGATGTGATCCAAACTCCCAATTTAGACGATCTAGCGAGACGCGGAACGGTCTTCAATAACGCCTTCGTGACAACAGCCATCTGTTGCAGTAATCGCGCGTGCATTTTGACCGGCCAAACGATGCTTCGGCACGGGATCGTTGACTTTGAAACCCCACTGACCGAAACAGCTTTCAACAAGACCTATCCAGCGATCTTGCGACGCTCGGGCTATCGAACCGGCTACCTCGGGAAATTTGGTATCGGGTATCCAAACGCCGAAGTTCCAAACTTTGCACTTCCCGCAGACCAATTCGATTTATGGTACGGGTTTCCGCAGAGCATTTCTTTCAAGCAAATCCAGGACGGAAAGACTCGGTATCTTACGGACGTCATGACGGAAAAAGCGACCGAATTTTTCCAGTCCGCTGACGATCGTCCCTTCTGCTTGACGGTCGCATTCAAAGAACCGCACGGGCCATTTAAGTACTTTGACCCAAAGGTAGCGAACCCCTACCAAGACATCGTCATCCCAACGTCACCGACGTTCACCAAGGAAGACTTTGATCGTCAACCGAACTTTATCCGAGGTTCACTCAACGGTTCAAAAAGCCGATCGCACCTTGAACACCCCAATCGCCATCAAGCAGAATTGCGAACGTTCTACCGCACGGTCACACGGGCCGATCAAGCGGTCGGCGAGATACTGCAAGCGTTGAAACGATCCGGGCTCGATCAAAATACCATCGTGATCTATTCCTCCGATCATGGCAGCCTGCTTGGCGACCATGGGCTAACAGGCAAGTGGCTGATGTACGAAAATTCAATTCGGGTGCCAATGATCATCTATGATCCACGCGTGCAACATGCCAACTCGCTTTCGAGCCAACGCGATGAAATGGTCCTAAGCATCGATTTGGCACCAACCATCCTGTCGATCGCAGGCCTACCGATTCCCGATTCCATGCAAGGCCGTGATTTGACGCCGCTAGTTCGGGGCGATTCATGGACGCCACGATCACACTTCTACTACGAACACGTCTACACACCCGAAAGCAAGAATCGCGACCCCATTGCACGCAACGAAGGAATTCGCGGAACACGCTGGAAATACGTCCGTTTCCCCGATCAGTCGCCAATCCACGAACAACTCTTCGACCTAAAAAATGATCCGCTCGAACAAACCAATTTGATCGCTAAACACGCCGACGAAGACTTCGTAAACGAATTGCGATCACTCTGCGACATCGGCCCATCGCAGTAGTAAAATTCCCACCAAAACGCAGACTCTACTTCGGCATTTTCACCTTACTTGCTTCGATCTTTGCGGCCGCATTCAACTGCTTTGACAAACGGGACACCAATCCAGCATACTCCGGTGCGTTGGCAAGATTTACGGTTGGCGTTTGGGTTTCTTGGTGATCGTACAATTCTCGGACAGTAACTTCCTTCGTGCTGGCTTTGATCCATTCAGTGTATCGCCAACGATCGGTTCGCATGCTGTAGCCCATCACGGCCCCACGTGGATACTGGCTGAGGGCAAAGGGCCGAAACTCTTTGTTTGGATTTTCCAAGACAGGCTCTAAGCTTCGCCCATCACAGGATTCCGGAACCTCGCCGGTCGCCATCGATGCAACCGTCGGAAAAAGATCAACGACTTCCACCAATGCTTGGCTGCGTTGCCCCACGGCATGACCGGGTGCCGAAATAATCATCGGCACTCGTGCGTCCAATTCCAGGTTGGTGTGTTTGCACCACAGGCCATAGTCACCCAGCTTGTATCCATGATCACCCCACAGAACAACAATCGTATCTTCGCGAAGACCTAGCCGGTCGAGTTCATCCATCACCTTGCCGACTTGTGCATCGGCAAAACTGACCGAAGCCGCGTAGCCGTGCATCAACTCTTTGGTCTTTTCGTCACTCAGCTCTCCTTCATCTGGAATCCCTAAATAGCTGCGTAGTTCTCCCCAAATTGTGATTGCAACCCTGGGTGTATCCTTGGGCAGTTCGCGACTAGGAACCGTAAATTGATCTCGCTGATAAAGGTCCCAATAACGTTTCGGTGCAGCGAAGGGCAGGTGAGGCTTCGCAAAGCCGACGCACATGAAAAATGGATTGTCTTTATTATTCCGCAGTGATTCGATTGCCTGCTTTGCAACCACACCATCACGATACCCCTCATCGTCCACCTCATAAATCTCGGTCGCGGGGCCCTTGGCTGCCAAACGCATTTCCTTGACGGATACACCTTGATCCTTTGCCTGCTTTGTTCTTTGCGCAATAGCCTGCAGCGTTTCCGGGTTTGCGTAATTTTCACTCGGCGGCTGCGGAACTTCAGACCAATTCGCTTTGTCGTCTCTTAAATGGTGATACACCTTTCCAAACGATGCGGTGGTGTAACCGTTCTGCTTAAAATAAAGCGGCATTGTCATCGCGGTCTTGTTGACCCGGCGCAGAGGCGTGAATAGATCACAGATTCCAGTACTATCAGGATACTGACCTGACATCATGCTGATACGAGACGGAGCACAGAGTGCTTGCTGACAATAGGCACGTTCAAACAGCACGCCTTCATTCGCCAAACTGTCGATCGACGGACTCTTAATGTAGTCCGCACCGTAGCATCCCAATTCGGGCCTCAAGTCATCGATAAAGAAGATGAGAACGTTCTTCTTTTCGGTGGTCTCAGCGATGCTGGGCGACGTCAACAACATCGCTGCAGCGAAGGCGAGCAAAATGGAGGACAAGAATGGTGAAAATCGCTTCATTAAAATTCAGTTTGTTTGGGTGTTGAATGTATTCGTCGGAGAGCGTTAGAGAATGACTTTGAAAAAAAGTTACTCAATCGGTGGACTCTCCATGCCGATCGTAATCTCTGAAATCTCCGGTGACTTGGACGCCGCAGTGATAAGCAACCGGAGCTTTACTGATGTCACGGCATCAAAAGAGTGCTTCCTACCGACGCCACAGGCATCACCGGTGGCAACGTCCTGCCAACTATCGTCCTGCCAAATTTGCAATCGATAGTTTTGGATGTGATCACCGACTTCATCGACCTGCACCGCATCAAAGGTTTGCGGCTTTACCCAGGCGGCTTCTAGCCATTGTTCGTTCGCTGAATCGGCCCGCCAAGATGTTTCCGCGTCACCGTCGTTCGCCTTGAAAGCCTCAAAGCCGGGATTCTTATCGCTTTCAATGTGCATCGACGTCGCACTCATGCGAGCGTACTTGGCAAGGTTTGATTCTTTATCAATCGGATCGGGGTAGGTTACCTTCGAGAAAGCGGAAACAGTGAATTCGTAAACGCCAGAATCGACGGCGTAGATCACATAGTTTCCGACCGCGTCACTTTTCTCGCTCCCCAGATAACGAACTCCCTCCGCTTGTTCGGCCAAAGCACTGCCTTCGTTAACGTCGTCTTTGCTGACGGCCGGAATGTATACCTTGGCCGAACAATTCACGGGAACCTCCACTCGATAGCTGGCCGAATCATCGGATCGTTTCCAGTTGACCGTGATCGTTCCATACCCAGACTCGAATTGTGTATTGGTATACGTCAGGTCACCAACGGGCGCTGGCTTGACCAAGAAACGTCGCATACCAGGATGTTGGGGATCAGGCCGAATCCCACCGAATCCCTTCACAAAGTAACCGCCGATGCCGGTGTAACAGGTGTGAATCCGGCTGCCGCCCACCGACGACCAACGTTCAGGCCAAACCGTTTCATCTTGCGCAATGAAGTAGCCATAACTTGGATGCGCCTCGTCCTGAAGCAACTCGTAAATCAAGTCCATCCGTTCGCCGTAATCGGTGAAATAGCGGGTGTAGAGAGCTTGCCCCGAACTTCCAGTATCGTAATACGGAAACTGGTAGAGCACTTCGTCAACGAGCCGGTCATAAACTTTTTGCTGCTCTGATTCGGGCGTCACACCCGCGATCAATGCAAACGCCTGATTGACTTGTTGTCCATTTCCATAATCACCAGTCGTCGCGTCGTAATACAATTCATGCGTGGCTCTACGTTGCACGTCCAACCGATCTGAATACTTCTGCGCCTCTTCATCCTTCCCCAACGCCTTTGATATTTTCACTGCGCGGTCCAGCATGAAAGCGTACAAACAGTTATTGAAGTGAATCGCTTCGGGCGAATTACTGCTGTCCCAGAAATTTCCCTTCGGCGTACACCAATCCCCCAGCCCGGGAAATTGCCGCTCGCCCTGTTCCCCAATAACCAGCGAACCACCGCTGGCATAGTTGGAATGGTCTAGCAACCAAGTCATCCAGCGCTGCATGGATTCATAGTTGTCACGAAGCATCTTCTTGTCACCGAGCATTTGATAGGTCGCCCAGACCGTGATCGGATTATTCGCCTTCCACATAAAGAAAGGGCGATCCTGTTCATTGATAACCGCTCGGATCTGGCCATCAGGAAACTGAGCGTCTCGCATAAACTGGGTGTACTGATCCATGTACGCACCGCTCTCAAAATTCGTCAGTGCATCGCCATACATTGCCGCCACGGTGACCTCGCCCCAACCACGGCGTTCGCGGTGAGGACAATCCATCAAGATGCCATCCAGAGTGTTGGCGATGTAAGTGTCAATGTTCATCTCGTAGATACGATTTAGCAAAGCACTGGAACTCTCAAAGCGACTGATACGCTTGCGGTCGTTGGTAATCACGTATCCCGTGATGTCACCTAGCTCAGGTGCATCACCTAGCCCAGTCACCGTAACCCAGCGTCCGCCAGCGATATTGAAGCGGTTCGTAAATATCCCTTCGCCAGTATCATCAAAGACATACTCGCTTTTTTGTTTCCAATTTATTCGCTTGTTAATCTGATCAGAAATCTCAAAGACGACCGATTCCCCGGCAGTCCCGCCCTGCAGCTTGATCTGAAAATACCCGGTATAGTTCTGCCCCATATCGATCAGGTAGGTGCCGTCGTCGTTCTTCGTCACAGCGATGGGATTGACTTGTTTAAACTTGACCTGGGGCTCCACCATTTGAGCGCTCAAAGTCGCCGGGACTCGGCCCTTCCAGATCGCCGCTTGCTGCCACTGGGAATCATCAAAGTCGGCTTGATTCCAATCAGGCACTTGTTGGCGAGCGTCAATTCGTTCACCACCAAAGTCCAGAATGTCCCAGTCGCCGATGTATTCGCTATGGCTCTTGCTGCACTTCCATGACTTGTCAGTCACCAATGTTTTGGAATCGCTACCATCCTGGATCAAAACCTGAGCCTTAAATGCGAACGGCGGTTTCCGGTACTCAACCACTCGCTTCCACCTGGCCCAACCCGCCGCGTGCCAAACCGCGATGACGTTGTCACCCGGCTTCAAGAATTCGCGAATGTCATACGTCAGATAAGGAATCCGTTTCTTCATGAACGAGGCAACGGGATTCATCACACCGTCGCCAACCTTTTGTCCATTGACGTAAAGTTCGTGGTAGCCGAACGAAGCGACGTGAGCCAATGCTGAAGACGGGGCCTCCGACAATTCAAAATTCTTGCGAAACCAATTGTGATCCGTCTTCGCTTGATCCTTCTTGTGAATCCAAGAACCTCTCCAATCCTTTGGCTCTAGAAGTCCGACCGAAAACATTGCATGCGGACTCCATTCGGACAATTCGCCTGAAACATCCGTGACCCGAACCTTCCAATAACACACCTGATCTGATTCCAGCGGCGCGCCCGCATAAACACGGTTTAGCGATTCGGAATCTTGGATCGAACCGCTGTCCCACAAATCTCCTTGGTTCGCTTCCAAATTCTTTAAGCTGCTGGCGACCAGTACTTGATAGCTGGTTTGCTTCTGCCCGCGTTCTTGATCAGCATCAATCAGCTTCCAGCTAAATCGCGGACGCTCGTTGTCGATGCCAAGCGGATTCGAGCGATATTCGCACTTCAGATCCGTCGGTGCTTGCAGTGCAAATACCGCTCCTGAAAGCAGCGGCAGACACCATCCAAACACCACTGTCCTGAAAACAATTTCGTATCGAAAACCTATCGTCATTTCTAATTCCTACTTTCTAGATTATCTATCGGGCGGTAAAGAGATTGTCTCTCAGCGAGTTCTTGGTTTTGGATTCTTGCGTTTTGCCCGCTCGCCTTCTCGAGCAGGATCATGTTCAGGATTGTTGGTCGGCATCTGCGCGCCGACCGAATGCCTCCACGCTTTTAGTTTGCCTAACAATTCTTCTGCCATACCCGGACGCTGCGTCACCAGATTCGTGGTTTCGTTTGGGTCATCGCGTAGGTTGTAGAGTTCTAAATCTCCATTCTCAAAGAATTCAATCAGCTTCCAATCCTGGTAACGGATCGCTCCGTAAGGTTTGGTTCGGTGGTAATGCGGATAGTGCCAATAGATTGAATCGCGGGGCAGCACTTCGGATTCACCTTTCAGTATGGAAGCGAGACTAAGCCCATCAATGTGCTCTTCCGGCCTCAGCGGCAAACCAGCCATCTGCATCATGGTTGGGTAGAAGTCGGTGCCAACGACGGGAACGTCGCAAGTCGAACCGGGCATCGTTTTGCCTGGCCATTTGATGATCAGCGGTTCGCGTGTTGCACCTTCATGGGAAAACCCTTTGAAGTTCTTTAGCCCGGCAGTGGTTTCGTCATAGTCGCCGCCGTTATCGCCAGTCAAAATAACGACCGTATTGTCAGCGATGCCAAGACTTTCCAACTTGGCCATGATCCGCCCGACACTGGTGTCGAGCGATTCGACCATGCCAGCACGCCTGGGATCAAGAAATTCGTTCTTCGTGTTCGCGAAACCAACCGATTTGTCTTGGTACTTCTTCACCAAATGCGGTGGTGCCATGATCGGCCCGTGCAACGAGTAATATGAAAAGTACATCAAAAAAGGTTTTCGGTTGTCTTTTGAAGACAGCCAATCGATCGCGGCATCCGTCAGCTTGTCGGTTAAGAATTCACCCGGTTTTCCGTCGTCCAGGCCAGGCATACCAAAGGGTGAAAAGTACTTGCCCGGTCCTTTAGGTTGCCCCCATTCACGACCACCAACGTTGATGTCAAAACCGTGACTGGTTGGATAGTGCTGACGGAAAGACTCATTCCCGTTGGGCATCAAATGCCATTTGCCCAAGAACATCGTGTCGTACCCATGCTGTTTCAACGCTTCGGGCAGCAGCACGCGTTCATGATCGATCCACATTTGCCAATCCGGAATCGATAGCTTCTCGTAGGGTCTCTGATGCCCGGCAATCCAATCGGTCAAATGGATTCGTGCAGGATAGCAACCAGTCAAAATAGCTGCACGACTGGGTGAGCAGACGGTGCATGCAGCGTAACCGTTTGTGAACCGCATGCCCTCAGCAGACAACTTGTCGATGCTGGGAGTTTCGTAGAACTCCGCGCCATAGCTGCCAAAATCTCCCCACCCCAAATCATCGACTAACAAGAATACAAAATTCGGTTTTGGAGAATCGGCTGCAACACTGCTCGCCATCAAAGCGACCACGCAGAAAAGCAAGCTAAACATCAACTTCATATCATCCACCGTTTGTTTATACCAACTAAGCCAGACGTTCTCTTTCGTATGGCGGCTAATCAAAGTTGGGCTGGCCAACTAAGGATCGTAGAACCGCTTAATCTTTCAATCCCCCACACCGTTCCAAGGATCACGATCAACGTCGATCCCCCGTGAAAAACATATTGGTCATAAGCATTGGTTCTGCGAATAGAAAAAGCGATCGGAAAAAGAACAGCGACCACTGAAAACAAAGCAAACTCAACTCCAATACTGAAACCCAAAAGCGAGACGGGAAGCATTGACGATGGAAGCCCAGTGCCCAAAAAAAACTCGCCAAATTCAATCCCAAGCATCAGCCCAAACGCAATCGCAGCGATCCAAACCCAATAGCGAATTGTCGGATACATATTGTGCAAGGCTGACAGCACAATCAGAATCGCCATCGAAGGCCAGATCCATTGAGTTGTTCGACCACCGAATCCGTACACGGAATGCCAAAGCGTGATTGCCTGTGCAACCGTCAAGGAAGTGACAACCCAAAAAACGCCCATCAGCGAGGGCTTCAATCCATCTGCCGGAACGTACTTCAAACGCTTCTCTTCAAACTGCCAAACCGAAGGCAATAACAGCGCAACGAGAAAAACAAGCGTGTCGACACTGCTCCAAACACGCTGAATCCCGACTCGGACATAAGTCAGAAGCAAATAAAACCAATGCGTGCCGCCTTCGGGAATAATCAGTGTCTTCTCATCCGCACCGATGACGTAAGAACCGCTCCCAAAACCTCCGTTGTACCGGACCACACAACGATGATTCCTGTCGACGTCGAAAAAGAAGTCGTAGTTGATCTCCATCAACGTAAAACGTTCAATTGCATCGGAGTTCAATTCAAGGACAGCGTACATCCCATCTGATCGCTCCGCCAGCTTCATTCCGCTCGCCTGAACCGGGACTTCAGTGTCGTCCAGCATTATCTTTAAGCGAGAAACTGCTTCACCAAGAATTCCTTCCTGCTGTCGCCGAACTTCCCCCCAAGTGATCTGGCCATCAGTGTTGGAATCCAGACCAACTAGCATCTCAAGATCCCGAAGGGCAATGTCCCAACGTATTTCCAGCTTGTCCTTAACGTCCACATTCAGATAACTGTCGCTTGGCTTAAAAGCCATGGATACCGACGGAACGACTGCAAAGCAGAACCCAAGCAGCAAGCGAATCGGCAGGTTTGTCGCTTTCCCGATCACTGCGACTCCAGTTGAGAAATCAATTGCTCAGAGATGACATCTTCCGTTCTCGCCACACGCAGAAACCGTTTGACCTCTCGAACGTCGCCAGGACTCTCCGCCGCAACCGCGGCCCTAAGCACCAAACGAGAATCTTCAAGCTCTCTGCGGACTTCCCAATTCGCAAGTGCTTCCCGAAGTGCCAATTCGGGTTGGTTCGTCAGGTCTAAATAGCACCTTGCGCTGATTCGCCGATCCGGATGGTCACCACGCTGGCGAACAGCTTCTAAGCGCTCCGTCAATTTCTCAGTGTACTGACTGGCAACAACTTCATCGCCAGTAACCTTCGCCGCAATTGCCACTCGCAACAACACGGCGTTACGATCGCCATGATCTTTCAACAAGTCGCCGACGGTTTCACAACGCTTCTGGTTAATTAAGAAATCTGCGTAAGCTAATTTCAAGTCCAGATGATCGGGATCGTTAACCAGCCCCGCTTGATAGAAACGCTCCGCCTGATCCGTATTTCCAATGATCTCCGCAATGTTAGCTCGAGTGATACTTAACCAAGTAATCGCGAACTGATGCTGCGATTCGATATCAGGCGAAATCATCTCAATCGCAGCCAACGCATCCTTGGTATTCCCGGTCACTACATCAATAGGAATCAAGCAGATCAGGTAAGCAACCGTTCCAGCAATTTCTTCGAGCTGCTTAGCGGCATCTCTCGCTTGCCCATACTGACCCTGCATCGCGTACAACCTAGCCAGACTTATCAATGCACGACCATCATCAGGTTGCTGACTGTTTAGCTTGATGAGATCAACGATGGCATCATTGTAAAGTTGATCTCTCTCTTTGATCCTGGCTCGAAGCAATAAGATCGGCCCTGGGACCGATTCGCGTTTCCACCAGGGATCAAGAATCTTGCGTGCGATGCCGAAAAACCGCGGATCTGAATTCGCTTCCCCGGCATCAATGAACAAAGCCGCAGCCTGCTGGACTAACGATTCGTCGGAAGGATTTTCGCGAAGTTGTTCTTGGATTTCGACAAACTTCTTGCGACCACCCTTCAAGAAATCCGGCAAGGTCTCCAGAACAACCGAATCATCAGCGGGCAGGAAGGGTTCACCTGCAACACCTGTCCCGGCACCCGCGATCACCAAACAGACAGCAAACGCTTGAGTCCACGCCGAGAATAGCGTCGCATTCAAATTTCGCCATACTCGGTGTTTATTCAATCCGGTTTCCGATAACAATTCTAATGAGGAACTTGCGTTTAGGACCGTCGGATCAATAAGTGGCGTAGCGAAACTCGCCAAGAGTTTCGGCAACTCGACAAACCGAAAGTCTTGGCGACTTTCGCTACCAATTTTCCCGCCACGAATTGTTCCGACGGTCCTTATCGATGGTCGCCACTGACTGAACTCAGCTAAGTTTTCAAACAATCTCTCAGCCATAACAGACCGCTATAGTGAGTAGAACTCTTCCCAGCCCTTGCGCGGCGATGGGTCCAGTAACGATTGGGCACGATCGTTGTTCGTGATTCGGTTTGTCTCGCGATCGAACTTGATCTCGCCACCGAGTCGCTGGGCAATCACGCCGATATTGAACACTTGCGTCAGGGCACCACTGACACTAAATGGCGATCGCGACTCCTCCTGTCCCTTGCATGCCAGCAAGAAGTTCTCGTAATGATTGGAGTTGTCTTGCGAAAATTCTGGCAAGGCAAGATCGAGCTCTGGTTCGCCCTTGGTGCTCAGCACTGACAAGGTGGAACCGTGGCTGGCTCCCTTGAATGCCAAGTCTTTCCCGTAGATTACTTTTCCGGGTCTGGTGGCTTCTGCTTGGCCTGTAGTCGTCTTTCCGGTCTTTGGATCAGTGACCGACTCGATGTATCCGTCCTCGATTTCCGGCTTATTGTTTACTCCGTCATACCAAGTGATTTTACAGGCGGGCATGTCGCCTCGCTCTGGAAAATCGAACCGAATCGTTGATGCTTGCGGGAACACCAACTCGTTTGCTCCGTCTCTTTTGACCGCAGTAACTTTCTCTGGCAAGCCTAGATTTAAAAACCGGTGCGATGTGTCAAGAATGTGCGGCCCCCAATCACCGAACGCTCCACAGCCATAGTCGAACCAAGACCGCCACTCCGCCGGATGCAGTTTTTTGCTGAAGGGATGCACCGGCGCGGTCGCGATCCAAGTGTCCCAGTCCAAACCCGCAGGCATTGGATCCGTGGGGTACTCGGTCACCGACTGGCCCCATCCATGCCAGCGACGCGGGTTGTTCATGTAAGCAGTAATGCGAGTAACATCCTTGATCAAGCCGGCTTCGGTCCACGCCTTGAACTGAAAGTAGTTTCCGCCTGAATGTCCTTGGTTACCCATTTGCGTGACCACGCCGCTGCGATCAGCAAGGTCGATCAAACGAGCGCATTGTCCAAACGTATGCGCAAGTGGTTTTTCCACGTAGACATGTTTGCCAAGCGACATCGCCAACATGGCAATCGCGAAATGGGAATGATCCGTTGTCGCGATCATGACGGCGTCGATCTTGTCCGCCATCTTGTCAAACATCTTGCGAAAATCGGTGAACCGCTTCGCCTTTGGATGAGCTTTCTGAGAGCTTTGGGTGTGCTGCCCTTTTAGATCCACATCGCACAAAGCGACAACATTGCAAAGTCTCGTTCGCGTCATTTGCTCAAGATCTTGGCGACCACGATTGCCGATCCCAACGACCGCCAAATTTACCCGTTCGCTTGGCGGAACCGTCGGTGCAGCCGCGTGCGAGGGTTGCCAATGATTGGCCAGCACGGCCGCACCCCCAAACGCTGCAGTGGACTGGATGAATCGGCGTCTTGATGAGCGAGTGTTTTGGTTCATGTGCTTGATGGATTGCAGAAATCGGTTGACGAGAAAACGACCCTTTAGGTTACTCGGTTCATCCGCAAGACACAAACATGGGGGTTGTATGATCAGGGCAACGCATTTCTTCACACTGGGAAGTGAGGACGTAGGCCGGAACAAGCCGCTTCGGCGCAGTTCCGGCAATCCAACGCACCGCCATGCAATTGCCGGAACTGCGCCAAGCTTGTTCCGGCCTACACGAGCAAGAAACCAAGCACCAATTTTTTTTTGACAACAATTTTTTTGTCAAAAACCTCCCCACAACGGGACCGGCACCCAAAGCAATTTCAACGACAATTCCTAAGTCGCACTTTCCCTGATCAAGTCAATCAATTCTGCGGTACCCATCTTGCCGGCGTGATCGGTTCCGTCCAGGACGCCTGCGACGAGTTCCCGTTTGTCAGCGTGAAGTTGCAGAATTTGTTCTTCGATGGTTCCCTCAGAAACCAAGCGATAAACCGTCACTGGACGTTCTTGGCCGATACGATGCGCACGGTCGGTTGCCTGATCTTCCACCGCCGGGTTCCACCATGGGTCCAGGTGCAACACGTAGTCAGCGGCGGTCAGATTCAAACCGGTACCGCCCGCCTTCAGCGAGATCAAAAACAGTTCGCCTTCGCCGGCCTGGAATGCATCGACTCGTTTGGACCGTTCTTTGGCTGGCGTCGCACCATCCAAGTATTGATACTTGATGCCTCGTTTGTCGAGAGCTTCGCGGATGAGCGTCAGGTGTTTGACAAACTGACTGAACACGAGTGCTCGGTGGTCGCCATCGCGAAGTTCATCGACCAAAGAATTAAACAGATCCAACTTGGCGGATCCCTTGGTCCACGACGCATCGACCAATCGAGGATGACAGGAAAGCTGGCGAAGCCGGGTCAACCAAGCCAACGTTCGAATCCGTTGCTGGCCGGCTTTTCCACCCGCTTCTTTGTCCGCGGCTGCGGCACCGCTTAGCTCCGCCAGCGCGGCGACGCGTGCGTCTTCGTACAACTTGCGTTCGCCATCGCTCATTTGAGCTTTCAACGTGATTTCAGTTCTCGGCGGAAGCTCTTTCAAGACCGCGTTCTTGGTACGTCGCAAGATGAAAGGTCGCACCAAACGCGAAAGCGATTGCCGACGCTCGTCGTCTTTGTGTCGCTCGATCGGATCCGCAAAACGGCTGCGGAAACGTTCCCACGATCCCAGCAAACCAGGGCTGAGCGTTCGGAACAGGCTCCACAATTCACCCAGATGATTTTCCAGCGGTGTACCGGACAATCCAATTCGCCAATCAGCATCGATCGCGCGAACCGCACGCGACGTTTTGGTTTGCGAGTTCTTGATGAACTGTGCTTCATCGAGCACCAAAGAATACCAAGGCCGCGAAGCAAACTTTTCAGCATCACGCTGCAGCAATTGATAACTGACGATCACCAAGTCACCTTCCTTGGCCGATTCGATCAATTCGTCGCGATTGCTTTCACGATACAGCAGCGGATTGAGTGACGGTGAAAAGCGTTCAGATTCACGAACCCAGTTATCACCAACGCTGGTCGGTGCCACGATCAGTGCAGGCCCGCCTTCGGCACGATCAAGCAACACACCCAGTGTTTGTACGGTCTTACCCAAACCCATGTCATCGGCCAGCACGCCGCCGACTCCCCAAGCGGCCAATCGAGCCAACCACTGGTAACCTTCCAATTGGTAATCACGCAGCGTCGCGTCCAAACCACTTGGCTTTTCAGGCGTCCAATCTTTCAGCGATTCCAACTTGGCGAGCGATTCGTGCCACCTTGCCGTCGCTTCGATGGAAACATCTTCGCCGATTAAATCTTGGATCGCTGGGACCACCGCGTCGGCGATTTTCAGGTTGCCGCGATCGGCAACGACCGTGTCACCCAATTGCTGCAAACGTTTTCGGAACGCGTCCGAGATTTTCGCGAACTCTCGGTCGCCGACTTGTACCAGCGAACGATTGTCGCGAACCGCCAATAGCAATTCTTCCAGTGGTACATCCTGGCCATCCAAATTAACGCTGCCCGATAGCCCAAACCAATCGCGTCGGTCATCAATCTGAACTCGCAAGCTTGATGGCGTGATCTCGCCACGCACGCGGATGGATTCACCTTCGGGCCAGATCAATCGCGGCGCTTCTTCGCCCGCGGAATACAGGCTCGCCAATAGGTCCAGTGCGATCTCGTCCGAGGTCGCGACCCAGCGGAAATGACCATCGGGCGAAAGCGAGTTCAGGCCAAACCGATCGATGATCGACGACGCGATCACCTGTTCAGACTTCAAATCACGCTGCAGACGCACGGGGCCTTCTTCGGTCAAACACGACAACGTTTCGGGCGGATCGCCAGGCACTTGAAGTTCGCGAAACCGTGGTTCGTGCATTCCCAAACGAATGCAAACTCCGGCACCCGGACGCGGCAATAATTCCATCACCAGTTCCGCAACCACCGGTTCGATCGGACCGGCCAATTCAGGCGGCAACTCGACTCGGATAAGCGAATCCACCGTCGCGCTGCCCACGCTAAACCGGGCCGCTGATTCGTGATCGAGCAAAATGTCAGAGAAATCGTTGCGGATCAAATACTGAATGATGCGAGTCGCTTTGGGATCACGCAGCGTACAAACCACGACACGGTGCCCCTTGGCATCGACCAAAATCACGATCGGATCAACCGGGCTGGCATGCCCAAGAATGACTTCGCAATCATGCGGATCGATTTTCATTCCCGACGCTTGCAAACTGGGTTGGAACCGCAGCATCGCGTTGGCGTCGCTGTTTAGATCGCGATCGCCGCGCTGGGGTGGCGCTGTTTCGTTTTCCTCGTCGCCCTCTTCATCGACAACAGTGACCGGGTTGAGCGTCAGTGTTAGTTCGGACGAAAAAATACTGACTTGCGTGGCGTCGGAATCATCCCAGGCAACGTTGTCATGGCCGACCATGGCCTGCAAAGCTTGAAATTCGTTGTAATGATCTTCGTCAAACGAATAGCTGGGCTTGGCCACCATCGCAGCGATGCGACCGTCGGCGCGGCAATCTGAAAAGTCGCGGCGGAGCAAATCAAAACTGCGAACTTCGCGTCCCTTGGTCCAACCTTTTTTGTTTTTTCGCATCCGCTGTTCGTAGGCGGAAATCGAAATCGGGCTGTAGTAACGAGAATTGGGCAGCCCGATTCGCCATTGCAATCGAGTCGGTTCGGCATCGGCGGTTTCGGCCGCCATTTCTTTTGAGAAGCTAAGCAGTTCGTCAACCAGTTCGCGGCCCGCGGCGACATGATCGACTTCCAAGTCGTTCAAAAACTCGAACACGTCCCCAGCCCCGCGACGGGCCAATTGTTCCTGCAGCCACCAAACGGTGGCCAAGGTGTGCTGGCAAGCTTTCTCTTCTTTGAATGGATCGCATTCACATTGGATCGTTGCATCCAACGATCCGCTGTCAGGCGAGAAATCGAAGTCTTCGTCCTTTTCGATTCCTTCGGCAGCACCGATCGTGATGCTGCAAGCGACCGTGCTTTGTCGATTGCCTTTGACCTTAAAGTCAAACACCATCGACGCATCGGCTCGAGAAAACGTCGGTGAATCGACCGTCATCATCGCCGCACGTTTGTCCAGCGATCCGTCATGACGGTCCACCACACGCTCGATTGCCTCACCCACCAAAATCCCAAACGCGCTAATTGCGTCGTCGGACATTAAATCCATACTGCGAATTCCATCAACTGAAGGTCAAGTACCGGCCAATCCGACATCCTAACACCGACGCCGCTGTTTCTCGATGCCTCTTTGCCTGTTTTGCCAAGACACTACATTGTCGCCTTACAAACCGACCTTACCCGTAAACTAGTGGAGCAACTTTATGCCCAAATTAACTGTCAAAGACGTTGGCACGTTCGACGTCCCCGCCGGAAAAAGACTCGTTCAAGCCTTGGTTCAAGACGCAGGGACCGATCAATTACACGCCTGCGGTGGAAAGTCGCGGTGTACAACCTGTCGCGTTCAATTCACCGATGGCGAACCCGATCAGATCACGCAAGCCGAATCCGACACGCTGAAAGCTCGTGAATTAGACGGGAAAGGCATTCGTTTGAGTTGCCAAATCAAGTGCGATCAAGACATGACGGTTGAAGTGATCAGCCGACTGGAAGGCAGCGGACGGGCTGACCAGGGATCCCCCGTCGCTGACGAAATCGAACCCGAAGCAGTTTGGACGACCAAGTAACCGCGAACCGGTTAAACCGCGTGCCCAGCGGGCCGCGCGTACAGGCATGCCTGGCCGCGTCTCAAAACGCGCGGCCCGCTGGGCACGCGGCTAAACGATTCGTGGCGACTGTTTTGCATGGGCACTGAACCAAGCTGAAACCACATCGTCGATCCAGCACCGACGACCTGGACCGACGAACCCCACATGACCTCCACTGCTGGGCGTCAACAAAGTAGTCGATTCACTTAACGCGGATTGGATTTGCTCAAAACAGTCGATCGGGACAATCGGGTCATCGGCCGCCGCCAAAATCAGCGTGGGCGTTTGCAAGTGATGGATCACGGTCCGCGCCGACGATTGCTCATAATACTGTTTGGCGTTTTCAAATCCGCTAAGCGGGGCAGTAAATTGGTCGTCCAATTCCCATAACGTTCGGCAACGCGGACCGGCATTGATTTGTTGAAAGTCCGGTCGTTCGATCACGCCAGGCGGCAGCCGACTGATCAAGTTGCGGATGAAGTATCGATTGTAAAGCTTTCGCGTTCGTCGCTGCATGTTTTCGCTACAACGAACCAAATCAATCGGCGGCGAGATTGCCGCAATCCCACGCAAGGAGTTTCGCCAAGTGGGCTGTGGATCAAGCCCTGCATCGATTCTTGCGATGCCTCTTAACAACTGGGCAGCACCCAATGAAATTCCGGTCGCGGAAATCGGCTGACCAGGATTCTGGTCATGGATCGCGGACAGGGCAGCGATAACATCATCGCTGCGGCCAGCATGTGCCAGATTGGATGACCAATTTCGAGCCTGGCCAAATCCACGCATGTCCATTCGATAAGTCCGGTAGCCCTGATCCAAGAAACACTTTGCCAGACGAATCATGTAGGGCGCGGCATGACATCCCGTCAAACCGTGAATCAGCAACATCGATCCCATGGATGGCTGCTGGTTGGTTTTCGGAACATCATGCTGCGAGTCACCATGCCGCGAGTCACAGTGCTGCGAGTCACCATGCTGCGAGTCACAGTGCAGAGCAATAAAATCCCCATCGGAAACGGGAACTCGAAATACTTCAGTTGCATCTCGCCCCTTCCGGCCAAGACTTTTTGCGTCAATCGCCATCGACGCGCAAAGGGTTTGCAGATGACCGCCGCGTATCAATCGATGGGGAACGAAAGGTGGCGGCTGAAACAAGGTTGGGCTCAAAGCGTGTCGAATTGTCTTAATTGGAATTTATCTTAATATGGTGCCATGCAAAGAATACGCTCCTTCATCGCGATCCCGTTACCGGCCGAAATTAAAAATTCGGTTGCAAAGTTTATCCGCAAACTGGCCCAGGAAGACGATGGCATCCGCTGGGTGCCGGGCGATCAGCTTAGTTTGTTGCTGAAACACCTGGGCGATGTGGAAAATGTGGAGGTGCCAGAAATCTGTAAGGTCGTGCGCGACGTCGTCGATGACCTGGAACCATTCGAGTTGATCTTTAGCGGTGTCGGCGGTTTTCCCACGCTGGATAAACCACGAACTCTGTACGCCGGCATCCAAGACCCAACGGGTTCACTGTGCCAGTTGGTCGAATCGCTGGAAATTGAATTAGCGGAATTGGGATTCAAGCGCGAACCCCGCGACTACCGTCCACACTTAGCCATCGGCCGGATCAAAGGCAGTCGTCGCAAGGCAAGCGAATCGGTGATTGAGCAGATGCAAGACAAGACCGACCCCGTGTTTGGCGAAATGATCGCCGACGAAATCGAAATGATCGGCAGCTTCCTGGACAAGCAGGGCCCCAGCTATCACGTGATGGACACCATCGAATTTTGACGGCTGCACAAACGTAGCTGGATCGGCCACGGTTCAGATTCGTCCACTGCGGACTCTACCGCAACCGGCGCAGGACTGAACCCTGGCGGGATCAGCTACGGGTTACCGCAAGCTAGTTGGAAATCTGCAGATCAATACTCGATTGTCCGTACTTCTTGCCACCGACGTCTTCCATCGTCAACTGCAATCGATACTTCCCAGCGGGAAGCTGTTTTGGCAAGTGCATTTGATAGGCGATGTAGTAGTCGCGAAGGTAATTCGATGACACCTGACGATCGGCGGGCAACAACTGACTGACAACCTTTTGATTGTTAGCATCAAAAATGTCGTAGCTACCTTGCATCTCGGTCACGTACTCATCGCCGGTCCTCTCGGCGGAAAAGTTTTCGATCTCGCAGTACAAAATGACCTGCTGGCCCGCGTCAAAGCGATTCGACTTGAATGGCTTGATCTGTCCGTAGGATTCGATTTCGCTGCAAAAAGAAACCGATCGAACTTCCAACGAATCCGTCGCCGCGGCGGCAAACTGAGTCGCTTGTCGCAGTTGCGGCAGCGCCGTTGTGATGCGACGACTGGCAACGGGGTGACCACTGGGGTCAACCATCGTCCACAATCCAAGCAGTTGATGTCGCAGAAATTCTTGTTCGGATTCCGACATTCCCTCGATCTTCTTGACGGCTGAATCAACGTCACCCGATAAAACCATCAGGTGCCGAAGTTTGATCAAACGGCTCGATCGCTGCGATTCACTTTCACCCTGTGGGGCAGTCGAAAGCTGTTTGACCAGAGCTTGATAGAGTTGTTCGTCACTAAGCGAATTGGCGTCGGGCGAGATAGTATGACTTGGCGTTGCACCGGATGGCGACGCCGAAACGCCGGATTCGGGAGCCGCTCTGGCAATCATGTCATCCGCCATTCCACTAGGACGACTTGCCGATGCAGGCTGAACGCTGTTTTCATTTGGATCGCTAGCCAAATCTCCGACCGAAGTAACGATCGGCGGCGTTGACGTCGCAAGATCGCTTGAATCGTCGGCTTGCAAGTCGTAGTCGTTGGCCCGGCTGGGTTCCTGGACACCGGTCGCAAGATTCGAGACTCGGTTGGTCATGGCCGCAATCTTTTGCTGCGCCGCTTTTTGTTGTTGAACCAACAAGTCGCGACCCGAAGGCTGCTGTTTTGCTGCCAACTTTTCTACTGCGGGTTCGTCGGCCTGCTTCTTCTGGTGCGGACGGGATTGGTCGGCCACCGTGACAACGGACGAAGAACGTCGAGGTTTGGATTCTTGTGGCGTTCCCAAACGTGTTGCCGGCACGTCGGCGGCAGCATTCTTTGCCGGGGGAAGCTTCGGTAGGTTTCGAGCTTGCTTCTGAAGTTCCGAATCAAAACCCGACGGCTGTTCAGTTTTCTTCGCGGATTTTGATGTGGCCGCTACTAATCGTCGTAGTGCTTCTCGTTGAACTTCAGGTGGATAGTCAGCAAAGGCGTCCAACAGATCACTGTGTTGCGGATCGACGGCGTCATCCTGAACCTTTGTTCGTTGTGATGCTAAGCGTTCGACTTGCGGGCTGGGACGAGCGGTTTTTGCTGTCCGGCTGCTGTCTCGACTCAGATTCTCCCGACTCACTGGATCACGCCGAACAATGTCCTGCTGCAGCGTCCTACGTTTGGAGACAGACGTGTTGCGAGTCTTGGTCGATGGCGGACGATTGGCTGCAACAGTTCTGCTGTTTGGTGAGGTGTTCTGACGTGGGCCGGCTTCCACCGGTTCGGCGGTCATCGTTATTTCGGTCCCACCAAGACTAGTCTTTGATGGAGCACCACCGATCTCGGACGAGGGCCTCGGACGCGACGTTGCCAAACGCTGTTGCGGCGGATCAACATTCAGAAGATCGCCATCCGTTTCTTGCGTCACTTTCGGTGTCACCTTGGCGAAACGTCCAAACGGCTTGGTACCGCGACATCCGGATACGATGAACGCCGCAGCGATTAAAGCTGAAATCGTTGTCCATCGTTGACTTTGAGAGTGCATCCTTGCCTCTGTTTTATTGAGCGTACAGTTACGCCAGACCGTCGAAATGGTACGCCAGACCGTCGAAATGGTACGCCAGACCGTCGAAATGGTACGCCAGACCGTCGAAATGGTACGCCAGACCGTCGAAATGGTACGCCAGACCGTCGAAATGGCACGCGAGACCGTCGAAACGGGCCATCGCGTTTCTGATTCTCCGCGTGATATTCCCGGGACGGTACAAAATCAGCGGTTCTGATCACAACACCAAAACGATCTATCGCCAGCAACAGTGTTTTTCCGACACTTCATCGAAATCGGCAACTTCGATCGCTACCTAACCCAGACACACAGAAAACTTTACTTAAACAACAGAGTCCGAAAGCCCGATGACTGGATTACGTGCAGCTAGCACCGACATCCGTTTCATCGCGGTTCCGCACTCTGAAGTCGCCTTTACCATGCCTCAAAGCACGCCATCACCGCGTCAACCGGAAAAGCGATCATCCCGAATGATTGTCGTGGATGATAATGTGCGCTGCATCGGTGGACACTTCTACGAGCTTTCAAACTTGTTGATGACGGGTGCCAAAAAGGTTGGGTACGACCCCATGCTGGCAACCCACGAAACATTTGATTCAGCACAAGCTCGCACGACGTTTCCGATTGTGCCAATCTTTCAAACCCGTCGTCTGCTTCGATGGTCCATGGGCGTTGATGGCGAGTCAACGGTCGCTCGCTCGCTGACTGGAATGCCTTCAGATCGGAGTCCCTGGAACCGAGTCGTCCAGTCCTTTCGCGATTCCTGCGTTCCACCGTCAAAGCGTCCATCGCGGATGCTGGAAACTTGGAAGGACAACTTCCTGAGTCTCGTCGAACGAATCAAGCCGACGTCAAATGATCGGTTGCTAATCAGCACCGGTGATGACTTTTTGATGCTGGCACTTGCGTCAGCGCTTCAACAAGCAAAACTGCCAAGCCTGCGCATCGACATCATTCTGCACTTTGCTTTGACGACCGATGATCAGCCCGACAAACAAGAACGCCTAAAACAAATCGGGCGTCAGACTCGCCAAGCGATCAAATTGATGGGGCCTCACGACGTCCACCTGCACGCAACAACGACTTCGCTGGCACAGCAGTGGCGGCAATCTAACGTTGGAACACCCATCAGCGTCATTCCCTACCCGACTCGGACACGCCCGCACTTAGAAAAGCAAATTGCCGCTGAACCGGAATCCAATTGCAAGAAACCACTGAAGCTTGTCTTGGCCGGACTTCCTAGAGCAGAGAAGGGCAGGGAATCGATTCATGATTTCTTGCTGGACGTGCAGGCAATGCACTTGAACAATCACGACTATCAAGTGTCGATGCAGATGCCACCTCAAAAATGGGAATCGATGATCCCATCCACGTTGCATGGTTGCTATCGCAAGGCAATGAACGGGTCGGCGAATTCGCCGCTTGAAGTCATGACATCGGATCTATCGACGGACGACTATCACCGCTGGCTCGACACCGCTGACGTGGGACTGTTTCTGTACGAACCGCAACGCTACAAGGCTCGATGCAGCGGCGTGCTATTAGAAATGCTCGGCCGCGGCGTTCCGGTGATCGTTCCCGACAATTGTTGGTTAGCCGAGCAAGTCCGCAAAGCCGGCGGTCACCGCAGCATCGGCTTCATCTACCAAGACCGAAGCGAAATCCCCGACTTGATGCGCCAATTCAAAAAGCACCGCCCCGCAATGATGGAACGGGCATCGGCGTACGCAAAAAAACTGCAGCAACAGCACGACGCCGTCAACACGCTGCGAGTCATGGGACTGGCATCCGATCACCTGGCCCCCGATCACCTGGCACCCGATCACCAAACGCGAAACGTGGCCTAGTGGTCTGTCACAGCTTAATTTTAGGGTAGTGGATCTTGTTAAAGATCCTATCGCGAGAGGATCTTTAACAAGATCCACTACGGCACACCCTAATTCTTAGCTGAGACAAGCCACTAGTGTTTCGTGTCTGCTAAATGTTCGAGTGTTAAGTAGTTGAGTAGGCCGGAACAAGGAGTCTTCGACGCAGTTCCGGCAATCCACACTGAGTCCAACCAATGGGGCATCCATCTTCTGTGGATCTCCGTGTCTCGGTGGTTTGTTGCCGGTTGTAATTCTACACAAACCCCGCGCACACTTCCGTCGGATGAGCCATAAATAACCACGGATGGCTTTCGCAGAACCACGGATGTTTTGCGGCGATTTCTTGTGAAGGCTTTTGCACGGGAAACGCAGAGCAATTGGTGCTGGATGGTTTGTTTTGTGTTCCGTTCGACTCCACCGAGCGCCCCGCTTATCGCGCCCACGACCGAGCATGGTGAGGACCACGCAGCTACATTCGTTTGATCAGTCACCATCGAGCGACAACGTCTCGGTCGTGTCCAGTTCAGGGCTACCGCCACGTCCTCCGCTGCCGGCAACGGTGTACAGTCGATTTTCCCAACTGGCGATACCGGTGCCATGACGGCCGCGATCAAAACGCGACATCAGACTCCATTTCCCGGTTTCAGTGTTCAGTGCATGGACTTCGTTGTGAGCGGTTCGCTGAAGCATGCTTTCGCCACCGGCCACCAATAGATCTGAACCAAGGACAAACGAAAAACAACCGGCTCGGGGAATCGGCAGATTACTGGACTCCGGTAACGTCCGCCACTTCTGTGTCTCGATCTCGTAAACGTCCACCTCTTGAATCGTCAAATCAAACACTTGCTTGGTGGAAGCGGACGACCGACGTCCTCCGGCTGCGTAAATTTCACCATCGATCACCGCGGCCTGAAAATGGTCTCTCGAACGCGGTGCATCGGGCAGTTTTTCCCAAGTTTGGTTTTCCAAATCAAAGCGATCCAGCCACGGCACCCATCCATCCCAATGCCCATTCTGAATTCCGCTGACCAAGTACAGGTATCCACCGTGAATCACGGATCCCGCGCCACCACGTCGCCGGCTTTCAGGGATTTCGGCACCCCAAGTCCACTGATCAGCCGCAGGTTCGTAAATCAAAATCCGATCCAATGACACCTCGCGAGGGTAAGCACCTGTCATCGCGCCCGCGATCAGAATCTTGTTATCCCAGACGACCGGTTGGAAGTGATGAATTTCCATCGGAGGCCGCGATCCTTTGGTCCAAGTACCCGTTGCCGGATCAAAGATGTCAACGGGTTTCACTTTGCGTCCACCCAGCAAATAAAACCGACCGCCGCATTCCACAAACGCTGCTTCGTGTCGTTTATCAGGAAGGTTGGTTGTTTCCAATGGCGTCCAATTCTGCACACCTTCACCCGTAGGCTCAGCACCATCGCTGTTGCAGGAAATGACCACTGCGAAAAGCAGGGAAATGCACCCGAGCAATACCTTCCTCAAAAACGCGATCATGAAAGACTCTCAAGAACAAGTTTGGCAACCGAATTGGCAACGTCGGTCGTGGAAGAAGATCCACCGATATCGGGTGTTCGCACTTCACCCTGTTCCAGCAGCTTTGCGACCGCGTTTTCAAGCGTCACCGCTGCGTCTAAACAGATTTTGTTGTCATGCTTATCACCAAGCCAATCCAACATCATGGATGCCGACAAAATTGTTGCCAGCGGATTAGCGACATTTTTGCCAGCCAATTGCGGCGCGGTTCCGTGTGATGGTTGAAAAAGCCCATGCTCTTCACCAATTTCCGCCGACGGACCCAAGCCCAAACCACCGACCAAGCCAGCACCCAAGTCCGACAAAATATCGCCAAACTGATTCTCCATCACCAAGACATCAAAGTCCCAAGGATTCTGGACCATGTACAAACTCATGGCGTCCACGTAGACCGCATTGGAATCGATGTCGGGATACTTTTCAGCGACGTCCATGAATACATCACGAAAAAATGCCATACTGCGGAACACGTTCGCTTTGTCAACACACGTGACCATCTTCTTCCCGTCACTCGGACGCCCGTTACGTCGCTGCGCAAGCCGAAATGCAAAATCGGAAACTTGCGACGTCCCTTTGCGAGTGATCACCATCGTGTCGGTCACCACTTCGTCCGCGACTCGGCTACCGCCACCAAAGGACGCGAACAGCCCTTCCAAGTTTTCTCGAATGACGATGAAATCGATTCCCGGTCCGGTGTCTTTCAATACGCAAGGTGCGTTCGGATACAGCTTGACTGGCCGTATCGCCGAATGAACTTTCAACGCTCGCCTCAGCCCCACCATCATGGTCGGCTGCACCTCGGTACCGTCGGGTGAACGGACATCGGGCAACCCGATCGCAGATAACAAGACTGCGTCAGCGGCCAAGCAATCTTCCAGCACCGCGGCGGGCAACGTCTCACCCGTTTCGCGGTAGAGCTGTGCACCGGCGTGATGTGACGTGAAGGTCAAGTCCAAGCCATCAATCGCTTTCACCATCGCATCGAGAACAATGCGAGTCGCGTCCATGCACTCTGGGCCAATACCATCACCGGGAAGCAAAGCAATTTTGTAGGAAGTCATCATCAGGTTCGTTAAAAATGAAAAGTTGAAAGTTAAAACAAAAGCAAAAAGACGAAACAAACATCAACCAGGAAAACGTTGATTCAGTTCTGTCACGTCTGCGTCGGTCAGGTAGCGAGTCTTTTCTTGGCGGAGCATCAAAAACAGTTTGGCTGTTTCCTCCAGTTCCTCCGTGGAGGCCACGGCCGCATCCAAACTTTTGCCAGCGACAACCGGCCCGTGGTTGGACAACAACACGGCTCGCGAAGCTTTGGCGGCTTGTTCAACCGCACCGGCCAACCGCTCATCGCCCGGTGCAAAGTAGGGCACCACCGGCAACGTCCCGACTCGCATCACATAGTAAGCCGTGATCGGCGGTAGTGCATTGGACCGATCGACATTTTCCAAGCAAGACACCGCGACACTGTGAGTCGAATGCAGATGAACGATCGATTGTTCGTCGGGCCGCGATTGGTACATCGAATGATGCAGGAATGCTTCCTTGGATGGTTTGTCGCCCGAAATCAAATGCCCCGTGTTGCTGATCTTTGAAATACGTTCCGGATCCAGTCGCCCTAGGCATGAATTGGTGGGCGTAATCAGCATGCCATCGGGCACGCGGACACTGATGTTGCCAGAACTGCCCGCCGTCAGTCCGCGATTAAAGATCGACTGACCGTGCATGGCAATACGTTCTCGCAGTTCTTGCTCGTTCACGCCAACATCTCCAAAGCGACTGCAAAGAAATTCTCGCCACCAAAGTTGCCTGACTTCAGTGCCAATGCCAGACCGGGTTCAACGCCCACCGTTTCGGTCCAAGGAACCCCCGCACAAATCTCTGGTCCAATTCTCAGTTTTTGAATTCCCAACTCTCGCACGATCGCGCCCGAGGTCTCGCCGCCCGCCAACACCAGTTGCCGAAATCCCAGATCACTTACAAGCGTTTTGGCAACGCAGGCGAGCAGTTTTTCGATCGCGTTCGCAACCTGTCCAGAGCCATATTGCTGCTGCAGCGTTACGACCTGCTGCGGACTGGAAGTTGACGTCACCAGCAACGTATCGTCCGGCTTGGTCGCGGTCGCCCAAGCGATCACACGATCGAATTCTGCGGCGGGATTTTCCATCAGGGCCTCGACATCCACTGACCAAATTTCGCACCGTCCTCGCATCCATTTGACTTGGCCTTGAGTCGCCGGCGAACAGCTTCCCGCCAAAATCAATTTCCGTCCCTTCGCAGTTGGCAAGCAAGTCTTCGATTCACCGACCGCCAAAACACCCGCACTGCGATACGCCGATGGTAAGTAGCGTGCCAACCCCGAACCGCCGGTGATCAATGGCATCGCGGCGACGGCTTCGGCCAACGTTGCCAGGTGATCGTCATGGCAACAATCTGTCACCACAAACGACACCCCTTCATCCGCCAGTTCGGACATCTTTTCCAGACACGCCTGAGACGATTCACCGATCGATTCGTGCGAAAGCAAACCAACCGAACGCTTTGACTGTCGGCCCAACACGCGCAGCAAATTGGAATCGGTCATCGGATTCAGCGGATGATCTTGCAAACCCGATTCACTAAGCAGTTTGTCGCCAACAAACAAATGCCCCTGGTAAACCGTCCGACCCGCACCGGGAAACGCCGGACAAAAGATCGTTTGCTTGACGCCCAACTCATCCATCAACGCTTCCGCCACCGGACCAATGTTCCCCTGATCGGTGGAGTCAAACGTCGAACAATACTTAAAGTAAAACCGCGACGCCCCCAGTCCAGCAAGCCAACGAAGTGCCGCCAGCGATTGATCAATCGCGTCCGCTTTGTCGATTGAACGAGATTTCAGTGCGACGACGACCGCGTCAACATCTTCTAATCCAGCAACGTCTTCCTTTGCCGGAACGCCCATCACTTGCACTACACGCATGCCGCCTTGCGTCAGATTCGTCGCCAGGTCGGTTGCACCGGTCACATCATCGGCAATGCAGCCAAGCACAGGTCGTCTATCCAGTTGAGTCTGTTGATCACTCATCGGTGTTGAACACTCCCTTGCGATGTTCGTTCGATTGCAATCGCGCGAACTGGTGATCCATCGCCACCCATTATCTTCAGTGGCAAAGCAATAAATTCCACTTCGCTCGTTCGCAACTGATCCAGGTTTGCGAGTCCTTCGACGATCAGCACGTTGCCGCGGAACAAAGTCTGATGCACGTCCGTCAATTCTTGCATGTTGTTGACATCGGCAACCGATGGCGGCTCGACACCGATCATGGCGACCTTGTGTTCGACCAACCACTCTGCCAGTTCAAGCGAAATCCGTGGTAGCTGATCGCGATACGCCGGCGTGCCAAATCGTTTGTACCAATCGGTGCGAAACAGCAAACGAGATCCCGGCTTGATCGAATCCGCTAGGTCGCCCAAGTCATCCACCGTGATCAATTGACGCGGCGATGCGGGAGCAAGATTAATGACGATCGCTGGCCCCACGCAAACACTTAAATCTTGCTGGTCCAAAGTTTGCCCGTCGCTCAAGAAATGAAAGGGCGCATCCATGTGAGTGCCGCAGTGCGAATACAACGACAACGTCGTCGCGTTCCAGCCTTCGACTTCCAATCGTTTCGCAGTCGTCACCTGCACGCCGGGCATGTCGCCGTTGATCGGCAGACTCAAATCAATCACTCGCATTAGGTGTTGACCTCCCCGTCAGTGTTGGCGATTTCAATCCCGATCCCCCGAACCGGAACTCGTGACTGGGCCGATTGATAAACCGCCTCCACCACCGCCAGCGATTTCAAGTATTCCCGCCCGCTGGTTTCAAATTCGCGTTCTTCTTGCAAGCTGTCGATGAAGTGCTTTTGAGTGTGATAAACACAATCACCAGCGAACGCGTGATCTTGGAATTCGTAGTCAATCGCCTGTTCGGGTTCACCAAGCCGCTGCAACGTCAGCCGACCAGTTGCGTCCAAACGAATGCTGCCACCGTTGCCTTCGACAACAGCTTCCCCAAACGTCAGCCTTGGGTTTTCCGCGTTGGTTTCGTTGAAGCGGTTGCCATCCCAAACACCCGAAGCACCTGATTCAAATTCAAACATGATCGTCGCCGCATCTTCACCCACGATGTCGGGATTCCACCGATTCAGCGATGCGTAAACGCCGTTGATCTCGCCCACCAGATACCGAAACGTATCAATAAAATGCACGCCGGTTTCAAACACCATCAAACGAGGCATCGTACGAAAGTAGGGCTGACGTCCCAAGTAAGCATCCGGTTGCCAACCGTCGCCCATGCGACAGCGAAACGAAATGCCATGCAAACGATCACCAATCGCACCGCAATCGATTTGCCGTCGGATCTCGCGGTGCCAACGTTGAAAGCGAAAATTTTCGTGGACCATTAAACGGCTGCCGGACGCCTCGGCAACCTCAACAATTTCTTTTGCTTCTTCAAACGTTGGTGCCAAAGCCTTTTGACAAATGATCGCGATACCACGCTGGGCCGCTTGCGTGACCAAGGACAAGTGTGAATCGGGTCCAGTCACGATGTCGACAAAATCGGGCTGCTCGCGATCGAGCATTTCCGCAAAGTCGGTGTAGTGATTTGCGATCGCGTATTGCTTGGCAGCCTGTCCGGCGACGTCTTCGCTGGCATCACACACGGCAACCAAGTCAACGTTGTCTAAACGCGACCAGGCATCAAAATGGAATTGGCTGAAATAACCCGCGCCGACCAAGACGCCTTTCTTCTTACTCACGTCGATCGATTCCTCTATCCCTTGTCCATTCCAAAATTGACATACAACAACACCATGATGACGGTAACGATCATCGACACAAACAACGCCAAGCGTACTTTCATCGCCGCCGGTGAAGCTTCCTTTAACTGCCGCTGAGGATTCATCATCAACCACGCCAACATCGCCAGGATGTTAATCATCGCTGCGAACAAAAAGAATGAATTCGCGGTTCCGCTGATTGGTGCAATGACTGGGATCGTGACATTGGCAACGAAGAATGGGAAGGCGACCGCACTGACGGCCGCACCCATGTTGCCAACCATGTTCATGGCCGCCGAAACCGAGCCTGAACGCGATCCGCCGATATCCATGCAAAACGCCCAACTGGGACTCAGCGTCATTTCAACGCCAAACGTCGCCAATGCAAAACTTGCAATGAAAACCCAAACCGAGGTCTCGCCCGTCACCTGAGTGCAAAGCAACAGACCGATCGCCCCCAACAAAAATCCAATCATCGCCGGCAAACGGCGCGACATCACCGGCATCCCGCGACGATGCAAAAACGTGACTGCGTATCCCGACACCCACAATGCGACCGCGCCGCAAAGCAGCGGGAACGCGGACAGATACCCGTACTGTTCTCCCCAGGTGTTGACCAAGTACGGTCGCAACCAAGTGATGCTGATAAAGAACGTGATATTGCTGGCCGCGTATTGGAACATCGCCAACAACACATTCGCTGATGTCACAATTTGAATGTACGGCAATTTAGACTCGGTCGCCGCTTCTTCGGCAATGCCTTGTTGGATCAGTTGGACTTCGGATTCATTGACGGCCGAGTGCATCGCCGGATCGTCGCGATACCAAACCCACCAGACCGCTCCCCAGACCAAACCGATGCCAGCGTTGGCGACGAAGGTCATTCGCCAACCGATCAAATCGATCAGCCACGGCATCACGACCAACGAAGCTGCGGCACCGACGCGAGCCCCTGAGTGAAAGATGCCTTGGCCGAGTCCGCGTTCCTTCGCTGGCAACCAACTGTAAAGAGCTCGCGTGGCACCCGGGTAGGCGCCGGCTTCCCCCATGCCAAACAAAAAACGTACGACCAGCAAACCAACGGCGGTGAAAACAGCGCCCGTCATCGCCGTAAAGATGCTCCAGATGATCACCACGATCGTCAGTGCCCGTCGCGGCCCGGCACGATCACTGAACAGCCCCGCGGGAATCTGAAACAGTGCATAGCCAATCGCAAAGATGCCAAACACATACCCCATCATCTGGTCATTCAAACCAACGATATCGTCCTGCATCGCGTCCTTGGCCGCCGAAATGCAAACGCGATCCATGTAGGTGTTCACAGTGTGCAGGAACAGCAGGAACACCAACAAAAATCGCTGGCGGGTGGCGGCGGTGTGATTCATTGAATGAATAATCGCGGAAGAGTACTTAGGCTGGCATTCGCCGAAATCCAATGGCGTAGATACTAACCGAAAACCAGCACCGGCGGGTGATCAACGACCAATCAAGTAGCTGTGCCGCATGAAAAGCTGATGTAGGCCGGAACAAGCGAAGCGCAGTTCCGGCAATCCCAACGTAGGATCATGCAATTGCCGGAACTGCGCTTCGCTTGTTCCGGCCTACAAGACCGCGTTCCCAAACCGTTCTACCTACGCCCCGGATCGTCGACCGAGTACGCTTCGACCTCGAAAGGATTATCTCGGTACCCGTCGCGGCCGCGTAGATAAAGATAGACCGACGCAAGCAGATACGCAGGAACGAACGCGATTCCCCATCGCTCGTATTGACGCACATGAACACGTTCGTGTTTGCGCGTGATGTCCAATGCGGCCTGAGTTTGACCTAGCACGACGTGGCCGATAGTGATCGCCATCGCGGGAACATACAAACGCTGCAGAACACCGGCGACTCGCTTGCCGTGAATTTCAACGACGCCATCGACCAGCCGAAACTTGCCACCCAACAACAACCCGATCGCGATCGCCATCAGCGTCCATGGCGAAACCCAAACGTAAAAAAACGATCGTAAAATCACTCGAATCAAAACACGTCTCTCCGTTCGAACCGAGAACAGCCTAGACGGAAGCGTAGGTTGACCCGACGCTTCTTTCCAGGCTGTTACTGACTTTGTCAAATGTAGCTGATCCTGCTTGGACCGGCATTGGCTCGACTGAACCCTGGCGGGATCAGCTACGAGCAGGTCGCAACCAATTTAGACCAATTCTTCTTCGTGCGATTCTTCTGAAACTTCTTCTTCAGCACCATCGAATTCTTCGCACACCAAACCAAGTGAATCTGCTTGGTCTTCGCTCAGTTGAACGTAGCCGAGACCGCGAATGACTTCCAAGACTTCGCTGCAGGTTGGGAACATGCGTCCCGAATCTTGCTTGTAATCGTCCATCGCTCGCATGAATTCAATTTCAGCGTCGTTGTAATCACGTTCGCAGGTCGTTGGATCGATGTGGCGACGACGTTGCTTTTTGCGGCGTGGGTTCTTCATCACGCCAGTGTCCAAAGCTTCGGGATTGCCGTCGCGTCGTTCGCTAGAACTTCCGCGGCGATCAAGTGTTACAACCTCTTCATTAACCAGGGCATCAACAGTCGAGAAATCTTCTTTGGTGAATTTTGCCATAGCAATATCGTTCCTAGTGGATCGGTAGGAGAGTGACTGTGACGCGAGGTGAGCCCCCCCGAGCTAACGAAAAACAAGTCCGCGTCACAGACTCAGGTGTGGAAGGGTGGCAAAAAAACTTAGCACCCTGGTTAGGCAAACTTGAGCAATTTCGGCGAGTTTCCTGGTAAGAGAACCCGTGCGGGTGGGGCAAAACGGCCGGTGAGTCTGGTTGTGCGGATTGGCCTGACATTTACTGGCCGGATCTTGGTATGTCAGGACATCGCATCGACTGACGTTCCCCCCCAAAAACGAGAGTCCCCAACAATGGGCATCCCTTTTTCAGCGAAAACACAGCTTGCCTCGATCACCGAAGTCCTGCAAACCGTTGCTGGACCGCTGGACATGAACGTCTCGGTCCGCCTTTGGGACGGCAGCGTCGTGCCACTGGGCGAAAACGCTGACGGGAAACTAACCATCGGTTTATCCGGTCCCGGCGTCATCGGATCGCTGATGCGAAAACCGTCGCTGGAAACCTTGGTCAGACTCTACGCGACCGGACACATCGATTTTGATGGCGGCGACCTGATCGAATTCAGCGAAGCGTTTCGGACCGAACGATCCAACCGTCAAGAACTCAAAAAGATCAGCAAGAGCATGCTGGTCAAAAAGACGCTGCCGTTTATGTTCGCGAAAACAAAAATGGCCGACGTCAATCATGGCTTTGACACCGAGAAGTCCGGCGACATGATCGGCCGCAGCGAAAAAGATCGCAACAACACCGACTACATCCAATTTCATTACGACGTCGGAAACGATTTCTACAAGTTGTTCCTCGATGAAGAGATGCAATACACCTGCGGCTACTTCACCAATTGGAACAACTCATTGGCCCAGGCCCAGCAAGATAAGCTGGACATGATCTGCCGCAAACTTAGACTCGAACCTGGCGAACGGATGCTAGACATCGGTTGCGGTTGGGGTGGACTGATTTGTCACGCAGCAAAGAACTATGGCGTCAAGGCTCACGGCGTAACGCTGTCCCAAGAACAACATGACTTTGCCAAAGCCAAGATCGAGCGACTTGGTTTAACCGATCAAGTCAGCGTCGAAATTTGTGACTACGCTGACCATCAAGGAACGTACGACAAGATCAGCAGCATCGGCATGTCCGAACACATTGGCGCGGCGAATTACCCGCGTTACTTCAATAAGATCAATTCGATGCTGCGTGACCGCGGCATCATGCTGAACCACGCGATCGCTCGCCGATCCAAAGCGACCAAGCGAGCCGCCGCCCGGATTCGTCCTGAACGCAAATTCATTTTGAAGTACATCTTCCCCGGCTCGGAACTGACGCCCGTCGGCACGACAACCGACCAAATGGAAAACAGCGGCTTCGAAGTCCACGACGTCGAATCATGGCGTGAACACTACGCTCATACCACACGTTTCTGGTGTCAAAACCTGCACGCCAACAAAGAGAAGGCAATCGAGCTGGTCGGTCCCGAACGATACAACTTGTGGGCCGCGTACTTGGCCGGAGCCTCCGGCGGATTCACCGCCGGCTCGATCAAACTATTCCAAGTCGTCGCCACCAAACGAGCCGGCAAGGGCCTCTCAGGAATGCCACCCACACGCGAACACCTGTATCGGGCAGCCTAGGCAACCAAAGCACCTGATAAGATCCGCATCTGTTTTTGCCTTTCGATGAGCGATGAATCGACTGCTATGAGGACGTGACACGGCGACGACAAAAGTCCAGTTCGTCGCCGGACAATTCGCCTGGCGGTGTCTGGTCGTACTGCAGAAGTTCTGGGTAGGGGCCCGTCGACCAGCAACGCTGGAAGACTTGTTGTAAATCTAGTGCGATATCTTTGTCATCGCTGGCCAACGGAACGCTGATTTTGGGGATCGGTTGCTGAAGTGCAAAGCCGTACAACTCGCAGCGTGTTGGGAAGTTCCGCGTCACACTAACTAAGTAACGTCGGCTGGGCAGATCATCGAGTCGATGCTCAGGAATCCTCGGGACCGGAGCGCCACCGCGCAAAAGATCAATTTCGACAAGGTTGGTTTGCGCCATCCACAATTCATCTTGCTTGTTCAAGTAGGAAGTGCGTCCGGCACCCGGCCGTTTGTTATCCGGGCTCAGCACTTCGATCGCTGTGACAACTTGATTGCCAGCGGCCGGTTCGATGATTTGCAGGTAGGGTTGGCGAACCTCTTCGCGAAACATCTCCACGACCAACGGAGCGTCGGCGACGGCAGTTCTGACCGATCCGCTCTGTGGGGAACCTGTTTCGATGATCGATACATCAGGTTGTATCGGCCGATCATGCTCGACAACGAACAGACGATCCTGCGTTAATGCGACATACCTGGGACGAAGATGTTGTTGCAGAGCTTCACGAATGTAAGCGATCAGGCTGTCATGGAAATCGGGCCAGATCGCCGGTCGTTCAAGATACGGGTCCATTCCGGGAAAGGGGCATTGCATCGCTGGCTAAATCCTTGACCTGAAAACGCGGGAATCTGTCACCAGCTAATTGTAGTGCAAATCGATCCCTTCGACGTCATCGATCGAGATGTGCGTGGCAGAACTAAGTCATTCGTCAATCGCCACTCGCAATTCTTTGACAAACGTTGCTGCGGCTTGCACTTTCGCGTCCTGCGTTTCGGCTGCTGCGATTCGTCGGACCAATGCCGAACCGACGATCAACCCATCGGCGACCGGTGCCAACTGCTTGGCCGTTTCAGCACTGCTGATTCCGAAGCCGATGCAGATTGGCAATTCGGTTTGTTCGCGAAGCCAGCCGACGTTATCGACCAAGTCCGTTGGCAACGCCGTTCGTTCGCCCGTGATCCCGGTAACCGAAACGTAGTACAGAAAACCAGACGACAATTCGGCGATACGGACTTGGCGATCTCGAGTCGTTGTTGGCGTGACCAATTGGATCAAGCTGAAATCTTCGCCCGCACAGATTTTGGACATCTCCGCCGCTTCTTCGACCAACAAGTCAGGCACAATCGCGCCGGCGTAACCCGCGGCTTTCGCTTGAGCAATGTACTTGGCCAAGCCAACTCGGTAGATGATCGCGTAGCTAACCATCGTGACCAGCGGCGTTGCTACTTCGCTTTTCAGCTCGCTGCCCATCTCGAAAATCTCTTGCAGCTTGAACTTGCGGTCGAGCGCCCGCTGATACGAAGCCTGAATCACTGGCCCATCCGCAATGGGATCGCTGTAGGGCACACCGACCTCACACAAATCTGCTCCCGCGTCACCGATCGCTCGAATGATCGCACCGGTCGTGGCGATGTCGGGATCGCCAGCGGTCAAGAAAGGCATCAAGGCTTTCTTGTTCTTTGATCGCAGGTCGGAAAAGAGTTGGTCAATCGATGACATAAGGGCGGCGGCTAAACAGAGGAGGGCAGGGCGGGGGATTCTTTTAGTTGGGCTTCTATTTTGGTCGCAATCAACAACATTTGGAAGATCTGACCCAGAACACGAGTATCAATCGTTGGCAACTCGATCGTTAGGGTCGGCTGCTTTGCGAGACGGTCAGCTTGATTGGTCGAACAGATCGACGCGGTCATCTTATCAACAAGACTCTCGTCACCCAATTCGACCAGATCATATCTCGGATTCCAAGCAACCCAATTCGTGACGACCGCAGAATCAATCGTCGCACCACTGTTAACGCGGGGACGCAGGGATTGATACCAACCCGGCAACCAATCCAGCGACGATGGCCAAGCCTGAAAACGGCGACCAACGATGCCCTCGTTAGCTAGTAAATGATGGTTAGCCAGTAAATGATGGATCGCCACAAATTGCAGCACCACGTTCTCTTCCAGCGACGATGATTTGAAATGCTCGTTCATCATCACGGCACCTTCAAGCAACTTGATGCAGTCCAGCCCCAACATTGCCGACGGCAACAACGAAAGCGCCGAAAGCGTTCGCTTGGCTGAGCCAAATCCAGCCGGAATTTCAAACACGTTTTCACAACCAAGCGATCTCGCTTGCTGATCCAACCAGCCGCCCGGCGTCACAACGCTGAAAAGAAAACGTTTTGGATCGGATAGCTCGCTTAGCAGTACTTGGTACGCCAAGCGAGATTCCTCCTTAAGTTTCCCCGACGTTTCGCCCGCCGAATCCATCACCAGCAGTGCCCAGCGGGATTCGGCGGGTGAGTCGCGGAAATCGCGTTGACTGAGTCGATGCATTAGCGCCGCCAAGTCATCGTTATCGAACGTGTCGCCGGCAAAATACATTCGAGGCCGACTGCCACGATCGGCTCGCGACAATTCATTGTGATAGGGATCGCAGCAAGATCGAAAAATCCCGCGTGCCGCCGCCGTCGCTTCCGCCGAACCGACCACCACCACCGCGTCGATGTGGTCGTTCAAGCCCGTGCCAACATCAAACACGCGGCCCAGCGGCGATGCTTCTCGTTCTGCTTGATAGGCCTCGTACTGCTGCATCGGCAGATCGAAGAAATGATTTTCGCTGGACTGCACCTCTGCAAGAAAATCATCGCGCAGTCGATCCATCGTCGGCGCAATGGCTGACATCTGGTCTTGGCAGACGCCAAAATCAGGATCGATGCTGCCGGATGTATCAAGCGTTATCAAGGACATTAAATTCAGGAGAATTCGAGGGGGCGTTATCATCGAAAGTCTTGACGACTTCCGCTACCGGCCACCTGCGCTGTAAATTCCAGGCGTATTCACCCAACGCCGTGAAGGGATTCTAAATTGTTTAACCGCGTGGGCATCGCCCCGCGCGTTCGAGGCCAGCACGACGCGCGGGGCGATGCCCACGCGGCTTAACGAGCTATTCCGTGTTTTCCGGGACCAAAACTCTTCACGGCGTTGGTATTCACCCATGACCACAAATCCAGAGACTCCAAGCCGTGACTGTTCGCCGAAAACCTGTTGTTTTGATCGTCCGTGATGGCTGGGGCGAAAACCCCAACCACGATGCCGACGCCTCCAACGCGATCGTTCAAGCCAAGACGCCCGTTTCAGATCAGCTAATGAGCGATTATCCCAACACGCTGATCAAGACATCAGGCGAAGATGTTGGCTTGCCAGCGGGCGTGATGGGGAACAGCGAAGTCGGTCACCAAAATATCGGTGCAGGGCGTATCGTCGATCAAGAGGTGATGCGAATCACCCGAGCAATCCGTGATCGTTCGTTTTTCACCAACCCCACAATCACCGCAGCCGTCGCCCACGTCAAACAGACCGGTGGAACGCTGCACGTGCTGGGATTGATGTCGGATGGTCGCGTTCACAGCGACATCGAACACGCCTACGCCTTTATCGAAGTCGCCAAGGATGCTGGGCTGGGTCGTGACGGGTTGGCGATCCACGCGATCACCGACGGTCGCGATACCTCGCCGACCAGCGGTGTTGATTTTGTCGGACGCGTCGAAAAGAAGTGCGAAGAAATTGGTGCCGGGCATGTCGCCAGCGTGATCGGCCGCTTCTTTGCCATGGACCGCGACTTTCGCTGGGACCGAGTGCAAAAGGCTTATGACTTGCTGACCAAAGGATCCGAACGCAAAGCTGCATCGGCAACGGCAGCGATCCAAGATTATTACGACAACCCCACCACGCCCTCGGTTACTGGCGATGAGTTTGTGGAACCGACGACGATTCACCCATCGTTGGTCAAAGCGGGCGATGCGGTCATCTTTATGAATTACCGCGGCGACCGGCCTCGTGAACTGACCAAGGCCTTCGTTTATGACGATGCAGAATGGTCAGCGATCCAGGGCGGCGGCTTTGACCGTGGTGGCAAGATCGACAACTTGTACTTTGCCACCATGGCGGGCTACGAAACCGGCTTGCCCGTCCACGTGATCTTTGAAAAGCCAGCCAAGATGCCAAACATCTTGGGCGAATACATCAGCTCGCTTGGTCTGCATCAATTCCGCTGTGCGGAAACCGAAAAGTACCCGCACGTCACCTTCTTCTTTAACGACTATCGCGACGACCCGTTCAGCGAAGAAGAACGTGGCATGGCGCAATCACCGCGAGACGTATCGACCTACGATCAAAAGCCTGAAATGTCCGCCGCTGATGTCACCGCAAAAACGTTAGCCGAAATTGAAAAGGGCGAAGCCGATTTGATCGTCGTCAACTTTGCCAACGGCGACATGGTCGGCCACACCGGCGTGTTGGCAGCCGCGGTTTCCGCCGTCGAAACCGTCGATGCGTGCGTTGGAAAAATCGTCGAAGCAACCCTAGCCAAAGGTGGATCATTAGTCGTCACCGCCGACCACGGCAATTGCGAACAAATGATTGATCCGGTCAGCGGCGGTCCTCACACCGCCCATACGACTTTTGATGTTCCACTGATCGTTGTCGAACCCGATCTGGACGGCAAAACGCTTCGTGGCGGCGGAAGGCTGGCCGACGTCGCGCCCACACTGCTATCGCTAATGGGGTTAGAAAAACCGTCGGAGATGACGGGCGAATCGTTGATCTAATTTTGCGTGATCCTGTTGCAGGGCCATGACTTCTTGCCTACGGTCGACATCCTCAAAAGATGGTTGGAAGACTACCGCCGCAACTTCAGGCGAGCGAGCGTGCCAAGCTAATCCGCATGCGCCGTCGAACCCACGTCAACGATTGACCCCCAAAGTGTGATCGCTCATTCGCAGCGAACACACTTTTATTATGCGCAGTCGGCGCATTCAGTCCGCGTGGTTGCACCACCCACACGAACCCTTCTCCAAAACCCTCAACAATTCGGCAAAAGCCCTTTCAAAGCACCGATATCCCTACAGTGATAATTCGGCAAAAACTACGACCGTAATTCAGTCGGTAACACCTGTCCCCATTTGGCCCTTTTGTTCATTAGGACTCGGAAAAGGGGAAAGAGTAATTCATCAATTTCATAAGCCTTTTCAAGTTTGACCATGGCAGTGTTTTTCTGTACCTGTGCCCTGAAACCCGAAACCCGAGTCTGACCCCACGCGAAGCGTCCCCTGCCCCGAGTAAAGCGAGTTACGGCAGGGCTGCAAAACGCCGTCGAAACCAAGGTGTCTGAAACCGAATTGGCTGTTCTAAAATTTTTTTGTCGTTAATTTTTTTGTCTAAATCTCCATCCGAATCGGGATTGATTTTCAGCTTAAAAACCCTACAAGCAGCAACTCCTC
>NZ_LWSK01000035.1 GCF_001642955.1 Rubripirellula obstinata | reverse complement strand
ATTCGCTGGTCAATTTACATTTTTCAGTGTTCATTTTGCAATTTGCAATCAACACCGAGGCCGGTCAGCCACAAACCCCCAAAGTCGTCCAGTTTCCCTCCACGCAAACATTTTCGTCAGCCCAGGCGATGCCCACGCGGTTAAACGATTCAGAAACCCTTCACGGCGTTGGGGCTAACCGCTCGATTGAAGCGGATTGCCCGGACTGCACAACCATCCTTGGCTTCGGCGAGAAGCTTCGTCGCAGAGACTTTCCGCCGTTCCTGCTGCGCGCTTGAAAGTACGGCCAAACCGCTTTATCAGGTCACACCAAGCATGGCTGTCCAATCCGATCCTCGATAGGATCGGAGCGAGATGCGAGGGGATCGTACCGACCTTTTCTTGATGGACTTGTCGCCCTGTCCAATCAAGCAACTCCAAATAGTTCAACATCGAGATGGAAAGAAATCCCTTTTTGCTGGCCCGACGACCGCCGCTATCGGTATCGGCACCGATCGCATCATCACGCTCATTGATCTCGATCGGACTGAGCCAACCGCTCTTGTGTCGTCGCCGGCTGCGTTCCCAATCGTGAGTGCTCATGCGAGTACGGTCCTCACGCTGAGCCAAATCGTCGAGCCGGTCCTTTGCACCGGTGTAATCACTTGACTCAGGAGTTTCAGCAATGGCTGCCCGGACCGGGTTCAAATCGACATAAGCAGAACAAGCCAAAAGTGATGCTTCGTCGAGCAACACTGTCGCCTTGTAGCGACCTTCCCAGAAATGACCCGTCACTTCGTCTTCTGCGTTGCTTCGCCGAGCAATATTTTCAGCCGTGCATCGCATCCACCAACTCAAGTCGCTCAAGCGTCGGCGTCGCTCGGCAAGTCGATCAGGATCATTGACAATCATGTTAATTTCGGGTGCCGTCGGTTCAGCGGGCGAGCCATCTTTGTCACGCCGCTTGGGAAACAGTCGCAACCAGCGCCGGGCAACTTCCTCGTCGCTCCAGGTTCCTAAAACGTCCGGCCGGCTTCTGAGAACTAAATGGATGTGATTGTGCATTACCGTGTAAGTAAGGCAATCAATCGCAAAAACACTGGCCAAAAACTCCAGTCTTTGCCGAATCCACTTTCGTCGGTGCTCAAAGGATTGACCGGTCAGAGGATCTTCGCCGCACAGAAATGCACGGCGAACGCAACGCTGAATACAGTGAACGACCTGGATTTCAGCGGGATCAATGATCTCGCCACGAGCAAGCCTAGGCATGGCAGCAGCCTCTTAATGGGGATTGCAGAATTCCGATTAAGCAAAAATAAGCGAAAACGCGTTCGGGCAGCAAGATCAGTTTATGCCTGTCCCTTTTCTAACCCCTGAGTGTGGGTCAGGGTGAGCCACTGAGCGAACCGCGACATTTCACCGTCAACACCTGGGCGGACGCAAAGGTGCCAATGATTGGGCATCAAACAATACGAAAATAGTTCAACCTCGTAGCGTGATACCGCTTCAATAAGAACTCTCTCAAACGCTTCGTAGTCAGCTTCCTTCTCAAAGATCTCATCGCGACGATTTGCCCGATTGAGCATGTGATAAATGCAACCTGCTTCGTCGGCTCTCTTTGGTCGCCCCATGTCGTCGCTCTTAGTGAAGTGTTTTCAATATCACAGAAACTAACGATCGACCAACAGCTTGCCTAGACAGCCAAATTGGTACCTGACACCTTTTTGCTCGTCGGCGATCCAACGCCGTACCATGCACTTGCCGGAACTGCGCCGAAGCGGCTTGTTCCGGCCTACACACGCTCGAGCGTTTGATTGGTGGCGTTCACTGAGAAGTGTCGAAAGATGGTTGTTTTTAGCGACCAACTTATTGCCGAAGGCTGTGTGGACCGTTGGAGAACATCGAATGTCGAACAAGGAGTTTTCAATGAGGAAGTCCGGGACATGTGCGAACAAACAGTTCAACATTCGAGATTCCTTGTTCGTGTTCGACATTGAGTTCCGCTGAGAAACCCACCTTCGGCCTGGAAAGTCCTCAACGAACCTTGACGCACGCTTCTGTCGGATGAGCCCTATCAAGTCGGTTTTTTGTGTTACCGCAAAGTGACCTAACGTTTCAGATAACCGGCGCTGGTTTGGAAGTAACGTTGTCGTCGCTGGGTCGATTGCTGCGTTTTTTGACTGGCGGCTTGCAGGTCGGCTAGGTTGGCTTCGCAGTAGCGGCAACCGATTTCTTGGATGTGAAATTGGATGTATTCGGTGTGGTCTTCATCGAGCGTGCCCAAAACGAATTGTCCGAGTTGGGTTCGATTAGGGCATGACAATCTTCGGCGTCGCCAGATTGCACCGACGGTGTGAAGTCCCGCGGTTTCGCGTCCGCGGACTGAGATCAAGCGTTGGCGGAGTTGTTCGTCGTCGCGAAGTGCTGATTCAAATTCAGCGCTGCGGGCAGGTGCGAGTGCTTCATCCAAGAAGGCTGCGATTTCAGCGTCGGTAAAACTGGACATGAAATCGGGAGCCGGATTAAGGTGTCAGGTACCGAATTGGAGGTTTAGGTGGTTTTGTCTGCATTTGGAAACTTCCTTGGTCTGCCTCGCGGTCGCATTGTCATCTCGAGGTCAAAACGCCGCGCGACCGATTCGACCCAAGTTTCTTCACCAAAAGGGCACCCCCTTTGCCTGGACCAACGGAGGCGTTTCAACTCGTTATCAGACAAAGCCATCGTGACCACATCGACCCAGTTTCGGTGGCGGGTGATCGGCCACGGTGCAAGCATTTTCTTTTCTTTGGTAGTCCCATGTTTCCACCGATGAAGACTTCCGTATCGCCATTGTTCGGGTGCCTGACAAAGTTCGGCTGTGAACGCGTTTCGCTCAACATAGCGGCAGACTGTTAGGAAATGCTCATCATCCTGAACAGGAAACGACTTGTAGCGTCCCTGGTAGAGATGCCCATGGCCGACCGTTTTGTGGTGAGCATTGTATCGCTGAGTGTGGGTCAGGGTGAGCCACTGAGCGAACCGCGACATTTCACCGTCAACACCTGGGCGGACGCAAAGGTGCCAATGATTGGGCATCAAACAATACGAAAATAGTTCAACCTCGTAGCGTGATACCGCTTCAATAAGAACTCTCTCAAACGCTTCGTAGTCAGCTTCCTTCTCAAAGATCTCATCGCGACGATTTGCCCGATTGAGCATGTGATAAATGCAACCTGCTTCGTCGGCTCTCTTTGGTCGCCCCATGTCGTCGCTCTTAGTGAAGTGTTTTCAATATCACAGAAACTAACGATCGACCAACAGCTTGCCTAGACAGCCAAATTGGTACCTGACACCTTTTTGCTCGTCGGCGATCCAACGCCGTACCATGCACTTGCCGGAACTGCGCCGAAGCGGCTTGTTCCGGCCTACACACGCTCGAGCGTTTGATTGGTGGCGTTCACTGAGAAGTGTCGAAAGATGGTTGTTTTTAGCGACCAACTTATTGCCGAAGGCTGTGTGGACCGTTGGAGAACATCGAATGTCGAACAAGGAGTTTTCAATGAGGAAGTCCGGGACATGTGCGAACAAACAGTTCAACATTCGAGATTCCTTGTTCGTGTTCGACATTGAGTTCCGCTAAGAAACCCACCTTCGGCCTGGAAAGTCCTCAACGAACCTTGACGCACGCTTCTGTCGGATGAGCCTTATCAAGTCGGTTTTTTGCGTTGCCGCAAAGTGGCCTAACGTTTCAGATAACCGGCGCTGGTTTGGAAGTAACGTTGTCGTCGCTGGGTCGATTGCTGCGTTTTTTGACTGGCGGCTTGCAGGTCGGCTAGGTTGGCTTCGCAGTAGCGGCAACCGATTTCTTGGATGTGAAATTGGATGTAGTCGGCGTGGTCTTCATCGAGCGTGCCCAAAACGAATTGTCCGAGTTGGGTTCGATTAGGGCATGACAATCTTCGGCGTCGCCAGATTGCGCCGACGGTGTGAAGTCCCGCGGTTTCGCGTCCGCGGACTGAGATCAAGCGTTGGCGGAGTTGTTCGTCGTCGCGAAGTGCTGATTCAAATTCAGCGCTGCGGGCAGGTGCGAGTGCTTCATCCAAGAAGGCTGCGATTTCAGCGTCGGTAAAACTGGACATGAAATCGAACCTTTGTTCGGCGGGTCGTCGTTTGTGGAACGTCTCGTGAATTGACGTAGGCCGGAACAAGCTTAGCGCAGTTCCGGCAATCCAATGCACTACTTTGCAATTGCCGGAGCTGCGCTAAGCTTGTTCCGGCCTACACACGAGTGCCATTGGAGGGATCAATGCTTACTCGAATCGCGACAGGCACAGCGTGACGTTTTGTCCGCCGAAGCCGAAGCTATTGTTGAGTGCGTATTTGATCGGAGCTTCGCGGGCCACGTTGGGAACGTAATCGAGGTCGCAAAGCGGGTCTGGGTTTTCGTAATTGATTGTCGGCGGCAGCACTGAATCTCGCATCGCCATTAAACAGACGATCATTTCGGTGACGCCCGCCGCTGCGATCAAGTGCCCCATCATGCTCTTCGTGCTACTGACGGGAGTCTTGGCAGCATCTTCCCCAAAAACTTCTCGGCACGCCAGCGATTCGACTTTGTCGTTGACCGTCGTGCTGGTTCCGTGCGCGTTGACGTAGTCGATGTCCGACGGATTCAATCCCGCATCGGCGATCGACATTCGCATCGCCGCGATTCCGCCATGGCCGTCGGGTGGAATATCGGTGATTCGATACGCGTCGGCGGTGGTACCGTAGCCCGCGATCTCGCCGTAGATTTTTGCTCCACGAGCCTTGGCTGATTCCAGTTCTTCCAAAATGACCATTGCCGATCCTTCGCCCAGGACAAAGCCGTTGCGAAGTCGATCGAATGGGCGTGATGCTTTGGTGGGTTCGTCGTTGCTTTCGCTAAGTGCGGTCAGCAAGTTGAATCCGGTCACGCCGAAGGGGTGAATCATGCTGTGGGTTCCGCCGGCCAGCATCACGTCGGCGTCGCTGCGGCGAATGATTTCGGTGGCTTCGCCGATCGCTTGGCTGCTGGCGGCGCAGGCGGTCAGGCAGTTTAGGTTTGGACCTTGGGCGTTGAACATGGTCGCCAAGTGGGCGGCGGGCATGTTGGGTTCTTGTTCAAGTTCTTTTGCGGGATCGAGCAATTCCAAACCGGCAGCAATAAACCTGGACGCGTCATATTCGCCGCTTGCCAATGCGGCTGCCATCATCTTGCTAAATGTTGCAAAATCTTGGTTGCCTTCGCCGCTGCCCAGATAGACACCAAAGCGAGTCGGGTCTTGCAGGCTATCGACCACGCCGCTGTCCAGGACGGCTTGCTTGCCAGCACCGATGGCAAACTTGGTGTGACGTCCGCGGTTTTGCCATTTTTCAGCGGGCTCACCTGCATCGGTGATGTCCCAGCCTTTGACTTCGGCGCTGATTTTGGTGGGGAAGCCGCTGGCGTCGAACAGCGTTGTTTTTGCGACGCCGCTTTTGCCTTCTTTGAGTCCAGACCAGACGGTTTCGGCATCGTGCCCCATGGGGTTGATCATGCCAATGCCAGTGACGACAACGCGACGACGCATGTGAGGAGAACCGATGTTAGAGATTTTCGTAGATTGGTACAGGTTCACCGTCAGCATCGACGGCGACATGGAAGAAGTTCATCATTCGAAGCATTGATTCAAGATCGCCTGGCTCGAAGAGCGGGCCATCGGTAAAGCGATCGTCACCTGGTTCTAAAAACGCAAACATCATCTGGACTTCGGCTTGCAATTGATCATCGCAATGACTGACGCAGGTCACCGTGGCACCTTGATCGCCGATCGCATCGACATCCACACGGTAATGAAGTTGGTCACCGGTTCGAGCCGGTGCATGGAACTTTGCACTGCCGACTTTGGCAAGCACGACTCGTTTTTCAAAACCAAAATGTTCGGCGACCATGATGCCGCCAAGTTGTGCCATGCCTTCAATGATCAACGTCGGCGGAAGCATCGGGAAACCGGGGCAATACTTATCAACCGCCTCTTCAGCCAACGCGATATTTTTAATCCCGCAGACATGAGAGCCGCTTACGAACTCAGTAAACCGATCCACCCAAAACCATCGCATCGCGACTAGCCAACCTTCGATTCGACGTAGTTGCAGAGATCGCCAACGGTCAACAAGTTTCCGAAATCTTGAACGCGTGGGCTCTTTTCAAATTCGCTGAGGTCAGCCCATGGCATTCGGCGTTTCAGTTCGGCCATGCCTTCGCCGGTGACCGACCCGTCTTGCACGTATTGAGCGTTGGTCAGGATGTCTTCGGGTGAGAGTTCTTCGCGTGGGATCGTGATATCGAACATTTTTTCGAGCTTGAAAACGATGTCCAAAAAGTCGATTGACTCTGCGCCCAAATCGCCCACCAAGGTGGCTTCTTTGGTGACTTCGTCATTGTCAACGCCAAGAGCATCTTCGAGAGCTTCTTGGACCTTTGCGTAAATTTCGTCTGCTGATAACGCCATCGTGAGTGATTTCCTTACTGGATTCGTTAGAAAGTGATCGAGTGAAGTGTTGGGTTGGATTTCGCCGTTGAGTTTCGCGCTGCTTAGTTTTGAGCGGTTAATTTCGCACAGTGGCTAGGTTGGCTGCAAGGCGACTAGGTTGTCTGCATGGAATCCTTGACCAGATTCACTGCATCATCGCCAAAGAGTTCTTGGAATTGTTCTTCGGTGCATCGCCGAACCTCTTCGTCGGTGCCGATTCGATCGCAGTCGCCTGTCTTGCATTTTTCGATAATCAAGCGTGCTGAGACGGTTACTTTGTCGCCTTTCTTGGCTGACGCTTTGATTGTCGTGAAGTCACCGTCGGTTTTGATGGTCTCGGCAGTGATATCGAGCGTTTCGCCGGGTGCGAGGAATTCGCCAAACTTAACGCTTCGGACCTCGCGAAGCAGCACCAATGGGGTTTGGAAGTTATCGCCTGATCGTACCAGCCAAATTGCAGCCTGGTGCAGGGCTTCCAACATCATGACGCCGGGCATGACGGGAAAACGCGGGAAGTGGTCGAGCAAGTGTTCTTCGTCGGCGCGCAATGTTCGAGTGCCCGTAAGCGATTTGCCGGGCTGAATTGATTTGATCGTGTCGAGTTGGCGGTATTTCATGTGCCGTCGAAAACTTGGGATGCTGTCCGCGGTCCCTGAAAATCGGGATCGGACCCTAAAATAGAGGCCCGCAAATTTTGCCTCAACCGTCCTAGGCCCTGTTTGCCGCGGTTTCAGTCGATTCGAGGGCTGTTTTTGGCTGCGAAACCCGGTTGAGGCTCCTCTTGCGAGCCCGCGTCAGACCACTTTGCACCCACAATAACTAGCAAACCGGCCAATAATAGCCCCGCGCCAATCAATCGCGTCGGTGACGCCGTCACGCGAGGATTGCCCAGCCATCCGAAATGGTCCAAGACCGTTGCGGCAATGACTTGCCCCGTGATCATCGCTGCAAACCAGGGTAAAGATCCCATTCGGGGCACGATGATCAGTGAGCTAGTCACCACGACAGCACCAATGGTCCCGCCCATCCACATCCAAACGGGAATCTGGGAAGGCGTCGTCGTAAAACGCGGTGGGAAATTGCCAGTCGCCATGCAACAAAATGCGATAATCAGCGTTCCACTGCCAAACGAAATTAGGGCAGCTTGCAGCGGATGCTGGACGGCTGATCCAAGGTTCGCGTTGACACTGGGCTGGATTCCGAACAGGCAACCGACGGCCAACGCGATCACAATCCCGATCAGGTAGATCACGACTGTTGGTCGCTGGACGCTGTTACTGGGTCACTGTCGGTCGCTGCATTCGCTGAATCTTTTCCCAGGAAGGGTTCAAGCAGCAAGCGAGTTTCTTCGTCGCCGATCGACAGCTTTCCGAATCCGCGAACGCAACCAGCTTCGATGGCTGTTTCTTGGTGTTCGTCGTAATTGGTCACCAACATGACGGGAACCGAACCGACTTCGGGGTCTGACTTGATCGCTTTGATGACTTCAAGTCCATCGGTGTAATCACGATCCAGCTTGCGGTTGACCGTCACCAGATCGATCTTCTTTTCGCGCAACATCGCCAGCGTGTCTTCGGCACCATGGGACTGAACGACCGAGGCTCCGAATTTTGATTTGACCATTTGGCGAATCGAATTGAAGTCGGGACCGCAATTTCCGCAGTCGAGGAGTGTCTTGGTCATGGTGTTTAATCCCAACGAATAAGGGTTGGTGAGTGTTGAATGTCGGATTTTTGAGAGTGTGGGGAGGCGGAGCCTCCAAGACAGTGCGTTCCCAGGCGGAGCCTGGGAACGAGTCGACTTACTTGCCGATCGAGAACAACTTGTCTTTGGTGCTGATAAAGATCGTTTTGTTTGCCGCGACTGGGGTGCTGTAAACGCTGCTGCCCATGTTGATCTCTTCGATCGGTTCCTTATTGTCGGCTCCGAATTCAAAAATCGCAACATCACCGTCTTCGTCACCAATGTAAACGTGTCCGTCGGCGATCAACGGGCTGCCCCAGCTTTGGGCCAGCATATCGTAGGTGAAGTGGACAATCGGTTTGCGGTCCGGGGTGCCCTTTGCATCTAAACAGTGTAGCAGTCCCGAAAAGTCGGCGATGTACAAAACATCATCCTTGATGGCACAGGTTCCAATGCTGCGATGCATTTCTTCCTCGAACGCGATGTCGTTATCACCATCGGCGTCAAAGAATGAGTAGTGCCAAACGACGCCCGAATTAGGATTGTCGTCTTCGGTTTCATTATCCTTTTCCGAAACGGCTTGAATCCGACGATGAGGAATGATGACGCGTTTGTCGTCTTCGAATCGATGGGCCAGCGTGGGCGAAATGTCTCCGCGACCGGTCGGATCGATGCACCACAGGTGGCCTTCGCCTTCACCGTGTTCAGGGTCCTGACCAACGGCGATGTAAATTCGGCCTTCGTAGATCACCGGCGTTGCGATGATGTTGTTGCGAGTTCCTTCGCCGCCGAGTCGCCAAATGGTTTTCTTTGGGTTGCAGTCAAACTTCCACAGAAACTCTGGCTTGCCGTCGGTTCCTTCGTCAGCCCGAAAGCTGTACAGGATCCCGTCGCCGCCTGGGAAAATCACTTGCGGCACTCCGTCGAAAACACCGACCGCTGGGCTGGACCATTGACCATGCAAGATGTTCAGGCCCGGTGACGCATCCCGCCACAAAACTTCGCCAGTGTTTTTGTTCATGCAAATGAAGCTGGGGGCTTCGGGAGCAGGCAGGTTGATGTGGGATTCGTCGAGTCCATTGGATGTCGTCACAAACAGCAGATCGCCGTAACTGGTCACGCTGCAAGCGCACATGTTGTGTTGGCTGACGCCCATGTCCGGCCCCATCATGTCGTAGATCCAAATGACATCGGCTTCGCGTTTGTCCGATACGCCCAACGCCTTGATGAACATGATGCGAGGACCGATCTGTTTGATCGCGATGGTTCGATCGACGCCGCCAAAGTTGCCAGTCGCTTTCCATGACTTGCCCTCGGTGACTGTTTCAATCTTGATATCGCCTTCGACAGCTTCCCCTGCATCGGCAAGCGATTTCTTTGCCGCATCGGAAAGCTTTCCATCGGCGAGCGCTTCAAGTGTTTTTGCGTGCGCCTCCGCAGCCGGGCCAGCGTTCATGATCGATGTAACGTTGGCAGGTTCATCTTTGACGGGGCCGTCGTCTTCATCGTCGTAGAAACCATTTGTGTCCAAGCATCGGACTTCGCCACGACTGGTGACAAACCACATTCGTTCGCCTTCGACCAACGGCGCACAACAAATGCCTTGCAGCGGCCAATCGTGGACGCGACCGGTAATCAATTTCTCGCTGCTGTGTTGCCACAAAAAATCACCATTGGATTCGTCGAACGCCAACAAGCATCCCAGGTCAACGTCGGCGGGGTAACGTTTCATGTGTCCCGAACCGTTGTTGGTACCGACAAAGACACGTCCGCCGGCGACCACGGGGTTGCCGTAGGTTTGGCTGCCGAGTCGCGAGAACCAATTGACGTTTTCCGCCTTGCTCTTATCCCAGTCACCGGTTCGGCGATCGAACTTTCCAATGTTCCATTCTTGGACCAAGCCGGTCACGCCAGGAACATTGTTGCGAAGCCGGGTGCCGCCCCACTGAGGCCAATCGCCACCGCTGCTGGTCACTTCTTCGGGAGATTGATACTCATCGACTTGCGTGGTTGGCGTGATCGATTCAGCTTTGGCGTGTCCCGAAATCAGCGAGACGAAGACGACGGCCGCGATGAAAGAGAGAACCGCGTTCAGGTTCAACCTTTCCAGTTTATGATTGATAGATTTCATGAGTATTTATTGGTTGCGGTGTGATTGTTGCGCGGTGTGATTGTTACGTGGGGCGGATCAATGGGTAGTGGATCTTGTTAAAGATCCGACTGCACTGATCCCACAGCACTGATCCCACGGCACTGGGCGGATCTTTACTGGGCGGATCTTTAACAAGATCCACTACGGCTTTTCGAGGTTGCAAGAGTCGTCATCTTTAAAAAGACTTTGACGCGGCAAAACGCCCGCCACTTGAAGCGTCGCTCTTTGTTTTTGATCGCGTGGTTACCAAGGTGTGATTGGCGAAGGCCTCATCCGATCCGACTTCGACAGCCTGCTGGACTTGCTTGCTGGTTGATTTGGCCTCTGGATTAGGAAGAGCCGCCGCGACGATGCTGCCTACCACTGATGAAGTGATCAGCATCGCCCAAATTGTGAGTTCATTGCGTTTCATGATGTTTAGTTCTTAGTTACTTCAATGTTGTCGTAATAGATTTCGGCGACCTTGGCGTTTCCGTAAAGCCCAGGGCTTGCCGCTTTGTTGGGCGATTGGTCACGTGCAGTAATGGTCCACTCTTTGGGCTCGGGCTTGTCTTTTTCCCAAACCTTGCCACGAAGAACTGCCACCGCGGATTCCCCTTCGCCTTCCAATTCAGATTGAAACTTCATTCGATACCAGGTGTCTTCACGCCACGGGAATTTGATCGTTTGAGCCATTCGCAACTGCGCCGACCAAGTGCGAATCTGCAATTGCTGGCTCTCGCCCATTAAGTCCAAGACATAACCTTGGTTGGTCAAACCGATATCGCCCAACTGTTGGCTCATGCGTTTGCCGCGAACATCGGCGGCGATCGTGTACTGCGACAAATCGCTTGGCCCCATCCAAGCTCGACTTCTCGCTCCCTTGGGAATGGTCGTGATCTTGGTCAGTGCCGGTGAACCATCGACAGGCCGAATGATATGCCGGTAACGAGCTCCCACCCAAGACAATGGCGGATCGTTCAAACCGTCAAACGTAAACTTCCAAGGCAACGGAGGCACGATACGTACTCGAGCGGTCCCCGAGATCTCGCCGACCGTCGCGGTGATTTTGGCCGCGGTATGGGTGGCATCCGAATCAGCGGTGAAGGTGTTTCCGTCGATCTTTCCAGCGCCTTCGACTGAAAACTCAACGTCGGTCGGATCAGGCAGTGCTTGGCCGATTGAGTTGAAAGCGTACACACTCAATTCAATACTCTGGCCAGGCTGAATCAGCGATTCGGTTGGAACCAATTGCACCCAATCGACGGTTTCGTTCTCAGCGACAGGCGTTTCTTGGCCCATGGATTCGGTGATGTTGATTGGTTCACCTTTCCCATCACCAGTCGAAACACAGAAGAGCGTCGTGGTACCCGGAAAGTAAAGCCGTCCATCAGACACGATCGGCGACCCGGCAAATCCCATGTCACGAACGCGACCTTTGCTGAGAACGTCAAAGCCGTCTTCGGTTGGTTCGATAATCGCCCAACGTCCGTTTTCAGTCAAAACATAGATCTTGCCATCGGCGTGCAATAACGCGGCCCGTTGTCGGCTGCCGACGAACGACTTCCGCTCAACAATCGGCTCGCCTGTTTCCGCGTCAAAGATCCACATCTTGCAGCGATCATCGACCAGATACAGTTTGCCATCGACCAACACCGGTTCGCTGTAACCCGATACGACCTCGAACTGTTTCCATTGTTCGGTGACTTTGGTATCGCTGCCGGTACCCGAAATCTTCAACCCAACAACGCCGCCCATCACATTCTCATCGGGAGCGACATTTTCCTCGCTATGGCTGGCAAACACTTGGTCGCCAACCACCAGCGGCGTGGCAAAGATGCCGCGGCGGGATAGGTCATAGTGCCAAAGCGGCCGGCCGGTGCGAGGTTGGAATCCCCAGATCGCTCCGTCGCCCGCGCCAAGGATCAATTGACGCTGGCCGTCGATCGTGACCAGGCTGGGTGCGGAATAGGTCGTGTCATAGGGCAGGTCGCGAGTACCGCTGAACCAGCGGACTTCGCCGCTTTCTTTGTCCATCGCAATCAAACGATGGTTGGGCTTTGCCTTTTCGCCGTAGTTAATGATGATCCCGCTGATGATCACCAGGTCTTCGTGAACGATTGGGAAATTGGTTCGACCACCATAAGTGCTGAGCATCCCAAACTGTTCGTGCAGTGGAACGCTCCACAACGTCTTTCCCGTTTTGCTGTCAATGCATTGGAATAAGTCGCACGAGCCCAGTGCATATAGATTGCCGGTTTCAGGATCGCCAACAACACTGCTCCACCCGATCCGTTCGGCGGGAACGTCTGACATCCAGACGTTGAAACGGTTCTCCCAGATCGTTTCGCCGGTCGCCGCATCCAAGCAGACGACTTTCTCGCCTTCGTTTGGCGTGTTGGGTTGGTCGCGTTGAATGGTGAACAACCGACCGTCCATCACGATCGGAGTGCAGGGGCCACCGATGTCTTCTCGTTTCCAAAGCAGATTGCCATCGTCTTTGTCACCATTGGGATCCCACGATTCGGCCAGGCCGCTCGCATTGGCGGTTCCGTCATAGCTTGGACCACGCCAGTACGGCCAATCCGCATTTGAAGGACTGGCGAATGTGATTGCGAGCGAACTCAACAGCAGTAATGTTGCCGAAAGATGGCAGGCCGGTTTCATCAATGAAGTACTCTTCGAGGGAAAAACGACGATGGCGGCAAAGGTGGGCACTAGGTGGCGTCGGGGATTGTGAAAAAACTTGCCGACTGGGGTTCCGCCCGATAGCGGGGTGAATTCAGTTTCACGACATCAATAAGACGCCAGCGACGCAGTTTATACCGATCGTGTCGGATCCGCCACGTGCATGTTCGGACGAACAGGAATCGCCGGAAAATCAGGCTGCTTTTGCCCAGTCGGTAAAGCTTAGCAACAGGCCGAAAATGCCATGGAACATTGGTTCTGACGGGAATCTACGTCGATACCGTTACAGACTCGCTTACCGCAGTACGCTGGCTCGTGGCCAGTGAAACGGGTAAACGACGGACGTGATCAGAGGCGTTGACACCGGATGTTGACGTCTTGCCAAGTACCAAATTTGAATCGAGAAGCGGTTCAATCACGAAGCAAAATCTGACGAATTGAACGAAGTCGGCGGGCTGGGTGTCCGCACCCGGCTCGTTAAGTGTTCGTCAGGTTTGATGAGAGAGGTTCGTTCGCCGGCGACTTCGTCCGACGAACGCATCTCTGCGAAACTGTCTTTGTGAAAAAACGCTTCCAACTTTTGACTTTGATAAGCGGCGAATAATTACCTGCGAAAAAGAGATTAGGGAGACGTGGCTCCAATGAAGCGTACTATCATGACTTTGACCATGGTTCTTGGATGTACTTTGAGTACTCAGAGCTTTGGATTTGACCTTTTGGATCGTATGCTCGGCCTTAAGGGCTGTGGCTGCGACACACAATGTTGCGACAGCGGATGTGAAATGCCGTCATGCGAACCAGCTTGCGGTTGCGAAGCACCAGCTTGCGGTTGCGACATGGGCTGCGAAGCACCATCGTGCTGCGAAGAACCAGCATGCGGTTGCGAAGCACCTGCTTGCGGCTGTGCTGAACCAGCATGCGGTTGCGAAGCACCAGCTTGCGGCTGTAGCGAACCAAGTTGCGGATGCGAAAGCGGATGCGGACTTCTTGGCAAACTAGGCTGCAACAAGGGTTGCAACAGTTGCGAACCAGCTTGCGGCTGCGAAGCACCAGCTTGTGGCTGTGCTGCTGAACCAGCTTGCGGTTGTGAAGCACCTGCTTGCGGCTGCGACATGGGCTGCGAAGCACCAGCCTGCGGCTGTGCTGCTGAACCAGCTTGCGGTTGCGAAGCACCAGCCTGTGGCTGTGCTGCTGAACCAGCTTGCGGTTGCGAAGCACCTGCTTGCGGATGCGACATGGGCTGTGACGGTGGCTGCGATAGCGGTTGCCAAAAGAGCTGTGGCGGTGGACTTCTTAGCAAGTTTTTCGCTTGCAAGAAAGCTCATCACGCCAAGATGTTCGGCGGACGCAGCAGCGGCTGCTGCGAAGCACCAACTTGTGGCTGCGAAGCACCAACTTGTGGCTGTGAAGCACCCGCTTGCGGATGCGACATGGGCTGCGACAGCGGCTGCGATAGCTGCTGCAGCAAAAGCTGCAACATCGGCAACGGCCAACTGTTGAAGAAGCTGTTCGGCAACCTCGGTTGCAACAAGAACAGTTGCTGCGACAGCGGTTGCGACATGGGCTGCGACAGCGGCTGCGGATGTGCACCTGCTGCACCATCTTGCGGTTGCGGATCGGCTCCTATGGCTGCACCAATGGCTGCTCCAATGGCTGCACCTTCATACGAAGCTGCACCAATGCCACCAGCACCCGTTGTTGACCCAAGTGCAAGCTTGACACAAAAGCGACGCGTCATTCAGGCCAGTGCCGTTTTCGTTCGCTAGTAAAACTGGAAAGGCGAAAGCCCAAAAGTTTGAACACGAAGCGAAGATTCACTGATCACCTTAAGACGTGACCGCGACAAAAAAACGACTCGGCGAGGGAAACCTTACCGGGTCGTTTTTTACTTTCGAATCAAGCTCAGCGACCGACGACGTCGCTCTCACCTTCAGGCGGCCGATTCAAGCTCCTCCGCGCGAACCATTCCCAGCAGCGACAGGATGTGAAACCGCCACTTGCCATCTGATTCATCTTGATACAGAACATGAATCGACAAGCTGCTGACCAAGGCCCTATCGCCATAAGCCGGAATAACATGTTCGCTTCCATCATTCATGGTAACCCGGATGGGGCCGCGTTTGAGAAGCTCAATGATTCCGTCGCGATCCATGGTTCTCTCTTTGCAAACTGGGGAATGCGGACTTGCCGTTCCCCATTCTAACCCAAAAAAACGCGACGTTGCGAACCTACCTCAACCTTCCTTGATCGCCGTACTCAGGTGCAACGTTTCGGTCACCAAAGTGTCAACGCGATCCTGGATGCTTTCATCCGCCAAGTCGTTGCCCTCGAATGATTCGCCCGTGGCATAGATAAATCGCGGCACAATGTGACAGCGAAAATCCAACATCAGGCTGTTCGCCAATCCCATCGCCGACATGTAGCTGCCCTGACCACCGGCGGCCAACATCATGCCAACGACCTTGCCCGTCCAAGCCTTGCCGGTCAACTCAACCGCGTTCTTCGCTGCCGCGTTGACGTCGTAGTTGTAAACCGGCGACGCGATCAAAACCGCATCCGCTGCGCCGATCAATTTCGATAATGCAACAACATTCGGATCGCCATAAGCGGTTGCTCCATCACACGCCGGCAACTTTGTCTGCGACAGATCAAACAGCTCCGTCGTCTCGCCAAGCGATTCAAGTTTCTCAACACAAGCGCGGGCCAAAATGCGGCTGCGAGAATCGGGGTGCAGCGAGGAGCTTAAAACAAGAATCATGGTATCGGCGGTACAGAACGAGGAATCACGGCGTGAAATCAATGACGACGTGAAGATAGTAGTCCCGGATCAACATCCTTACCACGACCGCGTAGTTTGCCTCATTCGAAAATTTTTCATCAGGCTAGGCTACCATCGAATGCCCGGCCGCTTACGCGATCACGGCTCACTAAATCAACGAGCCTTCAACGCGTTCATGCCAACGCGTTCATGCCAACGCTTTCATGCGAAGGAATACTGCAGCCAAGGATTACCAAGCGCCGGCGGCTTCGCCTTCGCTGTCCATGCCCAATCGAGTTTTCAAAATCTCGAATTGTTCTTGCAGGCGTTCGCTGCTGCTGTGGACGTGTTCCGCTTCGGTGATGAAACGTAAATCTTGATCGGGATAGACGTCGCCTTCGATCAGGATTTGCTCGAACGGTTTGAGCGGTTCTCCGTAGGCGATCAACAGCTTGTGTTCGTCCAGTTGGACTTCTTGACGCTTCGCTGGGTTGATCACGGCGATGCCTGTGCAACCATCGTTGATCAGCAAGTCTTCGAATTCAAGCAGCGTGCTTTTCAGCACTGGCATGTCAATGTGTTCGCGGTACAAGTCCGCGTGACCTTCGCCAGCTTGATGGCTGGTTTCAAGCACCACATCGACGACTTGTCCGAGTGGTTCGATCAATTCCAAAAACAGATCCATCAGCGAATTGCGAGTCGCCGATGCCATGACAACGGGCGTCTTGGTTCCGCTGGCGTCATCAACATATTGATCATGACGAAATCCTTGCTTGGGTACGATTTGAAGATCGTACGATGGCCGGATTGCGTCTGAAAGCTCGAACACGCCGTAGGACCGAATGCCCATGTGGGCTTGCAGTTCTTCGTCGGTTAGTGATTCGAAGCTACCTTCGGGAACGCTTCGGAGCGATGTTTCGTCGCTCGGTCCGTTTCGGAGGATACGTTTTAGAAAACCCATGATTTAATTTCGGCCTGTAAGAAAACTGACTTTCGCAGTCTGCTAGCAAGTAAGGGAGTGCATTTAAAAGTTGGGCCAGGACAACATGCTCATGAAGCTGAACTGACACCCAAAGCTAGGTCAGTTGTGGCGATGAGCACCCCGGAAGTGTCTTCCTGAACACTTTTCCCAAACTAAATCGGCGGCACAATCGTTAGAACCGTTCAGAAACGGCACAATGGAATCAGGTGTTGCAATCGACAACCTGCTAGGATCACGGCCTGCAATTTGTCACTCTGTACAGTCGCCCGGTGCGTGGTGCATGCTGGGGCGATAAGATAGACGTCCGCAAATCGCTGGTGATCGTGATGAGGGCTTGGTTGCTTTAACAACGCACATCTGGGCTTCTCTGGCAACGCATCGCCTTTTCCTTACACTTTTTTACTTTGAAATCGTATGTTTTTCACAGTTCGATCTAACCCGCGAAGCTCGGTTTTTCGTTCGAGCTGGTCGGTCTTTGCATCGAGCTGGCGATGGCGTCCGAATCCGTCGCTGGCAATGATGACCGCGTTTGCCATGACCGTGCTGGGCATCGGAAGTACCGGCTGCGATATCCCCCAGCGTCCTCCTTTGGCAAAGAAATCCGATAAACCAAAAACGGTTTACAATGATGCGTCCGAGGATGGAACTGGCGGCGAATCGTTGGAACTAGCCGGTGGCCGAATCGATGTCGGCTGGGATACCTGGGACGCCTACTACGTTGGCGATCGCCACGTCGGTTACAACCACATCAGTTGCGAAGTCGATCAAGACAGTGACCGTGACGATATCGTTTACGAAATGGACAATGTCCTATTCATCAATCAAGGGCAAGCAAGGACACTGCAGCGACTTCGTCAAACCAGCAAAGAGACGAATAAAGGACGCCTAATCAACTTTGATAGTTCGCTGCAGGTTGGTCCAGTCGTCACCCGGCACAACGGGATCCTGTCAGGTTTGAATGGCGAAGGAAGTTTGTTGCAGGTGGAAACACTTCGCGGCAGCAAACGCACCACCAAAACCATCCCCTGGGACAAGACCAATCGTGGTCTGATCGCGATCGAGCAATCGCTAAGAAATCGCCCCTTGATCAACAAGGGCGAAATGCGATCAATGAAAGTGTTGCTATCGGGCTACTACGACGTCGCGATTGCCAGGCTAAAGTGCAGCGGCGATGCCTACGTGCCAATGCTTGATGGCGAATCGATGCGTCTGATCGAGATCAATTACGAAGTTGAAAAGAGTGAAGGTGAAACAACCTATTCGACTCTTTGGATCGACCCCTCGGGAAACGTCAGACGCACCTACACGCCCGGCATCGACTTGGTGTCTTACCGCACTGACAAAATGACCGCGACCAATCTTCCGCAGTCGATCGAACAGCCGTTATGGTTGCCGGTAAAAGGCAAAATTGATCAGCCGGCCAAGGCAAAGCGGATTGGATATGAAGTTAGTCCGTTGCCAGGTTTGATCGAACGAACACCCGAAGAAGATCGCGACTATTTGCTGGACATCATTGCGGCACCACGGCAAACAATTCGTAAAGTCAGCGCCAATCGTTTTCAGGTTCTTGTCAGTCGCCAGCAAGAACCAGAACGTCGCGGGTTTGAGACGTCCGACATGACGCCATCGAAGTTTGATACGGCACCAAGCGGGTACATCGATTATCGCGACCGTACCGTACGCCGCTTTGCCGATGCCGCGGGCGCATCAAAATCGTTAAGCAAAGAAGAAATCGCGATCGAGATGACGCGAACCGTTCAGTCGTTGATCCAAAAAGATCCAACGAAGATTGGATTGGTCAAAGCCAGCGATGTGGCAAAACTAAGTTCTGCCAATGAACTGGGCCGGTCCATCTTTTTGTGCGCGATGCTACGCGCCAAAGGGATTCCATCGCGAGTCGCCTTGGGAATCAAGTATCAGCCATCTGACCAGCCACCATCGGATGATCCTGAGGAACCGGAACCACCAGCACGAATGATTTACCACCCGTGGACACTGGCCTACGTTGATAACCAATGGGTGCCACTCGATGTCGAAGCCGGTGGCATCGCTCCGCCGGATCGAATCACACTGTCCACAGCAACGTTCGCCGACAAAAGCGAGTACCGCGCTTTTATTCCTTTCTTGGAAGCCGTCAGCCGAATGCAGGTCAACGTCCTGAAAGCCCAGTACTGATCAACCAGTACTGATCAACCAGTACTAATCAAGTGGCATAGGCTTCCAGCCTGTGTTGCAAATTGACCGGCTTTATTTGTTCCAGTGCATAGCGACGGCCGCCAACAATGGGTCGATCGTTTCGGCTTGAATTTGGTGCGGAGGATCCCAGGGTAACCACTCAAACGAATCATGCTCGGTGACACTGATCTTCATCTTTTTAGGAACCTTGCCTAGAAAGTAACGAACATGCTTGTCGAACACTTGATCGCCATGCCGGCGATAGGTGACTCGGTAGCGAAGATCGAATTGAAAGTCGGGATCCCAGGTGACTTTTTCGCGAGAGATTCCTGTTTCCTCTTCCATTTCTCGGATAGCGGTTTCAAGAAAGGATTCGTCGCCGTCGCAGTGTCCCTTTGGAAGATCCCAGCGGTTGGAATGCCGCATCAGCAGGAAAAATTTTCCCAAATCGTTTATGTTGACGTTGCAATACAACAAGACGCCCGCGGCACGGACAACTTGCAGAGGCTTTGTCGGTTTCTTCGGCTTTTCAGACGACTCGGGCATCAAATCCACTTTTTTTAACACGCACGATCGGGTCAACTTTTAAGTGATGAAAATCTATACACGTACTGGGGATACTGGTAGCACAGGATTGTTTGGGGGACCGCGAGTGTCCAAAGATGATGACCGAATCGAGTCCTATGGGACTGTTGATGAATTGAACGCGGCAATCGGAATGGCTCGGTCGGCGGGATTATCTGAAGCCATCGATGGTCAGCTCGACACGATCCAACATGCTCTGTTTTCAATCGGAGCCGAATTGGCGACGCCTGATCCTGACGCCAAACAGATGCGAATCATTTCTCAATCGCACATCGAACAGTTGGAAATTTGGATTGATCAGCATGAAAAGACGGTGCCCGAGTTGAAGCATTTCATTTTGCCCGCCGGACACCCCGGATGCACGGCTCTGCATCTTGCTCGATCGATCTGCCGGCGTGCCGAGCGGCGAGTGGTGACGCTGGTTCGCCATCACGAGACGCAGGTTTCGGAGGAACTGATCATCTATTTAAACCGGCTCAGCGACCTACTTTTCGTTCTCACTCGGGTCGTCAATCACGAAGCCGGGATTGAGGAGGTCAAATGGGTCAGTCCGGCCTAAGGACGCGGTTTTGTTCGTACACTGGCTCGATCACCGGCTCGATCACCGGCTCGATTGGCCCGAATTGGTCGCGATCGGCCGCGTTTTGAAGCAGTCCGGCACGTGATTTTGGCTGGACAATGTTTGGCTGGACAATGCCCGCTAGCCCGCTGGGCATTGCGTTGGCCCGGTGTACAATGCCGACTAATCATTAGTGGTGCGACAAATCATCGCTTACTGCCACCTGAATCGCCTGAGGTTAGTCACCGTGAAAAAAGTTGAAGCCATCGTCCGCCACTTCAAGTTGGAGGACGTCAAAAATGCACTCACCGACCAGGGCATCCACGGGATGACGGTCAGCGAAGTTCGCGGATTCGGTCGCCAAAAAGGGCACACCGAAATCTATCGCGGAACTGAGTACGCCATCGATTTTGTTCCCAAGGTCAAAATCGAAGTTACCTGCACGGATGAGAATCTTCAAACGGTCATCGACACGGTTTTGCAAACCGCGCAAACCGGTCAAATCGGTGACGGAAAGATTTTTGTAACCAACCTAGAAGATGCGATTCGGATTCGTACCGGCGAACGAGGCGAAGAAGCGCTGTAGTGACGTTGGTCGCAGTTGATCCGTAGTGGACGAGGCTACGAGTCCTCGCTTAGGAACGTGCGACTTTTTATAGTCGCCTTTCGCTCCGCGAAAGCAGCGGATTCGCTACTTTCGCGGAGCGAAAGGCGACACTAATTTCCCGCTCGTTCCTTATCTGAGTTCTCACTCATCTGGGTTCTCACTCATCTGAGTTCTCACTTATCTGAGTCTTCGACTCGCCTTTGAGCCAGCATGCGGCCATTTATCAACCGATGTCGTGAAATGCTGGAGGCGGGCCGCGAAAAGGCCTACGCCCAACACCGGTTGGGCAGCCCAGGGATGCAAGTCTCAACCCTGCTGGCGGATCTCTATGATGATGTTGTCTTGGAAATCTGGCACCAAGCGATCGCCCAGCACGGCGACGACGATCGGCTAAGCGGATTGGCACTGGTCGCTCACGGTGGTTTCGGGCGTCGCGATCTTGCCCCGTATTCTGACGCCGACTTGATGCTGTTATCGACGCGCGGTTCAGCCGACTTGGCGGCCAAAATTGCCGGCAACCTGACGCGTGATTTATCAGACTGTGGAATTGATCCTGGTCTATCGATTCGTTCGCCCGCCGAAGCTTGTTCATTGTCGTGGACTGATGCGGTGGTTTTTTCGTCGTTGACCGAGTCGCGGTTCTTGGCTGGCGGTTTGCAGCTTTACCGCAAGTTTTTTGATTCGTATCGCCTCGGTGCAAAACGACGTAGCAATCGTCTGATCAAAAACATCGTCGAAGCGAGACGCGAAGAACGAAGCAAATGGGGCGAGACAAACTATATGCTCCGCCCCAATGTTAAAAGGTCCAGCGGTGCTTTGCGAGACATTCAATTGATTCGCTGGATCGGGTTCGCTCGGTTTGGCGAGACCGATTTGGAACGCCTGCTGAAACTGGGGGCCCTACCCGAAGAGGACTTTCGGCTGATGCGAAGAGCCTATGGATTCATGTTGCGGGTTCGGCATGAATTGCATTTTCGCAGCGGCAAGAGTCAGGACGTGCTTGATCGCCCAACGCAGATGGACATCGCCAAAGCATGGGGTTACCAGGGCGACGATGGTGTGCTGCCGGTTGAGCAGTTCATGCAGGACTATTTCGATAACACACGTAACGTCCGTTACAGTTCAGCCTACTTTGTTGACGATGCCAGAAGCCGCTCGCTGCCGGCTAGGCTGACGGAGTCGGCGCTATCCAGGAAGATGAGCGACAACATTCGAATGGGCCCAACCAGCATTTGGGTTCGGCAAGACGCACTGAAGGAATTTTCCAACAGCTTACCCGATGTGCTGGGTTTGATGAGTCTTGCCAATCAACACACCCGTCGAATTTCGCACCGAACGTGGCAGGCGATCCGTAATGCGATGCGAGAACGCGAACCGTCGCCGCCGGACGAACGTTCCATCGAATCGTTCCTGTCGTTGTTGAGCCGCCCAGGTCGTCTGGCGGATCTGCTTCGGCGTCTGCATGAACTGCGAATTATTGAACAACTGATTCCTGAATTCGAGCGGATGCGAGGGCTGTTGCAATTCAATGCCTATCACAAGTACACCGTCGACGCGCACAGCTTTCTAGCTGTCGAAGCGGCAACCGATTTGCAGGACGATTTAGAATCAGGCATGGGCCGGCGCTATCGGCGAATCGAGGATAAGCGACTGCTTCATTTGGCCTTGCTGGTGCATGACATCGGCAAGGGCTACGAAGAAGATCACTGCATCGTCGGCGAACGAATTGCTGAAAAGGTCGCCAATCGGTTGAATCTTAGCTCCAGTGATTCCGAAATGCTGCGCTGGTTGGTGCTGAAGCATTTGATCGTCAACGTGGTTGCCTTTCGGCATGACTTGAGCGATCCGCAGATCGTTTTGTCGTTCGCCGCCGAAGTAGGCTCCATCAGGCGGTTGGAAATGTTGGTCGTTCACACTTACTGTGATCTTACCGCCGTTGGACCTGGTGTCGCGACGCAGTGGAAATTGAATTTGATCGAAGACCTGTATCGCCGAACGCGACGGTACTTTGATTCGGGCGACTTACCGGGAAGTCCCGACGATCCAGAAATTGACCGAACTCGCAACCGAGTCGATGAGCAACTTATCAAGCATTGCAGCGCAGAACTTTTGCCCCAGGCCAGAGAGTTGCTTTCGGACATGCCATTGTCGTTGCTTAGTCGCTGCGAGGCTGATTCATTGGCAGCCGAAATCATGGCGGTGGGAGCATTTGATTGGGATGACGATCGTCGAACCATTTGCATGGCGGGATACGATAACGCGGTTCAAGCATTGCGTTTTGTTGTCATTCGTCGCGAGGACTATTTGACGATGGGAACCTTTGCTCGCGCAACGGCAGCACTCGCAGCAAACGGTTTCGACATTCAAAGAGCTCAGATTGAAACTGTCGGTGACTTCGCCTGGGATTATTTCTGGGTGGTCGATTCCAAGGTGGGATTGAGCGATCAGGAACCTGAACTCGATGCGAGGACCATCGATGCGGTCAGCAATCGTGTTCGCGACTTGATTGATTCAACTCAGCAACCGATGCCGAAACCGCCAAAGACTTGGAGTCCCAAGGAGTTGTCGGAACCGGATAGCGTGAATGTTTTGCCAAAGAAAGTCGTCTTTGATAACGAGTCGATTGATCGTTACACCATCATCTCGTTTTTTGCCTACAACCGAGTTGGTTTGCTATCTCGGATCGCGCTGGCGATGTCTCAACAGAAATTGAATCTGTCGTTCGCCAAGATTGACACGCACATCGATCAAGTGGCGGACGTTTTCTACGTTAGCGAACAAGATGGATCCAAGCTAATCGATCCAGAGCGTCAAGAAACAGTGCGGCAAGCGATGCTTAGCGTGGTGGATGATGTTTGAACTCGGACGCGATCATGCATTGCTCTCGTTGCGTCGAGTTTAGTGGTTGGCGAAAGCTGTCTAGTTAAGAAGTGTCTGCTGTTCGTTCTCATTAAGCATTTGCATTTCTTCACATCCGAGCTTGTTTTGCTCGAAATCATTTGCAGCCCTTGACGGGCGCGGCAATTCTTTGTTGGTCAACGATCACGATCGCAAGGCGAAACCCGCCACCCAAAACCCAGGCTTGGCCTTCAACCGCCCGCCTCGGATTATCACGGGGATTCACCAAGCGATCACCGACTCACTGGTTGCCGCTTAAACACCAGATGATCAAGTGCAATTCATGCACTTGGTCATCGGTGATTTGGCGAGCTGTTTGGTGGCGATTCAAGAGCACACGTTAAACCAAAAACTTGGTTCCCGAAGCTCCTTGAACCGTATCGAAACACCTTTACAAAAACATGGAACAGTGAGTTTGGCAGCGGGTCTTGATTGATGAACCACACCGTTCCCCTATTCAAGGATGACCTTGCTATGAACCACTTCAATCTTGCCGTCGCTATTGTCCTCACTGTGGCCTTCTCGGTGATCAGTTTCACGGAGTCATGTGCAAACGATTTTCGCTCCCTTCTGTCTGAGCTGAACTTCTCCAAACGAACCACCAATGCACAGCCTCTCGGCATTGCGAATCACCATTCTGCTGCGGCTCTTCGTCCAGTTCCATCGGGTCACCAGGCGTACAGTGCTGGCGCTGCAACCTTGCAGGCACCTATCGTCAACCGTGATCGGGTTGTCAACCGTGATAGGGTCCCAGGTAATTCGTCGATGTCAGCCAGGTCGGCACTTGGGCAGATGACAGCAAGGTCAGGCCAGGTCGCAGCAAGTTCAGTGGGGCACTTGCTCGGCGGGCATCATCACGCTGGTTCCAGTTGTGATGGTGGATCGTGCGACGCTTGCGACGCCATGCCTATGCCCCGAAGGCCGATTCGGTTACCCAAGCTGGGATGCAAATCCTGCTGCGGGCCCGGTTGCGGTGAAATCATCGACGCACCTTGTGGTTGCAGCAGTGGTTGTGGGAGTGGTTGCGGTAAAGGATGTGGGTTGGGGCTAGGAAAGAAACACAAGCACGTCGAGCAAAAGGTTTGCCCGCCACGGACTGCTGTGAATCTGCCCGCGTCAACGCTACGTCAGTACTTCCGCAGCGACCGCTGTAACACCAACGTCTGGGACGGCTACACACGGGAATGCAGTGCTGACCACAAACACGCCAACGGCACCTGTGATTGCGGAACGAAAAAGAAACGCAGTTGTTTGAGCGGTCTTTGTGGCGGAAGCTGTGGCGAGGTTTTGCCTCCACGACAAGCTTGTAACGATTGCGACAGTTGCGATTCCGGCTGCGACAGCGGGTTTTGTCACTAACCCAGGTTCGGCCCTCGCAAGACCAATCAGGTATCATTTTTAAGAAAATGTGGTGCAGTTAGCAAAAGAGTTTCAGCGATTGTCAATCGCTGGCCGATGCTACTAGTACCATGGATTGGGAGGGTGGAACGAACGGTGCCTTCGTTCCGCATTTGATGGGCCATGGTGAGGCAGGGAGGGCTTCACCATGGCCCTTCTTTTATGCGCTAACATAACACGTGTTTTCCCGGCTCGATCGAAGTTGCTTACTCGATTTGGAAGCCAATAAAAACGGTACTCGCTTAGATGGCGACGTGCATGTCCTTGAAGCGGACGACCTCTACGCCATCGCGTCATCACCTGGTTTAGCCAACGTCTGAACCGTTTAACCGCGTGGGCATCGCTTGGCCTGATGGAAATCGTTGCATCGCAGCAAATTGGGCAAACTGCAGTGCTGCGAAGCATTGTGGCAACGGCACATTTCCCTGATCGCCAGTATGTAGGCCGTAGCGAGCATAGCGAGTTACGGCAATTTGCGCAACGCCGTAACTCGCTATGGCTCGCTACGGCCTACTTTCAAGGTTCGTGACAAGTTGACAACGACACATTTTCATCACCCCAGGCATCGCCCCGCGCGTTGTGCCGGCCCGAACGCGCGGGGCGATGCCCACGCGGCTAAACGAACTAGCACGTGTTTTTCGGGAAAAATCTCTTTGCGGCGTTGTGGTTTAGCCGTTCCGCAAACGAGACAATGCACGAGAACTGATTGTCAGCGAAAAGCATCGAAAACGTGGGTGCAAAATTGCTAGTGATTGATAAGTTATGCGTTCGGTTTCATTGGACTTTTTCCGTTCCAAAACAATCAAGGACGTCATCATGGCTCGTGGAAACAAAAATTCGGCAATCGCTCGACGAAGAAAACTGGACCGGCGGCGAAGGACAGGCGGTCAGTCAACGATTGCCACACAGGGCAAGATGCCGCGTGGTGTCAGCCGTCGGGTCGATCGTATTATCGAATTAATTGATGAGCATGATTTTGACGAAGCGATCGAAATCGCAAAACAATTGACGCCAAGCGATCGCGAATTTCCCGAGGTTGCTCAGTGTTTGGTCTCGCTGTATCAACGCATTGATGACTCTGAATCTGCCTGGGTTGAAGCGAGACGTTGGGCCAGAGTTTCGCCGACCGATATGCAAGCCCAATACTTCTACGGAATCCAGTCAGTGATCTGCGAGCGAGCTTGCTTGGCTCTTCTGCAATTCGCCAAACTTCCAGATTCGTATCCTGCGAAGTCGAAAGTAGGCCACCTGCTTGGAAAACTCGAAACCGAAGCCAAACAGCGACTCAGCAAGGTGGCGATGAGCTACCCGGATGATCTGGCAATGTACGCCAAGCATGAAGAGTGCATCGGACTGTTGGGCGACGGAGAATACGATCAATGTCACAAGCTTTGTGAATGCTTAAACGAACAAGTCCCCGAATTTACGTCGCCATGGAACAACCGATCGATGGCATTGTTTTTTCGCGGTCAACTCGATGAAGCGATCGACGTCAGCACCAAAACACTTCAAGCACATCCCGGCAATGCGTTCACGCGATCAATCCTGGCCCGTTGGTTAATGATTCGCGGTGACCACGATCAATCCAATCAAATACTTGACGAACTGATGGCTGATCCGCCCAGCGACACTGATCCGATAACCATGCTTTTTGAAACGCTTGCAATGGTCGGACGTGATGAAGATATCCTGACGTTGCACCAAAACATTGATTGTGATTCGCTGGCGGATTCGACCGCCAAGGCAATGGTGCTGCACTACGTCGCCTACGCATATTGTCGCCAAGGCGACAAACGGCTAGCGAGAAAGCATTGGCGTCAAAGTCTTGCAGCGGTTCCTGGGTATTCCATGGCGAAAGAGAACCTAAACGACTTGGACGAAAAGGTGGGGCACGCGCCGTTTGCTGTGGCAGCGCAACATTGGTTGCCAAAGGCATTGACTAGTGATTTTTCAAGCAAATCGCGGTCAGGAAAAAACATCGAAAAACTGCGAGACTATCTCAAGCCCATCATTCCTGCCTTGTTGGATCGCGGCGACCCGCTTGCTCGCGAAATCGCCATCAAGGCATCGGTACAGTTCGATGATGATGCGTTGATTGAGCCTCTTTTGCAGTTCGCGTTGGGTGAGCGTGGATCAGATAGTTCGCGGTTAGACGCGTTGTGTTATCTCCGTGAATGTGGGCGAATCGACCGTGGACCGCATCGATTTTTTAGCCGCAGGAAATGGGAGGGAGTGTACATCGGCGGTGTGGAAATTCATGAAGAACAAACGATCACCGATGATTCGCCGGAGATACAAGAAATCAATGAACGGGCATGTCAAGCAGCATACGATGGCGATTATGAACTTGCGGTCCAATTGCACGACAAGCTGGTCAACGCGGATCCCGATAACATCCCTAAAAGATTTAACTGGGTGATGGCTCGAACATGGCTGCTTGGGGAAGAGTTTGAAGCCGAAGCAAGGCAATGGCTTGAAAAGCTTCATCAAAAAGATCCCGACTACTTGTTTGCGACGACGGAATTGGCACAGCGTCACGTCGCCGATAAAAATCTGAGTGCAGCAATCGAAATGCTGGCACCACTGATGAAGCGATCGCGACTTCATTTCACCGAAGCACGCTCTCTCTTCACAGTTCAAATCCGACTGGCGATTGCCAAAGAAGACTTTGATTCGGCCGAAGCGACGTTTAAGGTGATGACCCATTCACTCGGCGAGGACGATCCGGTGGTGGAACAGGCAGCTCGTATGATGGAACCCGTTCGTGATCTCCAGCAGATCTACAAGTCGCAGATCTACAAGTCACAGATCTAAAATTCGCAGATCTACAATTCGCAGGGGGCAAGCAAGAAAACGGCAACGGAATTACTATCGTCAATTGCCCGAAATATTACGAGCTGACAATGAGGCTGCGATTTTTCAAGCGATCCCACCCGAGCGCCGTGAAGAGTTTTGGTCCCGGAAAAAACGTGTTAGATCGTTTAGCCGCGTGGGCATCGCCCCGCGCGTTTGGGCCAGCACAACGCGCGGGGCGATGCCCACGCGGTTAAACAATTTAGAAACCCTTCACGGCGTTGGCTTTCGTCCTGCCGGGACGATTCACGAACGTTCTGATCGCGGAGCGATCAACGACTGTTTGCATTTATCTGCACGACCTCTGCTCGGCGAGGCCGGTCGGTTTACTAGCTTGGCGAAACGGAACGGCGCGATTTCTTTGCTACCCGCGAAGCGTCAAACTACTTCCCAGCCTTTGCGGTAGGCCGTTTGGATCAGGCTTTGTGCTTCAGCGTTGGTGCCCGTTTTTAGTCCATCGGCATCCCAGTCGAATCCACCGGCTCGGTAAGCAACGTTGCCCAGTAACACGGTTTCGGACAGCGGTCCCGAATAGTCGAAGTGGCACGTCGCGGCATCGTCTCCTCGGCAGGCTGCGATCCATTCCTGATAGAAGCCGGGCGAGTCCGGGATCGTCGGGCTGGGGGCACGGAAGTCGGCGTATTTTTCTTCGGGGTAGAGTTTCAGCGTATCGAAGCCGCAGGCCAGAATGCCTTCGCTGCCGATGAACACCGTATTCATTCCTTCGCCATCGATTCGGTGCTGGCGAAGCAATTCGTCAGGAGATCCGTGACGCCAATGCAAAACGATCTCTGAGTTTTGGTTTGACTCAGCAAACTGAAAGGTCACATGCATCGAAGTCGGCGTGCGTTGGTCATCGACCGCAGGACCGACTGCGTCCACTCGTGATGGATGTTTTAGCCCCAAAGCCCAATAGGGAATGTCCAGGACGTGGCATCCCCAATTTCCCGTTTCGCCCGTTCCAAAATCCCACCAAAAACGCCAACCGTAAGGACAAAACGATGGATGGTAGGGGCGACTTTTCGCGGGACCAATCCACAGATCGTAATCCAATCCGCTTGGAACCGGTGGACTGTCCAGAGGGATCGAAGGCATCCCGCGATTGCCATTGATCCAACTGTGAACCTCGCTCACCTTGCCGATTGCACCCGCCTGAATGTGTTCAACAACGCGATGCATGTTGGGTATCGCGTGACGCTGAGCGCCGAGCTGGGTTGCGATCCCTTTTTCGCGGGCCAGATTGGTCAGCGTCCGAGTTTCAGCAACCGTGTGTGCCAGGGGTTTTTCAAGGTAAACATGCAATCCCATTTGCATCGCAATCGATGCGGGATGGAAGTGCGAATGATCGGGTGTGCTAATCACGACGGCATCAAGTTGATTGCCCAGCGTGTCAAACATTTTCCGATAGTCAGTAAATCGCCGAGGATTGGGGAACTTCTTCAGCGTCGGGGCCGCTCGATTCTCGTCAACGTCCACCATTGCAATAATGTTTTGGCTCTGCACTCCATTCACATTGGCCACACCTCGACCGCCGACACCAATGCAGGCGATGTTGAGTTTTTCGTTGGGGCTGGGGGCAGCAAACAATCGTGATGGCGAAGCACCGTGGCAGAATACGAGTCCCGCTGCTGTTGCGGTTTGCTTGATCAGACTGCGGCGTGTTGTTCGGTTTGACATGGGTTGATGAAAGCTAATGTGAGGTTTTGAAAATAAAGCAGTACTGGATGTGCTCCGACGCTTGCCGTGGTTATTTCTTTCTACAACCAAAATTTGAGTGTCTGGAAATCGGACTTGATCGCGGCCCAGTGCTGTGGCACCAATTTAGGATTTCGGTGGTCAATGTATTCCTGGTGCAAAGAAATCGGACCGCGGAAATTGGCTTTTTTTAACATGCTGAAAAAGTTCGGATCAACTTCGCCTTGACCCAGCGGGACATTGGTCAGCCCCGACTCGCCCCATGTGAAATCCTTGACGTAGACAACCTGAACGTGGTCGCGAATTAATTGAAAGTTGATCGGCCAGCTCATTCCGGCTTCGACCGCAGCGTGGCGGATATCGTAGGCGACTCCAATGTCGTTGGGATCAATGCCGTCGAGACCTCGATGCAAATCCCAGATCGCAGCTCCAAAGTAATTGCGTCCCGCGTGATTCTGGTAGACGCCGGTAATTCCTAGTTGCTTGTTGAGCGCCGCCAGGTCTTTCATGCGACGATTCCACTGGTCGATCTGCTTGGTGATCGACTTTCCCTCGTCGTATTTAAAATACTGCATGCGATAGTACCGAATGCCGAGACTGGCCGTTGTGCTCAAAACAGATTCAGTGATCGGATCCGAGGCATCGTTGATGTTGGACGTCAGGACGGTCAACTTCAGGTTTTGTTTGCGAAGTGATTCCACCAGTTCCGGAAGCTTGTCAGGAACCGCTTCTGGTTCAATGTGCCCGCCCGGCCGAATGGGAGCTTCGATGCCGCCAAAGCCAACCGCAGCGGTTTGTTGCGCCAGTTCGTCGAAGGTCAACGATTGAAACGGCTTCGTAAAGACGCAGATAGAATTCGATTCAGACTCGGCCGACGCATCGCCTGCAAACGCCGAGCGAGCCAATGCGGTCGCCGCCGTGGTGGCTAGAAATGTTCTTCGAGTCGGCATAGTTCTGGCTCATTACTTTGAATTGAAATCTAGGAGTCGACTTTTTATAGTCGCTAACCAGCATCGAACTCAACAACTTTATTGCCAATTCAAAGACTCGGTTCAACAATCGCAAGTTCCAACAGCTCTTTCAGACGAATGGGATCCGTTGCCGAGACCTTTGCGACAAAGCCGCGTTTGTGAGCGAAATGCACATCGTCCTGTGATTCGATTCGCGAAAAGTCTAGACGTTGATTGTCGTCGTAACGCGATAATCCGTAGCCGTCACTTCGCCGATCGGGATACACCATCGCTTGCACTTCGTTTTCTTTTCCTTCGCTTTCGATGAACGCATAAATACCAAACGCTGGATCATCTGATATCGTGTCACTCTTTTCCAAAAACAAAGCCTGAATTGGTTCGCCATCGGTTTCGATCGTCCAGTACTGACCATGTTGTTTCAGGTAGTCGAGTCGCGTTCGCAGAGTTCGCAAATAGTTGACGATGTCTTCACCGATCATGCCCATGATTTGGTGGATCGGGTTTTCCAGATTCAATTCGGAATGGTTTGCGAATCGGTTCAGCATGGTCATATCGACCGGCGAATTGAGCGCACTCAAAGCTTCACGCGGAATCCCCATCAACTTGGCGGCTTCGTTGGGACCGAGCGTGTCGAGCCATTCCGCCGGACGAAGCCAGGCACAGAACGACAATGCATCTTCGTAGAGTTCTAGGCTCTGCAGTACGAGCGACAATGCACAAAGCGGCGGCGCATCGCGAGGGAATTGGTGATGGTCAAAGTTGTTGAGTTCCGGATCGTGAACGCCGCCGACATCAACGACGCAGATCGACGGATTGGCCAAGTCGTCATCGGTTGGCTCGCGCCGACTGATTGGAACCCCATGCAAATGCGCGAGCACACTGCAAGCAAGGAAATCGTCTTTGTGGGCTCCGCCCGGATGAGTCACGATCAGTTGAACAGTCATGAAGTGGCACTATGGTGATTGGGGAAATAATGTTGGTGGCCCGTGAATTTCGCAAAACTGAAGACGCAAGTCAGCAGTTAGATTCTGGGAAGAACCGGTTACTCACTCGCTGGGGCCAGGAAGGTTTTCCGTGGCTTGTTTTTCATCGGGCGTGGCGATCGCTTGATAGACGTACCAGGATTGTTTCTTTTCGCCGTGAGGGTTTCCCGGGGTTGGTAGCGTTCGCAGGCCCATTTTGAGTCCGCCTTCCTTGGGGTGGTCGATCCAACGATGATAGTGAAATGATTCCACCGTCGGCATCTTTGCGATCTTTCGCATCGCGTAGGCAAGCGAACCTGCTTGATTCGCCTGAGCTTCTGTGTCGTACGAATCGGTGTGGAATCCTTGCTCGCTAAGCAGGATCGGGCGAGGTTGCCTGGCGGCGTTCAACATCAAACGATGAGCCAAAAATTTTTCAAGTACTTCGATATTTTGAATCGTAATGAAAGGCGTATCCAATCCATCGGTCACCTTGGTGTCGTTCCAAGCGGTCGCGGCAAACAGGCTTTGAGGATAAGGGTGATACGCGACGCCCCAATCAAAATCGCCTTCTACGAGCGAGTAGCGCTGAAGCGTGATCAGCACTTCGCGAGGCGACAACCGAGTCCCTTTGCCCACGGCTTCGTCGACCATCCAGCTATGCGTCAGCGATGCGAAGACGCGAGCATGGGGATTGTATTGCCGGGTCGCGTTGTAGATCATCCGCATCGATCGATAGTAGGCCTCCGTGACCAAGGCACGCGGCTGCTTGCCCATGTTGGTCCACTGATGATGGTGATCCACTTCATTCTGAACGATCCAATTGGTGATGCCACCAGGCGGCTTCGATGGGTTGCTGTAGCGGCGTGCAAGTCGATTCAAAACATAAGCATAGGCTTCCGCTGAACGAGCATTGGTCAAGTTGGGCATCGAATAGACGCCGCCGTCGTTGTCTGGATGGATCAACATCGATGCAGCGGATTGCTTGTTGTTGGCAGGAACCAACAGGATGCCAGAAACGATGATCTTGTGTTTTCGTGCAAACATCATCGTCGCATCGAGTGGCCGAAACGCCGCTGGATTGAAATAGACTGGCCCAATGTCGTCTGACGAGTTTTCGCCGTCGAACGATCCAAAACCACTGGGCGATTCGAGAGGAATCACTTCACGTCCCGGTCCTGGCTTATCGACCAAGAAGGCACTCAAAAGAATGTTGACGGTGATCGCCGAGATTCCCAGTTCAGGCAGTTCCTCCATCGGGCTCGCGCGATCGATCCCACCGAGCCCTTTCTGATTGAAGGGCACGGGGCGTTCCTTCACATGGTTTTTGCCTTTGGTTTGAATGGTCGTTGGGAAACGACGCGCCGTAAGAAAACGATCCTGGAATGAAAGCCGCCAACTGCTGTGCAATCGATCGCGTTTACCGTCATAGCGAGGGATGGTTGCGTTCCAAGTTTTAGCCCCAAGCTTCAAGGTTGCATTGACAGGGAATGCGGATGGATCGTCGGTAACGTCGGTCCAAGCAGGACACTCCATGATTTGAATCTCTGATTCGTCAACCTTGGAAGACAGCGTCTTTCCGGCCAGCAGAATCTTGTCGTCAGAAACAACAACGGTTTCGATTCGGTCTCGGTAACGCAGTTTTAGGTATCGGCTGATTTTTGTTGCTCGGCTTTCTCGTTCTTTTTCGATACGCAGAGCTTCCAGTCTTGCTTTTCGATCCGCCGCCGACAGCGGACGCAGTCGAACGGCACGAATCTGCAACCGCACGCCTTCCTGTTTTCCCAAATCAAGACGCATCTTCTCGGGAGGCTTCCGCAACTTCTTGATCACCTCCGGATCGATTTCACTCTGGTAAGTAGTCCAAGTTTCCGACTCTGGAATGGGCGGCAACTGACTGCGTGCTTGCTTTGAAAACGGCGGCCCCAGGTAAACCTCGAAACCACGAACACCATCGGCCGCAAAGACTTCCATTTCCAACACCGAGTCATTGGCCCCGACGCCAACCAAGTCGCCGACCAAGAACGGATCTTTGCCGATCGTCTTAATTTCCAAGACATCGTCCCGCTGTGATATCTCAACATCCTTGCATTTGTCGGGAATCACGCGGAAGTTCTGAGCAGAAGTTTGCGTTTGTGCGAGAAAGGCACAGACGACGCAATAGATTGCTAGGCTGTTAGGTTTAGTGAATTGCATTCTCTTGAACCGATTCGGGATGACGCACTGCGTTTTCGAATCGGGAGTTATATCACGAGAATAGCTGATCGATCACCGTGCCATCGCGTACCAAAGTAATGGGGCGTCCGGTGTTACTGTCGAATTCCAGCGACGGATCGATCCCCAGGTTGTGGTAGAAGCTTGCCGCAACGTCGTCGGGTTTGATCGCATCGTGTCGAGGCCCGGACGCGGTATCGTCACTTTCGCCAATGACCTGGCCGCCACGAACGCCGCCGCCCGCCATCAGCATGAACATGCATCGTGGATAGTGATCGCGACCACCTTCGGCGCTGCGACTGTTGATTTTAGGAGTGCGACCGAATTCACCGGTGACGTAAACGGCGGTCGATTCCAGCAGTCCACGTTGATCTAGTCCAGTCAGCAATCCGCTAAGTCCTTCGTCCAGCTTCGGCAAGTTGTCGGTTTTTAGCTTGGTGAAATTATCTTGATGCGTGTCCCAACCGCCCAATTGCACGCTGACCATTCGCACGCCGGATTCGACCAGACGAAGAGCGAGTAAACAGCTTTGTCCAAAACCGCTCTCGCCAAACTGCGATGCAAAGCTATCCGGTTCTTGGCTGATGTCGAACGCCTTGCGCGCATCCGGTGACGTGATCATCGAATAGGCTTGTTGACCAAAGCGATCCAGGCCATCCAGCAGTTGACTGTTTTGTTCCAGCTTACTGAAACGACGGTCCAGTTTTTCCAGCAACGTTTGGCGACGACGAACTTCTTCAACACCGATACCGCTTGGCAACGAAATGCCGCGAACCGAATACGGTTTCCCAAACGCTGGCGTCGAATTGGTTTCCAGTGCCGCGTAACGAATGCCAAGAAAGCCTGGGCCTTGGCTGCCACGTGGGATCGCGACTTGAGTCGGGATTTCAGGACGGCCTGGTTGTTCCTTGGCCAGCACCGAACCGTAGCTGGGATATTCAAGCGCCGGAATCGGCTTGCTGCCCGTGTTGACGTACTCTTGCCCCAACCGGTGCGCTGCCAACGTGTGGCTGACCCCGCGCAGGATCACAAACTTGTCCATCACTCGCGCCAACTTTGGCAAGTGTTCGGAGACTTGAATTCCGGGAACGTTGGTATTGATCGTTTTGAATGATCCGCGGATATCGTCGGGCGCGTTTGGTTTTGGATCAAACGAATCGAGGTGCGACGGTCCGCCCGGCAATTCAATGAAGATTGCCCGCGTGGCACGACCGGGCGCTACTTGCCCAGCATCGGCCATCTTCAAATAGCCGCTAAGCGATAATCCGCCCAATGATAAAACGCCGGCACGAAGCATGTCGCGGCGATGGATTCCGTCACAAGTACGATGCATGATTTGAAGGAGGTTTAGGTTTAAGTTTAAGTTTTAGTTTTAGTTTTAGTGGCTGATGATGAATTCTTTGGTGTTGACCAAGGCCCACAGCAATGATTCCAGGCCTGCGGCCGGTGTCTTGGATTCTTTGATGTAGGCGATTCCAATCTCGGTTTCTTCCGGCTCGGGAAACCGGCTTAGTGTTCGTAGGTAGGCTTCTTCGATCAGCGAATCAAGCGACGCTGCGATCGCAGCGGTTGATTTGGAAGACTCGTCAGCGTCAATCGGTTTCCAGATTTCTGGGTTCTTGATCAGGTCATCGAGATCGGGGATTTCATATCCATGCGGTTTCATACGACGGACCAGATTTTGATGTCCTTTGTTCAACCCTTTTCTAATCTGCTTTCGTTGTTTTGCATTCCGGCTTTGGTGTTTGAACCGATCCAAACGCTTTAGAAACTGTTGCTGAGCGGCCGCTAGGTTGCGCTGGATTGCTTGCTTTTTCGCGTTGCCATTCCCCGTGGGGCCAGGTACGCCAAGCGTTTTGCACGCTTGGTTCACCCAGCCGTTTTTGTCCGACAAACGCTTGTACATATCGACATCGTTGCGCAAGTAAATTGATTGCAGCAAGCTTGGGTCATCACTGCGATCACAATCACAATTGGATTCTCGTTCGGATTGACCAAAGACTTCCAACGCAAAGTCTTGGCGGTTACGCAGCTTTGCCTTTCCATCGGCGATCGCCATGTCATCCAAGTCGCTGCGAAGTTTTTCAGCGGACGCGTCTGATCCCGTCGCCAGCACGACGCAGTCGTAAACAACCTCGGCTGGCAAGCGACGTGGAATGTGCCTGGAAAAGTTTTTGCGATCGCTGGCGTTGGTCACGTTGGCAGCGGCACTGCGTTGGTAGGTGTCACTGGTGGTGATCGTGCGATGCAACCAATGCAAATCAAAATCATTGGCGACAAATTCGCTTGCCAAGTAATCCAACAGAGGCGCATTGCTTGGCGGATTCGCCAAGTTCATGTCGTCCGATGGATCAACAATGCCGATCCCGAAGTAGTTGCTCCAGACACGGTTGACAATCGCTTTGGCAAAGTACGGATTTTCTGGTGACCGCAACCACTGCATTAAATCGACTCGCGGATCTTTGTCTAATGTTGTTGGTTCTTCTTCGCCCAGGATCGTTCCGCTGGCGACTTTCACATTGCCAGGCTTGCGTCCCTTCTTCTTGGCGATGCGGCGTGCCTTGGCGGCGTTGTTGGCCGCGGCGCTGGTGTTGACCAACAATTCATCAAACGGAACGACTTCTCCCTCTCTCGCAGCCTTGTAGATCGCTCTTCGTAAGTTTCCTTTTTCGACTTTGTTGCCCTTGGTGATCTTAGCGATCATTTCGTTGCGTATTTCTTGGATTGCTTTGCCGCCCTTCGCGTTGGCTTTAATCGGCGTAAAGAGCTTGGCGAATTCATCAAAGTCATTTTTGGACCATCGATCAAACGGGTGCTTGTGACACTGTGCGCATTCGATGCGAACTCCCAAAAACGTGTAGGCAAAACCGATCGCACGTTCTTCCGGTTTCTTGAAATTCCTTCGTGACCAATACAACGGCAATCCGCTGCGCTCGGCAAACAAGTCTTCACCACCGGGCTGGCAAGCTTGCGTCATGTTTTCACAGAACTGTCGATAGTCTTCCCCCTCTTCGCGACTTTCAGCGCTAACGATTCCTTCGACAAGTTCGTCGTAGGGAACGTTGTCGTCGAGTCGTTTTTTGAGCCATGCATACCACAGCTTGGTTGCAACACCGCGAACGGGCAAAACATTGTTAAGCTGTTCATCGCTATTACCCGTCCAGTCCGAAAGACGAGTCGCCCACCAAGCCGCATAGCCGGGCGATTGCAGCAAGCTTTCAATCAGGACTTCTCGTTTGTCGGGCGACGAGTCATCCAAGAACTCACGAACCGCATCCGACGTTGGCAGGATGCCGGTCATGTCCAGCGAAACCCGGCGAATGAATTCACTGTCGGTGCAAGATCGCGAGGGTTCGATGCCGAGTTTTGAAAGCTTGTCCGCAACCAATTGATCAATGGGATGATTCGACGTGGACTGACTAACGTTCAGCGGTTCTTGCCCAGTTGGTAATGATTTGGTTGGCCGGATGACTGGAATCGGAACGACAGCGTTGTCGTAGTAGACGACGACATGCGTATCACCAACTTCACCCGACTGTAAGTTTCCATCTTCATCGATCGCTGCGATTGAATCATCGTTGGAACTGAATCGGCAAAGCTCGGTCACGTCTTCGATGGTGCCGTCTTGCCAATGAGCGACCGCGTTTAGCGAAACAGATTGCTTGTCAGAATCAAAACGGATCTCGGCGGGCGTGACGCTTAGTTTGACCAGCTTGGTCGGTGTTTTTTTCGGGCCGATCGCTCCCTTGCTGATCCATTTTTCCAGCACTCGATATTGCCAGCTATCTCGGTCAAACCGTTTGCCTCCTTCGTGCATGTCCGCATCGGTCGGTTTGCTCAGGATCAAACTCTCCTCGACGTCCTGGACATCGACGCGTCCACTGTCTTCATCCAGTAACGCCAAATGGTCGGCTGAAAAGTCGTAGCCAAAAAGTGACAACTGGAACCCGCCACGCCCCTGGAACGATCCGTGGCATGCCCGACCGTTACACCCGAGTTTTCCAAGCAGCGGTATGACGTGCTTTTGAAAGTGAGGGACTTCGTCGTGGTTGGCGTCCGGCTGTTTGCCAGCGAAACGTTCACTCAGCGGCCGACTAGCCTGGTCCGGTTTAGCTGCCGACGCGGTGACGCTTGCCAGGAAGATGACAAGAAAGCCAATGAGTGGAGTTTGGAATCGGAATTTCATGCAAATTCGATTGTTGGTGGACAAAGAGAACCGCGACAACACCTAGATTTAACCAAAGTTGTGGCGGTTAGTTTCTGACAAAACTCAATTTATGGACAAAATATCCACCTGCTGCATGGCCTGCTTGATCGGAGGTCGTGCAGTTTTTGGAGCCCGAAAAACACAGTGATTGCGACGCACTTCTCCCTTTGGGAGAGGTCGAGCCTAAGCGAGGGAGAGGGTTTACGAGCAACGCTGCCCCCTCCCGGCCGCTGAAACGTCCGACCTCCGCCCGCTGCGCGGGGGAGGTTAAAATTGCACGACCTCTCGGGGTGGGGGAATGGATTGCACCCGTGCAGGCATGTCGGGTTGAATCCTCCGTTCGCTTTGATTCTGATTTCCCGACTTCTCAATTGCACCTTCTTATCTCTCGAGATTTTTCATGGCCGCCAACGACTCCACTGACGCTGACAAGAAAGTTTGGATTGGTTTTGATCTTGGTGGCACGAAGATGCTGGCGATTGCCTATGACGAGGACTGGAAAGAAGTCGGCCGTCGGCGTCGGAAAACCAAAGGCAGTGAAGGCAGCGAAAGTGGTATCCAGCGGATCGCTTCTACCATCTCTCGCTTGTTGGATGAATCCAAGTTATCGGTGAAGGACATCGCTGGGATCGGAATTGGATGTCCTGGGCCAATCGATTTGGAAAAGGGTGAGGTCTTGATGACTCCCAATTTGGGTTGGGACAACGTCAAAGTCAGCAGCCATCTGAAAAAAGAATTCGATTGCCCGGTGGTCGTGATGAATGATGTCGATGCCGGGGTGTATGGCGAGTACCAATTTGGCGCGGCCAAGAAGGCTCGCTGTGTTGTTGGGATTTTCCCAGGCACTGGCGTTGGCGGTGGATGTGTTTATGAGGGCAAGGTTTTGCAGGGGGCGGGGATTAGCTGCATGGAAATTGGACACACGCGAATTAGCAGCAGCCGAGGCGGTGGTTCGGCTTTCGCAGGGACCGTCGAATCTGATGCCAGTCGTTTGACGATCGCGGCCGAAGCAGCCAAGGCCGCCCAGCGCGGTGAAGCTCCTTACCTGTACGAGAAGACTGGTACCGACATCGCTGAAATTCGCAGCGGAGCACTCGCCGATTCGATCAAGAACGGCGACAAGGTCGTCAAGCGTCTGGTTGAAGAGGCGGCCGAGACCATCGGCATTGCGGTCGCTAACATCGTTCACATTTTGGCACCCGACAAAATTGTTTTGGGCGGCGGAATGGTCGAGGCGATGGAAGACTTGTTCATCGGTACCGTCAAGAAAGTCGCCAAGCAAAACGTGATGAGCGTTTACAAAGATCGCTTCGATGTCGTCGCAGCCAAGTTGGGCGACGACGCCGGAGCAATCGGTGCAGCGGCCTGGGCACGAGATCAGACCGAGAAGACGAGTGACAAGGCATAGGGAGTGGGCTGGACCGCTAAATCTTTGGGATTGCATCAGTTCTCGTTTGCGCAGGTTTCATTCTCACCGCGACGTTGAGTGCTTCCGCCGGGCTTGCCCCGGACGGAGCGGCAACTGGAAGCTACCTAACCGCAGATACTATTCGAAAGGGTACTCTCACGTAGGCCTCCGTTGCGGGCTTGTCCCGGCGGAGCCAACGACTTGGCTACCCCCATCACGATCAAGAGCGCGATCGAGCGAAATTCGTTGATCCCGCCGGGGCAAGCCCGCAGCGGAGATCGTGGCTGAAGAAGATTGGAACTGGCGTTGAAACGGAGCATTGGTAGCCGCCAGTTGTGATTCCGCCGGGACAAGCCCGCAACGGAAATCGATCGAGTTGCCTCCTACGATTCGAATGGCCGCATTGGACTGAAAGCGGAACAAATTCTTAATTGCAAAATACTATGTCAATACCAAAGATTTAGCGGCCCAGGGTGTGGCTGACCGGCCTCGGTGTTGATTGCAAATTGCAAAATGAACACTGAAAAATGTAAATTGACCAGCAAATACCGCTTCCCAAGAATTTTCAATTTGCAATGTTCATTTTGCAATTTGCAACGTTCGACTGGTTCGCGAATAACATCACTCACAGCATTTTCATCAGCCCACCGGTGCACCCCGTCCTACTGCGCATTCGATCGGCTGCCTTGGCTGCTGAGGCCGATCTTTTCGCCTTTGGGCAGCGGTCTTGCGGCGGTGGCGAAGCCTTTGGCGTAGAGGCGTTCTTTGAGGCTTCTAAAAGCTGCGAAGCTATCCGGGTAGACCCAGACTGTGATCGTTGTCGTTGATGGATTGTGACCAGCGAGTTCAACATCCAGCTCGCTGGAACCGGTTAGGGTTCGCGAAAGTGGCTGTCCGTGAGGTTCACTCATCGGTTCCAGCTTCATACCGACGACTTGCACCCGAGTTGCCATTTGTGCCTTGCCGCCGCGTGCAACCACGCCTTGGCTCTTGTCCATCACGTAACGAGCGACGTAGCCGCGGACGGGACCGACCGCGCCATCGGATCGTCCTTGCCGCGAACCAGACAAGGCACGCTGTAGATCGCGTTCCATCTCTTTGACCAGTCCGTCGATTGGAACCACGGATACATGATTGTCTTTCAATCGTAGATGGACTTCTTTTCCAAAGACGGTCTTGGCCATCGGTGTGGGCAGGTGATCCAATGCGACCACGTTTTCGGGCTGGTTGTCGATTTGGTCTCGCGTGCCTTGCAGTTGTTCCAGTTTTTGACGGGCGACATCAAACTCGGTTTGCCGTTTCGCGCGGGCCAACGCTTGTTGATCCATTTTGTCCTGGTTGGCTTGCCAGGCCGCTTGGGCTTCGGTCAGCAAATCCATCAGCATCGCGCGTTGTTTTTCGCGAGCAGCTAGTTCGCGGTCATACTGTTTGACCAAGGCTTCCAGGCGATCCGAATCAGCCCGAGCGGCGGCTGCACGCATCGAACTTCCGGCAAGTTTTTGCAATTGCTCTTCGGTTGCAAAACCACCCTCGGGCGTCGCAATCGCCGCGTCGTCTGGTTCATGGATGGCCCGCTGAATGACTTCGGTCGACTGGGCTCCCAGGACGACGACCAGGATGATCAGGATGCCCACCAAGTTGGCGACGATATCCAGAAAGGCATCGTGACCGAGTTCGATCGTGGAACGTTTTCGTTTTAGATTGGCCATGATTAGTTCTTAGGCAACCTCTTCTTTGGAACCACATTGACGCCGCTGTCTTGCAGAATCATTTGCAGTTGTTGGAAACGAACTTCGCCCCCTGGTTTGACATCGACCTCAAGCACTGGCTGCCATCGTCCGCCCGGCAACGCCGCACCCCAATGATCGACTCGATCACGAATCGCGGTCGCCAGTTCCAAACTTGCTCGTCGTGCGTTGCGGTCAAAGACGCCAAACATTTCCGGTGACGATCTGCGGTCACCCGGCAACAACACAAAACGGTCGCTGCGAGATTCCACTCGGATCGTTCGCAGGATTTCATTGCCGTGCGATCGTGCCACTTCGCGTGGCAGTGCCCATCCGGGGCTGCCCGGTTTGGCAAGATCTTCGGTGGCAGTTTGGCTGTAGGAGTTTTCCGGTGGCGGATCTTGCGCGTCGCTGGCATCGGCTTGTTGGTCTTGCGAGTTTGGTCGCTGGGCCGAATCGCCTTGGCATGATCCGCTTTGCGGTTGGCCCGCGCCCGCGGAGCCACCCGACGCTTCGTACGGATTCTGGTTCGGCTTCTTTCCTTCGTTCATTTCGCCGCCGGCACCGGACAGACCGTTGGGCTGTTCGACTTGATCGGTGTTGCCGTCGGCGCCGGCAAATTCACTGTTGAAATCAGAAGGCTTGCCTTCGGAACCGCTTTGTTGGCCAGCGCCTTGAAGGTAGGAATCCATCAGCGAACGTGGGTTGCCGTTTTCGTCAAACGCGCCGCTTCCATCAAGCGAACGTCCACTCAATTCACCGGCAGCTTGCCGCATATCCTCGGACCACTTTTGATCCATCGCCGGATCGATGCCGCCGGGATTGGTGTTGGCGTTCACCTGCGCCGATTGCTGGCCGTAGTTGTTGGAATTCCCGTAGGTCACGCTGGGTGATTTGCTGCGAGAATCGGCTCGGTCATCTGCATACGAACGAGCGATACTGCGGGCATCGTTGGCTTGTTCGGTGTACAGGTTTTGTTCGTTGCGGCCGAGTGATCGGTAGCCGCTGGATCGGCCTTGGCGATCGAGAGCCGCGGCCGATAAGACCGGCAACCGACGACCCGATGAGATATTGTTTCGCTGGGCGATTAGTTCTAAACGGGTTTGGTTGGCGATCGCTTCAGTGATCGCGCGATCGATCTTTCGCTTTAAGTTGGTGTCGGGTTTTGAGGTCGCCAATTCGATGTCGGTTGGAACCAGTTCGTATCCAAATTGATCGTCGTAATCCTTCATCGCGCCGCGTGCCGATGCGTAGGTCAGAATTCCGTCGGGGCGGACAATCAGCAAAGGGTAGGGCGGTACCGAATCACCGTACTGCGTCATGGCATGGTTTCGGATCACTCGCAGAGCCGATTCGACTGGATTGGCACCGGCGTCGGATTGTTGCAGTTGATCGATTGAGATTCGGACTTCCTCGGGCCAAATCACCAGTGCGTCTTCGGTGCATTCCAGATACACCGGTCGTCGGTCGGTACCGTTGGGGCCTTTGTGGGGCACAATGATGACTCGCGGTTTTCGCGTGCCTGATTCAGCAAGTTTCTCCTCGATTTCGCGTTCTTCGATTTCGATTTCTTGTTTCAAAATCGCCAGTTGCTCGTCGGTGATTTCGCTGTCAGCACTTTGCTGTTGTGTCGCTCGATCAACTTCATCGCTGAGTCGTTTGAGTTCATCCGTCAGCCGACGCGTGTGCTCTTCGACATGAGCCAGTTTGTCGCGGCGCTGTTCGATGTCGTCGGTTTGGGCTTGGCGTACTGAAACCAATTGAGCGACCAGGAATTCTTCCTCTTCGATCATGGACGAAACCGCTGTGGCGGCTAAGCCTGGGCGTGCAGGGCCTAAACTTGCAGCGTCGGCCGTTTCGATTTCAGCTTCCGACGCCGACGCAACCGCCGCGGCATCGGTTGCTTTTTCTGCAACGAGCGCAAGCAGCAAGATCAACGTTCCCAACGTACAAATCAGTACGGCAAGAAACGGGAACAGCGAAGGTGATAGCTTGGATCGGCGACCACCACTCATGCTGCACGTCCTAGTTGACGGTTACCGTGATCAGCATTGTTGTAACCAGTATTGCCAGTCCGTTGGTTTTGGCTCATGTGGGTCGACAAAATATCGACTGCACGAGCAAGCGTACGGACGGCGTCGGCCATCGTTTCGTCGGTCTCTTTCCGTGTCGTTTCTTTACTTTGCAGACCTTGCTGAATCGATTCGCTGGTTTCGCGAAGCGCTTGCAAGTTATCGCTGAGCCGTTCTTCGATGTTACCCATCGACTCGAATCGGTCTTGGGACTTGGTCAACGTTTCGGTGTGTTGAATCAGTGCCGGGACCAAACTTAGTTTGAACGCATCGACCATTTTGTTGTTGTTGTCATCGTGGACCGATTGCCATTGGCCTTGCGCGGTGTCGATGGTGTCTCGCCATAGTTTGGCTTGATTGTTCAGCGATTCCGCGACGGCTGCTTGGACGCCGCGGCACAGGTCCGCGATCAAGACGGTTTGATTGTCCGATGCTTCATCGCTTGGCAGATTCGACGAGACGAGCGAGCCGACGCGTTGGTCGATGTCGGCGAGCAGTCGTTGTTCGCTACGTTCGACTGGGAATTGTAAGAAGATTGCGACAACGGACAGAACCAATCCGACGGCGGTGGTATCGAACGCGACGTACAGACCGCTTTTTAGATTATCCACTGCGGCTGAACCGTTGGTAAAATCGAGTCCGCCCAAGGTTTGCGTGATCCCGATAACGGTTCCCAGGAAACCCAACATCGGAATCGCCCAGACAATGATCCGCACCATGCCAAGCGAATCATGAGCGGCATCGCCATCGCGGGCGGCGACTTCTCGCAAGTCATCGGGCAACTGTTTCGATGATCCTCGCCGTGATTGCCGCATCAGAATTTCTTCCAAGCGGCGAACCAGGACGCTGTCGCGGGTTGATTGCTGCAGCGATGCAAGACTGCGCAGCCAGCCCTTGGCAACATGACCGGCATCGTTGCTGGCCAGCCATTGGTCGGCTGGGCCGGACGACGAATCGCTGCCGCTGCCGCCGGGCGAAAGATGCTGGTCGAAAATTCGAGCAAGCAGATTGTTTTGGGCTGATACTGCGAACTGTTTTGCGGCCAGCGAACCAATTGCAAACCAGAACAGAATGGTTGCGGCGATCGCGATCGGGTGGCCCAGGAAGTATCGCCGAAGTGGATCGCCCACGAACGAGGTCATTTCGGACGCCGTCAGAATCATCACCAGGCCGTAGAATACGACTGCGGATGCGACGCTGATGGAAACCGCGGTCAGCGGACTGCCCATTTGATAGTGGGCGATGCTGGCGGTCTCGGGAGAATTCGCCGACGACTGAGTCTTTGACGACTGGGTCTTTGACGACTGAGTTTTAAATGACTGAGTTTTAGATGGTTGGGCCATCGAAACACGCTTTGCTGGAGAGGGCTTTGGGAGGTCGTTTGCTCAAAAGAGCGGAGGCATACCTTCATCGTTTCGACCGTTTCGACCGCTCGTCTTTACCTAATCCGCAAGGTTCGCCTTGTTGCGTGGGTCAGCCAGGGTTTAGATTGCGATTCGCCCCTGGAAGTTGCCCCGATCAAGGAAGTTCGCCATGAAGCGTTTTCAGACATCACCGCTCGTTTTGCTTGGGATTCTGGGGATTGCCAGCATTCAGGTGGTCGGCGTTGGACAAAACCCTGATTATCAAAATCCTGCGCAGAACCAAGGTTTTGAGCCCTCGAGCGACCCAAATCTTGCCGGGTTGCCCGCCTGGGCCGGACAAGTCGATCAAACGGCGCAAGCTGCAAATCTGAATCCACCCGCGAGCGGGGTTTCAGCTCCGAATGTGGGCGCTGCGGGCGACATCATCGGATTTTCCCATTCTGACGGTGCGGGAAGTCAGAGAATAACGCTCGTAAACACCAGCAAATCGTGGATGGCCGTGTATCATATCGATAGATCGGGAAAAATCCGTCTGGCCAGCAGCCGACCGATTGATGCCGATTTCACGCTGCAACTTAACGCCACCGCTCCGCTGCCCGACGAAATTCGTCGTATGGATCGTCGATAATCGAATCGTCGGTAGCTGAGTCGTCGACAAATTGATGGTCGATAATTGGCACCGACACCGCCGGTGATCAATGGGTGACGTAGGCTTGCACGGAAGCTAAAAACGGAAGCTAAAAAAAGAGCGCCAAAAATAGGGCGTTACAAGAACGACGCTGCAAGAATTACAACTAGAACTACACCCACACTCATCTGACCATCTGCGGAGCCGTAAGACGCATGGCTGAATATCTGTCACTCGAAGACGCTGCCAAACAACTTGGAATCCCGACTGAAAAGTTGGTGGAACTGCGCAGCCAGGGGCAAGTCCGTGGTTTCCGCGACGGCGCGAGCTGGAAGTTCCCTGAAAACGAAATCGAACGTTTGCAGGACGACCTTGCCGACCTGGTCGGCGGCGGTAGCGGGTTCTTGGTCAGCGATGATTCCGAACTGTCGCTCGGCAGCAGCATTATCGGTGGCGATGAAGGTTCGGATGTAGGCGACGGCAGCGGCAGCGGCAATGACAGTGATCTGGGCATTGGCATTGGCAGCGAAAAACTTTCGACCGGTTCGGGCGGCAGCGATGTCAACCTGGTCACCGCTGACGGCGAAGGCAGCGACGTTGCGATCGTTGCCAGCGACATGGATTTGTTGGCCGACAGCGCAAGCGACCTGATCGAGAATCACGAATTGGTCGAACTCGATTCGGCTGAATTGAATTTGAAAGATCCCGCGATCACGCATGATTCGGCGCAGATTGATCTGGCGATTGAACCCAACGCGGGCAGCACTGGTCCAGTGACGGATGCAGAATTGAAAGAGATCGCCGAATCGCATCCTGACGTTTTGGCTGGCGAGGACGAAGCCGCCGAAGACGATAGCATCGACAACTCGCTCGATTTCGGACCCGATAGCGAAGCAGACGTTTTGGGTGGCGGAGTTAGCGAAGAACCTGCCGCCGGTGCGAGCAGTCTGGAACTGATGAAGGAACTTGACGACGAACCAGCAGGAACCGACTCATTGCTTGGCGGCGATTCACGCGGTGCGGACGTGCTGAGTGAACTTGACTTGCTGAGCGCCGAACAAGGTGGCAGCGGTTTGATTTCGGGCGATAGCGAAGACCTGCTAGTGTCCTCGGGCATCGCCAGTGGATCGGGTCTGGGCAGCAGCATGGGAGCCGACCTGATTGGTGGTTCGGATCTTTCCGGCATTGATGACGCACTTGCCGACGATGATGACTTGGTGATCGCCGATGACGACGACGACTTGGTGATCAGCAGCGCGGGCAGCGACATTTCGGTTGCTGGCGACAGTGGCATTAATTTGATGAGTCCGTCGGACAGCGGTTTGTCGCTGGAAAGCGAACCCCTGGATCTTGCGGGCAGCAGTATTTCCGCACTGGACCTCGGAGCCGAACTTGCCGACGGCAGTGGAATCGGAAGTGGCAGTGGCAGCGGCAGCGGAAGTGGAATCAGCGGAGAGTCGTTGGCGGATTTTGAAGCGGACGAAGAGTTTCAGCTTTCACCCTCGGGTGTCGGGTTGGATGCCGACATCGATAGCGGTTCGCAAGTCATCGAGATTGAAGATTCAGGCGAAGCAATCGGCGAAGCGGTCGTCTTTGATGACGCTGCGGTTGCCGAAGCCGATCCGATGGGCGGAGACGTTTTCGGCGACTCGGCCGGGTTTGCTGACGGTGGTTTTGACGATGCACCCGCCGGCGATGATGGGTTTGGTGACGACGACGGCGAAGCGATCGCTCTGGACGATTCCGAAGTCCAACCGATGGGTGCCAGCGCGACGGCGGCCTACGAGGTTCCTTTCAGCATGCTTCAATGTGTCGCACTGATGTCCATTCTGTTGATGATGGGACTGTGCGGAATGCTGATGACCGATTTGGTTCGCAATATGTGGACTTACAACGAAGTTTCAGCACCCGTTAGTACGTTGACCGATACCCTGATCGGCCTAATCGAGTAATCGATTTAGCCCTCGGCACTTGAGATACTGGGTACGAGAGGTTGCGTCATGGCGTTAGACTAACGGCATGGCGAAAACTATCTCACGACTAAATTCCACCTCTTTCTATGCCTGTGCCGTTTGGTTTGCAGGTTGTACCTTCGTTTTGCTGACAACGGGCTGCGAGGAAACTCGCCCGGTCGTGACTTACACGATTCCGTTGGAAGAACCGGACGAATTTAAGTCCGAGAAATCTCGGATGCTGGCGGCAATGGTTCCGCTGACGGATCAGGTTTGGTTCTTCAAGGTGACCGGTCCCGAATCCGCGGTCGAATTGGTACGTGACGACCTGCGACAATTTGTTGAACAGGTTTCTTTTGAGGGTGATGAACCCAAGCTAGACGAATTGCCCGAGGGTTGGCGCAAGGGTGGCAAACAGACGCAGTTCCGTTTTGCGTCGATCAATGTCGATACGCCTGAAAAGCAGCTCGACATCAGCGTATCCAAACTTGGTCGCCAACCTGATTGGGATTCCATGGTGGCGATGAATGTCAATCGTTGGCGCGGTCAACTTGGGCTGGATAACAGCGATGATAAATGGGCCGATGGCGAACCGATCGACGTTGCCGCCGTGGATGACAAAGCAGTCTGGGTGGACATCGTGGGCGACGGTTCGCCCGCCGGCGGATCGATGATGGGCGGATCAATGTCAGGCTTCCCGTCACCTCCGAATCGAACCACGCCAAATCGAACCACACCAAATCAAACCACACCGGCTCCCTCCGCTCCTGCTTCTCCATCGGCGTTGCCGCCTATGCCACCGCCGATTGGTTCGGTCGCCGCTGGCGATGCCGATGACATTCCACCGATGGAGCCAGACCCACGTTTGAAATTTGATCGCCCCGAAGGTTGGCGAGATGGTCGGATGAACAGCATGCGTATGGCGGCGTTCAACGTTGGCCCCGATGACCGCTTGGCCGAGATCACCGTGATCCCGGCCGGTGGCGACTTGCGCGGCAACGTCGCACGATGGTTGGGCCAGGCACTCGGCAGTGTCGCACCCGAGGAAGTCGTCGATGCTGCGATGGAAGCGGCATTGGACGTCAATGTTGATGGACGTGACGGAAAACGGTTCATTCTAAGTGGCAACGGCGAAGACGACGGGACCGCCATCGACGCCACCATCGTGCCGATGGACGGCGGCATGAGTCTGTTCATCAAGATGACAGGTCCGAAAGAAACTTTGAATGAACAGACCCAAAAGATTGATGAGTTTTTGAAGTCAATCAAGCTTAAAATGTAGGCCGTAGTTCGCTCCATTCCATACGGCCTACCACAACACCACTCCCACCTAAACGATTTCTAAGATGGCAACTGCTGCTTCCGAATTCGAAACAACTCGAGTCGCCAATCGATCCAACATCGATAAATCCAACATCGATGCGTGGACGGTCCTGCAAGTGCTCGGATCACTCAAGGCGACCGTTGTTCTGTTTGCTCTGTCGCTTGTCATTGTGCTGGTGGGCACGCTGGCGCAAGACGAGATGAACATGCTGGATGTCAAAGAGCGGTACTTCCTTTCGTGGATTGCACCGTTGCACATCGACGACTTTTTTCCGCAGTCGTTCTTCCCGCACAGCAAACCCATCGGCCTGGTGCTTCCGTTCCCAGGTGGCGCGCTGATCGGCATGTTGCTGATGATCAACCTAATCGCTGCCAAGACAACGCGGTTTAAAATTCATTCCTCCGGTGCAAAGCTGATCACTGGGTTGGCGTTCATCGCGTTCGGAATGTTAACCGCGGGCGTAATCGTTTCGTGGGGCAACAGCACCGACGGATTGCAAGGAGAACCCGGCATCGGATACTCGGCGCTTTGGGGACTGACTTTGGCTGGCGTCGCGGTGATGGGAGCGGGCGTGGCCTACGCGGGAACGCGAATCAGTCAGCCTACACTTCGCCGCACCGCGTTTATCGCAGCAATTGGTCTGGTCGCGTTTGTCGTGTACGCCATGTTGAGCGGTTTTCGGATCGGTGATCCCGGTTTGCGGATTGTGTGGCAACTGGCAAAGGGACTCGGCGCGGGCGTGGTGCTGATGGTCGGTTGCATGCTGGTGTTTGATAAGCAAGGCGGCAATGTGTTGCTGCACATTGGTGTCGGATTGCTGATGTTCGGGCAATTCTTTTTTGGCGACCGACAAACCGAACAACGTCTATCCCTGATCGAAGGTCAATCCACCAACCAACTGATCAACACTTCCGAAACTGAATTGGCATTCAGTCAAATTGAAAACAACGAGCGGAAAGTGATTGCATTGCCGGCAAGTCGAATGGCTGCCGCCAACCAAGACGTCAGCAACGAGTATCCCAATCGATCCAAGCCGTCCGACAATGTCATCACCGATCCATCATTGCCGGTGGATGTTCGCGTGTTGGATTACTTTCCCAACAGTGCCTTGGTTGACGTGACGTCCAAAAACATCGCCGACACCGGCGTTGGGCTTCAAGTGATGGCGATTCCAAAGCCAAAGTCGGGTGGTGCCGACATGGGGACCGATGTGGCGTCGGCCTATGTTGAAATTTTGGACAAGGAAACTGGTGATTCACTGGGCAAGCACTTGGTCAGTCATTGGATTTCCGAACGCGAAGTCCTGGCACCCGATGGGAAAAGCAAGGATGTGTTGGACGATGTCGTCGTCGGTGACCAAACCTACGAAATGGGCCTGAGATTTCATCGCCAGGTCAAACCGTATTGGGTTCAGCTCCAAGATGTCGAACGGGTCAATTACAGCGGCACCGAAACGCCACGCGATTACCACTCGGTCATTCGCATTGTTCACAAGGAAGATGGCGACGATTTCAAGGAACGTGTTTGGATGAACAATCCGCTGCGTTACCGTGGTGAAACGTTTTATCAATCCAATTACACGCAGTTGCCGACCGGCCAGGAATTGACCGGCATTCAGGTCGTGCAAAACTCGGGCTGGTTGATTCCCTACGTTGCCTGCAGCATCACCGGGTTAGGCATGCTGGTCCACTTCTTGGGGACGCTAACCCGTTTCGTTCGCCGCCGCGAACGGGAAACTCGCAAACAACGATCCGACCTCGCCGAATTTGGTATCACTCCGCCACGAAAATGGCCGGTGGTTGCATCGGTGTCGGCGTTCGCCGTGCTGGCATCGATCATGCTGGTGCCATGGTCCGCGGTGCAAAATTCAATGCAGCCCGATCAACGCGCATCCAAGTTCGATTTCTATACCGCCGGTAAAATTCCGACCCAGTATGGTGGACGCGTGATGCCGCTGGATGCTTACGCACGGGCGACTGTCAAAGCCATGAGCAACAAGGAATCGATTCCGCTTGCCGAAGCGCCGCTAGGCATCAAGTCGCGTTCGACTTCCGAGCGAAAACTGTCAGCGATGCAATGGTTGATGGAAGTCGCAACCGATCAACCCGAATTGCGTTCGCTGCCGATGTTCCGCATCGATGCCGAAGAGGTTCGTAGTGAATTGAACCTGGATCGACGCGAGAGCAAGCTGTACACGCTGACGGAAATTTTTGACAACATCTCGCGTTTGCAGGTGATCCTAAAACGTGCTCGAGAAAAAGACGCGGCTGATTTATCGTTCAAGGAAAAGAAGGTGGTCGAACTCAATCAGCGGGTTCAGCAATTCTTGATGGCCTCGGATGCGTTCCAACTGCCTGTGCCTTCTGAAATCACGATGGAGGAATTGCAGAAGTTTCGTCCAGAGGCGACCGAGCGTGATCGCCAAACGATCATGATTCGCGAACTCCAGCGACGAATGGAATCGGTCAGCAGTCGGGATTCACCCTCGATTGTCGCGCCGACGGAAAAACAAGCCGAAGTGTCGGTTGGCGATCCGAAATGGGCTGCATTTGCACCGGCGTTCTTTAACTTCTACAGCGAACTTGTGTCTTCGCCTGAAACCGCTGCCGCCGCAAAGAGTCCCACGGGCGTGCAGTCATTCAGCAATATGATCAAGGCGTACGGTGACGACGAACCAGCGGAGTTTAACAAAGCCGTCGATGAACACTTGGCCGATTTGGCCAGTCGCACAATCGCGGGTTACGAACCGTCGATTGTCTCGCTGGAACGTTGGATGCAATCGAATTGGCCGACGGGCGTTTCGATGTTCCTGTACTTGGCCGCATTGGTGCTGGGACTGGTTTACTTCTTCTTTGAATTACCGCGACTGCGTCAAGTCGTTTGGGGAACGCTGGCACTGGCGATCGTCATTCACACCATCGCGATCATCTGTCGGATCACCATCACCGGTCGCGCGCCGGTCATTAACCTTTACTCGTCCGCCGTGTTTATCGGTTGGGCGATGGTGCTTGGTGGATTGGTGGTCGAGCGGATCTTTAAATACGGCGTCGGTAATGTCTTGTCGGCTGCGACGGGCGTGATGTCATTGTTGGTTGCTTACGGCTTGAACAAGGGCGATACGATGCCCGTGTTGCAAGCGGTCTTGGACACCCAGTTTTGGTTGGCAACGCACGTGATCACCGTCACGCTCGGATACGTGGCAACCTTGGTGGCAGGTTCCTTCGGCGTCGGTTATCTGTTGGCGTCGTGGATTGGCAAGGACGACAAGTTCTTGCGAGACATTTACCGTTGTTGCTACGGCGCAGCTTGTTTCGGGATCCTATTCAGTTTCATCGGAACCGTTTTGGGCGGTTTGTGGGCTGACGACAGTTGGGGCCGTTTTTGGGGCTGGGATCCGAAGGAAAACGGAGCACTGCTGATTGTGATTTGGAACGCACTGATGTTGCATGCACGTTGGGATGGCATGATCAAAGGCCGCGGCTTCGCAATGCTTGCGATTGGTGGCAATATCGTCACGGCATGGAGCTGGTTTGGCACCAACGCGCTTGGCATCGGTCTGCATAGCTACGGATTCACCTCCGGCGTCATGTGGTGGTTTGCGTTCTTCGTGCTAACGCAGTTAGCGGTCGTCCTCATCGACGCGGTCATAGGATTCGTCCGCCCAACGCCACAGGTTTAGACTGGGCTGATGAAAATTTGTCGTTGTCAACTTGTAGCAACCCTTGAAAGTAGAAAGTAGGCCGTAGCGAGCCATAGCGAGTTACGGCGGTGGGCAAATTGCCGTAACTCGCTATGGCTCGCTACGGCCTACATACTGGCGATCAGGCAATTGTCCCGTTGCCTCAATGTTTCCCAGCGTTCCAGTTTGTGTTGCCTGCCATGGTGCAGCTTGCCCAATTTGCT
>NZ_LWSK01000034.1 GCF_001642955.1 Rubripirellula obstinata | reverse complement strand
AGCATTGTGGCAACGGCACATTTCCCTGATCGCCAGTATGTAGGCCGTAGCGAGCCAAAGCGAGTTACGGCAATTCGCGCACCGCCGTAACTCGCTATGGCTCGCTACGGCCTACTTTCGAGACGCAAGGCGTTTGGGAAAGCGAGTTGCGCTAACCTAAATCACCACAAACTCAACCACGGCTGGTTTGAAGACTGAACTTTGACGCTGCACGGACGAATCGATGCTTAGTACGGCGTGATCAATAAGTGACGAGCTTTGAAGTAGCGAAAGTCGCAGAGACTTTTGATTTCCCGCACGGCCGAATCTCTCTGTGAGATTCGCTATCTGAATTGTTGTTCACGCGGTCCCTAGCGAAACAGCCATCGGTAGTCGAGGCGTTCGTCCAGGCCGTATTGCTCGAGAATGTAATCCTGCTCGGCTTTGTTCTCGTAAGCGGGCACGCCGAACCGGATTCGGTCATCGGTTTGTGCAACTTTGTCGCCGGGACGATAGAAGTTCAGTTGTAGAACTTTTCTGCGGTACGGTGCATCCATGCCTTCGCCATCTTGTTCAAACGCATTCGTTAGACCACTGACCTCGACCGAAAGAAAGTCGATGTCTGGGTCAACGTCTTCCCATGTCGCGACTCCCCAAATTCCACCAGCGGCAGCGTCACCGGAATACGGGACTTTGACGCGAGTGATCTCAACTGAATTGTAAAGCGGCGCGGTGATTTGTTCGCGTACTTTGATTTTGTCCGCAGCACTTGGCAGAACTCGGTCAACGTAGGCAGTCCCCGTGCTTTGATTTCGAAGCACCAACATCGGAAAGAACCGACGGTTGTTGTAGTGAACTTCTTCGACACGTTTGTAAATCGGCACGCCGGCGATTATGTCGGCCGAAGGTCGCAAGTCGCCGCCGCGGTAGCGAACTCGGTAAACCATGTACCAAATCAACTTGCGTTGCATTCGTCCGTCGGCACGTGGCACATCAATGTAAACATGACGAAGCGGCTTGAACGCAAATTCGAATGCGTAAATCTCACGCCGCAAAATCACTTGCTTGGCCATCTCGACCAACGTTCGCGAACGCGGATCAAAGTGCGGCGATCCATCGGGATGAGTTTCACCACCGAATTGAATCTCGGGGTGTGCGTCCAAAAGCGACTGCAAGGTCTGAGGCCCCGCAAAGGTTTCCTCAGGTTCCGGCGCAGGCGGGATCACTTGCATGACGCCCGGTGCAAAACGAGTTTCCTCAGAGGTCGAAGGATCCTTCTTTGCTTCTGACTTTGCTGCGCCGAGACCGAGCGGAGCCTGCGCCGTCGCGGTCACCGACATGCACACCAAAGCTGCCGTCAACATCAGGCCGGATATTGGCCCAGACGTGACAATGGTTGCCAAGCTGGGTTGAATCGATGGTCGAGGTCGCGAGAACATGAATAGCTTTCGGCGTGAAAATGTCGTAAATGGGCAGGAAATGGTTATTTCAGATCACTTGCCGATTGTACTTCGGTTTTCTTGGCACGTTTAGAGATTGCGTCGGCGATCCGGGTAGAAGCCGGGGTGTTTTCAGCCGATTGGGCCATTTCCGCATCGGTTTGCTGGCTGCCATCCTTCACGGATTCGGATTTGCGGCCCGTCAGTCGCAAGGAACTGGCTAATTGTAGGTCCGAACCGGCGAAAGCGTCTACGTTGTCCGCTTCCAGAGTAAAGGTCGCCTGCATCCGGCGGCCCGAATCGTCTGAAAAGTGCATCAGCACCCACTGAATCGGCACGCCCTGGACCGAACCGGCTGCCGTCACACGTAGGACGCGGAGCCCGAGCGGCGAAACCCGTTCGTCGGAATCAATCAAATCAGTCAACTGATTGCCGAGGGTTTGCTTGACGTCCTGAGTAAACGCCTCCAGGGTCCATTGCTTGCCAGGTGCCAGCGAAGGCAGACTGCGGAAATCGCACTGCGCGACGCTTCGATCGTGACGAACCATCCGCATCATCGCGGCACCAGGAACGTCCGACATCATCCGCCAATCGCGGTTCATCAAAGTATCGAACCCGATTCGATCACTGTGCAAATCCACGTACAAACGATCCGCAGGAATGGGCCCGGTGACGTCCACCGATGGCAATTTCTTTTCCAAGCCGATGGGCGATGCCATCGGTTTGCGTAGCATTTTGATCGTGGCGGCGACATCAAAACCAGGCTTGGCGATTCCGATGTCTCGCGTTTCGTGAACTGCCATCGCAAGCCACGTGCAAACACCGATCCGTCGATCAAAAGTCAATTTGCCAACCGTACGAATGATCGTGGGAACACCATCGACTGATCCGTCTGCGTTTCCGCGAAATTGGATTTTGGCTTCGTCGCGGGTAATCGACACCACTTCGGCCTCGATTTCCGATGCGTCGACGGACGTCATGTTGAAAGCCGACGCAAGCGATTCAGGCGTGGGACGATACTTGGTCCCCTGTGACACTTCGCCAGTCGGTAGCAAGTGATCGACACCAATGCTGGACACCGGCAAATGCAGCAGATCCAGTTCGTCTCGACTGAAATAATCTTCGTTAGCGTATAGCACTTCTGGCAAGGTTTCGCGGCGCACCGTGGTTGTCTTCACCAAATCACGTAGCTCGCGGGTTTGCTTTAGCTTGCTTACATTCAAATCGGCCGATGCTTCGTGGTAGTAGCGTTCGGCGAAGGTGACCGGGTCGCTGATCGCCGAATCGGATACCGACCGTTTTCGGTTTTCTGGACGACGATAACGTTCTTCGTAATCGAACTTAGCCTTGCTGCTGATCGGCAGCTTGGACGCGGACTTGCGAGACACCAACGGATTGGCGGCCAGGTCCACGTTGCCCTCGACATCCAGGTCAATTCGAACGCGAAACAAATCTGTTTCCGCGTTTGGAATCAAACGCACACCGTTTGTGGGACGAGCCGCGTCGGCAACACCGGTCGTGGCGTCGCTGAGCAATAGTCCACCCAGCATCGCGGTGGCGGACGCCGCCATCAAAAACCGACGCCGATCGGTTGACTTGGGCAGGCTAAGTCGTGAATCGTTCAAGGAGGATTTTCGAGAAAACATCGGTCGTCCGAGTCGAGAAAATGAATGGTGGGAATCCGTGACGGTGATTCCCATTGCAGGCATCAGGTGTAGTCATCGTCTAGAAAGGGTCCTGTGGTTTAGAACGTGTTGGAAAAATATGAGGCGCATCTGGCCCATTGCGGAACTGTACCGAAGCAACTTCCCGATTTCCCAACCCGTTCCCAACCCAAACGCGTAAGCGAGAGATCTCTCTTGGCTGGGAAATCCCTCGCTTACCCGTTCGGGTGGTGATTGGGTGAAATTCAATCTGAGAAAGTAATTTGGGGACAATTCCTGAGCCCCAGATGGCAGGAAAGCACGTCTATCGCTGCAATCGCGATCGCAATCTGAGACGTCATAACCTTCAAAGGCATGAAAGTTTTACAAAGGGCCAGCGGGGGGGCGTGGGAACCGGTGGATCGCTTGGAATTGTTTTTCGGTCTGAATTGGTCGCGAATCACTGTGTTTGCGGAGATCTGCTGGCACCTTGGCCTCGAAAAATTTGGTTTTGGCCCGGGATTTCCTAGTCACTTAGCTGGTCAGTTGGTCAAATCGGATTCGCGTCCAACTTTCGGGGGTTTACCCGCCAATGCCGACGTGTTCGGATTCAGTGGTCGTGGCAGCCTAAAATGAATGTTTCACGCGAACTTTGAGTAAAATCAATCTGTCAAACAAGAAGTACTCGCGTCGAATTGACGCGTAGCGCAAAATTGAGTCAGCGGCAAGGAGTCGCTAACACTTTGACCAAACGTGTCACCACCGTACACGATGTTTGAAGTGTCCCAACGAAGCCGATCACGGATGGGTCGGCACCCGGGAAATAACCGAGACGAGTTGTCGTGCGATCCGCCGGGGTCGCAGGGACTATTTGAACGACAGCCGCCTCAGCACAGGGAGAAATGGTCGATGCACGAAGAATATCGAAATAGCCACCTCAAGGAATTACGAGATCAATTGGCACGCTTTGCCCCCAAGGCAAAGAAGGTCGAACAGATTGCTCTCACAGAGAAACTCTACGCAGAGATCGACGCCGATCGGTCCTACTCGCTCGAATATCTTTGTTTCCGCATCACCAATTATCGCAACGAAAAATCGGTGCGCCAGAACTTGGCTGGCGTCGATGTGCTGCATGACCTTCGATTGCTGATCGACGACCTGTCTGACTCGGCTGATATTTCTGTCGATGAAGTTGGCGAACCCGTTCACACGGTCGAGGAACTCAGCCGGATGTTCCGCGTTTCCACCAAAACAATCTCTCGCTGGCGAACGGCTGGCTTGTTGAGTCGTCGGTTGATGTTTGGCGGACGCAAACGAGTTGGGTTCTTGCACAGCAGCGTCGAACGTTTTGCAGCAAACAACCAAGACAAAATTCGACGTGGCGAACGGTTCAGCCAGTTGTCCGAAGAAGAAAAGGGCGAGATGATTGAACGGGCTCGGCAAATGGTCGAAGCCGGTGCAACCTTTGCCGATGTGACGCGGCAGTTGTCGGCTCAAATGGGCCGCAGTCCCGAAACAGTCCGCTACACGCTGAAGAACTTTGACGCCGACCACCGCGCCGTTGCGATCTTCCCAAGTCATCGCGATGTGTTGACCGAAGAAGACAAGCGTTCAATCTTTAAGCTGCACACGCATGGCGCGACCGTGACAACCCTTGGCAAGCGGTTCAATCGAACACGCACCAGCATCAATCGAATTTTGCTAGACATGCGGATCGAGCAGGTGATGGAATTGCCGTTGGATCACATCTATAACGATGACTTCAACTTGTCGGCATCTGACGCTGCTGCCCGCGAATCTGAATTCCTTGGGCCGGTTCCCGAGCCAGCCGTTGCTGCACGAAAGATCCGAGTTCCATCGGATTTGCCAAGCTATTTGGCCGCCCTTTACGATGTGCCGCTTTTGACACGCGAACAGGAATATCATCTGTTCCGCAAAATGAACTACTTGAAGCACAAAGCCAGCGTCCTGCGTCAGCACTTGTTGCGTCCGAGTGCCAACAAGTCGCTTTTGATGAGCGAGATCAATGACCTGTACGAGCAGGCAGTGTTGGTGAAGAACAAGATCGTGCAAAGCAATTTACGACTGGTGGTTTCGATTGCGAAACGTCACGTTGCCAGCACCGATGATTTTTTCTCGCTGGTCAGCGATGGCAACATGTCATTGATTCGTGCTGCTGAGAAGTTTGATTATTCGCGGGGCAACAAGTTCAGCACTTACGCTTCCTGGGCGATCATGAAAAACTTCGCCCGATCGATTCCAACGGAATTCAAGCATCGCGATCGGTTCCGCACCACGACCGAAGAGCTGTTTGTATCTAAGCAAGACGAGCGTTTGGATCCCTACACCGAAGAAACGGTTCAGAAAACTCGTCAGCGCGAGCTGTCAAAAATCTTGGGGCGACTGGACGAACGCGAGCAGAAGATCATCACCGCTCGGTTTGGTCTCGGCCGCGACAAGGAACCTCTGACGCTAAAAGAAGTTGGTGCAGAATTGGGTGTGACCAAGGAACGTATTCGCCAACTGGAAGCACGGGCTCTGTCCAAACTTCGCGAAGCCGCCGACGAAGCAAAGATCGACGTCGAGCTTGGTGCGTAAGGTCGCATGCCGTGCTGTGAGTGGTGAGAGGACGTCCGCTTAGAGACGGTTCAAAACCGTAGCTGATCCCGCCAGGCTTCAGTCCACGATCGGATCAAGCTCGACTGAACCCTGGCGGGATCAGCCACGGGCAGGTCGCCGGCAACCTCCGAGATCGCGGCAAAGACATTCAAGGGGCGACATGATCCGGGTGCTCACGCACCCGGCAAAGTGCTGTCACCGCTACGCGGCTAGATTGCCTGCTTCGCGTAGATATCGAAGCCGGACGTTCGCTCACACCTCCGAGCCTCACTGCTACGACTACTTCTCGTGTTGCTCTTTCTCTTTCGCGAATGAGTAAACTCGAAACGGTCGTTGATCGTCGATATCGTTGGAAACACTTAGCTTGCCAGTTGAATCAAAGAGCAACATCTGGCCGGGCGACGTGAGCTCCTCGGACATTTCAAGCGACACTCCGCCATCAATGTCGACGACCGAGATGGAAGACTTGACTTCGTAATCCGTGACTTTTTTGATCATGTTGGTGATCGGGTCAATGACTTCGGCTACCTCGGCGGTTTTGCTTAGCACGCCGCCCTCTTTGATTTCGTCGATCATCACTGGGACACGTACGCCTAGATTGAAATCGAACTTCGACAGCAGAACCTTCGCTGATGCTGTCTCGCGTGCGACCGGAACCGAGCGGTCACCGAGCGTATAGGACCGAACCGAGCCTCTTGTCACCGAACCGGCGAAGGCATCGTAGGTCGTTGGCAGCGAATCGGGCAACGTAGGTTCGCTCCACTCGCTCCACAGGCGGAAGTTCCGCTTGCCTGATTCTTTCGCCTCTGAAACTTTCGCCATCACACGCTGGGCAACATCAGGCGACAACTTGCTGGTAGTTGGCTGTGCTTGGGCCAGCGCCGGGAAGTTGGGATCGATCACCGCGTAGCGAAGGCGATACGAGTATTTGCGTCCTGGCTTTGCTTTGGATGGATAGAGGCCAAAGTCGTAGAACCGGATCAGTTTGTGGTCGACCGGATCAATTTCGACTTGTCCTCGGCTAAACATCCCCATGCCGCCACCGCTGTACATGTCGTCATATCCCATGTCCATATCCATGTCGTCATACCCCATGCCGCCACCGCCGCCTCGCATGCCACCGCCGGCCCCGGGACCGGCGAGTTCACTTTCGTCGTTCTGGAAATCGAGGTTTTCCAAATTGATCTCGCCACTGCGGTCGTTCTTTTCATCCTCAATCAATCGTCGTTCTTCCAACTCTCGCTTGGACAGCATCGGAATGCGTGGGTGCAGCGCAAAGTGGCTGTAATCGTCTAGCAGGACAGGTGGAATCCAAGTCGTGATGTTTTCGTCACGGTAATCCTCGGGAACAATCTCGGGTGCAAAGCCTTGCCATACGGTGTCAGCAATTTTGGTGTAAAGCGATCGGTCATAGACTTTCGTCCAGTCTTCTTCGTTCAACTGCTGGACTGATTTATCGGTCACATCAGCACGCTGGACTTCGAAGTCGTAGTACAGCGGAGTATCGCGAGTTGGGTCATATCCGCTTGCATCTTTGAGCGCAAGCTCGTACGCCTCGTAGATTTCCCGGTGCGGCAATAACGCAGTTCCGGCAATGAACCAACCGATTTTTGGTTGTGGGAAATTGTTTCTGTTCGTCGTCCCGCCTGTCGAAGTTGGAGTGTAGCCAAGGCTTTGCGAAGCATCGAATCGGCGGTTGGAAATTGGTTTCAGGTCTTCGTCGTCCCCGCGTCGAGCGCCCCGCCGGCCGCCGCCCATCATGCCCATCATTCCGTCGTCCATCATCATGTCATCCGTTTCGTCCATTCCCCGTCTTCCTCGGCGACCACGGGTTCTGGGACGTTTCTTTTCTTCCACTTCAAGATCATCCGCACCGTCGAGCTGGGCCAACGGGTATCCGTCAACCTCGCGGGCACCGTTGGCGGCGATCGCACAGACGACGCCCATGGTTCGTAAATCGATGGGTGGCAAAAGAAGCGGATCTTGTCGGCGAATCACCGAATCGCCAGTCGTTTCACCTACCCAAATTTTTGACAGCTTATAAGTCGTTGGATCGACCGGTTTGTAGAGCTGTTTTGTGCGGGCCACGATGCTGTCAGCCGACGTCTCCTTTCGCTCGGGAATGATCTGTTCGGTATGGTCGTCGTCGATCCCAAGCTTGACCGTGTTGGCTTCCTGCGTCAGTTGCTCAGGTGTTTTCTCGTTGGTGAAATCCGGTAGCTGAGCTCCCCGATAAACAAGGAATCCTGAAAGAGCAACGATCCCAGCGAGCACAACTTTCTCGAAGTGTGCCAGGGAGAACGATTTGATTTTGTCCATGTCCATGATTCGCTGTCCTAACGTGGGAACTGAAATTGACGAGGATCGTGAAGTGTAAAAACGATAGGTTGAAAAAAGAGCGGTTATTTATAGTCGCCTTTCGCTCCGCGAAAGTGTGATTTGACGCACTTTCGCAGAGCGAAAGGCGACACATCTCTTCAGCTCGATCCTAACCTGTCGGTGTCAGGTTCGATGGTGGCAGTGATGTTACCGGGGCTGCTGGCGCGGGTGCTTCTGTTGGCACACTCGCTGGGTCCGCGGGAACCTCTGCAGGTTGCCCACCTGGTGCCGGTGGCGTTGCAGGCACAGTCGCAGGATCCGGTGTCGGCAGAACCGCATCGTCGCCGCCGGCGGCCGGCGGATCAACGGCCGGTGCAGCGGGCTGGACTGGTTCCTTGACTTCGCCACTGAGATCTTGAACCGCCTGTTCGACCGTTTCTTCGTTGATTTGTTCGATTGCTAACTTGTCCAGGTCGGGTGGATTGTAGATGTAAATCAGACCGTAAATCTCCACTTGCATGTCCAATGGGAATTCATCAATAGGTTGATCATTTCCCGTCATTCCGCGTCCCATCGATGATCCGCCCATTCCCATGCCCATACCCATTCCATCTTCCATTTCCAAGTCGTCCATCCCCATGTCCATCCCCATTCCACCACCACCACCACCACCGGATGACGCAGTCGAGACTTTGCCCTTTGGCATGATTCTGGTTTGACGAACTTTGACCATCAGCTTGGCACTGCCACAGGCGGCAAGCAATTCGGGGATCGCCCGCTGGTTCATTTTAAGAGACATCATCACTGGCAGACGTTTCGCGATCGCCAAGGCAACGTTTTGAGGCTTGATGTCTTTCAACGCTGATCTCAAATCGACGGCCGCGATCTTCTCTAGCGATTCGGACACGTAACGGAACTCGGCCGGATCGGGTGACTCGTCTTCCTCGCCCATCCCCATCCCCATTCCAAAATCATCCATGCCCATGTCGTCCATCCCCATATCGCTCATCCCCATCCCCATTCCCATTCCGGTGGATACTCGGCTGCTGCCCGGAGCGGAGATTTGGCCGGCACCGAAAACGACGGAGCTGCCAATCTTGATTCCATTGATTTCGTGAATTTTTGCTTGATAGGGTTGCTTGGCCGGCCCATTGACCTTGCCGATGATTTCCAGCAACTGTCGCAGCACCCACAGATTTTCCTGCGAGTAATAAATTTCCAGCGTGTTCGGCAAACCGGCTTGCCGCCAGGGAAAAAGATCCGTCAAAAGATTGGCTTGGCTCTGCTGAGTCCAAACGACCAACGGTCCTTGCCGAAGCCCAAGGATCGCTTCCTCGCGAAGGTTCGGATCGATGTTGCGACGCGCAACGCCCATTCCCCCGCCCATCATTCCGGCGTTGTTGCTGCTGGTGTCAAAGTTGGCCGTCCATTCGGCTCCTGCAATCTCGGCCAAGTCCGGCAGTTCATTCTTGATGTGCTTGGCATAGGTGCTGCGCATCGAAGTGGTCAAAGAATCTGCTTCGGGCGTCGGATATTCGACGTAGTACTCGATCGGAATTTTGTTGCGATACTGGTCAACAAACTTCTTCGTCAGAACGTCTTCAGGCCAAACCAAAATTTCGCTTTGACGCTCAAATAGTGTTTCCCAAGACTCCAACACTTGGTTCTGACGATCTTCGATTAACTTCTGCATCTCGGCATGCGATTGAGCATTGGGATGCATCGACAATTCACTTTGAATCTGAGACACCGTGCTGATCGATGCCTTGATCGATGAAGTTTGCTTTTCAGCTTCGGTTGCCAACGTCGATGTTGACAAATACCAAAACACAAGCGAAAGCAAAAACACCGTACCGCAGCCGATCCAAAAACCGTATTTAACGGCAACGGCAAAGTACTCCTTTAACTGATCCATTTCGTGTCCTACCGGCTTGAGGCTGCTGAGTGTTTTTGAGCTGAGTAAATATGATGTGCGATGGTGTCGTCTTTAAAAGTTGACATCGGCTGGGTCGGCAAGCGGATCTGCATCGCCCGCCAACGCCGCTTCTTCTTCCGCTTTGATTCTTGCTTCTTCACGAGCTTTCAGACGCTCGCTGAGTGTGTTTTCTTTCCAGACAAACTGATAGATGAATTCATGCTTGCGAACGATCAGCGTTGGCAGGTCCACCAGGTTGCCGTCCGCGTCTCGTAATTCATCTCGCCGAGTGGTCGCGGTGTCGGTTCGGTTTTCGATCGCCGCTTGGTAGGCATCCTCATCGAAATCGGGATTAGCGATCTCGACTTCCCTAGGACGTTCATCGTTAAGCAGGAATGGGTAATCGATCCCCATTTCTTGCATTGTAAATTCATCGTAAATCGGATTCCCGTTGTCGTCGCTGCCGATGGGCAACTTGACTTTGCTGTTTCGGAAAGCAGTGGTCATAATCCGCCGAACATGGTCACTGCCCTCGAATCCAATGCGATCGATTTCGTTGTGATAGTGGTAACAGGACAATTGGATGACCCAGCCAGGGCCTTCGGGTCCGCCCGCCGGCGCATCGATGCTGGAAGTACTGCTGCCGTACATGTCATCCATTCCAGTAGACATCGACGAGGCTCCCATCGAGCTTTCCTCCGCAGCCGCCAACATTGCCTCCTCTTCTTCAGGCCGCAATTTTTCGCCCGTCAGTTCCACCCAGTTACGAAGCTCTTCGCGATATCGAGTCGCCAATAACGGTGTTGACCACCAAGTCGCCAAGTCTTCAAAGAACTTGGTTTCAATCTCGGTGACGTGAATGTCTTTGCGGTCAACGTAAGGCAGTTCCTTGGGGCTTAGCACCTTGCCATCGGGAAAGTCTGGGCGTGGAACCACGTCATTGATGACGCGAATCACCTCCAACCATTTCAAACGGCTTTCCGCGTTACCTGAAACCTCTGTTCCCATCTCGTTCAAATAGGTCAGTTGAGCTTCCAGGTCACCGTCAGTTTGCTTTTGCTCGTTGGAGTAAGTGCTGGTGCTTGTGACGGCCGCCTTGGCCCCGCCCCAAAGATCTTCGTGAGTCGTCGCCCAACTCTTTTGCGTCAAGCCGTAGTGAATCGTCATGCCGGCCAACAATGCCGCCAGCGCCGCCAACGTCCAAGGCTTTTTGGCTCGGACCATTCGCTGAGTCAGGATTTCCTGCGGTACCAACGACGCATGAATCTGAGAAACGCCCAACCCTTGCAAACAAAGTCCGTAACAAACCGCAAACGTGGTTGCGTTGTCGCGGAAGGTTGGGATCGCGTGAACGTCTTCGCCACCCAGGCGATTAAAACGATCGATCACCGAAACTTCAAAACCAAGGTTCTTGCCAAGGTAAGCTGCAAGGCCTGGCATCTTGACCGTGTTACCGGTGATCACCAGCTCTTCGATCTCGGCCTTCTTGTCGATGCTGCGGAAGAAACCAATCGACCGTTGAACTTCGGTGACCAAGTCATTGAAAACCGGTCGCATCGTTTGGAAGACCAGCTTTGGATCAACCGCTTCGCGTGCATTGCGTTTGAGATGTTCGGCTTTGGCAAACGTCAGCTTTAGGTCTTTGGTCAATTGACGAGTAAAGTGGTTACCGCCGATCGGCATACTCCGCTGCCAGATTCTGAACCCATTGGTGACAATCAAATCGCTGCTGTCAGTTCCGATCGATAACAGAACCGTTGATGGCGGCGGATTGTCAGCATCGAAGATGTCGTTTTCGACTCGCTCGTTCATGCGGTCGTAGGTCAGCATGTTGAACAAAGCGATGGGAGCGAGTTGCACTTCATCGACTTCGATTTTTAATTCATCAAACGGAGCCAATTGGCGATACGCCATTTCGCGTTTCATCGCGAACAGGCCGACTTCGCTTTCCAGTGCGTATCCTTCTTCGACCATGCTGCCGGGCATGATTTGAAAATCCCAAACCACGTCGGCTAGATCGAAAGGAATTTGCTGACGAGCCTCGTAGCGAACGATGTCGCTGATTTTTTTGACTTCGACCGGTGGTGGTTTAAAGAACTTTGCCAAACCACTTTGACCGGGCACGCTGATGCATACCTTTTCATTGATCGCATCATTGCGTTGCAATAATTGGGCGAGCGCCTCGTTGATCAATTCATCCGCATCAGCTTCGGGCTGGCTGAGGATCTTGGGATACTCGATGTAATCAAATGCGTCCGCGACGACCTCGCCACCGACCAAGGAACAACGCAATGCCTTGATCGCGGTTTGCCCAATTTCGATACCCCAGACGCCAGCGCTACTTCTTGCCATGTTTGATTCAGTTCTTTGATGGTTTGGTCGGGAATGTCGTTGCTGATTTGTCCGCCGGCGATTCAAGTGAACGCCACAGACTTTTTGACCGTTTTCCACCCCAGTTTACAGGGAACAGGACGGCACCGAACCCGTTAATTGACGATAGCGGACAAATCACAGCCCGCCCGTTCACGTTGTAGGGTTGTTACAACCAAAGCCACCGGCCCATTGGTTTGGCTAACACCCAGAGATAAGGTAATCAATAAAAGAGAGATAAGGCGGCGAAGTTGGCCAGACTCGCACCATTTAGTTTATTCCGTTCAGCACTCCGGCGTCAAATTTCACGACCTATGCCCAACCCGAACTCTTGCAACGTCGAGTGCAGCGTCTTGATTCCGGCTCGAACGCTGGAAGATTTTCCGACCGATCTTGACGATTGTGACGCCCGCAGCACCCTGGCCGCCTGGACCGTGCTTTGGCATCCCCAACTACTCGCAGCCACCGAGCAAATCCCGGCTTGGCACCGGGCCGATTCGCCGCCGGAACCGGAAACGAGCCCAAAAAGTGAAGCGGCTGGTACTGAAGCGACTGGTATTGAAGCGACAGCCGGTCTGTTCAGTGGCTATTTGTTCACGTGTCCCGCGCCGTCGATCGAGCAATTACCCGACAATTACGCTCTGCGGGCAAAATCAGCCGGCGCAGTTTGGGTTAGCGGCCCCGATCGCAAAACGATGCTGGACGAATTGATTCAAGCTGGACTGATTCAAGCTGACCTGCCGCCGCAAACCGCTGGCGAACGGACCATCAGCACAGAAGATTTCTTCGCCGCCGGGTTCGCTGCCTTGCAGATTCAAATCATGACTCGCCGGCTTCGCTACACCAGCAACCTGGATCAAATCCACCTGCAAACCAGAATCGTCGATGCCGCCCAAGCATTCTTGGCTAGCCGTACTTCCGATGCAATCGAGGCCCTGCACGACGTCTTTGATTGCCTGGCCGAGGAACGCGATCACTATTTCACCTCCGATCCTCACCTGATCGATCTCGTCCTGGTTGCCCCATCTACGCTCAACCAAGCGATCACCGACCCGATCATTCAACATGCCGCCAACAACAATGCATCGACGGAGGACGAGGGTGTTTTGAAGACGCCCGTCAATGTCCTGATCGATGAGGAATCAATCGATGATTTGGCCCAGCGAAATGATTTGCCGAGTCAGACTTTTCGGCAACAGCTTTGCGAGAACCAGATCGGGTGGGCGGCTGGTGGGCCAAGCAGCCGCACCCAATTCGACTTGATGGACTACACGGCCGCTGCCCGGGCAATCACTGGCGCTCACCAAAAAGCGGCTGCTTGCATCGGAGCACCGCCGCTGGTTTACGGTCGGCTCAGCGGTGACACACCTTCGGACCTGATCTCGGCAATCGCCAGCCAAGGCTACGCGGGCGTGATTCCACTGAACTTTGCAGCCGGAAGCGGACACGGATCCGAAGCCAAAGTTGTTTTGCCGGTTGGCGTGGGCGAAGGAACCGGTGGCGAAATTGAAGCTCTGACCGCGAAACCAATCGATGCATCGAGCGACGCAGAATTTCTGTCGATCGGTGCAAAGCTGGGCGAGTCGATCGACAGTGGTGAGATCGCGACCGGCTTGCTGGTCCATTGGCCGGGCCAAGGATGCGACAGTTACCATGACCTACGCCGCTTGGCGTCATGGAGTCTTTCACTAGGACGATTCTGGCAAATCGGCGACTACTTCACCAAAGGGGAACGCCCCTATCACCAGGGCAACCTGCCCGCGATCTCGTCGAATCCACCGTCAAACCTGGACGAGCTGTTCGGCAGCGAAACAAAAAATCAGATTGCCGATGCAGCCAATCAGTTCTTGAAGTCTTCGGCCGAGCGACAGGATCGATTGATGGCTGGGATCGGTGACTTTTTGACTTCTGGTCAGGCCAGCGAGAACTCGCTTGTTGAGCAACCCGATCGAATCGCGAAAACGATTGGGATGACGTCGGATCCAGACGGGGATTCCAAACTGGTCGTCAATGCAAATTCAATTCCATTGCGAGTCACGACCGAAATCCGCAATCCACCCGCAGCGATGCCGCATGTCTATTCCAGCGATCAAGACCGTGACCAATACGTCGCTACCGTGGACGTCCCGGCAATGGGCTATTCAATCGTTCGCCCTGCATCGGCCGTCGATCGATCGGGTGCAGCCGGTTCTAAATCGTCCGGGATCACAGGCTGGATTCGCAATCGGTTCTTGGGCCGCAGTAATTCGATCGCCAAGGAATTTCGATTGCAAAATGAATTCATGGAAGTCGAAATCAGCAAGACATCCGGTGGCGTAGCAGGCGTTTACAGCGGAGGCCAACGTGGCAATCGCTTTTCGATGCGGTTGGTCGCGGAAGGCTTCAGTGCAACTGAATCCGATTCCGAATCACCGCCCGAATCATTGATGCGCTGCGATGACATTCTGGTCACCAAAAGCACCGCATCCGAAGGACGGATCGAGGCGAAGGGCAAACTGCTGGTCGGCGGTGTCGTTGTTGCCAGTTTTGTGAACCGCTATTCACTGGTCAGCGGCAGCCGCGTGCTAAGCGTGCGAACGCAACTGAATCGGTCGTCGGAATTCGGCGACAATGAATGGAATCAGAGTAGCCAGTGGAAACAATACATCGCCGCTCGTGTGGCGGTGCAGGACGAGTCCGCGGTTTGCCGTCCGCTCGTGCGAGACAAGGTCCACCTAAGTCGCGGCCGACGAATCGTCGCGCCGCTTGGCTTGGTGATTGACGAGGCCCAACGGCAAACTCTGATCACCAGCGACGGCTATCCGCTTCATCGAGTGGCGGGCAAACGGTTCTACGACACGATTCTGATGATCCGCGGTCAGGGCGATGACCAGTTTAATTTGCGATATGGATTCGATGTTTCGCAACCTGTCGCCGAAGCGTGGTCCGGGCTGACGCCGGCAAAACAATTTTCTGGCAGCGTTAAACCCGATGTTGCTGCCACCAGTTGGTTCGTCGGCGTGGGGCCAAAGGAAGTCTTGATCAGTGACATGACGGTACATCAACTCGCTGACAAAACCATCGGCGTCGAATTTGAATTGATCGCAACACGCGGGAAATCCTGCACCGCCAAATTGAAGTTCTATCGTGATCCAAGTTCGGCTTTTCGGCTGACGGGAAGCAAGGCCAACGACAATGAAGGCCTTAAAGTTACAAACGATGCGGTTCAGATTCCTATGCACGGGCATGATGCCTGCCGAGTCATGGTCGTCTTCGGTGCCCCCATTTCAAACGACGATTCAACATCAAAGGAATCGCCATGACTCGCAATCCTCGACTATCGTTCGCCGAAGCGGCAATTCGCAGTGGCTTGATTTCCGAAAAGAAGTACGCTCGTGCGGTGGAGTTGGCCAAGACGAACGATCAGGATGAAGTTTCAGACGCCCAGATTTCGGAAGCACTGATCAAGAGCGGGCTGATCACCAGCTATCAAGCTCAGCAGCTTCGCGATGGACGCACCAAGTTGTCGCTTGGGCCGTACCTGATCACCGACTTTATCGGGCAAGGCGGGATGGGACGCGTGTTCAAAGCAGTCCACCGCGTGATGGGACGCGAGTGTGCGGTGAAGGTGTTGCCGCTGGAAAAATCGACTCGTGAATCTCGCGACAGTTTTATGCGTGAAATTCGTTTGCAGGCCGGGCTGGATAATCCCTATGTCGTCCGCGCGTTCGATGCCGGAGTCGATGGGAATGTCCATTATCTGGTCACCGAATACGTGCCGGGAACCGATCTGCGGAAGATGATTAGGTCTCGGATGCAAAGCGATGGTACGGCGCTGACGATGTCCGAAGCAGCACTGGTGATCTCGCAAGCGGCGACCGGATTGCAGTACGCCCATGACCTAGGTCTGATTCATCGCGACATCAAACCTGGCAACATTTTGGTGACGCCTGATGGGCACGCGAAACTGTCCGACATCGGTTTGGCGGCCTGGAGCATGGGGCTGCAGGATGACCCGCGAGCTGGCAAGATCGTTGGCACCGCCGACTACCTTTCGCCTGAACAGATTCGCGACCCGATGTCGGTGGGACCGCTAAGCGATCTGTATTCGCTTGGTTGCACGTTGTACTACACCGTCACTGGCAAGGTGCCGTTTCCCGGCGGCGATTCCAAGGCCAAATGCCGTCGGCACTGCGAAGAAACGCCCTGGCACCCACGTAACTTGGCACCCGACTTGGCCGAAGATTTTGTCGACACCATCGCTGACATGATGGAGAAAGATCCGGCAAGACGAATTCAATCGGCCGCAGAAGTCGCCGAGCGGTTGGAGCCTTGGATCACTTCGGGCTTAAGTGTCGCGCCAAGTTCAGTCGCGGCTAGCGAAACTCGCCAAGCCTGGACGCCGCCCCCACCACCGCACGAACCCGCACAGCTTCGCGAATCGTTACGCAGTGCCCAAGACGAATCCGGCAGCGGTGCCATCAGCCGCAGCGGTAGTCGCAACGGCGAGAATTCGGCATCGCTGCCGGTATCCGCCGACTGGGAAACCACGCCTTCGCTAAGGCCTCGCCCGTCGCATGCCAAAGCAATCTCAATTGCACTTGCCATCGCAATCCCCATCAGTTTGGCAATCGGTTTTGTGATCGGGTACGCAATCCACGGCAAGGTTTGAGTGTTGGGTAAAATTTAGGCTTCTTACAGATTCCAGAGGATGTAGGCCGGAGCGAGCGAAGCGCGGTTCCGGCAATTCAATGCCCAGCAATGCAATTGCCGGAACTGCGCCGAAGCGGCTTGTTCCGGCCTACATGAGTCCAAAACAATCGGCTTGCCTTGTTCGCGTTTGCCCCGGATAGTATTGCCATGGAAACTGCAAAAATGGAAATGCCACCCGCTGAAACGGAAACGGAACCCAAGAACGACACTCAGTCGGGTGACGTCAATCAAATCCTCAAAGAAGTCTGGGGTTACGACGCATTTCGTCCTTTACAGGCGGAGTCAATCGACTGTGTCCTCGGCGGGCGTGATTCGCTAACCGTGCTGCCGACCGGCGGCGGCAAGTCGCTTTGTTTCCAGGTTCCTGGAATCGCCAAACCGGGGCTTGCGGTTGTCGTTTCTCCGTTGATCTCGCTGATGAAAGACCAGGTCGATGCGCTGGTCGCCAACGGGATCTCCGCTGCATTCGTCAACAGCACGCAAACTGATGACGAAAAACAACACGTTGCTACGTTGATCCGATCGGGCGAACTGAAATTCCTGTACGTTGCACCGGAGCGATTGTTGCAGCAACGGACGATCGACTTCCTGAGCCGGAATCAAGTCTCGTTCTTCGCCATCGACGAAGCCCACTGTATCAGCAATTGGGGACACGACTTCCGACCAGAATACCGCGGCTTGCGGATGCTGAAACAGCGTTTCCCCACCGCTTCGGTTCACGCTTACACCGCGACCGCATCTGAGCCTGTGCGCCGCGACATTGCCGAACAACTTGGATTGCAAGACGCAGAGATTTTGGTGGGCGACTTTGACCGCCCCAACCTGACTTACCGAATGCTGCGATCAGCCAACCGGACCGCGCAGGTCGTCGAAGTCGCCAAGCGGCACCCCGGTGAATCAGGCGTTGTCTACTGCATCAGCCGCAAAGAAGTCGAACGTGTGACGGAGGTTCTGAAAGCCAACAAGGTGTCGGCCCGTGCCTATCACGCTGGCATGGACGATTCCAAACGACAAGCCAACCAGGAAGCGTTCATCCGTGAAAAGTGCGATGTCATTGTGGCGACCGTGGCGTTTGGTATGGGAATCGATAAATCGAATGTTCGTTACGTCGTGCATGCGGGAATGCCAAAGTCAATCGAACATTATCAACAAGAAAGCGGCCGCGCCGGACGCGATGGTTTGGAAAGCGAATGTGTGCTGATCTATTCCGGTGGCGACCTGGTCACCTGGAAGAAGATCATGTCCGGTGAATCTGACAACACGGCCGCCTTCGCCTCGCTCGAAGCGATGCACACCTTGGCATCGGGGACCGTTTGCCGTCACCGTTCGTTGGTCGAATACTTTGGTCAAGAATATGCAACTGATTCATGCGGCGCGTGCGACGTCTGTTTGGGTGAATTGGAATTAGTCGAAGATCCTGTTGTCTTGTCGCAGAAAATCCTGTCGTGCGTGGTTCGCGTCAATCAACGCTTCGGTGCCACCCACGTTGCCAAGGTTTTGGCCGGATCAAAAGAGAGTCGCTTGATTGAAATGCGGCACGACAAACTCAGCACCTTTGGGTTGCTGTCCTCCGAGGGCCAAGCAGCCGTGCGGATGTGGATCGACCAGCTTGTCGGGCAAGGTTTTTTGTATCGAACGGGTGAGTACCAAACGCTGTCGCTGTCAGAACCCGGTTGGGAATTGATTCGTGGCGATGGCGAAGTGCGGCTGACCACCGCGGCCAAACCCAAGTCATCCACCTATTCACGCGGCTCGCGCGGATCGGCCAGCGGATCGGCCGGCGGATCGAAGTCCGGCACATCTTGGGATGGCGTCGATCGCGAACTTTTCGATCACCTTCGTCAACTTCGCAGCCGAATGGCGACCGAATCACGAGTTCCCGCCTATGTGATCTTTGGCGATGAAACACTGCGGCAAATGGCCCGAGTCCGTCCCAGTACGCTGGAAACGATGGCGACGCTACGTGGTGTGGGTGCCAAAAAGTTAACGGACTACGGCGAGCTTTTCCGGCTGGAGATTGCCGCCTATTGCCAGGAAAACGGTTTGCCCGTCGACCAAGGATTGACTTGAAAAAGCCCCACGGATGGCTTTTGCAGACCCACGGATTTTGCGCGAGGAATTTGAGCGCAATTATCAGTAGGTCTGCGAAAGCCATCCGTGGGCCCCTTTCGCCGCATTGTTTGGCTTGCGAAACTACCGCGACTGCTTAATACATCGCCTCAAAACCCAAGCTAGCTTGCTGTGAAATACGTGATTGTCATCCCCGATGGATGTGCCGACGAACCGATTGACGCTCTGGGCGGAAAGACGCCTCTGCAAGCTGCGAATCTTCCCGCGATGGATGCGCTGGCAACCGCCGGGATGCTGGCGACTGCCAACAACACGCCTGACCACCTGCCAGCGGGCAGCGAAGTGGCGAACCTGTGTTTGCTGGGCTACGACCCCGATGTGTACTTTACCGGCCGGGCACCGCTAGAAGCAGCCGCGCAGGACATTGTGCTTGGCGAGCGTGATTTTGCAGTTCGCTGCAACTTGGTCACCATCGAAGATCAGATCATGGTCGACTTTACCGCGGATCACATTACCACCGAAGAATCGCGGCAGTTGATGGCGTCACTGAATGAGTCGCTAAAGTTCGATTCGGAATTTGAATCTCGTTTGGAATTCGTTGCCGGCGTCAGCTATCGCAACCTGTTGCTCTATCGTGGCGACCCTGATGCGAAAGCTCCCTTTTCAAACCAATCACGTTCGTCGGCACCTCATGATTTAACAGACTTATCCGTGGCCGATGATTTCCCCCGTGGTCCAGGCAGCGATGAATTGGTCAGCCTGATGAATCGCTCGGCGGAGATTTTTGCGAACCATCCGGTCAACAAGAAACGGATCGCCGAAGGCAAAAAACCGGCTACCAACGTCTGGCTATGGTCGCTCGGGGGTGCACCTCAGTTGCCAACCTTCAAGCAGACCCATGGCGTCCAGGGTGTCATGATCACGGCAGTGGATTTGCTGCGAGGCATCGCGGCTTTGGTGGGCTGGCCGCGGATTGAGGTCGAAGGTGCGACCGGTTATTTGGATACGGACTACGCCGCCAAAGGAAAAGCTGCCATTGCAGCTCTCGCTGATTACGATGTCGTCTGCGTTCACATCGAAGCACCCGACGAAGCTTCGCACGAAGGTCGTCACGACGCAAAGATCGAAGCGTTGCAGCAGATCGATATGCACATTGTTGGCCCGCTGACCGAAGCGTTAAAGCAACACGGTGATCACCGAATTTTGGTCACGCCCGATCACCCAACCTTTTGTCGAACCAAGAAACACACCCACGGAAACGTCCCGCTGGTCATCGCCGGCACCGACATCAAAGCAGACGCACAAACCACCTACGACGAAATCGCCTGCGAAGCCGCCGGCCGGCGCTTCGACAAGGGATGGGATTTGATGAACGACTTCATCGGTTCGTAGCAATCCAGCGTCTTTAGAATCGGTCGTACTTCGCTCCGCCCGGGTACGGCCTACCTGTTTTTTACTCTTCACTCTTCCAACTTCTCTCTTCCCTCCATGTCTTTGATTGTCCAGAAGTTCGGTGGCACTAGTGTTGCCGATGTCGAAAAGATTCAATCGGCTGCTCGCAAGGCGATCCGTGCTCAACGTGCCGGTCATCGCGTGGTGATGGTGGTCAGTGCGATGGGGAAGAATACGGACACGTTGTTGGATTTGGCATCGCAAATCGGTGACGATCCACCGGCGAGAGAAATGGACATGCTGCTTTCGACCGGCGAACAAGTGAGCGTCGCCCTGGTCGCAATGGCGATCCATTCGATGGACGCCAAAGCTGTCAGCTTGACCGGTGGCCAAATCGGGATGAAGACTGATAACAGTTTTAGCAAAGCTCGCATCGAATCGATTTCAACGGAAAGGATCGAGCGTTTGCTTGACGACGGTAACATCGTGGTCGCAGCCGGTTTCCAAGGCGTCGATGATGAGCTGAACATCACGACGCTTGGTCGTGGCGGCAGCGATACGACTGCGGTGGCGTTGGCGGCGGTGCTGGGTGCCGACGCCTGCGAAATTTACACCGACGTTGATGGTGTCTACACAACCGACCCGCGGAAGTTGCCTGAAGCTCGACGCGTCGAAGTCGTCAGCTACGATGAAATGTTGGAACTGGCTAGCCTGGGCGCGGGCGTGATGCACAGTCGCAGCATCGAGTTTGCTAAAAAATTTGGCGTTCCGATTCACGTTCGCAGCAGTTTTTCTGATACCGAGGGCACCATGATTGTCGCCGAGTCCGAATCGACGACTCAGCCGGTGAGCGGTGCGGCGATGACGGCCGAGGAAGCGAGAATCACGGTGTTGGGCGTGCCGGATGTGCCGGGCAAGAGCCAGCAATTGTTCGCGGCAATCGCGGCGTGCAAGGTTGCTATCGACATGGTCGTTCAAAACGTCGGCCAAAGCGGAAAAGCAGACATCTCGTTCACCGTCCCACGTGGCGAATTGAAAACGACGTTGGCGGCAATCGATTCCGTCAAGGTTGATCTTGGTGCCAGCGGCGTCACGCATGACGACAAAGTATCAAAGGTTTCCGTCGTCGGTTCCAACATGGCTGCCCAGACCGGCGTCGCGTCGCAAATGTTTCGAGCGTTGGCCGACGCGGGCGTGAACATTCAAATGATCACCACCAGCGAAATCAAAATTTCGGCACTGGTATCCAAACAACAATCCGCCAAAGCACTGCAAGCCGTTCACGCTGCCTTTGGACTGCACCAGCGTCCCGCGGATGCGAAATCCTGGTCCCAAATCAAAGCTGAACGAGGCAAAGCCGACGTCCAAACCTTGGTTGATCGACTGCGTGCCGACGCGTTGGAAGCTTTAACGCTGACCGGCATCTCGATGACTGACAATCAAGCTCGCGTGACCCTGCACGGAGTGCCTGACAAACCCGGCATCGCGGCGGACATGTTCGAGATGATTGGCAAGGCAGAAATTTTTGTTGACATGATTGTCCAGGGATACGACGGCGAAGATGGATCAACCAGCGTCAGCTTCACGGTCCGCGAATCCGACCTGGCCGCCAGCTTGAAAGTCGCCCAGGCGATCGCCAAGAAACATGGCATGCGGGATGTCCAAGGCGCTGGCGGCATCGCCAAGATCACCGTCAGCGGCATCGGTCTGCGAAGTCACACCAGTGTCGCAACGCTGTTGTTTGAGTGCCTGGCAGCCGACCAAACGAATGTTGAAATGATCAACACCAGCGAACTGCAGGTCAACGCGGTCATCGACGCCGCCAAAGCAAATCAAGCGACCGAGCGAATCAAGAAAGCATTCGCCGATTCTCTGCTTTGAATTCTTAGATTTGGTTTGTGGGCCTAGTTTTATAGGCCGTATTGAGCGGAGCGAAATACGGCACGAGCGCACCTGCCGTATTTCGCTCCGACCATGACGGCCTACTTAGATTCACCATGACCAAAAACAAACACGAATCCGTTGACTGGTACGACTACCCGCAATACTTCGACATGCTGTTCAGCGATGAAACGGCGGACGAAGTAAAGTTCTTCAAAAAAGCGTTTGAAAAATTCTCCAAACGAAAGGTCAATCGGGTACTCGAACCCGGTTGCGGTTCAGGTCGTTTGGTGGTCGCGATGGCCAAGCAAGGTTACGACGTCACCGGCTTGGACCTGAGTCCCGCGATGCTGAATTTCCTGGATCAAGAACTCGGACGAAAAGGCCTGAAAGCCAAAACCGTCTTGGGCGACATGACCCAGATGAAGTTCAAAAAGAAGTTTGACGCGGCCTTCTGCACCTTCAACACGTTCCGTCACCTGCTTGATGAAAAGAGTGCGGTTAAGCATCTGCGAAATGTCGCCGATCAAGTACGAAAAGGCGGCCTTTATATCCTGGGATTTCACATCATCCCGATGGACGCGGACCCCGATTGCATCGAACGCTGGCATGCGAAAAATAAAGCCGTCGAAGTCAACGCAAAGTTAAAAGTGATCGACTTCAAACGCAAAAAGCGACTAGAAAAACTGCGAGTCACCATCAACGCCAAGAAAGCAAGCGGCAAGACCGACCGCTTAAAAACCGAATTTGCACTTCGCGTTTACACTCACAAGCAAGCCCGCAAAACGTTGCAAAGCGTCAGCGATGTCTGGGAAATCGCCAGCATCTTCGACTTTGATTACGACATCGAAGAACCCCGCGACTTCGACAAAGACCTTACCGACGCTTTGTTTGTGCTTCGAAGGAAGTAATTCGGTGGTCCTTCAGTCGAGATTCGCCAGTCAAAGCCCAAACCGTCGTGCTATGGTATTTGGATGACTCGAATCCTTGATGCTGCAAAACGAGCGGACCTGTTCTTTAAGAATCAATCACCGATCCATGAAGCGATGCGGCGTTTGAACAAGACGCTTGGTGAGATGGAGATCCCGTTTGCGGTGGCAGGTGCAATGGCCGCGAATGCCCATGGTCACCGAAGAACTACGGCGGATGTCGACATTCTGATTCGGCAAGAAGACCTGGATCGGTTCAAGGCGGCTTTCATCGGCCGCGGCTGGACCGACATTTTCGAGGGATCCAAAAATTTCCGTGACGCGGTGGTGGATGTTAAAATCGTCGCATGGATTGTGGATCAGTTTCCGGGTGATGGTTTGGAAAAACCAGTTGCGTTTCCTGCACCCGAGACAGTCGCCGAGACTGGCGAAGATGGCGTGCCGGTAATCTCGCTAAAGACGCTGATCGAGCTGAAGATTGCCAGCGGGATGACAGCGGTGCATCGTCCCAGAGATTTGGACGATGTGATTCAGCTTATCAAGGTCAACAAACTCTCCAAAGATTTTGGAAGCCAGTTAAATCCCTATGTGGCAGACAAGTTCGCGGAGTTGTGGGCGGCCGCTCAGGTCGTCGAAGAGTATTAACAAAGATTAGGACTCATCGGTTTGTCGATTCAATAGAAATCCCAACGGCAATGATGAACCGCTGGCAGTAAGGACTTGGGCTGGCGCGGTAGGGCCGGTCGCTGTAGGCCCGGCCGCTTACGCGTCGCGGCTCACTTTAGTTGGCAAGTCGTTAGGGATTGTGATCGTGAATCATTGGGGTGAGCTTTTCATCAGATCCCATAGTTGATCGCATGCTTGCACGTCTTCGTGGCTTGCGTTGCCTCGGCCGTAAACGATTCGGTTGTAGGCCGCGATAACGCGTGACGCTGGCGTGGAAAGAGAGCGATGGTTTTGACGCACTCTTGCCAGAAACTCTGTTGGCGTTTCGCCTTTTGATCGTGACACGCCGGCTTCGTGACTCCATGCGTCCAGGGCCGCGAAGGTTGCAACGACAATTTTCCTGGGGTCGGTTTGATTGCTTGACGGTTGAGTGATTGAGCCAAACGCTCGCCGGGGGGCAGTTTGCACTTCCTGCACAAACTCATCCAAGGTTGGTTCGCTTGGTGTTTCTTCACGGGCGAAAAGATTCTGCCAGAACTCGATCAGAAACTGGCGATTGATGTAGATGTAAAACCCAACGATGCCAAGCAGCACCGCCAAAACTAACCATTTCAACAGAGCAGCAATCGCAGGCACGATATCGGCCGCTTTCTGCATCGGGCTAGAAGCTGGATTCGATCTCGAATTGGATTGGCCTGACGATTCATTCTTGGCTTGCGATTCAGTTTTCGATTGATCCTGTTCGGCTTGATCGGATTTCTTTTCAGAATTGGGATCGGTTTCTTTGGAGTCGGAATCACTTGGCTTAGTTTCGCCGGGCTGCTGTTTTGAATCTTCGGACTCGCTTGGCGGGGAGTCGTTATTTTTCTGAGAATCACTTTTCGAGTCAGTCTTTTGCTGATCGTCGCTCTTTTCACTCTTCTGCTTGGCACCTTTCTTATCGCCCGAGCTGTCTTTTTTGCCGCCTTCTTTTTTACCCGCTGGTCCGTCCTTTCGGTCACCATCACCGACGTCTCCTGCGGGTGCTCCTTTTTGCGGTGCTGCACTTCCGACTTCCTTGTCTTTGTCAGCCAGGTTCGCATCGCTTCCTGTCGTTGCGGCATCCTCGCCTGCTTTCTCGGCTCCGTCTTTGCCCCAACCTTTGTTGCTGGCCGTTGTGTCGTCGCGGGAATCAAGAAACTTTGGTAACTCGAGCGAAGCGAGTGCTTCGCCGGGCACGGGCACCAAGAAAGCGACGCATAAAAGAATCGCAATGATGGCTGCGCCGCCGCCCAGCCAACCGACCGAAACGTCAGCAGGCATGTCGGCACCGCGTTGCCGCAAGTAACGTCGCAACCCCAGAAAGCTGGTCGTGACTAACAATGCCAATGCTGAAAACAAATAACAAGCCAACAACCACTGGGCCTTTGACCACGTTCCTGCATCGCCGCGAATCATGAATTGCCCCAGGCCGTAGAGCGGGAACGCTGCCAATGCCAAGTACAAGACGCTGCGTCCGGGCTGACCCGAATTACGTTTGAGTGAATCGAGTAATCCGCGGTCGCTTGAATCAGCATCCTCGTCAATCAAAGTGCAGTCGCGTATCACCCAGTCGGCCAAGTATGCGATCAGTGCCAACAAGAAAAGTGTGCTGAGCGGTGAATTGACGTAGCGAGAAAGAGTCGCAAACGATGCGATGCCCAGCACGCTCCCGTAGCCGAGCGAGTACATGCGATCTTTTTCGATCGCAATCCGGGCGATGCCCACGACACCCATCGTGAACATCAACACGATCCAAGAAACTCTAGCGGGTTGGCCGCCGCGGTAGATCACCAACATCAAGAAGTTGGCCAAGCTGCTGATCATGACGAACACTAAGATCGGCGCGACCGCGATCACGGCATAGTCACCGGCGGTCGGTCTACGCTTGCCAGTGGTGGGTTCAGTCATTCCTAGGCAAGATTCTTTTTCGGCGTGGCATCATCGGGATTCGCTTTCATCCAGCGACTCATTGCTGGGCCGACGCTCTTCATGGGAACCCATTTCCCTTTGGTCTTGGTGCTTTGCAAAAGAGTTTCAGGAGCGATTTTGCCCTGGTCAATCCGCACTAGCAGATCCGATTCAGAAATCGGCCCGACTCGTCGTCCCTTTCGCAACCATCCTGTGGTCATGTAGTACCATCCTGCGCTCATGGCATCTCTCCCAGAGGCTCCCAGTATTTGCAAAGGCGTTTGCAACAACGTTTGCAAAAACGCTCACAAAAATGCACGCTCCGTGGTGTTGCACTCGCCGTCCGCACCGGCCTGATTCAATTCAGACCTAGTTTGGTGGATGCTCACCACCACTCTATTGTAACGTCAGGCTAACCCGCAATGTGAGACGAATGAAGGGAAAATTTCCGTCCTAAACCAAAAAAGGCTGCCGGTTTGGCGTCAAGCTACCAGCGACCGCTTCCGCGATCCGAATTCACGATTCGCTGGGCTTCGGGGCTGATTCCGAACATCAAGTTGGGCTGATTCAGCTCTAGGAATACGGTGTACTTCTGGTGAACAGCGTCCGAGTAAACCACCGGGGCGTGCGTCAAACGCAAGAAATGAACCGGAGTTCCGTTCCAACGCTTGGTGTAAACACCGGCCTCCAGCGTCGGTTCTGCTTGCAAACCGTAGTCGGAAGTCATCGACTGAACCAATCGAGACGGGTCGCCGGTGAAACCGTGAACCGTCAAACGTTGAAGCTTTTGCTGGTGATCAAAGTAATACGTCAACGTACCCGCCACGTCGCTCGCCTGCGTTCCCGTGACGATCGGAACTCGCAAACCTTCCAGGTTCATGTCCGCCAACACGGTGCTGACTCTGGAAAACCGGCTGATGACCCAGTCCGGCGATATGTCGAACCGCATCACTTCGCGTAAATCTTGGATCTGCACACCCGTCATTTGTGGTGCGGCGCGAGGATCGTTTGGCAGGCCGCCCAGTTTGCGTGCAAGTTGCTCGTCGTATCGAAAGCGACTGCTGTCGGTTCGACGAAGCTTTTCGACTTCGTGGTGAGCATGATTGGCGTAACCCGAAACCGTTGTGCCAACCACGCCATCGCGAAAAACCGCCATGTCGCTGGTGCCCGTGGTGTCAGCAATTTGGCTGATCGCACCGCGTCCCCAATCGGTTTCGGACGCGACGTAGGGTCCACCCGCGGCGGCGGCAAGCAAAGCGGCAATGCGAAGTCGTGAGAACATGTTTCTTAGTTCGGCATTTTGCACAGTGGTTCGCTCGAGATTCTGTCTGCCATCGATGTGGTCGTCACCAAACGAACAAAGCCTACAATCGTCAAGATGAGCGAAGACAAAGCAACCACTGCCAAATCAATCACTGCAGCCGAGTTTTTAGAAAACAAAGACCGTTGCACGGCTGCGGCGATCGAGTTAGCAGGGCAGAAAACGATCAGTGCAAAATTGCATTCTGATTTACGAACACGATTCGGCGACACGTTGGCTGGGTTGATCGTCGAATCAGCATCGCTGCAAACGAAGGCCAGGCGAAAGTTTGGTGACATCCCGGCCAGCGAGCACGCGGTGTGGTGGGCGACGCGGCGGTCGTTGCAACAGGCAACACCCTGGCAAGTTGCCAAGCTGAAAGCGGGCTGGTTTGGTCAAGCGGATGTGCTGGATCTGTGCTGCGCCATTGGCGGCGATTCGATTGCGCTTGCTGCACGCGGCGGTGCCATGACCGCAGTCGATCGTGATCCGGTCTTGGTGGCGATGGCGGGCGCTAACTTAGCGACGTCTTTGCCTAAGGCTGTTTGGCAAACTCAATGCCAAGACGTTGTTGGATTTCAGATTCCCAAGGGCACTGCCGTCCACATCGATCCTGACCGACGATCCGATGACAAGCATCGTGGAACAAGAGCAGAATCGTTTTCACCAAGCTGGGACGAAGTCGTTCCAATCATCGACCAGTCTGATTCGGCGATCGTAAAGCTAGCTCCTGCAACGGAGCTTGATTGGCAACCAAGCGACCGACCGAGTCACCGTTGCTGGATCGCGTTGCAGGGGACGGTTCGCGAACAAGCGTTGTTGGTTGGCGATTCAGTAAAGATGGCTGGCTTGGTTGATCAACAAAAATCTGCCTTCCGGATGGCGGCCGATGGATCTTGGCATCGTTTTGCACCCAAGAACGCAATCGACAATCAGGTCGCGGCCAACGATCATCCTGGAACTTGGCTGATCGATCCTGTTTCCTCAGTTCGAGCAGCAGGCCTGACGGAGAGTTTTGCGGCGACTCATTCGCTTGGCACACTCGGCGGACTGAGCGGATTCTTAACCAGCAGCGATGATGATTTGCCAGACGAAGTTTCAGCGATGGCAACGACTGGCCGAATCGTCTGGACTGGATCGGCCAACGACCGGAAACTCAGACGCGAACTACGCTCGCATGGTTGGTTTCCCGAAACGGTAAAATGCCGTGGTGCAGATCGAGATCCGGCAGAAGTCTTTCGGCGGTACCGTGATTGCGGCGACGTGCCGGTGACGCTGTGGCTTGGCCGAATCGGGAAAAAAGTCTACGCCGCGATTTCACTGGTCAGTGGTTGAAGATCCGGTTGAAGATCCGGTCGAAGATCCGGTTAAAGCTCCGCCGACCAATTCGCGTTGCTGGGACATTGATGCGGCCAAGGTTTCGCTGTGGGTGACCGCGATTAGGATTGCGCCGAATTGTTTCTGTAAGTCCAGCAACAGTGTGGTCATTTCGCCGGCGGTGTTTGCGTCCAGGTTTCCGGTGGGTTCGTCGGCTAGGATCACGCTGGGCGACATGACTAACGAACGAGCGATGGCGACGCGTTCTTTTTGGCCGCCGGACAATTCGCTGGGCAAATGATTGATTCGGTCTGTCATTCCAACGGACTCGATCAGTTCATGGGCTCGCTGGACTTGATCGTCAGTGCCTTTTCCAAAAGCAATGGTTGGCAACAGAACGTTCTGTAATACGTTCAATTGCGGCAGCAGGTGATGGTCCTGGAAAATGAAGCCGATGTTGCTGTTTCGGAACTTAGCGAGCTGTTTGTCGTTTAGCGAAAATGGGTCGGTGTCATCGATGATCAACGTCCCACTATCGGGTCGATCGAGCGTGCCGATGATTTGCAGCAGCGTACTTTTGCCGCTGCCACTGGGGCCAACGATCGCCAACGAATCGCCGCCCGATAGCTCCAACGAAAGGCGATTGAGAACGACAAGCGGTTCGTCCACCGTTGCAAACGATTTGCATAGATCGTTGATTCGCAATCGCAGTATGTCTGAAGAGGCCATGATGTCTTTACGAAATTGTCTGGGCAAGTGAAAGCGTCGCCAAGCCATAGAACGTGTACTCGACGTCGGCAGTTTGATCGAGCGAGAAGCCAGCGAATCCACCGTCAGGCATCTGCATCGATAAAGCATACCTTTCAATGGCGTTGACGTTGACAAGCTGGCTGGCTTGCAAGTCAGTCAGCGTTAACAAACCGGTGAAAGAGCTTAGTAAATCGGCAAACGGGATTCGAGTGTTCGCAGTCAGGCCTCCTTCGTCGCTCTGCATTTCGGCGATGAACTGGGCTGTGTCGTTGAACTGGTCAGTGTCATTGAACTGCGCAGTCTCGTTGGATTGGGAGTCGCTGGTTAGTTTACAGAGCGTCTTCAGAGTTCCGATGGCGGCGGCGGTTGGGTTTACGCCGGGACGTTTGGCTGCGCGGATTTCGCGGTACCCGCCGTCGATGTGTGATTGTGAGGCAAGAAAAGACTCGATCAATTCAGGGTTTTTGATCGGCTGGTCGATCAGTTCCAGGCACAACACCGATAGGAACGTTTGGTAGGTGCTGCCGGCGCGTCCTTCGGGCGTTTTTGCAAAACCGCCATCTTCGGTTCGCAGCGACCCCAACAACCGAGCAACATTGATTCGCCAATCATCGTCATCCGCCAAGACGACTTCACCGACCGACAGCTCGCAGATTGCGGCGGCGAAGATCAGAGAGATCAAGTCGATAATGGAATCACGTTTTTGCATTCGGCCGCGAAGAAACTCAGCCGATCGCCGGGCAATGTCTGCATCGATCCGGTCCAAGATCCAAAGGCCTCGCAAAGCAAAGGCGGTGTAGTACGGATCGCTTTCGCCTTCGCGTCCGGCAAATCCACCGTCGGGGCGTTGCTGGGCGACCAACCAATCACCGTGCTTGGATTTCAATTCAGGGTCAAGCGTCGCCGCGCCGATGGCCAGACGCAGCGTTAACTCGTGCAGGTAAGGCGCGTTGCTCACGCGGTTCCTTGCGGATTGAAATAGTCCGGTTCACTGCCTTCGTTCCACTTGATGTTGCAGCCGATCGACGGTTTCTGATCGGCGGACGGCGATTGGCCTGCAAGCACTGCGTCCAGGGCCGCGCGTAAGTCTTCGCCCGTGACTGGAATCCCAGAATTTGGGCGACTGGAATCGAGCTGCCCTCGATAAGCCAATTTCATCTCAGCGTCGAACAGAAAGAAATCGGGTGTGCATGCAGCCGCGTACTCAATGGCGACACTTTGGTCGGCATCGTAGAGATAATCGAACCCGTAGCCGCGATCGACGATCTCCTTCGCCATCGCTTCGGGCGAATCGTCGGGGTACTTTTCCGCATCATTGCTGCTGATCGCGACAACCCCGACATCCTGGGCCATGTATTCATCGGTCAGCGACTTTAGCCCTTCAGCAACGTGCTTGACGAAGGGACAGTGATTACACATGAAGATCACCAACAACGCTTTCTTATCGGCAAACGATTCAAGCGTGATCGTTTTGCCATCGGTGTTGGCGAGAGCGAAAGACGGCGCGGTGGTGCCAAGTGGCAGCATTGTCGAAGCGGTACGAACCATGGTCGAAGTGTGAAGTGTGAGAAGTGAAGTGTGAAAAAAATCTGTCGTAGCTGGGCCCGCCAGGATTCAGTCGAGCATAGCTCTCGCTGAACTGAGCTTGAACTTGAACTGAACTTGAACTTGAACTTAAACTTGAACCTGAACCCTGGCGGGCCCAGCTACGAGAAAACGGAAAACTAATTGGGGAACGGAAGCTTGTGCTATTGAAGCTTTTGCAGCAGGCGACCTGGGCTGCCCATCATGTGGTAACCGCCATCAACATGCAGAATTTCGCCTGAAACACCCTTGCTTGCGTCAGAGAGCAGGAAGGCTCCGGTGTTCCCTACCTCTTCGTGGCTGACGTTTCGTCCCAGAGGGGCGATTTCTTTGTACATCTGCAGCATCTCTTTGACTCCCGCACCGACGCCAGCCAGTGTTTTGATCGGGCCAGCCGACAACGCGTTGACGCGGACGTCTTGGGCACCCATATCGAAGGCGCAATACTTTACGGTTGCGTCGAGTGCGGCTTTGCAGATTCCCATCACGTTGTAGCCCGGAACACACTTTTCACCACCAAAGTAGGTCATCGTGGCAATCGCGCCGCCGGGTGCCATTACATCGGTATCACGAGCGGCTTTGCAGCAGGACAATAACGAATAGACGCTGATGTCCATCGCCATTTTAAAGCCTTCACGACTGGTTTCGATGGTGTCGTTACGCAGGTCATTCAGGTCGGCGAATGCGATCGAATGCAGGAAGAAATCAATCTTCCCAAAAGTTTCCGCTGTTTTCTCAAAAACTGTGCGGATGTCTTCATCTTTCTGCGCGTCCATCGGTACCAGGAACTTTGCTTGGTCGTAGTTGTCGGTCAGCTTGGAAACCCGACGCCGATTCCGTTGTCGTTCGTCGTCGGGCCGGTCCGGCAGGTGTGTAAAACCGCACTCGCCACCGGCGTCCATGATCGTTTTTGCTATGGCCCATGCGATTGAATTGTCGTTGGCGACTCCAATGATGAGCCCTTTTTTTCCGCTGAACTGCATTTGAATCGGTATCCGTTGCTGGTTTGTAACCTGAGTTTTATTGAAAAAATCCCGCAAAACGCGAGAACGACAGAGATAAACATAGTGTGCAGAGTTCCATTCCGCCATTTGCCTAAGGCCAGGCCAGCTCATGAACAAATGGGCATTTTTCCTCACTGATGGCTTGAGGACTTTTGGTAGCCTTCCGAGATTGAATCGGCAGCCACCCCTCCCCCTGGTGAGGTGCAAGTGTTAACCCATGGGCTCCGCTCGGCAATCAGTTGGGACGACATCACTAACATCATTAGGATTTTAAATTGATTGACCTAACTAATAACGCCGACGACATCGAAGGCCCGGCGGTCAGTATTGCCCAAGCTTTGGTGGAACGATCCAACCGAAAGTGCTTCCTCGACGCGGTCTTTCCCGTTCTGCTTGATTTTCTTGGTGCAAACGCACTGGTCATGGTCACGCAAAAGAACGGAGCTTGGACGCGAAATCACAGCCACGGGGATTTATCCAGGATCCCTGAAGATCTGCCTGAGATTCTGATTGGCAATGCGATCGATCGCGGTTCGATCCTGTGCGTGGATCAAACATGCGTCCTGCCATTCCCTTGCCCGACCTCGATCCACAATGGATCAAACCAATCTAAGCATGACGGTTCGGCTACTGGAAACACAAACCTTGGTGAGTCATCGGATCGTGTTTCAGCATTGGTCTTGAAGTTTGACTCAACGCCGACGGATCTGGCTAATCGATCGTCAGGGACGCACCGAATCGCAGCGATGATTTCATCGGCTCTGCGGCATATCGACGATCGCCAATATCAGCACCGACGTGTCGAACAATTATCGGCGGTCTTGGCCGCGGCCGCGGACTGGCAGCGAATCGAGGACGACGAGGCACTGTTGCGAGCGATTGCTGACACCGCAACCAGCATGCTGTCGTGTGAACGAGCGAGTATTTTTCTGTGGGACCGTCGCCGCAGCAAGCTTATCGGGCGTCCCGCTTTGGGTGTCGAAGGCGAGTCGCTGGAAGTCGATGATAAGGCGGGTGTTGTTGGCGAAGTCCTTGCGACCGGTGAATACAAAATCTGGAACGCTGACAGCGATGATGGATCGCGTGTCAATCGAAAGGTGGACGCCAGGATCGAGTTCCAAACGCGATCGTTGGTCGCGGTTCCCATGTCAGGTGCCCGCAAGGAAACGATCGGGGTCTTTGAAGCAATCAACGCGATCGATCACAGCTTTGACGTCAGCGACGTTGCGGTGCTCGCCGACTTGGCGACTCACGCAGCCGTTGCGATTGAATCACTGCGAACGCGACGCAAGCTTAAGCAAAACCGCGACCGGTTGGTGGACGATGCCGCGTCACAAACCGAGCTAATTGGCGAACACAGCTCGATTGAATTGGTTCGCAAAAACGCTCGAAAGATCGCCGGCACCGACCTTTCGGTTCTTGTCCTCGGAAAGAACGGAACGGGCAAAGAAGTACTCGCTCGAATGATTCACTATCAAAGCGAGCGGCGAAACGGACCGTTCATTGCCGTCAACTGCGCGGCATTGGTCGAAACGTTGCTGGAAAGCGAATTGTTTGGTCACGAAAAAGGTGCCTTCACTGACGCCAATCAATCGCGTAGCGGTAAGTTTGAATTAGCCAGCGGCGGAACGCTGTTCTTGGACGAAGTTGGCGACATGAGCCCCGGCGGGCAAGCGAAACTACTGCGAGTGTTGGAAGACAAAGTGGTGGTCCGCGTCGGCGGTTCCCAATCAATTCCGGTTGATGTCCGAGTCATCGCGGCAACCAATCAACCGCTAGAAGAGCTGATTTCACAGCGAAAATTTCGCGAGGATTTGTTCTTTCGTTTGAACGTGGTTTCCCTAACCTTGCCACCGCTTTCGGGTCGTGGTGACGACGTCTTGTTGCTGGCCCAGCATTTCCTGAAACAGTTTTGTTATCAGATCGGCCGCCAGGTTCCCGAATTAGACCAAGCAACGATCGCGATTCTGAAAAACCACGCTTGGCCCGGCAACATTCGGCAACTGCGAAACACGATCGAACGCGTTTGTTACCTCTGCACCGAAGACGTCGTCAAACCAGATGATCTGATGTTGACCTCCGGTTCATCAGGTAGTTCTGAAAACGTATCGCTTGCCGACCTCGTTGATTCGACGACGCTAACCGACGCGACCAAAGAATTTCAGGTCGAACACATTCATGCAGCGATCGAATCTTGCGGCGGCAATATGACGGATGCAGCGGCTCGGTTGGGGCTTCACCGATCGAACTTGTACCGCAAGATGCGTCAGCTCGGGATGCAAACTTCCGGCGAATGAGGATCGAACGGCAATTCATAGTCGCCTTTCGCTCCGCGAAAGTGTGACCTGATGCACTTTCGCGGAGCGAAAGGCGACTATGAATTGCCGCTCGTTCCTGAGCCTGCTTTCTACAGCTCGCCGCCTTCATGGGCGGTGAACTCGGCGAAGACCGGCAAATGGCTAGTAACCGCTTCGGCTTCGATTGGATTGAGGTCGTAGTTGCGGCAAAAGTCGAACACACCACCGCGGCCTAAGTACTCGCTGGTGGATTCACGTTCAATCAAGATGTTGCTGGTTTGGAAGCGGCTAAAGACGTCGGTGCTGCGATGCCTGACTGCCGCGTGAAATTGGTTTGCGCCCACGGTGGGCAAAAGATAAGCATCATCGGCCTGCAACAGCCCCATGATGATGACGTCATCTTCACCGCGGCCATCGCGGCGTATCGAAGTGATCACCGACGGCAACAGAGCGACCTCGCTGGCGGCCTCAGCCAAGTCGATTCGTACGTTGACGATCGAAAATGTCCACGATTCGGCTGATGGTGGTTCGGCTGCACGGAACGAGGCGACCATTGGATCGTAGGTCAACTCTTCGGCTGGATCCGTGACGGTGTAGGTCTGCGATCGATCAACCAGAACCTTTGTTGTGTCGAACAAAAACGCAAGTTGTTCCTGTCGTCCCCGCGGTCCCGTCGCACTGCCCATCACGTAGTCGTATCGATGTTCGGTGCCGTTGACGACATCGACCAAACGCGGAATCAGATCACGTTCGATCGATGCGATTTGCTGCAGAGCGATGATGTCGTAACGGCGAACGATCTTACTGACGTACTTGCGTGCGTCGGCGCTGGCTAGTTTTGTCGGCCCAAATCCATCAAGTGCCCAGGAAGCGATTTTGATCGGTCGGTAGGCGGGACGATGAGGACTTTGGGCAACCGAACGTGCCAAGGTTGGACGAACAGTGGTCGATGGATTTCCGACGCCGAAAGATGTGGCTGCGGAAAATGTACCGGTCGTTCGTGCTGAATCTGCTATCGTTGAACCCAGCGGCGGAACCTGACCCAGATTTGTGTTGGCCACGACGCTTTGACTCGGACCAATCATGACCGGTGCGTCGCGATAGCTTACAAACGATTCGTCATAGAAGTCATTATCGCCGTCATCGCTGCTGCTTGCGAAAGAGAGCCCCTTCAGTCCACCGTCTTGGTAGTGATTGACATAGTAATAGCCACCGCCCGCCAAAAGCGCCACGATCAACAGCACCTGGATCGGACTTCCGCCACCAGATTCAGACATGGCTCACAAGGATAATTGAGGGAAGCGAAAAACGAAGTAACGGCCTAGCGACCGCACTCTTACCTCTTTTATTTCGTTCCGTGGAGTCTAGTTTCTGTATGCTTGATTGCCCGAGAATCAGAATCGCTATAACCGTAACGACACGTCACGTAGGCCGGAACAAGCAACACGCAGTTCCGGCAATTGCATTGTTACATCGCTCGCTGCTTAGCAAATGTCCTGAAACAAGTTCCGTATTTGGCGAAATCATTCGTAGCTGGGCCCGCCAGGGTTCAGTCGGGTACACCTAATGATGGCCTGAACAGTTACTGAACAGTTACTGAGCAGTTACTGAGCACTTACTGAACCCTGGCGGGCCCAGCTACGAGAAAACCGGGAACCAATTTCAGAACAGTTTCTTAGCAACACAAATCTGGGCGACTGTGCCATTGGTGGTTGATTTGGTGCATCAACAGGGCGCAGTCAAAGGTGATGCTGCCGGGTGGGAATTTCATTGGATCGTCAAAATAACTTGATGACATTTCCGTAATCTCCAGTGCATCGACGTGCCAGTTCTGACATTTCAATTCTAGACCGTCATACTTGCCATCAGTCAACGTGTCGGAATAACCGACCGAGCCGTCTTCGAAAAACTGCGACGCGGATTCAATCGAGGGGAACAGCGAACTGTCCGGGATCGCCGATGCCAATTTACCTGCGACTCCGATGGATGCTTGGCCATCATCGCTTTGCATTTCAACTCGATAGTTGTCGTTGATTTCCTTAACCGAAAATTTGGCGTGATGATGCAGCCCCGGAAACACGCGACCACCGGCGATCGAGTTGAGCCACGAATCGGTATCACGCCGAGGAATGTAAACGCCACGCTGCATCTTGCCGTCGGTTTCCCACTGAACCGCGATGCGATGCGCCGCATTTTCGGATCCGATGCCCCACGGAATCGGTATCGCTGTCGGCCTTACGTTTTTCAAGCGGATTAAGCAGATGCCTGCGATCGCAAAACCACCGACGCACCATGGTTGGAACGGCGGAGGCAACAGCGCCGCCATGACATCGGGATCAATGCGATAGTTCGCCAAGATTCGCCGATCGATGATGCCGCTGATGTTTGGTAATTTCATCTTTTCCTCGACGACGGATTTCCTGATGTGAACAGGCGTTAGACTAACCGGAAAAGTGTTGCCTGGGCTCCGCTGCCTGTTCAGCCAATGAAGTTCACCTTTGATTCGTGTTTCGTGCGTTCACCAAGTTTCCCTTTCCGATTCTCGTTTGCTCAGTACTGGGCCAGTTCGGCGATCTTGTTGATTCTGGTGACCTGGCCGCTGTGGTGGCCTGCCAGTGAAATTGGACAGAGCGGAATTGGACAGTATCCATCGCTGCCATGGTTTTCGATGCTGGAAAGTTCCAGTCTGTTCGTATGGTTGCGAGTTTTGACGGTCGGCTGTTTGGTGTGTCTTTTCGCGGGTGCGACTGAGAAGATTTCGCCGCGACGATGTTGGGTTGGCGTTGTCATCTGTTTGGCGTTTTCGTTTCTGTTAGACCAACATCGACTGCAACCTTGGGCTTATCAAACAGCGATCTACGGCGTCATCTTTGCGAGTTGCAATCGAATTTGGGAGCGGCGGTTGTTGACCGTGTTGATTGTCAGCATCTATTTCTACAGCGCTCTGGGTAAGTTTGATTTCCAGTTTGCACACACCGTCGGGCAAGATTTCCTGAGTCAATTACTTAGCCCGGTCGCGGGTTCCTTACCCGCGATCGATCCAGCGGTGGCAACCAAGTTGGCATTGATTTTTCCATCGATCGAGATCATTGCAGCAATCGGCTTGCTGCTTGCTCCCTGCCGATCGGCGGCAGCTTGGATCTTGATCGGAATGCATGCGACTTTGATTTTGATGCTGGGCCCCTGGGCAGCCGATCACAGCACCGGTGTCTTGGCTTGGAACGCGATCCTGATCGGGCAAGCCTATTTCATGTTTATTCGATCGCCTGATTCGGAAACGGATCCGCCACCGCTTGCTGTCCGCCCCAAACCCATGGTCGCGATGATCGTGGTCGGGTTGGCTGTGCTTGCACCGATCGGGGAACGCTGGGGATATTGGGATCATTGGTTGTCATGGTCGCTCTATTCGCCGCACACCAGCCGTACATCGATCCAGCTACATGCGTCGTGCTTGAACCGGTTGCCGGCCGGGCTTCGCGAGCATGTTTTGGAAGATCGGGATGGTGATCGTTGGCATCGCGTTTCGATCGAAAACTGGTCGCTTACAAGTCGCCGAGTGCCGGTCTATCCGCAAGCTCGCTACCAGTTGCAATTGGCAAGGTGGATCGCAACGGCGGCGGCCATCGATCGAGAAATCCGAGTGACCCATTCGAGCGTGTCTGATCGCTGGACAGGTGTGCGCATTCAAAGACAGCTTTTGGGAAAGCGGAATCTTTGGGACTAGATCTGGTAGGCGAAAGACGCCGACCACCGAGCCGACTATGATTTGAAGGGTTTGCCCGGTGGACGACGCGGTTAAAAGAATATCCAACTAAAGAGGCTAAAGTAATTGCCAGGTTGCAAATACCACTACGGCCTATCAACGCTACCGTTTCACTTTCAATTCTGCCAAGCGAAGTAATTCACATCGTGTTACGCCCATTTTCAAAGTTCCGTTCTGCTCTACCCGTGACCTGCTTCCTGGCAATTTGTTTCAGCGGATTTGGGTTGGGCATGCCGTTGGCGGGCGCAGAGGAAAGCGTTGCCGTTGGCCTGAAACCGGGGGATCCACTCGGCACTTTTCGCGTCATCAAGATCGCGGGAGCCAAAGATGACGGCGTCGAAGTGGGACAATCACTGTGTTACCGATGCCGCTATGGTTCCAACCCAATCGTCATGGTGTTTGCCAGAAAGGCGTCCACCGAAATTGATTCCTTGATCGGTGTCTTGGAAAAGTCCGTGGAGAAATCACTGGAAACGCAACAGATGCAAAGGCTGTGCGCGTTCGTTGTTCTGGTTGGCCAGGATCGTTCGGAATTGAACGAGAGTGCAGTAGCTCTGATTCAACGAACCGGCGCGGAAATGATTCCCGCGGTCGTAACCGAAGATGCCACGTCGGGACCGCTGGATTACCAGTTATCATCGGCAAACGATGTCACCGTTGTGGTTGCCAAGGACAGCCAAGTGGTCGCTGTCGAAACCTTCGGCATTGAAAAGATCGAGCCGAAAAGAATTTCCGATCACATCGATGCGATGCTTGCACCCTAGGCAAACTCCGCATCCGTAGAACGGAACGAATTCCGTTCTACGCTGACCCTGTGAGGCGTTACGCTTGGGCTTTGGCCTTCGTTCGTGCTTCACGCAATCCACGGCTGAGGATATCTCGCAGCATCGGCGAAAAATCTTCGTACTTGGATTGATCAGGAGCACCGTTGCTGAATTGGTAGATCGCATCGCGTGGCTTGACACCCAACGCGATCAGCGTGCTGCTGACGGTTGCGTAATCGCCATTGCGAACGACCATGCTTGGACGGCCAGGGCCGACGGGCGCTCGTGCGAAGACCTTACTGGCGACCGCCAAGAACTTCACCGGTGAATCGAGCGTTTGCAGGGTCAACAAGCGACGGGCCATTTGAACGCGTTGGTCTTCGGGGTCGTTCAAATTTCGCGATCCGATGATGTTCAAACCGTCCTTCAATTCGACAACTTCTTGTCGCTCATCAGCGTGAATCGCATAGCCATTGGCTGCGTCCGCAACGATCAAGTTGCAACCCTCGTAGCGGGTTTTGGCGAACTCGGTTTCTGCCTTTTCTAATGCGCGTGCCGCCGAGGTGCAGCGAAGCAGGTCCAATCCGAGCAGCCCGCGGGAACGCTGTCCAAACAGCGGCATCGTTGTTGCCCGGTTGCAAATGCCCACGAACACGCCATTCTGATTGACTCCCAACCATGTGCCGCCCGCTTTTTGGTCAATCCCGCACAGCACGCGTGGCTTGCCGGATTGAATGGACGGCGTCTGTGAGGGGCGATCAACGTACTCTTCCCGATTGGCAGCAACCAAAATGGGACTTTCGGGGACTAAGCGGTATTGAACAGCCAGTAAGCACATCTCGCGGCTTTCGATTTCAAAGATCGGTTGTTAGTTAATTTTTTCGACCGACAGCGTTGTCAGCATGCTGGTGAGCGATGCATGGCTTGCCAATCGATTTGACCAATGTATCCACGGGCATCGACAAACCACACCGCCCCAACGGGGGGATACCCGTAGAAAGCACATGGTATTTGCCTTTTTCGTTGCTTCGGAAGAGTCTGGGCAATCTTTACCGGCTAGATCCGCCGATAACTTCAAAATGGGCTGCCACCGCCAGAAACGGGGCCGGGAAAAGATCAGCGCCGAAAACCGCCACAAGGGAGACTTAGATGCCGCAAGCAGAAAACGCCTATTCTAAGTCCGTCTTGTCGATCGAGACTCCCGTCAGCGTCACGCTAGCTCGAAAAATGGTCCCATTGTCGCGAATCGTTGAATTAGTGCCCGGTTCGATGCTGACTTTCGACGCCCATTGCGACGAACCGCTGTTGCTAGAAGCGGGTGGAAAGGTGATCGCGACAGGCGAAACCGTCAAAATCGGCGACAAGTTCGGCCTGCGAGTTCGCGACATCATCGGCGGCAATGGCTAACGCTATTTAGACTCGTAGCGGATCCCGCTCAGGGTTCAGTCCAACGCCATGCAGAGTTTCTAAATCGTTTAACCGCGTGGGCATCGCCCCGCGAGTTCCGATCCGCAAGTTCCGATCCGCGCGACGCGCGGGGCGATGCCCGCGCGGCTAAACGATCTAACACGTGTTTTTCCAGACTAGAACCCTTCACGAGCGGTTGTAGCTCGACTGAACCCTGGCGGGATCAGCTACGGGCAGGTCGCTGTCCAGCTACGCCTGACAGCAATATCGGCGAATCAGATCGGCATACAATGCCGTCCCAGCCTTCAATTGATCCAAGCTGATCCATTCATCCGAAGTGTGTGCTTGTTCGATACTGCCGGGCCCCAGAACCACGCGGCGACCAAGTTCTGAAAACTCGCCGCCATCGGTTCCATAACAAACCACTTGCGGCGACGTGTGCGTCATCTGACAAAGTTCGTCAATGAAGGGCTGATTGGCATCAATCCAAACCGGCGAACCGCCATCGTAAAGCTTGAAATCAAGTTTCAATTCAGCAGCCTTGTGTCGAACCCGTTCGATCAAGTCCTGGCCGTCGATCGCCGGCATGGTTCGCAAAGTGACCCAAACGCTGGCTTGCTGGGTCGTGATGTTGATCGCCGATTCAGAATTGCGGATTCCATAATTCCACGACAGATGCGGAGGGTCAAAACGCGGGTCGTGGTATTCGGTATCACGACGAGTCGCTTGATTGATTTCTTCGACCAGTTGCAAGATCGGCATCAAAGCTTCGTTTGCGTTGATGCCGTCATCGGTACTGCTATGCGCTGACCGGCCGTGGCTGGTGACCTCAAAACCGGTGATGCCCTTGTGCGCATGTACGACATTTAATTCGGTGGGTTCGCCGATGATCGCAATCGGCTGTGCACGGACGATGTCTCGGTAGGCGGCCGAGTGTTTGACGAGGTGCTTGGCTCCATCGAACCCCACTTCTTCGTCGGCCGTGCAGACGATCCACAACGGGCGTGTTTGTTCATCAATCGAAATTGACGCTGCTGCGGTTAGCATCGTCGCAATCGAGCCTTTCATGTCACAGGCACCGCGACCGTAAAGCCGATCGCCAGAGAGAACGGGATCGAATGCTGCATTGGTCTCAGTTTGATTGGCCCCGGTTTGATTGCCCCCGGATTGATTGGCCCCGGATTGATTTTCGTTTTTCGGGCCAGTCCATGTGGGGACAGGGACCACATCGGAGTGCGCAAAATACGCCAACCCGCCGACTTGATCAAAGTCAGTACCAGGATAACGGCAAGCGACCAGGTTCACTTTCTGAACCCCTGCGTCGTCAACGTAACTCGTTTCTTCGACGCTAAACCTCATTTCGTTCAGAAAACCAGCGATGTCATCGGAGATTCGACGGTTGCTCGTGCTGCTGATTGACGGAAATTCAATCAAACGGCTAAGCAATTGAGTGGTCTGCTGGGTGGTTGCATCCATGAATCGTCCGGTCGTTTAGTTTTCGCCGTAGATGGCTTGAAGAGTCTGCACCAATTGGTCTCGGTCGGCACCCTCGATAGGTTGCTCAATGTCCCCGAGCCATCCGATTGCCTGAGTTCGATATCCTGCATTCGATTTGGGGGCGACCATTTGATAGACCGCCTTGGCAGCTTCACCGCTGGGACCTTCTGGAATCTGAAAGGTTGCTAAACGGTGCGCCAACGAAAGAGGCAATTCGTCGAAAGTGTATTCTCGAATATTCGCGTTGTAACGTACTGCCAAGCTTTGATTTGTCTTGCTGACCACAACCACTCGAAAGCCGTTCTTTACCTCGAAGTCATCGCCAGCGTTGAGTTCCGCGATCGCTCGTTCAATGCCTCTGCGATAGTAGACGGCAAGTTCGGCAACGCTCAACAAACCATCCGCATCGGCCTGTTGCTCGGAGCTTAACTTCATTTGATAGATTGATTCGGTAAGTTTCGACATCGCAGACCAATCACCCTGGCGTATCGCCGACGTCAATTCTGCCAATTCAGCGTCGGCGTTTGGATTCGGAGGTGACGTTGGAACTGCCTGCATCTCGGCCGCCGATGTTTCCTCGATCATTTCCTGCGGTGTTTGCTCCGCTGTATTCATTGGCATGTCCATCGGCGGCTCTATTGCCGGCTCCATCGACATTGACGGAAATGATGGCGGCGATTCCATGTTTGCGGGTTCGCTTTGGACAGGTTCGCTCTCGACAACTGGTATTTGGGCTTGCGGCTGAACCGCGGGTTGGGTTGGTGATGGCTTTGAATTGTTTCTGCCGGTCGTGATGTTGACGCTGCCATCGCTACTGGAGATTGCGATTGTTTCTTGACGAAAGAAAAGAGCGTAGGCCAGCAATCCAACCACCGCCATCAATCCCAACGTGATCAGTGACATAATCACGGGAACAAAGACCGACTTTCGCCGTCGTCTGGGCCGTCTGGTTGACCGTTCGGATGCGTCACTTACGATCGGCCTCTCAGGAACTTGCTGCTCAGGAACTTGCCGCCCAGGAACTTGATGCTCAGGAGTCGGCGGTTCAGGTACGTTTGGTTCAGGAATTGAAAACGGTGCGATCGGCACCTCAGGCGGCACGTCGGGGACATTCACTTTCGCTGTCGCAGCTTCGGTTTTCTTTTTAATCGGAGCACGATCACCCGCGGGACTCTTGGCGGCTGGAACGTCGGCTACCGGCGTTGAAAACAGCCCCGGCGGCATCGAGCTGGGCGTCTTGGGTGGGTTTGGGGAAGCGGCATCGGTGGACGTTGATTTCTGGCCAGCGACCGGTTGCATTGGGTTCACCGGCGGCAACAACGCCGCCAATGGATCGACTGGTTTTGACGCCGACGATGAAGCAGGCTTGATTCGGGCATCCAGCCTCGACTTCTTGTCTTGATCGATCAGCGTCAAGCGCGCAGCCTGAACGATTCCGGCAATCTGCTTCCACAACGCGGGGTCGGTTTCCGGCTTGGCTGATTTGACTTTCGCGATCATCGATTCGATCGAACGCTCGATCACTTCGGAATTCGATTCGCCCACCGTCAAACCAAACACCTGATAGGCATTCGGGTTGGTGTTGTTGTCACTGATCGGCAACAGGTCCGATAGTTTCTTGACAGCCATATTGCGACAACTCGGGTGGAAACATTGACGAGTGATTTCATCGGCAAACGCCAAAGAAACACGGTCAACTTGGTCAACCGTCACCTAATTCTAGTAAGCCTTGGCAAACCAAGTGGGGAACATGTCGATGAGAGCATTGCAGATGTGCTGAAATCGCAGCGGCGTCCCCGCCCGTGATCACGACCTGGCTTTTTCGAGCAGGATCGATCGATGCCGAATCATGACGCAAGTAATGCTGGGCCAAAGTGTCGATCGCGCCCGCCGCGCCAAGCAGAATCCCGCCAAAGATTGCGTCGCGAGTGTTGGTTGCGGGCAAAGATGCAAGTGATTCCCCATTCCAATCAATCTCGGGAAGTGCGTCCGTGCCGGTGGCCAGCGACTTCGCCTGCAACCTTAACCCCGGCAGAATCGCGCCGCCTCGAAACGATCCGTTGCCGTCGACCCAGTCCACCGTGATCGCGGAACCTGCATCGATGACGACCAGTCCACCGCTGCCGTCTATAGTGCTGCTTTCCATGCTGACAGCCGCAAACGCACTGAGCTGCACAGCCGCAAACGCACTAAGTAACCGATCGATGCCCAGCGATGCCGGATCGTCGACACAAACCTGCATCGGAACATCTTGATGGCGAATCACTTTCACGATGGCTGACTGGCTAGGCCGATCTTCGATCGCACGGATCAGGCTCTCGGCAGCACTTCGATGGACACTCGAAACGAGCCAACGAATGTTGCTGCAGCCCAATTGATCGCTGACCCAATCGATCGCATCCGAATGCCAAGATTTGGTACAGATCGGGATCGATCGATCGGCAATGTTGTTTCCGTTGCGGACAGCCAACTTGACCGCCGTGTTTCCTACATCGACCGCGACGGTGCAAACGCGTTGTTCTGGGTTCAAGATTCGACGTCCTTGGCTTGTCGATCGTCCGAAAGGTCGCTGGTGGGACCGGCCAAGTGAGGTGGCACACGTTTGGTGCGTCCAATATCACTGGCTTCCACGTCCGCTTCACGCAGCAACGTGACCTCTTCGCCATCCTCGATCATCTGCGCACGTCTAGCCTCAACACGATCGATGATTTCAGTCTTTAACTTATCCAAACCGTCGCCAACTACGGCGCTGATCAGGAACACGGGCTTGCCGGTCATCGACGCGAGTGCTTCTTGAACTTCTGCTGCCGACTCGGATTCACACTTCGTGACGACAATGATTTCGTCTCGCTTGGCTAGGTCTTCGTCGTACTGGCGCAGTTCGTCGCGGATGGCTTTGTAGTTTTCGATCGGATCGGTTGCGTCGGTGGGCTCTGGTTCAACCAGATGTACCAGCAATCCGGCTCGCTCGATATGTCGCAGGAATTCATGCCCCAGCCCGATGCCTTCGCTGGCACCTTCGATCAATCCAGGAATGTCAGCGAGCACAAAGGAACGTTCGCCAACGTCAACGATGCCCAAGTTGGGATGCTTTGTGGTGAACGGATAATCGGCGATCTCGGGTCGCGCACTGCTGATTCGGCTAAGCAACGTGCTCTTGCCCGCGTTGGGTTTTCCGACCAAGCCGACATCGGCGATGGATTTTAGTTCCAGAATCACCAATCGATCTTCACCGACCTCGCCGGGGGTGCTTTCGCGAGGCGCACGGTTGGTGCTGGTTTTGAAGTAAGCGTTGCCCTTGCCACCTTTGCCACCGCGAGCAATCACGAACTGATCGCCGGGCTTTTTGAGATCCTTGATCACAAATCCGCCCGCTGCATCGATGACCGTCGTGCCCGGTGGGACTTGGATGTGAACATCATTCCCTTTCCTACCATTGCATTTCGCGCCCCTGCCGTTGCTGCCGCCGGGCGCGCGGTAATGGTGGCGGCCAATCAGGGCTGCCAAGCTGTTCACGCCTAATTGAGCCTCCAGAATGATGCTCGCACCGTCGCCGCCATCGCCGCCATCGGGGCCACCACGTGGCACGTACTTTTCGCGACGCATGCTCATGCAGCCGTCGCCGCCGGTGCCGGCAATCAGGTGGATTTGGATACGGTCAACGAACATCGGATCTGACTTTGAACTGGCTGCTATGAAAAACGGCTGGTCCAAATCGGATCAGCCGTCTGTGAATCGTTGATTGTAGCACGCCAAGATTATTTCTTCAGGGCGTCACGGATTTCGGTCAAAAGAACGATGTCCGGAGGCGTGGGAGCTTCCGCTTCGGCCTTTTTCATCCATTTGCTGGTGATTCGCAGGGCAAGGAAGATGACGAACGCCAAAATGGTGAAGTCGATCACATTTTGCAGAAAGGTCCCGTAGTGAATCGCAGCTTGCACCGTTTCGCCTTTGGCATTTTCAATCGTTTGACCGAGCGGGTATTTCAAACCCGACATGTCTGGCACCCCGGCGACGACTGCGATCAGCGGCGAAATGATGTTGTCGATAAACGATTTCACGATCGCGGCGGCAGCCGTCCCCATGATGATCCCGATCGCCATATCGATCAGATTTCCTTTGAACGCAAACTCTTTAAAATCTTTGATCATTCCCATGTGCTTCGCCTTTTCTCTTTCAATCAATGTTATTAGTTTCGTCACCCGCATCGGCGGGGGCTCTTTTGTTCAGCTTAGCAAAGTGTAGCGGAGGTTGTCTCAACCTCCTACGATCGCGCCGTTTGCCAATCAAGCGCGATCGAGTTTGAGACAAACTCGGCTACACTGTGTAGCGGAGGTTGCCTCAACCTCCCACGGTCGCGCCGTTTGTCAATCAAACGCGATCGAGTTTGAGACAAACTCGGCTACACTGTGTAGCGGAGGTTGTCTCAACCTCCCACGGTCGCGCCGTTTGCCAATCCAGCACGATCGAGTTTGAGACAAACTCGGCTACACTTTCTGAGCTGTCATTCAACTAAGCCAAGCCACCGATGGATGGGCGTGAGTTGATTCGACCATAGCAGGCGATTGGCCGAATCGATTTGGCCCGACGCACGAAGTTTTCGTTGCAGAGCCATCGATGGTCCGGCTTGCATCACCATCGGAAACGAATCGAGTTGCACCAGCCATTTGGATTCTGATTCGATGACTTCCGCCGGCGGTTTGGTGGTCCACAATAAAACCTGTGCCAGCCGAGCGACGTCCAATCGATCTCGATTGCGAGTCAATGACTGAAGCTTGTTGATGGCGGTGCTTCGATCGGGCGAAGTCAACATCCAGCTTGCCGCAACCAACTGAACCAGCAACGATTCGTCATCGATTCGCTCACCCGCCTGCTGATTTGCAACGCCCGATGCAAGGCCTCCATTCCACTGAATCGGTAACCAAGCAATCACCATCGGCGGCAACGGCCGACGATCCAATTGTTCGACCAAGTCCAAAGCGATTTTCGCACGACCACTGCGATGCGCCGCACATGCCGACATCATCGTCAACCACTGCTGACGCCAAACCGGCGGACGTGCTTTCAAGACATCTGGCAGATACGAAAGCGACTTTCCAAATTCGCCTGCTTCAAACAGGCGGATCATGGTTGATTCGTCCTCAGGAACACTTGACGGTTCAATCCATAGGACTCGATCGGCCGCGACGGTGACTTTGCGATCACTAGACTCTACGGCGTAGGTCAGCCGCGTTGCATCGAATTCGATCACGCGGCCTCGGGGTGCATCAATCGGCTGAGCGTACCAGTTGCTCGTCGAGGACGTGGGCTTGGGCGGTGAGAGCCAAATTTGATCCGACGGATTTTCTGTTGGGTCAGCGGCGTACGCAATAGATGCAACAAAAGTAAAGACGCAGATTGAAACCAACGTGGGCCGCAGCATATAAATCATGGTTTGGGTTGCCCCAAGGTGCTGACATCTAGGTATCGATATTGGCCTTGATTCATCGCGGCCAGGTCACGCAAGAAGCTCTCGCTGGGCGCGGCCGGATCGCTGCCGAATTCGATCGCGTGAATGGTCGTTCCGCCTTGCCCGGCACGCCGCTGGATTTCGCGAAGCTGAGTCGAAGACAACCGCGGAATTCGGGCATCGGTCAAAAAGAAAATCACGTCGGGGCCCAATCGCAGCGCCATCTTCAACGCTGATTCATGCTCAGTCGCTCCGTAGGCCATGATCGAACCGACATATCGGCTAGCGGCGATCTTGTTGTTGTCTTCACCCGCCATCATTTGCAGCGGGATGCCTGACATTCGAAACGGAGTCGGTTTGTCGTTGTAAAAGATCAGTTGAAATTGCTGCCGATCGGTCAAGCTTTCCAAGCTACGAATCAGTTCGCGTTTGGCCGCTCGCAGTGGTCGCCCGCCGTAGCCGTTCATGCTGTCGCTGCGATCAAAGACGTACACAAATCTTGATCCGCTACCCGAGACGCCGAACACCATCGTTGTTGCATCGCTCGAATCGCTAGTCGTTCCGCTAGCCGACGCGCTGCCAAACGCGTCACCGTCCAGGTTGGCTTCCCCCGCCATTCCAGTGCCACTGATTGGCGACGGCGTGGCTTGGACGCTTTCCAAAATTCCATCGAGGTCAATCGGCGGTGCGATGCTGGGCGGAGCGGCGGCCGAACTGGCTGCTGCAGCGGTGGCCTCTTCAGAAGATTTCTGTTCGGTTGGTTCAAGCGGGCTTTGAGCTGGATCGGTATAGCGTGTGCGATCTGGCATCACGTGGGCCAGTGCGATCCCAATCGGGCGATCGGCAACTTGGCCGGTTCCGCTGGGTGCCCGAGCCACCAACAATCCCAATGCGACCAATGCCACGACGTGGACTAGCATCGACAACAACAATGCGGGGGCGGTTCGAGTGGGCGGTGTCAGGTCGATCGCCGATTCGAGCGAGTTTACAGAACGATTGCCAACGCCGAGCGTGGTGCGGGATTTCGGCTGTTTTTGGCTCTCAGACAACTCGTTTTCGCTCTCAACGTCCTGCGTTCTCGCCATTGCCGCTCTGTGCGCTTCTCTAAACGGGCTCGACGAAGTATTTTGTGTCGTTCTAACTCAGTCTATACCCTGTGGCGGTTTCGAGAGAAGCCAGCCCGATGTTCCCCGCCGGAGAACCCACGTGAGCGACAATCGCTACCTCTTTACCAGTGAATCAGTCAGCATGGGACACCCAGATAAGGTGTCCGACCAGATCTCCGATGCGATCGTTGACGATATTCTAGCCAATGACCCCAACCCCGCCGACGCTCGCGTCGCTGTCGAAACCCTGGTAACGACCGGCCAAGTCGTCGTCGCAGGCGAAGTTCGTACCAGCCATTATGTCGATGTTCAAGAGATCGTTCGCGAAACAATCAAGAAGATCGGCTACATCCACAGCGACATCGGATTCAGCTACGACGCTTGCGGAGTTCTGAACGCGATTCACGAACAGTCCGCCGACATCGCTCAAGGTGTCGATAAGGCTTCCGATGTCGATGGCGAACAGGGTGCTGGTGACCAAGGTTTGATGTTTGGTTACGCCTGCAACGAAACCGATGTTTTGATGCCGCTGCCGATTCACCTGTCGCACCGAATCGTCGAAAAGCTGGCTGAACTTCGCGCCAGTGGCGAAATTCCTTGGTTACGTCCCGACAGCAAGAGCCAAGTCACCGTTGAATACGGCAGCGACAACAAACCGATCCGCATTCACACCGTCGTCGTCAGTACCCAACACGACGAATCGATCCTGACACCCAAGGGCGATGCGATCACCGAGGAAGCCAAGCAATTGATCATCGACAAAGCGATCAAGCCGATGTTGCCCGCCGCGTTCCTTTCCGGCGACCCGATCTATCACATCAACCCGACCGGCAAGTTCGTCATCGGTGGACCTCATGGCGATACCGGTTTGACCGGTCGCAAGATCATCGTCGATACCTACGGCGGTCGCGGTCGTCACGGCGGCGGCGCGTTCAGCGGCAAGGATCCATCGAAGGTTGACCGCAGTGCCGCTTACATGGCTCGCTACGTTGCCAAGAACTTGGTCGCCGCAAAGTTGGCTGACGAAGTCGAAGTACAACTGGCTTATGCGATCGGTGTTGCCGAACCTGTCAGTGTCAACGTCAACACGTTTGGAACCGGCACGATCGGCGATTCCGACATGGTTCAATTGATCCGCGATCACTTCTCGTTGACACCTCGCGGATTGATCAGCGAACTTGGTTTGACCAAACCAGTGATGGGCGTCACCGCCGCTCACGGACACTTTGGTCGCGAACCTGGTCCCAACGGTGAATTCAGTTGGGAAAAAACTGACAAGGCAGAAGCTCTCGCCAAAGCAGCCAGCAAGCTTGCCGGCTAAAGAAGTTCGCATGAAACTATTGTGGGCAACCGACCTGCATCTAATCGACACAGCGGCGACCGATTGGTCGCCGCTGCTTTGCGCGGTCGATGATGAAACCCACGCGATCATCCTGACCGGTGACATCGCCGAAAGTGATCAGTTACTTGCAACGCTCGATTCGTTGGCGGACGAAGCGAAAGTGCCCGTTTTCTTCGTGCTCGGCAATCACGATTTTTACGGCAGCAACATTGGGGAAACCACTCGTCGCGTTGTGCATCATGTTCGCGGTGACGATCGACTGGTCTACCTCACTGATTCGCAACCGATTGAACTGGCAACCAACACCTACCTGATCGGTGACGACGGATGGGGCGACGCGGTCGAAGGGAATTATGAAACGTCGTTCGTAAGGCTAAACGATTTCAAACGGATCGACGACTTCCGCGACCTCGCTTCTGATCATTGGAAACAGAAGCTGATAGAACTTGGGCAACAATGTGCCGACCGCCTGTCGTCCAAGCTGGACCAGATTCCCGGCGATGCAGCCCATGTCCTGATCGCAACGCATGTGCCACCGTTTTGCGAAGCATGCTGGTACGAAGGCAAAACCACCGACGAAAACTGGTCACCGTTCTTTGTCTGCGGAGCGGTTGGTCGCGTGCTTCGCGAGTTTGCGGCCAGTCATCCATCGATCAACGTGACCGTGATCTGCGGTCATACACACCACGACGGGATCGCAAAGATCGCTAACAATTTGATTGTCCACACGGGAGCCGCAACTGGCGGCGTGCCAGAGATCGAAGCTGAGTTGACGATCGACGAGGTCGGTCTGAGTGTCAAGCGATTGAGTTAACCACGGATGGCTTTCGCGGGACCACGGATGACAGGGCAGTGATTGACGTGCCAGAGTGATCGTGGTCCCGCGAAAGCCATCGGTGGTTTGGTAACCTGGCGAACTCGTCCTAGCTGGGTCGGCAAACATCGGTGCAGGTGCGGGCCTGCAACTAGTCGAAGTTTGCCCCAGGACGCGATCGCTCTAGGTTACAGCTTTACGCGGTATCAGCGTCGGTTGGACGTTGGCATCGATGCCAGTCGCATGTAGCCGAACAGTGTTTCCTCGCGGCGAACCAAGTAGAACTTTGCCCGTGGGCCGCGTTGCAATTCGGGATGCTCCAGAATACTGGCTAGGCCCGAAAGCGTCGTGGTTTCAAAACCATGAATGCCCAGCAACACATCACCGGCGACGATGCCTTGTTGATCGGCTGCGGAACCGGGACGTACGGCGGTGATCAACAGACCGCCGCGATACTTGGTACGCATGCGGCTGTTCAAGCGTGTCATCGTTGTTTCAGGAACGGTGTTGGCTTTGACACCAATCATGGTCCACGCACGTTGGGATCCCAGTTTGGACGTTTGTCCGGCTGGGGCCTGCGCGGTGACGGCAAGGTCGTAATGTTTGCCGCCACGTTCCACTTCGATCTTCATCGCTCGACCCGGTGCTGCTTCCAGCATCGCAAGAGCAAAATCCAGCCGGTCATCCACTGGTTGCGAGCCAACGCGGACCACGCGGTCTCCTGGCTTCAATCCCTCCCGTGCGGCTGGACTGCTGGCGGAGACATTGGCGATCGTAATACCATCTCCGTCGCGGGGTCCGCCGGTGGCTCGCATCCCCGTCAATAATCGTTGTTCGTTGTGCTGTTCAATCATCTCGGTCACGATCTCAACCACTTGATCGATTGGGATCGCAAAAGCGATTTGCTGAGCACCAACGCGGACAGCCACGTTGACGCCAATCATCTCGCCTTCGATATTTAAAAGCGGGCCGCCGGAGTTTCCAGGGTTAATGCCCGCGCTGATTTGAATAAGGTCGTGATACTCTTGTGATTCATTCACTGGCACGTCACGGTGCAATGCACTGATGATGCCCTGAGTGCTGGTGTGGACGTAACCAAACGCGTTGCCGATCGCGATCACACTTTCGCCAACCATCAGGTCGCTGCTGGTGCCGCGTGGAATCGTTGGCAAGGATTCAGGAACATTGACCTTGATCAACGCCAAGTCGTTTCGGACTCGAGTGGCAACCAATTCGGCCGAAGTCGTTTCGCCGTTGCTAAGCGTGACGCGAATCTCTTCGACATCTTCGACGACGTGGTAATTGGTGATGACGTATCCGCGGCGATCGATAACGACACCGGTGCCCATGCCGTTGACTTGCTTGAACGAATCTGGCCCCGTGGCACCGGCCATGCCCGCGGCGGTGGATCGAACCATTTTCTGACCGTGGATATTGACCACGGCTGGCGACACACGCCGAATTGCTCGAACCGTCGGAGTTTCACGCAAACTGGAAACCCGACCAGCGGAACTCCGCTGACTGGTGCTGACATCCGAAACCCTTGCACTGTTGCTATTTTGAGCAGTGGCTGTTTGGTTTGCACAACAGCAGCCAACCAGCACACCCGCAGCCAACAAAAGGACTCGGACGTGGGAAACTTTAAAGAACGTTCGCATAGACTTGCGGGCCCGAATCATTCAGGTGATCTGATCCCACAGACCGATTGCCGAAGCAAACAAATCTGCAGGTGGGCGGGTTCACAAAAAGTCCGCCGTCCTACGAACCGGCAACACCGGTACGAGTGTTTGCTTCGGAACATTCGTCTCCCATGCTTGACGCATCAATCGTGACGCCGCAAGGTTTACCAGGCTTAACGTAAGGTCAGGGGGAAGGTTTCCAAAACCCCGCACGAACCTTCACAAAGTGGATCAGATTCCACATTTTAGATGCAGAAAAGCGATTGAGTGAGCCGTGGGCGCGCAAGCGAGAGAAGCCCAACGCCGTGAAGAGTTTCTAAATTGTTTAACCGCGTGGGCATCGCCCCGCGCGTCCACCCGGAACGAAACGCGCGAGGCGATGCCTGGGCTGATGAAAATGTTTGCGTGGAGGGAAACTGGACGACTTTGGGGGTTTGTGGCTGACCGGCCTCGGTGTTGATTGCAAATTGCAAAATGAACACTGAAAAATGTAAATTGACC
>NZ_LWSK01000033.1 GCF_001642955.1 Rubripirellula obstinata | reverse complement strand
GACAACACAAACTGCAGCGTTGTAAAGCACGGTGGCAACGGCACATTTCCCTGATCGCCAGCATGTAGGCCGTAGCGAGCCATAGCGAGTTACGGCAATTTGCGCACCGCCGTAACTCGCTATGGCCTACTTTCTGGTTCCCGGACAAAGCCTGGCCTGATGAAAATCATTGCAACGCAGCAAATTGGGCAAGTAACAACATGGCAGGCAACACGAACTGGAACGCTGGGAAACATTGTGGCAACGGCACAATTGCCTGATCGCCAGCATGTAGGCCGTAGCGAGCCAAAGCGAGTTACGGCAATTTGCGCACCGCCGTAACTCGCTATGGCTCGCTACGGCCTACTTTCTACTTTCAAGGGTCGTGACAAGTTGACAACGACACATTTTCATCACCCCAGACAACGCCCCGCGCGTTCGTCCTGGATCTGAAAAGCACAGCGCAGCGCGCGGGGCGATGCCCACGCGGTTAAACGATGCGCACGAAAAAAACCACCTGTAACTCACAGGTGGTTTTTCGATGATTTCAACGAACGGCTGAATTAGCCGGCGGTTTTGACTAGCTTGACCAGACGGCTCTTGGTTCGAGCGGCGGCGTTCTTGTGCATGATGTTTTTGCCGGCGGCTTGATCGATTCGCTTTTGAGCCAAACGTAGCTCGGATTGCGCCTTTTCTGCGTCCCCTGCTTGCACTGCTTCGCGTACCTTGCGAATTTGGCTGCGAAGAGCACTCTTGCGAGAACGGTTCAGGAGACGGAGTTTGTCGTTTTGGCGAAGTCGTTTCTTCGCACTTGCTGTATTTGGCATAGTTTTATTGGGCCAGTTCTTTATTTTTGGTGAGGGCCGCGGTTTGATTTTTGAGCCGCGTAGTATGGCGACATGGACGGCTGCTGTCCAGAGTCTATTTTAGGAACCTTGATGGGTATAGGACGAGTCTTTTTAATCGGTGCAGGCCCCGGCGATCCGGGCCTTTTGACGCTGCGCGGGGCCGATCGGCTGGGAAAAGCCGATGTGGTGCTCTACGACGGCCTTTCCAACGTCGATTTGCTGGCCCACGCACCCCACGCAGAGCACATTTGCGTTGGAAAACACGGGCAAAGTCGCATTTGGAAGCAACCCGAGATCATCGCAGAAATGCTGGCCCACGCAGTGGCAGGGAAAACCGTTGCCAGGCTAAAAGGAGGCGATCCAGCGGTTTTTGCCAGGACATCCGAGGAAGTCGACGCACTTCGAGAAGCGGAAATTGACTTTGAAATTGTTCCTGGAATCACCGCAGCACTGGCGGCCGGGTCGTTTGCTGGGATTCCCATCACTCACCGGCGTCTGGCGTCCGCCGTCGCCCTGGTGACCGGTCACGAAGAACCTGGCAAAGTCGAATCAGCTCTCGATTGGCAGGCGTTGGCGAATTTCCCTGGTACCTTGGTCGTCTACATGGGCGTCACCACTGCCCAGGCCTGGACGAATTCGCTGATCCAAGCGGGCAAGGATCCAGCGACCTCCGCCGCGATCATCCGCCGCTGCAGTCTGCCCGATCAGCAGGCGATCCATTGCCGGCTCGACGAAGTCGCCGGGCATCTAACACCCGCGTCCAAGTTTCGTCCGCCCGTGATCACGATCATCGGACCGGTCACCGAACTGGCCGAGTCGATGGACTGGGTCACTCGCCGACCGCTCCACGGGCAAACCGTTCTGGTCACTCGTCCGATCGATAAAGCGGAATCACTGGCCGGTCCGCTACGCGATTTGGGGGCCCATGTTTTGGTCCATCCGGCGATCAAAACTGGTCCAGTCAAAGACAGGACTGAATTACAGCAAGTGACTGATCGCTTCGATGAATTTGATGCGGTGATCTTTTGCAGCGAGAACGGTGTTCGCTATTTCATGGATCACTTCACGCAGCAATCCAACGCTGACATCCGCAGCTTCGCAGGCAAGTTGATCGGATGCATCGGTTCCAAAACCGCCAACAGACTGTTTCAAGACTATCACTTGCGAACCGATGTGGTTCCGCAAGATTTCAGTGCCGAATCGTTGGCCGACGCCATAGCGGATGAATTGGCCGGAAAGCAAGTGCTGGTCATCCGAGCCAGTCGCGGTGCCGACACGTTGCCAGTACTTCTTACTCAGTCCGGCGCGATCGTTCATCAAGTGATCGCCTATGAAAATAGCGATGTCGAAAAAGCTGATCCGGCCGTCATCGATTCGATGCGAGATGGCAACATTGATTGGACCACGATCACCAGCAGCGCGACCGCCGAAAGCCTGTCGCGAATGTTTGGCGATGCTTTAACAAAGACAAAGATCGCAAGCCTGTCACCGATCACTTCCACTGCGGTTCGCAAAGCTGGACTAGAGATTTCCGCCGAAGCCAATCCCTACACCATCGATTCCCTCATTGAACAGATCCTGAAATCATGATCCCAAAGTCCTACAAGAAAATGCACGAGTCCTATCCTGACTTGATGCAGGCTTACGAAGCGTTTGGCAAAGCCGCCAAGGAAGCTGGCCCACTCTCCGCTCGTGAAGTCGCCTTGGTGAAGCTGGCAGTTTCCATCGGCGCAGCCCTGGAAGGCGCGTCGCACTCTCACTGCCGCAAAGCAATGGAAGCCGGTTGCACCGCCGAAGACCTACGACACGTCGCCGTCGTATCCGCACCCACGATTGGATTCCCAACCATGATGCGTGCTCGCAGTTGGGTCGAAGATGTCGTCGGTGATCAACCAAAATCGTGAACCACTCTTCGTCGATCCTGGGTGTTGTTCTGTGCGGTGGAAAATCGACACGCATGGGACAAGACAAAGCCGCCCTGCCCTGCCCTGCTCCGCCAGAAAGCAATGCGGCTGAGTACCACGCAGTCGGCAATTCACTCTTTGACGTCGCAACCAAACGACTAGAAAAACAATCCTTGTCTGTCGCGATCAGTGGGCATTGCTCTGTTGAACATTCGTTTTCACTGATCGAAGATCAAGTTGCCGACCAGGGCCCGATGCAGGGCGTACTTTCATCGCTTGAATTTGCCAAGGCCAATGATTTCCAAGCATGCTTGTGTACGCCAATCGACGTTCCCTTCTTGACTGACCGAGATCTGTCCTTGCTGATCGCCACTTGGAATCAAAAGCAAGAACCAGCGGTCGCGTTTTCAGATCGTATCGAACCGCTGATCGCGATCTATCCAACGTCGTTGATCGAAGGCTTACGCGTTAGCCTCGCGAACGATCAACGCAGCCTGATGAAATGGATCAAAGACATTCCTTTTCAAAGTGTCGCCCTTACGAAGACTTCCTGCCGAAATATCAATCGTCCGGAAGACCTAAAACTAGGATGACGCGGCCATCGCTTGTCAGAATTGTAGGCCGGAACAAGCGGAGCGCAGTTCCGGCCTACGTTGCTTGTGAAGCCCACGCGATTAACTTTTTGCTTGATACATTACTGACATGAACAACAATCAATACGCCTTTGACCATCCTGACGACGCACTGCGTGCCCTCGCCGATCGTCTTGCCATCCAACCGATCGACTCCGGTGCAAACGAGTGCATTGGCCGAGTCCTAGCCGATCCCGTCAACGCCGATCGCGATTCACCTGCGGCCGATGTATCGGCAATGGATGGCTACGCGATTCGCATGTCAGACCTGAAGATCACTGGTGCCATTGAGGTCGTTGGTGAATCCGCGTGTGGACAATCACCTCCGCCGATGCCAGCCCAAGGAGTGCTCAGAATCTTTACTGGGGCAATCGTGCCTGATGAATGCGAGGCGGTGATTAAACGCGAAGACACCGTTGAGTCAGACAATGCGATCGAGATACGAAGCGAAGGCAAGGTTGTCGAAACAGGTGCCAACATTCGCAGGTCCGGCGAAAACTTGGCTGCTGGTCAGTCCGTGTTCGAGCCCGGGGTTTGGATCTCGGCGGTAACTCAAGCTGCGTTGGTCAACTTCGGTCATTACTCTCCAACAGTTTTCAAACGCGTCAACGTTTCGGTGTTGACGACCGGCGACGAAGTCATTTCGCAACACGATTCGCCTAAGCCTTGGCAATTGCGCAACAGCAACATGCACTCGCTCGTCGCGATGCTGAGCAATAAACCCTGGTTACAAACTCAGTCGTCACAGCATTGCGGTGACGATCGTGACAAACTGGCAACCGCTTTACAACAATCGCTCGGCAACAGTGACGCAGTCATCTTGACCGGCGGTGTTTCGATGGGCGACTACGACTTCGTTCCTGATGTGATTACTGAAGTTGGCGGGCAGATCATTTTCCACCGATTGCCCCTGCGTCCCGGAAAACCAATCCTGGGCGCAGTAACTCGCGAAGGGAAACTGATCGTCGGATTGCCGGGAAATCCAGTCAGCGCAATCGTGAACGCTCGTCGAATGGTGCTGCCGTTGCTGGCCAAGAAGAGCGGCCAAACGAACTGGCTTCCCTCGCAGCCCAAGATTCATGTCGAGGGACTTAAGTCAAAACTGCTACCGCTGCATCAGATGATCCTGGTCAAGATCAACGAAGCGGGTCACGGCGTTGTCGTTCCATCGAAAGGTTCAGGTGACTTGGTTGCCTTGGCCCACAGCGATGGATTCATCCAAATTCCACCCAACACTGCTGACAACGAACCACGTCCGTTTTATCGCTGGTAGAGCGATAGCGTTGTTTGTGCTGGAAACGGCTGATCAGTTCGGTCTATAATCTGGGCATGAGCACAGCACTTCGCCTAACCGCTGATGAATACGATCAGATGATCGCCAAAGGGGCGTTCGATGGGATTCCTCGTAAAATTGAACTGATCCGAGGAGAGCTACGCGAAATGAACCCAGCCAGCCCAGTTCACGAAGACTACATCGACTATTTAAATCGGTGGTCCACTGACGCAACGACTTCCCGCGATTGCGTCGTTCGAGTTCAGTCAAGTATCGATTTGCTTGACAGTCGCCCTGAACCCGATTTGACCTGGCTTCGCCCTGGTCGTTACGCCGCTCGGCGTCCGCAAGCAAGTGATGTCTTGTTGCTGATTGAAGTCGCTCATTCAAGCCTCCCATCGGACATGGGAGAAAAGGCTGAACTGTATGCTGAATTCAACGTTGCCGAGTACTGGGTGATCGATGTGGCGTCTCGATGCATCCACGTCTTTGCAGACGCTGTGAACCATGCCTATCAAGACCGCGGCCAATTGACGGTTGGTCAAACACTATCGCCGCGATGCAGACCGGATGCAGTTCTCGTTCTGGCAGACTTGTTCAGCGAGACCTGAACGCCAAACAGCATCGATCACTGTTGGCTGTAAAGCGATCCGTGTCGCTTTTTGCTTTCGCACGGTCGCTGAATTGGTTGTGCATCGGATTGATATGACAGAATTTTTGAACCGCTAATCTTCGCTGATCGAACGCTAACAAAACATTAGGTGTTCTACATCACGACCGTTGGATTTGTTAGCGTTCGATCAGCGTCGATTAGCGGTTCTGTTGATAGCGATACCAAGCCGTGCCGTGGCCAAACCACTACCCTGGTTAGACCACTACCCTGGTCAGACTCCTAACCGACGCGTTGCATGACCGTGTCAAGCGTCTTGCGAAGGGCCGCACCGCTCTGAACTAGGCCTTGGACTTCCTTTGGCCACAAATCAATTTCCATCGTTGCTTGAACGCCAGTTCGGCCCAGCACCGTGGGAACGCTGAGGGCAACGTCGCGGATTCCGTAGCAACCATTTTGAATGCTACTGACCGGCAACACCGATTGCGTGTCCAAGATGATCGCGTCGATACAGTCACGGATTGCGATACCAACGGCGAATCCCGCACCGCCCTTACGACTAATGACTTCCGCACCACTGCCGCGGGTTCGAGTAAACAAAGCACTCGATAGCGACGGATTCCAACCAGGATACTTATCCAATGGCAGACCAGCGATCGTCGCACTGCTCCAGATCGGAACCATCGACTCGCCGTGTTCGCCCAAGATCAATGCCTTGGTCTGTGACGCGGGAGCCTTTAATTCTTGTGCGATCAGCGAACAGAATCGGATCGTATCAAGCTGTGTTCCCAGTCCGATGACTTGCTGTGGCGGCAAACCGAGTTTGTCGGCGGCCACGTAAGTCAAAATGTCAACAGGATTGCTGACCACCAAAACGATCGCAGTTGACTTTGGACCAGCCGCTTTGACGTTCTTCAGGATGTCAACAAACAAGTCGGTGTTGCGATTGATCAAATCCAAACGCGATTCGTCCGGTTTGCGACGCAGGCCCGCGGTGATGCAGATGATGTCCGACGTTGGAATGTGCTCGTAGCCACCGCCCGCGTAGACCGTGTTCGAGACGCTAGGTCCGCCGTGCTGCAAATCCAAAGCGTGACCGACCGCCAATTCTTCGTTGACGTCAAGCAAAGCGACTTCGTTAGCAAGTCCGCCGCACTGCAATGCGTAGGCAGCACAGGAACCGACGAGGCCACCGCCACCGATGATGGAAACTTTCATTTTTTTTGGCTCATAGCGATTAGCTGTTAGCGATTAGCCAACAGCCGATCGGGGATAAGGAATAGTAAGGATTTAGGAGACTGGGTCGTAGCCGTTTCGGCGAAGACCGGGCATATCAAAAGCTAATAGCTAAGTGCTAAACGCTAAAAGCTACTTAGACATTTGACGAATCACTTCATCAGTGATTGCCTTGACCAACTGAGCTTCATCGACACCTGCTGGCATCGCTGGTTTGGCCGACGGTGATGCGTCGCCAGTCGACTTGATTGGCGGAGGTGCTGGGAATGCACGACGCTCGACACCGGTGTCGGCCCACGATTCGCGGAAGATATCGTTCGCACAGATGTCGCAATCTTTGTAGTCCTCGGTGTTTCGAGGATCTTTGTAGCCCCACTTGTCCTTCAGGTCGAGCAACTCTTGCGACTTCTCGGCATTCAAGAACGACACGTTGCCAAGCTGCTTCGCCAGCAACAACATGCGGCAATATGCGTCAAGGATTTCGGTCCACCAATAAGCTTGTTCAACCGTTTCGCCGTAAGACACCGTACCGTGATTGGCCAGGATCATCACGTTCGTCTTGTTGACGTAGGGAATGATCGTATCGGCGAACGATTGACCGCCGGGTGTTTCGTACTTCGTGATCGGAACGTCACCCAAGAACACTTCGACCTCAGGCAGAATGCACTGTGGAATCGGTTCACGTGCGATCGCGAATGCGGTCGCGTGCGGTGGGTGGCAGTGAACGACGCTGCGAATGTCTTCGCGTTGCTTGTAGATTTCCAGGTGCAACAAAGCTTCGCTGGAACGCTTTTTACGACCCGACAATTGCTTGCCAGTCATGTCAACAAGTGAGATGTCGTCTGGCTTCAAGAAGCCTTTGCAATGCAACGTTGGTGTGCAAAGCACTTCGTTTTCACTGACCCGCACGGTGATGTTTCCGTCGTTGGCCGCAGCGAATTGTCGGTTGTAAATACGGCGTCCGATGTCGCACATGTCTTGTTTAATCTTGTGCAGGTTTTCCATGGTGAAACTCGTTGATGAAAAGGAAAAGTTAGCGGGTTAATGGAGACTAATTCGGCTTCTGGATATCGTAGGAATCCAAAATGGCCACGATGGAGGCATCAATGGGTTTGATGTCCGGTTTGAACGGTGCTGCGGCTTCGGGGCCCTCGGCGAGTGCGACGAGGTCACCGACACTGGATCCGCAAGTATCCCAGGCGACAATCAAGTCGCCGCCCGGTGTCAGATTGTCAATCTCGTCGATCGATCCAATCACTTCGACGCATCGCAAGGTCGACGAGTGCATTGCAGGATGCATCCTTGCCAGCGTTGTGTTCCCGACGACTCGAGCCATCTTCATTTTTGGCCTCCGTGTCTAGCAATTTGAGCAATCGCATTGACGATCGCGATCAAATTCAGGTGTTGCGCGTCCAGCACGTAGACCGACGGCTTGAGTTCTTGTTTGAACCGAATCACGTCATCCATTCGGTTGATCGAAACCGCTGAAACATTGTCGCTGATGCAGCGATAGACTGCGGTTGCCGGGCGACTGGATAACATCACGCCGCGACTGGCTCGATTGCAAAGTTTGATGCCACGAATCGAAAGCTGTTTTTTAACGGATTCCAAAAGAGCCGCGTCAATCGATTCATCATGTTGCAGATGGATCGGGCGAAACGGCGAGTGAGCTTTTGATTTCGAGCCGGACTTGCCGACTTGGCTAACAACTGGTTTCGACGTCGTGCGCGAGATTGAAATCCCTCGGCTACGAAGCACGTCACGAACTGCCGGTGTGACAATTCCGCCCGCTGGTAATTCAATCGTGTTCATCGCGGCTGGCACGCCGTCGATATCCGACAACGTGATCACGCGATGATCGAACACAAACGTCGTCGCTCGCGTTTCGACAGGCTGCTCGGAAATCACTTCGTCCACTTCCATTTTCTTCAGTTCATGTATCACTCGCCGAACAATCGACGCGATGTCGATGCTTGGGGTGATTTCGGCAGGAAGATGAATGGAAGACACAGGTTTTTTTAAGTAACTTTCAAGTCGTAATTTCTCAGTACCGAAGGCACGACAGCATTTAGCCTGGGGCGTAACGGCTTGTCGTTTAAATCATAGTCGCCTTTCGCTCCGCGAAAGTTGCGTCCACAAACGCTGCTTTTGCGGAGCAAAAGGCGACTATAAATTTGGATCTACTATTCAATCGACAGGCCGGTAAGCCCCAGGTTTCGCGAGTCAACCGAGTCACAAGCCCCAGAGGGGCGAAAGCAATCAATCGTCGCGTTCGTGTCGCCCCGTCGGGGCCTCTTGAATTCTTCTTTCTTTGTTCCTGGGGCTTACGCCCCAGGCTAAGTGCTGCCGCCACTTCGTGGCTTAACAGTACGATCAGTTCAGTCAATCAACCCGCACACACTCCATCGTGCGGGACAATTATCTACTCCGGTAATGTCATCGACAGCGGATCCGTCGCTGGTGATCATCACTTGGTCGCCGACACGGCATCCGAGTGAATCCAAAATCAACAAAGGCGGTCCATCCGGGCCACCTTCGACGCCAACCGGTTGAGCAATCACCAGCCTTTGTCCGACGAGCGAACTGTGTTTCGTGGTCGCTCTTGCGTTACCGATAACGTTGGCGGTTTGCATTAGACGACTCGCAATTCGTCGATCATGCTGCATCGGCGTTCGCGAGTGAATGTGTTGGGATTCGTCACGCCTTCACCCGTTGGTCCGGCGATTGAAAACGATAGGTAACCTTCGCCACCCAGCCCAAGGCTGGCCATGCTGGGTCCATTCTTGATGTACAAAGTCGTATCAAGTTCGCGGCCCATCTTGGTCATGTTGCTAACATTGCGTGAGTGAATGATCGCGGTGTGACGGAAACCATGTTCGTATTCCTTAGCCATCGCGATCGCGTGATCAACGTTGCGAGCACGGACGAAAGGCAAGAACGGCATCATCTGTTCGACGGTGACAAACGGGTGATGTTCGTCAGTTTCGCCAAAGACAAGCTCGCAACCTTCCGCGGGATGAGCACCAGCCGCACGGGCGAGGACTGCTGCATCTTGGCCGATGAATTCTTTGGCGGCAGCGTCGTGTTGGTCGTCGCCAACTTTGACGATCGCTTTCGAGGTGAGCGTTTGAACTTGCGTGGCGTCCAATCGCAAAGCACCCGCTCGCTCCATCGCAGCCATCATGTCGTCGAAAACTGAATCAACAACGAAGACTTCTTTTTCAGCAATGCAAAGCAGATTGTTGTCGTAAGCAGCACCTTGAATGATGCACTTCGCTGCGTTGTCCAGATCAGCAGTTTCATCAACCACCACTGGCGGGTTGCCGGGCCCTGCGACGATGGCTCGTTTGCCACTGCGAAGTGCGGCGCGACCGACGGCGGGACCACCGGTAACGCAGATCAGTGAAACGTCGCGATGAGTGAACAATGCGTCGGCCGACTCCAACGTTGGTTCGGCGATCACGCAGATCAGATTGTCGATGCCAACTTCCTCCGCGATCGCAGCGTTGAAGCGGCGAACGCCTTCTGCAGCAATCTTCTTACCCGATGGGTGCGGATTGACGACGACTGAATTACCGCCGGCAATCATGCTCACGGAGTTGCCGGTGATCGTGGGCAAGCTGTGCGTGACGGGAGTGATCGCGGCGATGACGCCGAACGGAGCACGCTCGATAATCGCCAATCCGTGATCGCCGCTGAATGCTTTTGTTTCAAGCATTTCAGTGCCGGGTGATAGCTCGCCGAGCGTTTTGAGTTTTTCGATCTTATGCTCAGGACGTCCGACGCCCGTTTCCTTCATCTCCATCAAGCCCAACTCTTCGCACTGATCGATGCTGATCCGGCGAATGATGTCGATGACTTGTTTGCGTTCTTCCATGCTTCGCAGGCGAAGCTGTTCTTGAGCATGTTTGGCGGCGGCAACCGCTTCATTGACATCGGTGAAGACACCATTGCGACCGGCACCGGGTGCAACATGCTTGTGAAGTGGACCAGAATTACCAGCGGGCATGGGGCCGACTTCGGATAAGACCTGAGCCACGACATTGCGGATAATGGATTCGTCAAATTGCATATTAGAAGACTCGGGTGAGGTTCGTTGTTTTGGTTTGACCGTGACTTGGGCGTGTTGCCCGAGATGAAATTCATCACAGGCTAAAAGCCTAGGCCACGGTTATTCATTCAGTCGTCGCTGCGGTCGTAGACCGCCTTCTTTTCAACATGGACGCTGTCGATAATGCCAGTGATCACGGCATCAATGGGCAACGTTTTTGTTTCGGGCGTCAGGCGTGCCGAACTCCCCTGGCACACCAAAACCAAGTCACCTTCACCTGCACCAAGCGTGTCACACGTGATGAAGGTTCGTCCCGTCGTGACCAGGCGATCACGCTTCTTCTCGTCCAGCCGATACGGTTCGACGATCAGCAGTTTATGGCCCGTCATCGTTGGCACCTTTTGAGTGCTGACAACGGATCCGGTAACGCGTGCTAGAAACATGTTTGGACGTTTGAAGTGTGAAGGGTGAAGAGTGAAAAAAGCTAATCGCTAGTGGCTAATGGCTAAGTGCTAACTTGGTGCGTTTGGCGACAATCCATTCTTCGTTGGTGGGGATAACCCAAATTTGTGTCGAACTCGATTCCGCATGCAGATAGCCCTCGCCCGGATTTCCTCCTTCGGGCGGACTGCTGCCACGGTGGTTCTGGTTTCGTTCTTCATCGAACTGGATGCCCAGTGAATCCAAGTTCTTACAAACTGCCGATCGAACGATGTCTGAATTCTCGCCAATGCCTGCCGTAAACACGATCGCATCGACGCCGCCCATGGCGACAATCATGCCACCCATGTGCCGACGAATTTCTTCGACAAAAACGTTCAGTGCTAGTTGGGACTTGGCGTCACCGTCCTCGGCGGCCAATTCAACATCACGAAGATCGCCACTTCGTTCGCTGATTCCTTTGATCCCACCTTCGCTGGCAAGTTCAGCGAGCAGTTGTTCGAGCGTTTTGCCACTTCGCTGCATCAACAGCGGCAGAGCAAACGGATCGAAATCACCGACTCGATTATTTTGCGGCAACCCAGTTTGAGGCGTCATGCCCATCGTCGTCATCACGCTTTGACCGTTTTGGATCGCGGTCAATGAATTGCTTCCGCCCAGGTGACACGAAATGATTCGTGCATCTTTACGGCCTAACAATTCGGCGGCGCGTTCGGCAACGTAACGGTGACTGGAACCATGGAATCCCCACTTTTGAACTTGATAGTCTTCTCTCCAATTTGGCGGGATCGCGTAAACGCGACGAGCCTCGGGGATCGAATCATGAAACTCAGTTTCAAAGGCGGCGACCAACGGCAAGTTGGGGAACCGATCTCGCAACAACTTCATTGCTGCGATGTAGGGCGGGTTGTGCGCGGGCGCGGCCGCATTCATTTCCGCCATCGCTTCAAGCACATCGTCATCAACCAAAAACGTTCCACTTTTGCGACCACCGTGAACGGCTTTAAAACCGATCGCAGAAACCGCCGAAGCATCCTTCAAGCAACCATGTTGCGGGTCGGTCAACTGATCCAAACACGATTGCACTGCGATGCCATGATCGGGAACCGGCATTTCGTAGACGTGGTGGTAGTCACCAATGGTGACCTCACAACGGCTAGTCGGTTCACCGTCACCTTGGGCATCACCGATTCGTTCGACCGCACCGCGTGCAAGCACACGATCATCGGGCCGAACGTCGGCGGTTAGTTCGCCACTGACGTCTAGCAATTTGTATTTGAAACTGGTGGAACCCAGATTTGCAACAAGAATAAGCATGAGGGGAAATCTTCCGTGATGGGTGGGATGGTGTGACGAAACGCTGATTAGCTAAAGTAAGCGCCAATCAAACCTTCGGCAGGCCGAGGAATGATGTGGCTGCTGACCAATTCGCCTGCGGAGGCTGCGGCAGCGGCACCTGCTTCGACAGCAGCGCGAACGCTACCGACGTCACCACTGACCACGGTTGTGACCAATCCGCCGCCAAGGTCAACTCGCTTTACGATTTCAACGTTGGCTGCTTTGGCCATCGCGTCGGTTGCTTCCACGAGCGGCAGCAAGCCTTTGGTTTCAATCAATCCAATTGCGTCGTTCATCTTGTCTATCTTTCTTTGATGGATAATTTATGGAGTAGAAGTTGCGGTTGTTACTTCTTGCCAGTCGCGGCGGGCAACTTGAGAACTTTTTCCAGGTCGCCGTGGGGACGTGGAATCACTTGAACGCTGACGACTTCACCAATGCGTCCCGCAGCAGCGGCACCAGCGTCGGTTGCAGCTTTCACAGCAGCGACGTCACCGGTGACGAAGACGGCTGCTAAACCAGCACCGACTTTGTCCCAGCCGAGGAATTGAACATTGGCGGCCTTCATCATTGCGTCGGATGCTTCGACCATGGCGACAAAGCCCTTGGTCTCGATCATGCCGAGCGCTTCACTAATTTTTGCCATCGAATTGGATGCCTTTCGTAATCAGAAACAGGAGGTAAAGAATCGTTTTCATCTTGACTGGACCCGCCAGGGTTCAGTCTGTGCTGACTGAACCCTGGCGGGCCCAGCTACATCAATCAATGTCCGCACGCACAATCGCCGGGCATCTTTTGCAGAAACACTTCCGAAGCCGCATCCAAATTGCACGCGTTGCCTTCGTCAGTATCAATGTGTACTTCTAGCTTGGCGGCCTTGTCTTCGCGGACAAGGACATCGTCAAAGATGACCGAGCAGTCGTTGCTCTTGATCACCAATTGCATCATGTCGCCATTTGAAACGCCGTAGAAATTGGCGTCATGTTCGTTGAGGTGGACGTGGCGAGCGGCGCGAATCACGCCCTGTTCAAGCTGCACGCTTCCGGCAGGCCCGACCAACACGCAACCCGGTGTGCCTTCGATTTTTCCCGAATGGCGAACCGGTGCGTCGATGCCCAGTGAAATTGAATCGGTAAACGCAAGTTCCAGTTGGCTGAAGGGACGCGTCGGCCCCAACACTCGTACGTTGGGCAACATGCGGCGACGCGGGCCAACCACCATCACGGTTTGCTTGGCGGCGTAAAAGCCATCTTGGTAAAGATCTTTGTCGGGTTCCAAAACGCTGCCAGCACCAAACAAGATCTCGACGTGTTCGTCGGTTAGGTGACAATGGCGAGCCGAAATGCTGACTCGCAAGTTTGGTTTTCCATCGACCCAACCGGCCGGCTGCGAAGAAGGACTCGCCGAAGAACTTGCGGGCGAAGCGGCAACACCCGCGCCAGACATGGATTGACGAATCGCATCGCGAACGAGGGATTCAATTTGAGATCGATCGACAGTCATGCTCATGATGAAATGGACGAACCGGATTGAGGAGAATGGTTTAAAGGCGGCACGCCGCCGGAATGATTTTGCGAAGTTTTGCGTGACGTATTCGGGTCTGCGTGTTCGGCACTTGATGCCAACATTAGTTCGACGCCCGCCGTTTCCAATACTGAATTCCACTTGGAATCGAGTCCGGTGTCGGTGACCACCCGGTCAACGTCTTGCAATCCACATATCTGGGACAGGCTGACTTTTCCGAACTTGGTGTGATCCGTCAAAACGATGGTCTGATCCGCGGCGGCGATCATCGCCTTCTCGCTTTCCACCAACATCATGTCGCTGTTGAAAAAGCCTCGCTTGGTGACCCCGGCAACCGAAAGAAACGTCTTTGAAACGTTGATACCAGCCAACATCGTGTCAGCCATCGGACCGATCGCGACCGAAGTTCGACCGCGAACGCATCCGCCAACCATGATCAGGTCAATCGAATCACTGGTGGACAAAAGATGAGCAACGGGCAGCGAGTTGGTGACCACCTGCAGCGGACGATTGACGATTCGCCGGGCCAATTCATAAACCGTGCTTCCACCGTCCAGCAGAATCGTGTCGCCGTCTTCGATCAGCGTGTCAGCGATTTGGCCGATCGCTTGCTTACGAGGCCAAGCGTCATCTTGTCTTGATTGAAAGACGCTAATCGTCGCCGATTGACCGGTCCAATAAACGCCGCCATGGGTTCGACGAGCCTCGCCAGCTTCCTCGAGCGATTCCAGATCGCGGCGAATCGTCGATTCACTGACATCCAGCAAGCACGCAAGTTCCCCCAACGCAGCAAACCCGGAGGCCTGGATATGGTCGCGAAGCTTCTCGCGGCGGTTATTAGTGGACAAAAGAGCATCTCTCGCAAAGCGACGGATTTCTATCACAAGATGCTAGTATTCTATCAGTTGAATCCGAAAACAAGTACCTACTGGGCAACAAAGGTGATTTAGGTCAAATAAAAGGGCGACATGACTGCCGCTAGATGACAGTTATTTGTCATGCAAATGGTCGTTCAGCAAAATGCCGGGCGTTTCAGACGTAGGCCGGAACAACTTCCCGATTTCCCAACCCGAACGCGTAAGCGAGGGATTTCCGCGTCAAACAAAATCCCTCGCTTGCGCGTTCGGGTTGGAATTGGGGTTGGAATTGGGATTGGGTGGCATCGCTGTTCGGGACAGTTCCTAAGCCAGAATGTCCGTGGCGACCGATCCATGGACGTCGGTCAGCCGGAAATCACGACCGGCGTAGCGATAAGTCAGTCGCTCGTGATCGAGTCCCATCAAGTGCAACAGCGTTGCGTGCCAGTCGTGAATGTGGCACTGGTTTTCGATCGCTTCGTAACCATGTTCGTCGGTTTCGCCGTAGCTGTAACCGCCTTTGACTCCGCCACCGGCCATCCACGTGGTGTAACCCTTGTTGTTATGGTTGCGACCATCGCCACCTTGGGCCGCAGGCGTTCGACCAAACTCGCCGCCCCAAACCACCAACGTGTCCTCGAGCAAACCACGTTCCTTCAAGTCTTGCAGCAGACCGGCAATCGGCTGATCGCAACCGAGTGCTCGCGCCGCATGGTCGGTCGTCAATCGCGTGTGTTGATCCCACCCGCCATGCGAAACTTCGATGAACCGAACACCCGCTTCCGCAAATCGACGAGCCAGCAGACATTGCTTGCCAAAGTTGGCGGTCGATTCATTATCGATTCCATACAGGTCACGCGTTCGCTGCGTTTCGTCGGACACGTCCATCAACTTGGGCATCGCGTCCTGCATACGAAAGGCAAGTTCATAAGATTCGATCACACCTTCGACGCCGGGCGCAAACTCTTCGCGTCGCAACTTTTCTCGGTTCAGCGATTGAATCAGGTCGAGTTGTTTTCGCTGCTGACGAGTATCCATTCGCGATGACTGAATGTCGGGAACCGCTAAACCGCCGTTTCCGACGCCCAACCGAGCGAGTGCCCGCGAACCGCTGCCACCAACAGCAGTACCGCCATAGATCGCAGGCAAGAACGAGTTCCCATAGTTTCGCGAAGTGCCAGCCGGCGGACTAAGCGAGATGAATCCCGGAAGCGATTCGTTTTCGCTGCCCAATCCGTACAACGTCCACGCACCCAGCGAAGGACGAATGAACTGCGCCGTGCCGGTATGCATTTCGGTCACCGCCGACGTGTGAACCGGTTGATCGCACTGCATCGATCGGATCAGGCACATGTCATCAGCGTGGCTGGCGACCTTCGGAAACAGATCGCTGATCCACAAACCACTTTCGCCACGTTGTTTGAATTCCCAAGGAGACTTCAACAAGCGACCGCCGTACTTACCAGCTTTCCCATGATCCTTTTCCAATTGCGGTTTGTAGTCGAACGTATCAACGTGCGACGGCCCACCCTGCATGCACAGAAAGATAACGCGCTTGGCACGAGGTTGTAGGTGCGGCTTTTTCGGTGCGAGCGGATTGGTGCTTGGCAACGATTCTTTTTCCGCCGCCAAGCTACTCAGTCCTGCAAACGCCAAGTAACCAAAACCGGCGGACGTGCTTTGCAGCAATTGTCGTCTAGTAAACATGGTATTTTTAATCCAAGTAGCGGAATTCAGCGGAAGCAAAAAGACTTTGGCAGATCGCGGACAACGTTTCGGTTGCCGAAGCGTCTCTGCCAGCGGAGCGAATGTACGATGACACGGCACTTCGTTCACCGGATGTCGGGTCACGCAAGTAGATCACCTGAAACGCTTCGGAAATCTGATCACCAACTCGCTTGTGGCGACTGGCAATCTTGTTGGCCAACGCGTCGCTTTGAGCGATCACAAAAGGGTTGTTCATCATGTACAGCGATTGATTGGCGGTGTTGGAAGATTCACGCGTTCCGATGACAGAGTTTGGATCGGCAGCGTCAAACACTTCCATCGAACGAGCCAATTCATCGCGGACGACCGGCAAATACACGCTGCGGCAAGTTGCATCTTCCATATCCAACTGGTTTCGGATTTTTGAAATTGCGGCTGCGAAGGATTGACGATCTGGACGACCACGGCCGAAGAAACCGGATCGAGAGCGTGAACGTTGCATGGTTCTCATCTGACTCTGAATCATGTCACGAGCATTCCCGAGCACTCCATCGCGGACACGCACGTAGCCCGCCTTGGCGACCTCGCTGCCATGAACCCGATCCAAATCTAATTCTCCGCTCGCCTGCAACATCGCGTCTCGCATTGCTTCAGCATCCAATCGGCGCGCAGAATGACGCCACAGCAATGTGTTGTTCGGATCAGCATCGAAATGCGTTTGATCGAAATCTGAACTCATTCGATAGGTCCGCGAAGTCACAATGTTGCGGATCACCGACTTGACCGACCAATCGTTTTGCATGAAATCGACCGCCAGGTAATCCAGCAACTCGGGATGCGAAGGCGCTTCGCCGGTCGTGCCGAAATTCTCGGGACTGGCGACGATGCCGCGTCCGAAAAGATGCTGCCAAATTCGGTTCACCATGACTCGCGCCGTCAAAGGATTGGATTCGCTGCCAATCTCTCTGGCGATTTCAAGACGACCACTTTTCTGATCTTCGATTTCGATGGGTGTGCTGCATAAGACTTGCGGAAAACCTCGCGGCACGGTCTGTCCCGGCGCGTCGATTTCGCCGCGGACCAAAACCGGGACATCTTGTTGAATCTCGTCGTCTTGCACGCCCATGCAATACGTTCGCGGTTTCCCTGATTCGTCAACCGTTGAAATCTTGGATGACAAATCAGCAATCTGATTGATCAATCGAATGCGTTGGCTCTGCACTGCCCCGCGTCCAAGCTCTCGCAGATCGCCTTGAAGACGACGAATCTGATCACGCATGCCATCGAGTTCATCCACGGTGTACGAACGACCGATCGGATTCGGATCATCAACGGGCATGATCAACAAACTGCTTTGACGTCTTAGCTGAGCCGTTTGGATCTCACCAAATTCGGAGGGTGGGTTTCCAAAGTACGTTTTCATGCCGGCAAAGATGCCCGCCATCGCGTAGTAATCGGTTTGCGGAATCGGATCAAACTTGTGGTCGTGACACCGGGCGCAGGCGACCGATTGTCCCAGGAAAACTCGAGTCGTTACGTCGATCTGTTCATCCACCAAATCGGCTTTGAACTGAACCGGGTTCCGTTCGTTCAAGTCCTTGGAACCCAATGCCAAGAACGTCGTCGCGACAAGGTTCTCGGCCCACTTTTCATCCGTCGGTGCGGGCATCAAATCGCCCGCAATCTGTTGAACAACAAATTCGTTAAAAGGCTTATCGTCATTAAACGAATCGATCACAAAATCACGATACCGCCATGCGTTGGGATAGGTCATATTGACGCCGCGTCCGGTTGATTCAGCGTACCGAGCGACATCTAACCAGTGTCGTCCCCAACGCTCGCCGAATTGGTCGCTAGCCAGCATTCGATCGGCCGCATTGGCAACCGCCTGATCAGGGTTTGCTTTCCAATCGGATTCAAAATCTGCAAGCTGCGCCGGAGTAGGCGGTAGACCGATTAAGTCAAAACTCAAACGTCGCAGCAACGTTCGGGCATCGGCACCAGGTGCGGGTGCGAGGCCTTCTTGATTAAGTTTGGCGATGACGAATCGGTCGATTACATCGCTGGTAGTGGATCTTGTTAAAGATCCGATTGTTGACCGATCTTTAGCAAGATCCACTACACCAGTATTCGCGAATTCTGATTTAGGCACATCAACTTTGCGAGGCGTTTGATAGGCCCAGAAATTCGCTTTGGCGTTTTCGATATCGTCGGCACCAATCGTTGACTTGATGGCGGTGACTTTGGTTTCGCGAGGATCCGGTGCCCCCATTTCGATCCACTTTTGGAAATCGTCGATCGTGCTTTGCGGCAACTTTCCTCGCGGCGGCATTTCGTAGCTGTCATAGTTGATCGCCGCCCAAATCGAACTTTCGTCCAAGTCACCCGGCACCACCGCCGCGCCGGCATCGCCACCGATCAGGCACAACTGCCGCGTGTCCAGTCGCAACCCGCCACGCGCGTTACCCGTCTGATTGGAATGGCAGCTATAGCACTCTCGGATCAAAACAGGACGAATCTTTGATTCGAAAAACGCGACGCCCGCCGGATCCAATTCCTCTGCTTTGACGTTTGAAACCATCCCGGCCAACATGACAAATCCAACAACCAAGCAGGCGATTGAGCGGCGGAACAAAGTGGTTTTCGTCATCAGTTCGCTCGCGATAGGGACATTGAATCGACGATCATCGACCACAGATGCTGTTTCGATGAGTTTCAGATGGTCGTGGGTCGCTAGTTGAATAACCCCTGTGCTCCGCCCAAGTTTCGCTGCGTCCTTCCAACAAATCGCTAAAATGAACAGGATAGAGAGCAAGATTTACAAAAAACCGTTCCGCAAGACACCTTCATCAACATGAATCCGACCCTATCGTCGTCGAAACCGCCCCTGATTATTGGTGAAGTGCTGCTGGATCATTTCCCCGACGGAAAGAAAATCCTCGGCGGTGCTCCGTTCAACGTCGCCTGGGATCTGCAAGGACTGGGCGTGGAAAGCCTGTTCTTGTCAGCAGTGGGCGATGACGCCGAAGGAAAACAAATCCGCGATCGAATGCGAGACTGGGGAATGGATGTCGCCGGACTGGCAACGGTTGATTTTCCCACCGGCCAAGTCGCTGTCACGTTCAACGATGGACAACCTTCTTACGACATCGTTCATCCCGTTGCGTTTGACTTCATCGCCATCGAAGACGCCAAGACGTTCGCAGACAAGCATTCAATCCTGTATCTCGGATCGCTGGCCTTTCGTGGAGAGGTCTCCAAACGTTCCATCACCAATCTGATCAACCACGCCAACTTGCCCCGTTTCGTTGACGTCAACATTCGACGGCCGTGGTTCAAAGAATCAGACTTAGAGATTTTGATTGGCGGCGCGACGTGGGTGAAACTGAGTGACGAAGAACTCCCTGAACTAACATCGCTAGATTCCTGCGAAGACGAAGCAGCGATCACTCGCGGTGCCAACGAACTTAGATCGCACTACAACATCGATCATGTTTTGGTGACGGCCGGTTCCAGCGGTGCCTACCTGATTAGCGATGAATCCGTCATCCATGCGCCGGCACCCAAGCCACCCAAAATGGTCGATACCGTGGGAGCTGGCGATGCATTCGCTGCCGCCACCATCGCCGGACTGGTTCGCGAAGTTGAGCCCCACGAATTACTTCACAAAGCGGTCGGGTTTGCATCGCGAGTGTGCTCACTTGGCGGAGCAACCACCAATGACCGAGACTTCTACCATCTTGATTCGTAGATTTTCGGAATTAATTCTTCTTTGCGTCTTCGCGGCCTGGCGACTTTGCGTTCGATTCATTGAGAAGACATCGAGAGTGGGTTGTGGAAGATTTCAACGCAAAGACGCGGAGACGCTAGGTCGCAAAGGTTTTGGAATTAAATCTTCTTTGCGGCTTTGCGGCCTAGCGACTTTGCGTTCGATTCATTGAGCGAAAATCGAGGGTGGGTTGTGGAAAGTTTCAACGCGAAGACGCGGAGACGCTAGGTCGCAAAGGTTTTGGAATGAAATCTTCTTTGCGTCTTCGCGGCCTGGCGACTTTGCGTTTCTATTCCTAGATCCCGATTTATAGATTGTTCACTACCCGATGAATGCCATCTTTGACCAACTTCTCGCCGAAGTTGACGATTAAGCCAAGTTTCAAGTTGCGTAGTCGTAGGTAGGTCAGGACTTGGGTAGCAAAAATCGCATTGTATTGAGCGACCGCTTTACATTCGACGATGACCAAATCATTGACCAGCAAGTCGATACGCAGCGGCGTGGCGAGCGTAACACCTTTGTAATGAATAGGAGATTGCGATTGTCGCTGGACGTCGCATCCTGCTTGCTGTAGTTCGTAGGCCAACGCTTCCTCGTAGACGGATTCAAGCAGTCCTGGCCCACCAAGCGTCCGGTGTACTTCAATCGTGGCAGTAACAATGATCTTGCTGATTTCGTTTTCATTCATTAGTTGAACCCAGGTTAGAAGTGAGTGGCTGTCTAATGATTGAACGCGAAATCACCAACTAACAAACGCAGAGTTTTTTCGGAAATAAATCTTCTTTGCGGCCTGGCGGCTTTGCGTTCGATTCGTTGAGCGGAAATCGAGGGGCGATAGTGGAAGGTTTCAACGCAAAGACGCGGAGACGCTAGGTCGCAAAGGTTTTGGAATTAAATCTTCTTTGCGTCTTCGCGGCCTGGCGACTTTGCGTTCGATTCGTTGAGCGGAAATCGAGGGGCGATAGTGGAAGGTTTCAACGCAAAGACGCGGAGACGCTAGGTCGCAAAGGTTTTGGAGTTAAAACTTCTTTGCGTCTTTGCGGCCTGGCGACTTTGCGTTCGATTCGTTGAGCGGAAATCGAGGGGCGATAGTGGAAGGTTTCAACGCAAAGACGCGGAGACGCAAGGTCGCAAAGGTTTTGGAATTAAATCTTCTTTGCGGCTTTGCGGCCTGGCGACTTTGCGTTCGATTCGTTGAGCGGAAATCGGGGTGGCGATGGTGGACGGTTTCAACGCAAAGACGCGGAGACGCTAGGTCGCAAAGGTTTTGGAGTTAAAACTTCTTTGCGGCTTTGCGGCCTGGCGACTTTGCGTTTTGATTTGGTCGATGCCACGTAGAGCTGCGTGTTGCGCGCGGCTTGCTTTATTGATGCCGTGTGTCGTGGAACTCCACAGGGCCTACCATCACGACGCTTCTCGTCCAGAAAACTGGTGCTTGGATCAGGTTCCGAATGCGCTACGGAAGGCGGCGAAGTCGGTCAGGCCGATGATTGCGTCGCCGTTTGAATCTAGGCTTGGTTCGTATCCGCCGTCACCGGCTTGCAGACCGAATGCGCCACGGAAAGCTGCGAAATCGGTTAGGCCTACCTGGTTATCGCCGCTGAAGTCGCCGTACTTGCGGAAGAAACTATCCGTCGCCTTTGTGCCGTACGAAACGTCGCTGGCCAGGTTCACACCGCCGCCGACGGATGCAATTTTTGAGCGATCAATTTCTAGTCGGTAACTCGCATCGAGTAGTGTGAAGTATCCGCCGACCGGATTCGGGCTGACGAGATTGCTTGACGCAGCAAACGTCAACACACTGACAGTCCGGCCGTCGACCAATAAGGAATCGACGTTCAGACCATCCAGGACGGCACCTGAATCCTGATCCACAATCGAAAACGCTTCGTCGGCTGCAATGACTTTGGCGTCAAACATGACTTCGATTTGCGTCAGAGCACTTCGTTGAGATTCCCCGCCGTTGATCTCGACACGCTCCACCGCCGGAGCCCGACCTGCGGTGATGGTGACCGCATAATCCTCGACTTCGCCATCGGCCGCCAAACCGGTCACGCCCAGGTTACCAGCAGAACTGACACGCACGCGAGCAAACGTTTCGCCGGCGACAACGTCAGCGGGAATGGTGTAGTTGAAGGTCTGCAATCCACTCCGCACCGACTCGCTCGTTAAAACCTGTTCGTCAAAATCCCACGAACCATTTCCGTCAAAATCGATCCACGCATCCACGTAAGCTTGGGATGCGTCTTGCAGGTCGATATTGATTCCACCCAACGGGTTACCGACATCGATAACTCCAAACGTTACGCCATCTTCGTCGCTGCCGTCGCCGTTGGCGGATGAAGTCGCCGTCCCATCGCGTTCACGATCGCGATCGTCACCCAAACGCGGACCTTCGGCGACATGGCGAGCACCATCGCGAACCAATTGTGTTGGATAAGAGGTCGGCGCGTCGCTGAAATCCAGTCCGTCGGAAAGCTCAATGAACAGCTCTTCAGAACTGAGCGCCCGATCAAAGAACTTGGTTTCATCCAGCGATCCAGAGAACAACGGATTCCAAGATGCTTGGCTCTTGCCCAGATAGTTTTCGGGCGAATTGATCTGCGATGGATTCAGAGTCATCGAGTTGTTCGTCGCCACGACTTCGCCATTGACGAACAGTTTGCCGGTGTTCCCGGAAAGCGTCACCGCCACGTGCGTCCAAACGCCCGGTGACAGTACCGGTGCGTTGAGTTGTTGAATGTTGCCGCCATCTCGGATCGTGAACTGAAGGTTTCCGCTGGGCGATCGAGGAGTCAAGTAAAGCGATTCGCTATTGGTTATTCCGAGGTCAAAAATTCGTTGACCTGCGGCACCGCCATCCCAATTGACCCATGTGCTGAACGTGAAGTCTTCACCGTCACCCAGGGCAGGCGAGAGTTGCAAGAAGTCATCTTGCCCATCCAGTTGAATCGCTGAACCGTGTTTGCCTTCCACAAACGTGTTCGCACCTGATTGCAGGATCGGATGACCGTAACCGGATTCGTCCAGTGCAACATCATCGAACGAATAGGCGGCGTTGGGGTCCGTTCCGGGGTCCGGCAGGGCTTGCCTGTATGAAATTTGCGAAGCCGTATCGCGATAGATTTCGCCTGCTGGCAACAAGGTTCCCAATGGATCGTCCCACTGGAATCGCCGTGTCCGTTCGACCCAGTTGAACGGTGCGTAACGTTCGACAAAGGGTGCGTCTTCAAGCATCTGCACCATTTCGGCAACCGCGGCAGCTTGCTGATCCCAGGTGGGATCGTCGTGAGTCGTCCAGTCTGCACCGTTGTTCCATTCCGTCACCCAAATCGGCAACCCAGTCCGATCGTGAATGCGTTCTAGGAAATTGTAGAACTGAGTCGCGGCACCGACGGGATCTGCCGGATCGCGACTGCGGTAATAGTGAACGGGAATGAAGTCGACCCGCATCCCTTGGGCTTCGGCACCGTCGAGAAATTCGTACAGCCAGTCCAACCCGCCGTCGGTGACCGCAGGCGCGCCCAGTCGCAAACCGGTACTTAACAAGTCTGGCCAAGACCACAACGCATCGACCACTTCGATGTCTGCTTGGCCAGGACTGTCGGGTTCGTTGTAGCCGAGCAAATGGTTAACGCCGCGTGCCTGCCAATCCTGTTCCAGTCCAGGCCACCATCGCACGTGGCGAATCGCGACGTATTCCTGATCCAAGCTTGATTCGTGGTTGATGTTCCAGTTGTACCACCACTGCGTATCCAACTGCTGACCAATGTCACCGGCGATACCTTTCTTGGTCACCCATCGCCACGGAAAGACTCGAATGAAACTGATGCCATCATCCAAATCATCCGGCAAGAGGTTGATGTTTAGATCGCCGTCCTGCGCAACGTAGTTGCGGCTGGCTCCGGTGCCGTTTGAATTCACAGCTACGGTTGCGGTGTAGCCACGTTTCAGAGTGAAAGAACTGATTGTGTTGTTGAAGCTGCCCAGCGACACGTTGTTGTACTGCGTGTACTGGCTGACTTGCAGCGACGATCCACCAAAGTCGCTATCGGTGAACACTTCCAAAGGCGTGAAGTCGGGAGCGTGCGGAATCACCACCGCACCTAAACCATGTTGCACCACGCGAACGTTGTCATCAAGAACCGCGGCGGCACCATTGACCTGGATTTGGTCCAGCAGCGTTGCCGCGACCGCCGATGGTCGGATGCTGTTGAAGAACACCCAGGAATCGGGCGAGTTCAGGTGGACGACGCTTCCCGCGATCGGATCGCCGGTTCCGGTCAGATGCAGTTCCGACGTTCCAGTCAGGATCGCAGTGGTGTCGGGCAGCGTGTCGGCACGATGGATGTCGTCTTGAATGGCCAGCGATGCATCCATGACGACTCGCTGTTCAAGGTTCTGGATGCGTGGCCGATACGTGGGCCGTTTTATCGACTTCGCTTTTTCACTGCGAGAACTTAAGCCAACAAGATTTCTTAGGCTGCGATAAAATGCGGGTTCATCCAGGGACACGTGATTTGCTTTCTAAAACGCTAATTCATGGTCAGTGAAAGATCTCCAAAAGGGACTTTGATTCAAGCAAATGCCCGCCTGCATATTCCGAATGCCCCAACGCACGATGGGAAGCGATTTGAATTCACAGCGTTTCCCGCGGTTAGCATTGATACCGCCTGATTCCCAATCATCCATCGTGCACGCACATGATACACAGGTATTTCAATCCGGCGTTTCACGATCACCGCATGGCTTTTCTGAAATGCGTCTAATTGGTTCACAGCGAGACCTTTTAGGACACTTCTCGGTGAACGCCACCAATTACCGGGAATGGAAGATCGGAATTTGGCAAAAAATGGAAACCCGTTCTTCATTGGTTTCTCCTGTATTTTCATTCTTTGCCCATCCAGCTTTTGCCATCACCAAACTGTTCCAGAACCAGACGAGTGCTGATCAAATCGTGAGTCCCAAGCCGACCACTTGGTAGCGTTCACCGAGAGTTGTTCTTTTTAGGAACTGTCCCGAAATAACTTCCCGGTTTTCCCGTAGCTGGTCCCGCCAGGGTTCAGTTCACTACTAGCTGTACCCGACTGAACCCTGGCGGGCCCAGCTACGAAGGACTTCGCCAAATACGGAACTTGTTTCAGGACCGTTCCTTCGTCCCGTTTAGATTTCCCACAATCAAGTTCACCCATCGTAACGGAGCCGACTGTGATCGACCCAAACGAAGACCGAGTTGACCGACCGAGATCGGCAGAGAATTTACGCAGCAATTGAAAAGCGGAAGGAAGAAATCGGCACGACGGAGTGGGATCTGATGGACGACTCGGTTGGCGTGCTGCATGGGACTGTTGGACTCGTTCACTACCGCAGGAACCACTACGCCGGATCAGGGATGATTTTTCCCGTTCGGTCGTCGACTCGGTGCAGACGCGTGGTCTCGGCCGTGGCACCATCGCCGGTTTTTAGCGAGACCAACCAATACGGATCGTCGGGCACGTTGGCGGCGACCATCGCTCGCAGGACTTCGAGGTCATGAACGCCGTTCTCGCTGTACAGTTTCGCGTAGAAATCTTTCTCGCGAGCGATCCTGTGTTTGTCAAAGAACACCGCCGAACACTTCGTGCCGGGGGCGACGTTGCCGAAATGTTCGATGACGATCATGATCGCCGCTTTTTGGTCCATCACGCTCTCGGGAATTTTTGGTAAACTATGGAAATGTCAATCTCTCTTCGTATCTCACCTTTGCTAACCCGTTTTACACAAACAAGATGACCTCAGCATCCTCGTTTGATCCGATTCGATCTCGCGTCATGCAGGCTAACAGCATATCGCCCGAGCAACGCGTGCTGGCAGGCATGGAGCAATCGGAAGTGGCGTTTCGAGTGGTTGAAGATGGGATTCGCGACCACCATCCGCTTGCCGATGAGGCGACGGTCAAACGACTGTTGGCCGAACGCATCGAGTTGATGCGTCGCATGCAAAACCGGGGACCATCCAGCCCGTGAATCTTCAACAAGCAGTATCGCGACTCATTGCCGCACTGAATGAGGCGGGATTGGACTACATGCTCGTCGGTTCGTTCTCAAGCATGTATTACTCGTTCCCACGTTCAACCACCGACGCGGACTTTGTGATTGGGACGGCTGATCTGGACGTTTTCTCGCTCGCGAAATCGCTTGGCGGCGAATTCAAGTTCGACCCGCAACTTTCGTTTGAATCTTTCGGCGGATCAATCAAAAACGAAATTCACATCGAAGGGACTCCGTTTCGGATCGAGCTGTTTCGGCTGACCGACCAGCCGTTCGATCGAGCGCGTTTTGACCGCCGCCGGAAGGTGACCCTTGCGGGCGATGAGGTGTGGCTTCCAACCGCCGAAGACGTCATCCTGCAAAAACTCATTTGGTCGCGGCGCAAAGACAACGACGACGTCTTGGGCATAATTGTGGCGAACCACAAAACGCTTGATCGAAAGCATCTCGACGAGTGGGCAGAGACGCTTGGCGTTACCGATGAGCTTGAAAAATTATGGGCACTGGCGTTGGAGTCCACCGAATGAATGTCGATGCTTTCACTTGTTTGATTGAAATCTAACCAATGCGAATTGTTTCTCTATTGCCCAGCGCGACCGAAATCATCTGCTCGTTGGGGCTGCGTGAACAGTTGGTCGGCGTGACGCATGAATGTGATTTTCCGGCCGGGGTGGAAACGCTACCCAAGGTGACTCGGACGTTGATCCCGCACGATGCGACCAGTGCGGAAATTGACGCGTTGGTACGAGAACGGTTGAAGACGGAGAAGGCGTTGTATTCGCTCGACATGGATACGTTACAGCGGATTGCACCGGAGTTGATCGTAACGCAGGCGTTGTGCGACGTTTGTGCGGTGGCTGAGAAAGAGGTCAACGAGGCGGCTTGTTCGCTGCCCGGATCGACGCGCGTGATCAACCTGGAACCGACTTGTTTGGAAGAAGTGTTCGATTGCATCCGAGCCGTCGGGTCGGCGGTTGGCATCGAAGGTCACGCGGCCGAGGTGGTCGCCCGGCTGAAGGCTCGTGTCGATGCAGTGATCGAGCGTCGCGAATCGCTTTCGCACCGGCCTTCGATGATGTTGCTCGAATGGATCGACCCGCCGTTTAGCGCGGGGCACTGGAGTCCCGAGCTTGTCGAGATGGCGGGTGGACGTGAAGTGATCGGTGTTGCCGGTCAGCGATCGACGACGGTGGCTTGGGAACAGATTGTCGAAGCGGATCCGGAAATGCTGGTCATCGCGTGTTGTGGGTTCACGGTCGAGCGAACACGGCAGGATTTGCCGATCTTGGAATCGTATCCCGGTTGGTCGTCGCTGGCTTGCGTGCGAAATGACCAGGTTCACATCGTCGATGGTTCAGCGTTCTTCAGCCGGCCTGGTCCGCGACTGGTCGACAGTCTTGAGATCTTGAGCGATCTGATCGGTCGCTATCAACCAGCGGCCCCGCTGACATGACCAAACCAGATTTGCCAACGATGGCGATCCTGATCACCGCGGCCAGCTTTGCGGGGTTCACGGTTTGGTTGGGCGTGGCTGGTTTCTCGTGGCGAGGCGACTGACGATGATTCGGAGCTTGGTGGTTAGGAGCTTGGTGGCTAGGACCGGGCGGGAAAAACGAATCTTGAGCTGAGGCCTAACGCGAGGCAACCAAAGGCCAAATAGCAACTTCCTGCCCGTTTTTTATCTTCAAGTGTTTCCACTTCGCTCAATGCGATTCGTTACATTTAATGGAAGGCCTTTCAGCGAACACAGAAGGAGTGAGAAAATGGACCAGGAAAACGGTGCGGTCGCGGTGGTCGTTATTGATTCGTCCGGGTGGCAAGTGGCGAACAATCTTAATGTTGATACCGCGACGACTCTGATTGCTTTGGCTTCCGAAGATCCGGGCGATTGGGCGGAAGCGATGGGCGTTTGGCCTCGCTATCGAACGCCGGCGGTTTGTGAATTCGTCAGCTGTGTGCCGCTCGAACAAACGGATTCGGGTGATGCGATGAACCGCTTGCTTTCAGCGGAAGCCTTCGTTGTCGTCGACTTTTGTGACAAACGTGTCTTGATCGGTGGCGACTTCATGCCGGTGGGGCGCGATGCGGCGTTTGCGATGAGCAAAGACGAATCGGGCAAGCAGCATTGTCCGCTGAGTGTCCATTTGCCGCCGTGGTGGGAATTACGTGAAGGCGTTTCGCCCGATGCGGTCAACGATCCTCGCCAGACGCCGATCAACAAACCGTATGTCGATCGCGAAGTACTGTTTGGCGACGCGTTGCTTGCCGACATCGCCGCGCGAGTTCTGCAAACGGTGCAAACCGATGCGTGGAAAGAGAGTGAGGCGTCCGGCGAGCAACAGGCCCGCTATCCGTTCACGATTTCGGTTCATCGCGATTGGTTGATGACGCCGCGAGAAGATTTGGACGGGCGGACGCCGCGTGAGTTGCTGCACGGGGCGCAGGATTGGAGCGATCAAGTGACGTGGGGTCAGCGGATGCGGTTTGAAGACGGCGGACCGATGGTCGCCGCGCCGGATGATTGGGACGGTTTTGAAACCGCGCCGATGGGTAGCCAAGAAATGATTCTGTACTTCGATCTTTGTCGCGAACTGATCGGTGCGGCTTGGTTTTGGTGTGAAAGCGAGCAGGGAACTTCAACGCGAGCCAACCGTGACGATGCCGCAAATGAATTGGTTGGCTTTTTGCGTGGCGTCCGTGACGAATGGCACGAAAGCCCTTTTGAAGGCGGTTCGCCACCGAGATTCATGATCGAATGTGGTCGGCGGCGGGTTCCGCGTGGGGCGGGCGTGACGATCGAGGGCATCGACGCGGTTCAGACCGAGCAACACATTGCCGATTGCGATTGCCCGATTTGCGAAATGATGGCGGACGGATTGTTCGGCGTCGGATTCACCAGCCTAGACGGACATCACTTGGACCTGGACGACGAGTTCGCTTTTTCGATTCACGAGACGCGTGAAGCTTGGGAAGAGCAACAGCGCGAGTATGCCGAATTCAATGCCGAGATGGATCGCAAGCATGCCGAGCGCGAAGCGGCCGGTTATTTCGGTGACGAGCAAGACGATCCGCTTGCGTCTGCGTGGTCAGGAATCCAAGACGATCGTCCCCTGCCCGGCGACGCAGGCGGCCATCTAAAAATGGCCTTCATGGTCGCGGAAATCGTTTCAGACCTGGAACGGCTCGACGCCTCCCGCGAGGAAATCCAATCCCTCAACGCGTGCTTTGCCAATTACCGCCGCGCCGACGAAGAACACCTTGACGAAGAGGCGTCACGTTTGAAAGCGAACTTGCAAACGCTTGCCGAACATCATCAAGAACTGCTCTCGAAGTCCGCCGACTTGCAAAGCCGAATCGACGAGGCTCAGCGTACGCTGGCAACACCCAACGACGATCCCGACGTACCATTTTGAAATATGGGGAGTGGCTTCGCCGGGGTCAGGGCTTGCGATGGATTTTCGTTTGGCTGAATAACCAACATAAAGCCTGGCGCTCGTGAAGCGTTGCCGGGTTAGCGATCAACTTTTGGGCAAAACGATGAAGGGGCAAAACGATGGTGCGCGGATGGTAGAGCCAGAAGAAGACTGCGCACCATCGTTTTTCCCCTTCATCGTTTTGCCCATTTTCAGAAAACTCGGCTCGATCAAAGAATCGCTGGCTAGCCGTCACAACGAGATCTCTGCACCAAACTGGTCTTCAATCGCTTTAAAAGCCTCATCTCTCGCTTGACTTCCTGGGCAGATTAAAAGTATCCCCTATTTGGGAGCGAAGGATCGGGCCACGGGAGGTCTGCCGCCGCGGACGCACGACGGAAGCGTCATCAAATAAAGGTCGATGGGATGCCCGCAGTTTTCTTCGCTTTGCTATTTTTAGCATTTGGCTTCTGTGTGGGCAGCTCGGATGTTGCTGCGGACTCGATGACCGACGGCCTGGTTAACGGCAATGCGGACCTGATCGCAGCCCAGTCTGCCGTCGCTGGTTTCCAAAGGAATCCTGATCAACTGCATCTACTTCGGCTGATCAATGTCACGATGGCTCATCAGCAATCGGCCAATGTGGTGTTGAAAGATCTACAGACTCAACAAACTCAGTTGCAACTGGATCTAAGCAGGCTCGATCAAGGTCAGATCGATGAATCGCCGCCCTATTCGATCTTGCTTTTTGATCGACTGACCGATTCAATCACCCGCAACGAAGTGAAACGCGAATCGCTCGAAGAGTCACTGCTGTCAGCACGCGGCGCGGTCGAACGCGCCAGTGGTGATGTGGCGGATCGACAGCGATCCATCAACCAAATCAGCGAATCTGATTCCGCTCTTTTTGCAAACCTAATCAGGACAGCGGAGTCCGAACTGCGATTGGCTCAGGAAACACTGATCCTGCGAAGACAAGAACTTGCGACCCGGCAGACCGAATACTCGATCAACCGTCTGGAATCGCGTTTCCTAAAAGGCAAACGAGATTTAATCTCCCCGTCGGTCGTTTTCAACAAAGAAACGATCGACGCGAAAACCAAACAACTCGATTCACGAGAAACCGAGATTCGCCAGAAGGCAGACTCAATTCAGTCCGACATTCAAACAGCCGAGCGGCTTTGGATGGACGCTCGGCAAAAGCTTGGCACGACTGCGTCACCAACCGCAGAACTGGTCGCGGAAGTTGACGCATTAAAGACTGCTCTGGAAACGCTTCGCATCGCCGGCGGCGTCAACCACCAGCGGATCGTGCGTTTGCCGATCATGCGTCAGTACTGGCTTCGGCGATATCACTTGGTCACCGGCCAATCCACTCGCCCAGATAGACAGGCTTGGTTGGTCGAAACAAATGAACAGATCGAGCAGTTCGATCGAGAACGTCGGTCGCGTGAATTGGCTTTGCGAGAAACAACGTCGGCATTGGCATCGGCCACAACCCAGACGCAAGAACAGGATTTACAGAGCGAGGAAATTCATCAGTGGCTGACGCGAATGACCGATTCGCTTAGCCAGCAGAGTGATCTGCACAACCGAGCCATCATCGGGATCGATAGCGGCAGACGAGCGCTAACGCGTTTGCAATTCGAGTTGGAAGGCGGCCCATCGCGCAGCCTGCAGGAATGGGCGGCCGACGGTTGGGCGGCGATTCGGCGATGCTGGAATTACGAACTGACCCGAATCGAAGACACATCGCTGACCGTCGGTCGAGTGCTTAGCAGTTTGCTGTTCATCATCTTTGGGTACTTCGCCGCTGGATTGATTAGCGGCTTGATCGCTAGGCGTCTTCCAAAACTTGGCGTTAACCCTGCTGCCGCCCATGCAATCGAGTCGCTGTCGTTTTATGCACTCGTGATCGCGTTTGGAATGACGTCGCTGCGATACGCCAACGTGCCGTTGACGGTATTCACATTCTTGGGTGGTGCAGTCGCGATCGGCGTTGGATTTGGAAGCCAGAACATCCTCAATAACTTCATCAGCGGTCTGATTCTATTGGTCGAGCGACCGATCAAGGTGGGAGACTTGATCCTGATTGATGATACGCACGGCACCGTGACTCAAATCGGCGCTCGCAGCACGCAGGTCCGTACGGGTGACAACTTGGACATCATCGTTCCCAACAGCAAGTTCCTGGAAAACAATGTCGTGAACCTAACGCGGCTTGATGATCGACTTCGTACATCGATCAAGATTCAGGTCGCCTACGGGTCATCGCTGGACCATGTGATGTCTCTGTTGAAACAGGCGGCGATCGGGACGCCGGGCGTTCATTCGGAACCTGAACCGTTTGTGTGGTTCAACGAGTTTGGGGAAGAGTCGCTAGAGTTCGAGGTCAATTTTTGGCTGAGCGTGCGATCGGTCACTCAGCGCAGGGACTGCGAAACGTTGGTCCGACTTTCGATTGATCGCATCTTCCGAGAACACGGCGTATCGATTGAACTACCGCGTCCGGACATGCAATTGTCATCGTCCACGCCGATTGAACTTCACATGGTCGCGGCTGCAGAAGACGCGCCCAACACGATTCCCCTGACACAAGTCAGGGACCGGGCAAGATCCCGCCGTGAGGTACAAGGCGGCAAGACCAAGCCGCGAGCGGCGGGATGAGGAAATGCACCAAACGGTTTGCAGAAGATGACTGAGTTTGCTGGGGTCCAGGCTTTACAGAAAGTCTAGCCTAGAAACGTTATCAATGCTGCGCTACCCAGCCAATCTAGCCGCGGAGCGGTGAAAGCCCTTTGCCGGGTGCGCAGCACCCGGATCATGCCGCCCCCATGTTTGTCTCAGCCTCGATCGATCGGCGGCTTTGCCGCCGATCGATCGAGGCTGAGAGGGTTGTTTTTTGCTTCGTATCCGGGTGCTGACGCACCCGGCACCGAGCTGTCGTTAGGACAGTCGGAACAATAAATGGCGGGACAATTGGTAGCGAAAGTCGCCAAGACTTTCGGTTTGTCGAGTTGCCGAAACTCTTGGCGAGTTTCGCTACGCCAGTTGTTGTTCCGACGCTCTCTTCAGACGCTCTTACTCACAGGTGGAATCGCGAGAGCATCACGTGTGAGTATGAGCGGCTAAAGCCTGGACTCCAACGGTGCGGGCTGCAAACTGTCAGTTGCACTTCATTGCTACGCCGGCCCCATGCCGATGGCTCGACGCCAAGCACTGATTTGGCCCATGTGAATCATGAAGTGACCGCCAACGTAAAAGCCGTGCATGGCTCCGGTGGTTGGAAACTTCTTGCGCATGACTTCGTTGGAATTCTCCGTCAGGAAAATAGTGTCGTCGGACTGTTCCAATGCGTCGGCGACCGCGGTGTAGCCTTCAATCAGAACGCGACGTAGCTCATCGGCCGACGGATACAGCTTTTGATCGGAATCGTCTTGGCAAGTCGCGTCTTTAGAGAACAACGCGTCGTAGGATTCCGGCGGCCCGATTGCGGAGGCGTCTTGGCCCAGGTCGGCCAAAATCTTCGGCGCATACAGACTCAAGTGGCCACACACGAATGCGGGATGGTTTGATTTGATCTGGCCGTTACCGACTTTTGCGAAGGCTCCGAACTTTTCGGCGGGCACATCACCGAGCAGTCGCTCCGCGTATCCGAGCCCCAAACGGGCGGAAGCGGCGATCATGGGACCAATGTTCTTTGTCATTTGAGATTTTTCATCGAGGTAAAAACGAAATCAAGCACAATGCCAGCTTGTGTGGTTCACGGTATTCTAAGCGAGTTCCCGTTTAAGCATATTCCCCGCGTCCCCAGTTTTAAAACCATGCTGAAACACTTTCCATCCGCCGTCGCTTGCGTAAGCCTGTGCGTTTTCAATGTCATTGGCCCCAACGCCACCGGCCAAGAAGCAGCCCACCAATCAAACACCATGAACTATCCCGAAACCGCGACGGTCCCTGTTATCGATGACTACTTTGGCCGCAAAGTGGCCGATCCCTATCGATGGCTCGAAGACACCGAAAGCGAAGCAACCGCGGCTTGGATCGAAGCACAGAACGAGCTGACCGACCAGTACCTGGAATCGATCCCCGAGCGTACTGCGATGCGAGAAAAGCTGGAACAGTTTTGGAATTACGAACGATTCGGAATCCCCAGTCGTCGTCGCGAACGTGTTTTCTATTCGCACAATGATGGGCTGCAAGATCAGAGCATTCTGTACAAGGCGGATTCGTTGGACGCACCGCGACAAGTTTTGATCGATCCCAACACGCTTAGCGAAGACGGCACCGTTGCACTGGCGGGCACAGCGTTGAGTGACGACGGGCGGTTGATCGCTTACGGGATTGCCGACGGCGGCAGCGATTGGCGAACCTGGAAAGTTCGCGACGTTGAAACCGGTCAGGATTTGGAAGACGAAGTGCGTTGGGTCAAGTTCAGCGGCATCGCTTGGAAAAAGGACGGCAGCGGATTCTTTTACGGTCGTTACGAGCCACCCGCCGACGGTGAACTGCTAACGGGAACCAACGAAAACCAAGAACTGTACTTTCACCGCATCGGCGATCCGCAATCCAGCGACACGCTGATTCTAAAGCGGCCCGATCATCCCAAATGGGGATTCAGCCCCGAGGTCACTGACGATGGGCGTTACCTGATCATCAATAATTGGCAGGGCAGCGAACCAAAGTCGCAGTTGTTTTACAAAGACCTGACCGACGACGATTCTCAGGTAACCCCGCTGATCACCGGTTTTGATGCCGAGTACGAATTCATCGCGTCTGATGGTTCTACGTTTTTCGTGATGACGGACGCTGATGCCGATCGCCGCCGATTGATTGCGGTTCCCGCCCAAGCGGAAGATCGATCGGCATGGACCGAAGTGATCCCTCAAACCGATGACGTCTTGCAAACAGTCAGCCTGTTTGGCAATACGTTCTACGCTGATTACTTGAAAGACGCTCGAGCCAAAGTGACTCGTCACAAGATCGACGGCGAATTGATCGATGAACTGGCACTGCCGGGCGTCGGTTCGGTCGGCGGGTTTGGTGGTGACCGTGATTCGACCGATACCTTTTTCTCGTTTTCCAACTACGTCACGCCAACGTCGATCTATCGAGTTGATTTGACCACCGGCAAAACCAGTTTGTGGCGGCAACCCGAAGTCGCGTTTGATGTTGATCAGTTTGTGACCGAACAAATGTTTTGCACCAGCAAAGACGGAACCAAGGTGCCGATGATCGTGACCCGGCGAAAGGATTCTGTCTTGGGCGGATCCAATCCGACGCTTCTGTACGGTTACGGCGGATTCAATATCTCGATCACGCCTTCGTTTTCACCAGCGACGGCGGCTTGGATCGATTCAGGCGGCATCTACGCGGTCGTCAATCTTCGCGGCGGCGGTGAATACGGTCGTCAGTGGCATGAGGACGGCATGCGGCTAAAGAAACAGAACGTGTTCGACGATTGCATTGCTGCCGCGGAACTGTTGATCGAAAAGCAGTACACTCGCAGCGAGCACTTGGCTTTGTCGGGTCGCAGCAACGGTGGATTGTTGGTCGGTGCCGTCATGACTCAGCGACCCGACTTGTTCGCCGCATGCTTGCCGGGTGTCGGCGTGATGGACATGCTGCGGTATCACAAGTTCACGATCGGTTGGGCGTGGGCGGCTGAATTTGGCAGCAGCGATGAAGAAGATCAGATCGACAACTTGCTGTCGTATTCACCGCTACACAATTTGAAACCTGGCACCTGTTACCCAGCCACGATGGTGATCACGGCCGACCGTGATGATCGCGTCGTACCGGGACACAGTTTCAAGTTCGCCGCCGCGCTGCAAGCCGCTCAAGCGAAAACATGTCCGCACCCAACGTTGATTCGAGTCGAAACACGAGCAGGTCACGGCGCGGGAACCCCGATCAGCAAGAAGATCGAAGAGTACGCGGATTGCTGGGCGTTCCTGATCGACAACCTGCGATGATTGCTCGAGCAGTTTCAGAGTTAAAGTAGGCCGGAACAAGCGGAGCGCAGTTCCGGCAATCCAAAGATTTACAATGCAATTGCCGGAACTGCGCTCCGCTTGTTCCGGCCTACGTCGCCCCGCCCCTATTCACACCTAAGACACGATGCTTCAATCGCCCGCCGAAACACCTTACGACCTTCACTTTCCCGTGCTTGGTTTTCCCGTTCGCGTTTCGGCATGGTTTTGGCTGGGGGCGTTATTCTTTGGGTTTTCGCTGGCCAGAGGACTGGATCGTTTGTTCGAGGACGGCAGTCCGGGCGTCTTACCGCTGTTATTGATGTGGATGGCGTGTTTGCTGGTGTCGATCGTGGTCCACGAACTGGGTCACGCATTAGCATTTCGCCGTTTTGGCATTGAATCGTCGATCGTTCTGTACCACTTTGGCGGTCTAGCGATCCCGGAACGGTCGAGTGATTTTCGAGGCCGCAGTGCGTCGTCGCTCTCGCCGATCGAAGACATGATTGTGGGTTTGTCGGGACCACTTTTGCAGATGGCATCGGGGTTGTTGTTGTGGGCGATCATCAAGGTTTCGGGTTACGGTTTAAGCTTTACCGGTTACTACCCAATGTCGATTTGGCCGTTTGATTTGATCCCGGGTTTTACGTCTGGAAATTCAATCGATCGACCGATTCTTTACGCGGTAACCGTGTTCTATTTGTTCCCAAGCTTCCTTTGGGCGCTTTTAAATTTGATTCCTGTGTTACCGCTTGATGGTGGTCGCATTTGCAGCGCATTGGTGCGGTTGAACAACGGACCGATGTCGTTGTCATTTAAGATCAGCTTGGCCACGGCTTGTCTTGTCGCGTTTTACGCATACAGCAACGGCGACACTTACTTGGCGATGATGTTTGCGTTGTTCGGATACAACAACTATCAGATGTTGGATCAGTACGGTGGTCGTCGCTTTTAAAGCATCACGAACGACCAAGTTGTCATTGCGGCGTATCAAAAAAAAATGTTTTTGCAACCACTTTTTTGGCAAAAAGATGTTGCGAAATTTCAAGAAGCACGTACAGTTACGCGCAGTTTACAGATTGAAAGCAATTCAATTAACGATGTTGGACATCAAATGAATTGTGTTCAATCAATTTTTGACGATTGGTGAGCCGTGGCCGGTGACTTCCAACACAAGTTTTTTAACCTGTTGAAAGTCTCGAGGACTCACTGACGTTTCTTTCCCTAGCGGAGGAAAACATGGCCAAGAAGAAAGCCAAGAAGAAAGTTGCAAAGAAAGCAACAAAGAAGAAGGTTGCTAAGAAGAAGGTAGTCAAGAAGAAGGCTACTAAGAAGAAAGCAACTAAGAAGAAGGTTGCTAAGAAGAAGGCAACCAAGAAAAAAGCAACTAAGAAGAAAGCTGTGAAGAAGAAGGCAGCTAAGAAAAAGGTTGCTAAGAAGAAAGCTACCAAGAAGCGTGCGACCAAGAAGAAGGCCGCTAAAAAGCGCCGCTAGTTCACGTTTCAAGTCGCAGTAACACGTTTCTGCGAACTGCTACCTAACAAATCAAGCCGCAGCGGAACTTCTCCGATGCGGCTTTTTTCGTTGCTGCATTTAATCTCGTTAACACAGGAAATTCTAGCGTCAAAGCCTGGGAACGAGGACGTGCCAAAAGTAGGCCGTAGCGAGTGAAGCGAGTTACGGCAGGGATGCAAAATGCCGTAACTCGCTTTACTCGCTACGGCCTACATCTACACCTACATCTTAGGCAATGTCTTGCGGGCTCCGACTGCCGGGGCGTGAAGGCGAGGCGAAACCGCAAATACGCGCGACACGCGAGATCGGCTCTAAAGCGTTGGCAAACTGGGTTTTGCGGGTGCCTGAGCCGTTTTGGCGGACAAATTTCGGATCAACGCCTTGGTGATGGCATCAACCGGAGCCCGTGACTGATCATTTTCGGCAAGGACTTCAGCCAAACGGCCTTCATCACCCGCGATGCGAAGCGTGATGTCGATGGGAAGCGTTCCCAGGAATGCCACGTCTTTCTCCTCGGCCCTTTCACGAGCACCACCGCGACCGAAAATGTCGTACGTCTTTCCGTTGTCGGGACAAAGGAAACCGCTCATGTTTTCGACCATTCCCAAGATCGGAATCTTTACCTTGCGGAACATGCTGATCGCTTTGATCGCGTCAAGTAACGCGACTTCTTGCGGCGTGCAAACGATGACCGAACCGGCGATCGGAATCGCTTGCGAAAGTGTCAGTGCGACATCGCCGGTGCCCGGTGGCATGTCGATGACTAAATAATCGAGTTCGCCCCAATCGGTTTCGCCCAAGAATTGATTGATCGACCCGTGCAACATCGGGCCTCGCCAAATGACGGCTTGATCAGGTTCAACTAAAAAGCCCATCGACATCACTGGCATGCCACCAACCGTCTTGATCGGTTCGATGCGTTTGGATTCCGTGATCGCTGGACGACCATCCAAGCCCAACAATTGCGGAATGCTGGGACCGTAAACGTCGGCGTCCATCAATCCAACTTTGGAACCGAATTTTTGCAGCGACAACGCGATCGATGCGGCCACGGTGCTCTTACCGACGCCGCCTTTACCACTGCCGACAACAATCACACTCTTCACCTTCAAACCGGCTTGTCCCATCCTGGCCGCCATTCGGCGGAACTCAACCACATCGACCTTGATGTCGGTTCCTGGGAAAGCTGTCACGATCTTGGACGACACTGCATCAGCGACTTCGTCGGCAATCGCCGCTGAATGAGAAGTCAAACCAAGTTTGACCGTGATCGATTTCTGTTCGACTTGGATATCAACGATCTGATCTGTTTTGCCGATCGGACGTCCGGTTTCGGGGTCGGGATGGTCGGCGATCGATTCACGGACAGCGGCGACGGATAATTCAGGCATGGAAATCAAGCTTTGGTGAGGCGGAACAGCAAATTCACTGATCCCTACTTTAAGCCGCCGTCAAAGCTTGCGAAGTGGGCTTGAATCAGCGGTCCAAACTTCGGCAAGTCCTCGGGATGCCGCAGGAACACCGAAACACCGATTTCCGCCAACGCCAATTCACCCGCACGGCTCAGACGATCACATGCAACGATGGGCAAAACACCGCTGCCCAAAGTCAAATTGGAATGATTCGCAAGCAAGATAACCTGGTCTAAAACCGTCAACACATCTTCGTGCTGAAAGTGCCATAACAGCACACTTGGGTTGCCGCTGCGAACCAACGACGCCACCGATTCACGCCCCTGCAACAGCGAAATCGATCGGATGCTGGGTACCGATCCAGCGGGCGTCATCGCTGGTGCGAACCGGAAAGCGACATCGACAAACCGATTTTGATCGTCACAGATCAGCCATGGACAAAGCGAAACCTGGCCGCTGATTGCTTCCGATGGGTCTGCCGCAGTCACGGTGTTTCGCCGATTTTACGAAGCAACCGTGCGCGACTGATTCCCAACCGACGCGCCGCTTCGGCTCGGTTACCGCCGGTGGAATCCAACGTTTGATCAATCAGACGTTGTTCAAAACTGGCAACGGCCTTATCCAAATCCACCGCAGCATGCTTTGCGATTAACAGTGGGTCGCCGGGACGATAAGAACGAATCGCCAATGGCAAATCCGCTGGACCGATCGCGTCACTGGTGGCCGAACGCGCGGCGTGACGAATCGAATGATCCAGTTCATCAAACTGCCCTGGCCAAGGATAAATTACCATCGCATCCAGTGCCGCGCGGTTAAAACGATCCGCTTTCGTTTCACCGGCCGCTCGACGACGATCCAACAATGCGGATGCCATCACCGAAAGGTCTTCCACTCGATCCGAAAGCGAACCAATCGGAATCACGCAGGCACAAAACAGATCAATCAGCGGTTCAGACAAACCGTGGGCTTGAGTTTCGGCCCAGTTCAATTTGCCTGGATCAGAATCACGATCTTGACTGCCATTCAAATCTTGACCATCCGCAGTTTGGCTAAGCCCGATCAATCGCAAACGACCCGAAAATTGTTGGTGCCAATACGCCAACCGAACCTGTGCATCGACTGGCATTTGTTCCAGGTCGCGTATGATCGCTGAGCCAAAAATTTCCGCTGAATCGGCCAGCGAGCTAGACGTTGAACTGGTCAGTGAATTTGTAAGCGGTGAAAGGGTCGCGTCCAGCAGTTCGCTGTCCATCAACGGGCCATCAACGACGATCGACGACTCATCGATCATCCCCTTTGCAATTCGCTCGCTGCCACAACCACGTGGTCCAACCAGCAACACATCCGTGCGTGCCAAAGACGCGACGTGCAACCGATGACGCAACCGCCGAGCGATCGTCGAGTCACCCGCGGTAACGATCGATGCTTGCTTGGATGACATTTTTCGCCAGTTGTCGATACGCTGGCGGATCGCAACGGCGTCTTGAACCTCGACATCAACCGCCCGGTCGTCAAAGGCACCGGCCACGCCAAAGATCAGCGCGTCATCATTGTCACCGACGCAAAAGAATCTTGCCTCGGTTGTCGCCACGGACTTTGTTACTGACGATCCTTGCAGCGCACCGATCCGCAGCGACGCCGTGCCTCGTTTTTCCAAACCAGGTGGCGGCGATAACATGGCGGCGATTTGATCAAGCGGATCGTCCGACACCGGCGAACCGGCAACGCAGCGGCGTCCAAGCAATTGCTCGGGCGAAACGTCTAGCCAGTCCTGAATACCGCCGGACAAATAGACCAGCGTGCCATCAGGACCGATCACCCAAAACCGAGCGTCGCTGGAATCCAACAGCCGCGATAGTGGCCGAATTTTCGTACCGCTCATGCACCATCGCTCCATTGCCGACGAACTGTTCCGAAACGTTTAGTAACGAACGGAAAACAATTGTCGTAGCTGATCCCGCCAGGGTTCAGTCGAGCTTAGGCAGATCGAAAACTGAACCCTGGCGGGATCAGCTACGTTCTAACACAGGTTCCTAGCCGACCTCAGTTTAAAACACGTCCAGCATAAAGTGGTGGCCGGAGTGGTAACGGCGACTGCTTGGATAAAAGTTGTGCCACTTACGATTGTAGACCGGAATCCGCATTTCTTGGGGATAGCGATGGTACAAACTATCGCTACTCTTGAAATGGTCTTGCCCCTGGAAATTGTGGGGGTAATAGACATAGGGATAGTGGTAAAAGCGGTTCCAATCACGCGTATCGGCCTGCCCGCCCCAGTTTTGGCCGTAGGCGCGTTGGCCTTGTTGTTGCCCACCTTGCTGATAACCATAGCCTCCCTGTGCGGAAGCGGTTTCGGCGGTCAGGGCAAGGCCAGCAGCCAACAGGGCGGCCATCACCAATGGTTGTATTTGTGGTCGATTCATGTGAGCGTCCCCCCTTTCGAGACACACGTCAAAACGTCTTTGCAAAACAGCGTACCGGATCTATCGGCACAATCAGTCGTATCGGTTGAGCCGTTCAGGGTGACATTCTGCGGCAAAAATTCCTCCGGTGACCATCATCACAACTAATTCAGACGCTCCGAGCACCAATTTGACTTCTCAAGTCCTGGGCAAGACGCCTATCATGCAGCCAGAAATCGAATTACCGCCTAGACTTTAATAAATCCGATGAATCTCTGCCTAATAGATCTGCTGATATGAATCCAGCCCTTTTGAACGCCCCCATCCCGGCGATTGCCCTGGCAGCCGTCATTTTAGCTGGCACCGTGACCCCATCGATCGCGTGCCCGTTTTGCAGCGCCGTCTCGCAAACCCTGCGGCAAGAAATGGAGGTCATGGACGCGGTCGTGATTGCTTCTTGCACTCAAAGCGACGTGACCCGCAATCACAGCACCGGCGAGACCACGATGCGGATTGAAAAGGTCTTGATGGGCGACGACCACATCAAAGTCGGCGACGAAGTGACAGCGGTTTACTACGGTGAAGTCGCCGTCGGTCGCCGCTTCATGCTGTCCGGCGTGGACCCGCCGGATTTACAGTGGTCATGTTTGCCGGTGACCGAGCGAGGCGAAGCCTACGTTATCAAAGTTGCGGAACTCGCCGACGCTGACCCCGCCGAGCGACTGCGTTACTATGACGACTTCCTTCAAGACGAAGAAACCATGCTGGCGCGTGATGCCTATGACGAGTTTGCGATCGCTCCGTACAGCGTGATGAAGGAATTGCATGACCACATGGATCACGATCAATTAGTCGAATGGATTAGCGATCCCGAATTGTCGAGCGATCGAAAACGTTTGTTCCTGACGATGCTGGGCATTTGCGGAAACAAAGACGACTTACCGATGCTGGAAAAAATGCTTCGCAGCACCAAAAAGAGCACTCGCGGTGGCTTGGATGCATTGATCGCTTGTTACTTGACGCTCGCCGGCGAAGACGGTCTGCCGCTGATTGACGAGCTTTTCCTGAACAACAAAAGCGCTCCGTATGCCGACACTTATGCCGCGATCATGGCGGTTCGATTTCACGGAACCGAAGGGGAAGTGATCCAGCGAAGCGCGTTGGTGGAATCGCTGCATTATGTTCTCGATCGCAAGGACTTGGCCGACCTGGTGATTCCAGACTTGGCGCGGTGGGAAGACTGGACACAGATCGATCGACTGACGGATCTGTTTCTGAAATCGGATCCCGACAACAATTGGATTCGCGTCCCCGTGATCAACTATTTGCGAGCTTGTCCTTTGGATAAAGCGAAGGAAGCGATCGCCAAACTAGAAAAAGTCGATCCAGAAAGTGTCAAACGAGCCAACACCTTCTTTTCGATTCCCGTTCCCGCACGCGACGACAACACTCAACCCGCTGACAGCGATGCTTCTGCGACGTCCAATCCCGACCATTCGATTGCTTCAGTGATCGCGGCCCCCGCGGCGGTCGCGATGACGCCAGGTGTCAAATTGGCGTCGGCTGTACCGCTAAAAGGGCCTCAAATGGGCGTCGTTGCCGGTACCAGCATGCTGATGGGGCGTCGCAATGTCGCGGCGGTGGACCAACCCGATCGATTAGCGAACCTACTGCAGCTTGGTTTCGTAATAGCCGTCGCGATTAGTACTTTGATGATCGCCCAGTTTTTACTATTAACCGGCGGCACGCTTCCACAGCAGGAAACCGCATCGGCCATGAATGAGAATACTTGATGTCCGCAAATACTGAAATTGAACCCCGTCCAAACTCGACGACGGCATCTTCGACTGCTGAATCGTCAACGACTGCATCGTCAACGACTGGTCAAACCAGTGAGATGTTGAGCGGCGGGTTGTCGGCTGGGTTGTCATCATCGGGGACCGATACGGCGGAATTTCCATACAAGGCCATCAGCCGCGGTGCTGTCGTGGCGATCGTGATGGCGGTTCTGGCGATCCCTGGATTGATCTCCGAATTCGCTCCCTTGTTGGCTCTTTGCATTTTGGGAGTCATTGGCGCAATCTTCGCCTTGCGATCGATTCGTCGTTACCCGGAAGAGTTCAGTGGTCGAGGACTCGCGATGGCGGGACTGGTGGTCAATGCTGTGTTGCTGTTTGGCGGCGTCGGCATGCATGTTTACACGTACATGACCGAAGTACCCGACGGGTACACTCGCGTCAAATTTTACGAGCTTCAACAGGAATCGCTCGGAAACAATGTTCAGGGGCCGACCGAGAAGGCGATTGAGGTTCATGACCAGGACATATTCTTGAAGGGATACATCCATCCATCCTCCGGCAGCGGACTGCTAAAGCACTTCATCCTGGTCCCCGATTTGGGAACTTGCTGTTTTGGCGGGCAACCCGAAAGCAGCGATATGGTCGAAGTCACGCTTTCGGGCGGTCAATCCACGGTCGCCAATTTGCGAAAGAAAAAACTAGCCGGGAAATTCCGGGTCAACCAAGCGCCGCAATCGCTCACTGATTTCGACAATGCGGTTTTCTACCGACTGCGTGCCGACCAGATCAAATAATCTGGCTGCACTAAGTAGGCCGGAACAAGCTTAGCGCAGTTCCGGCAATCCAATGTAGAGTCATGCAATTGCCGGAACTGCGCCGAAGCGGCTTGTTCCGGCCTACAAGGGCTACAAAAATCAACGAATAAATCGTTCTAGCGATCAAATTGCGTTAGGCAATACAATACGACCGTTCGAGTTAAACGTCGCCGACGATCCATCACGACGATCCATCCCAACGATCCATCATTGATTGCTCATGCTTTCCACTTGCGTCCACACCCGAATCCTGATCGGATTCCTGGCGATCACGTTTGCCTCGACCACGATCGTTTTCGCGGATGAAACAGAAACTCGCGAGAAAGTTGCCGACCGTAGCAGCAGCGCCGCGTCGAAAGCCAAGGGCGAAATCAATTTTGATGACCTGGTATTTGACATCGAAAAAGATCAGGCATTCGACAAGTCCCAACTAAACGAGGATGTCAAATCCTTGGTTGGCAAGAAAGTCAAACTACGCGGCTATATCTTGCCAGCAACCTTGTACAAGGAAAAAGGGATCGAGCAATTTGTCTTAGTCCGCGACAACCAAGAATGTTGCTTTGGACCGGGCGCGGCTCTCTTCGATTGCGTCTGGATCGACATGGTGCCTGGCAAGACGACCGACTTTGTGACTCGCCCCGTCACAGTCGAAGGCAAGTTCGAGATCGATACCGAAACCTACAAGTACCCCGACGGTGCCGGTCCCAAAGGTGCATCCCACTTTGCGATTTTTCGCATCAAGGGAATTTCGGTCAAATGATCATGGCCGCGCGAGTTGTTCTTACGCTCCCGGCGTCCAACCCGGACGCGGCGTCGCATGAACTTCAGCCGGCTTTTCTTCTCGTAGCTTTTCGATCTTTTGACCAAACTCGGTGACGCGTTCTTTCGTTGTCAAAGGATGCAGCGTCACGCGAAAGCTTTTGGTTTCGCCACCGGCAAGTTCTACCACCCTGCCCTGTTCCTGCTCGAATTGGCGAACGTTTGGATAGTTCGTTGCTGGTTCCATCCCGACCACGTAGCCATCAGAAATCGCGGCGGTGTTTTTCCACAAGATGAATCTTGGCAAACCGGTCACGTTAAAGCTGACCGCCATGCCGCTTTCTTGATCCGCTGATCGTAACATGGTGGTCGTGACATTGTTTTCATCGGCTTGCAACCGAGCAAAGTAAACACGTTCGGCGAAACCGTCTTGGGGTGGACCAACCTGATTCCAAGTTTCAATTTCACTCGCCGACAAAGCATCCTTGGGTGCCAACGATTCTATCGCAGCTTCCACAACAGCACCCTCGGTCAAAACCGGGGTTCCGACGTTGATGTGATACAGCAATTGCATGCTGGCTGGCCCTGCCAAATCGTTGGTCACATCATCCAACAATTCCACATCGTCGCTGCCGGCGTGAAAACGGATTCGACTTCGCAATCGCAACCGCTTAAAAAACAAACGCGATTCAACCATTTCGCCGATCACTTCCAAACGACCCGACGCTTCGTCGTATTCAATCGACAGACCCGCCGCGGGCGTTCCCGCGATGCGACCGTGCAATGGATAAACAAGTTGACCGTTGTCATCGAACTGGGGCGCACCGTTGCTTTCCAAACCACAACGAACAACCAGTTCATCGAAACCTTCTAACCAACCCAGACCGCTTGGATCGAAAGTCGGAACATGATCTGGGTGAATGGGTCCGGCAACGGGCGACTGCCACGCAAAATCGATTCCGCTTGATCGCATTCGCCAGATCGACATGCCTCGCGTCGGCAGGATCATGGTCGTTGTCTCGCCGGTATCGACTTCAAGCACTTCGACGCCATCACTGGCACCGCCGACGAACTTTCCATATCGCGTTTTGATCATGCCCGAACGAGTTTCGACCTGCATCGTCAAAGAAGACGATTCATCCCATTGGATGTTTTCATGTCGAGGACCAAGAACACGTTGTGTCAGAGTTTTTGTTGGCATTGAAAAAGTCGCAAAAGTGTGAGAATCGTTGGGTGGCCTGCAAAGATGCTGAGTAGGTTGTTTTGCAAACAGCCAGCCCTTACAACAGATAGACAACGCACCTATCGGTCGACTGGTTAGCATATTTCACGCCACAAGAACCTTCTATACCACAGAGACACAACAGCCATGAGCAATGTGAAGTTGGACGACGGCCTAATCAAAGGCGACAGCGTTGGCTCGATCCTTGAATCCGCCATGAACGCCGGCGACGGGTTGCTAAGGCTGACGCCGACATGGGTTCCGCGATCATTCCTGCACCCCGGACGACGAATCAAGTTGCATCCCGGCGACTACTATCGATTCGGAGCCGATCGCGGCGGGATCGACGAACGTTGGTTTGGCAGCACGACCGAAGCCGCCAATGAAGGTCGCGTCTGGCACGAAGGCCTCAGCATGTGCAGCTTCGACGGCAATAAGTTCCTGCTTCGCGATGCGGTCGCCGAATCCGGTAACGCTTTGGTCGGCGAAGCAATCTTCAGCAAGTATCAAAAGTGGCCTGTCTATTCCAAGTTCTTTGACAACATGGGCCCGATCCCGCATCACATGCACCAATCGTTCGAGGATGCGAAACTGGTCGGTCAAGAAGGGAAACCGGAAAGCTATTATTTCCCGCCTCAACTGAACAACGTGGACAACAATTTTTCATACACGTTCATGGGTTTGGAACCGGGCACGCAGAAATCAGATGTACGTCGCTGCCTTGAAAACTGGAACGAAGGCGACAACGGCATTCTGGATCTTAGCCGCGCCTACCGACTCAAACGTGGTACCGGCTGGTTGATCCCGCCAGGCGTGTTGCATGCACCGGGTTCGCTTTGCACGTACGAACCGCAATGGGGCAGCGATGTGTTTGGGATGTATCAGTCGATTGTCGAAGGCCGGTATGTTCCCTGGTCGTTGCTGGTCAAGGATATGCCCGAAGAGAAACACCAAGACCTTGACTTCATCGTCGATCAATTGGACTGGGACAAAAACGTTGACACTCATTTTAAAAACAGCAACTACCTGGAACCCGTTCGCGATGAAAACCGCAGCGGCGATGGCTACGAAGACCTTTGGATTGTTTACGGCACCGTTGACGGCGAACAATTGTTCAGCGCAAAAGAGTTAACAATTCAGCCTGGTGCAAAATGCATGTTGAAGGATCCCGGTGCCAGCAGTTGGATCACGGTTCAGGGTCGCGGACGAATTGGTTCGCTCGATTTGCAAACCCCTGCCATGATTCGATTTGGTGCGGAAACCACCGATGAAGTCTTCATCACCCATACTGCGGCGACGGCGGGCGTCGAAATTGAAAACACCGGCACCGAACCTTTGGTTGGATTACGTTACTTTGGACCCAACGTGCATGATGATTTGCCGAAGGCTGGTTCGTAGTGTTTCGTCCGCGCCAGTATTTTGCAGAGATGTGCATTGGGTGAATTGATGTAGGCCGGAACAAGCGGAGCGAAGTTCCGGCAATCCAACACTCAGCAATGCAATTGCCGGAACTTCGCTCCGCTTGTTCCGGCCTACGTCGCTCCGACTAAGTTATCTTCGACTCGCCGCAATCACCGTCTCAATGGAAACGAAACCATGACCGATCATCCAAACCAATTCCCGAAGCTTCACAATGCGGCTTGGCCAGGCGTGGTCGGTAAGGGTGGCGATGGGAACGAGCCACCGATCGACCTGGACACGATGCTGGATCTAACGGCTGCGGCCGAAGTCGATGGACGAAAATTCGACGGCGTTGATCTGTTCCTTTTTGATCCGCATGTTTCCATCGACGCGACCGACCAAGAACTTGAATCTCTGGCAGAGCAAGTTCGATCGCGTGACCTTGTCATCGGAACCGTTGTCGCGCCCGTTTGGCCACCGACCGATGGCGGTGCGGCGGGCGGCGATAGCGACGAAGTGGATGCTTATTTGAAACAAGTCCGAAAGGGTTGCACGATTGCGCAAAAGCTTCGGCAGATGGGCGTCCGACCAACGGGTGTCGTGCGGATCGATTCCGCGACCTCGGTCGAAGATTGGTCCAAGGCACCAGAAGAATGTCAATCAAAGATCGCCGACACGATGAAAGCCGCATGCGACATCGCCGAAGAATATGACGAGCGTTTGGCAGCGGAAGGCGAAATCTGCTGGGGCGGAATGCATAGCTGGAAGATGATGGTGGATTTGCTTCGCCGAGTCGGCCACCCGGAACGTCTGGGCTTTCAAGCCGACATGGCACACACGTTGTTGTACTTGGTCGGACACAACGCGCCCGATGATGCGATCTTGCCTGTGGATTTTGACTGGAGCGACAACGAGCAAAAGAAAGCTGCACTCAAAAAACTGACTCACTCACTGCGCGAGTGGACCATTGATTTTCACGTCGCACAAAACGACGCCACCGTTCACGGCACCGGCAGCCATGACAAGACCGGACGTCACTGTTTGCCTAATGACCCGAATGGCAAACTCAACATCGCCGAAGACGCTGGGTTCTGGTTGCGTGACGAACATGGCGACGTGCTAAAAACATGCCGCCACATTTGCTGGGACGGTTGCATGTTCCCCAACGAACAAATGATGAAGCCGGAAACCTGGAACAGCATCTTGGCGTCCATGCTGGCCGTCCAAGATGCCCACGGCTGGAACGAGTAAAGGTGTTTTGAGCGACACCTTCTCCAGTCAGTGGTTTACCTCCACCGCGCATAGGCTGTGAATAAATGAGCAATCCCAAAACTTGTACTTCAACTTTTTCTTAAACTTCAACTATCACGACGGAAGTTTAGGTTGAAGTTCAAGTTGACGTTTAAGGATGAGAAAACTTCACAGCCTAGCTGCGGGTGAGGTGAAAGATGACGAAACCTATCAAACCTATCAACTCGCGAGATCAAATTGCAGAAACCACTGAACATCGGACTGATCGGTTACGGCTTCATGGGCCGTACACACAGCAACGGCTACAAACGCGTCAACGACTTCTTTCCTGAACTAAAGCATCGCCCGGTTTTAAAAGCCGTCTGTGGACGCAGCCCGGAAAAATTGAAAGCGTTCGCCGATCAGTGGCAATACGAATCGACCGAAACAGATTGGCGTGAGCTGATCAAGCGAGATGACATCGACGCGATTGACATTGTCACGCCCAACAATTCACACGCGGAAATCGCGATTGCAGCAGCCGAAGCCGGAAAGATGATCCTTTGCGAAAAACCACTGGCGCTGAATCCGACCGAAGGCGAAGCGATGGTGGCGGCGGTTGAAAAAGCCGGTGTCGCAAATTCAGTCTGGTACAACTATCGCCGAGTGCCAGCGGTGACAATGGCAAAGCAGTTGATCGACGAAGGACGACTGGGACGCATCTTCCATTACCGAGCCAACTTCTTACAGGATTGGACGATTTCCGACGATGTACCTCAAGGCGGCGCGGCATTGTGGCGTTTGGATGCCGCCGCAGCCGGCAGCGGTGTGACCGGCGACCTGCTGGCGCACTGCATCGACACGGCAATCTGGCTCAACGGTTCGATCAGCAAGGTTTCAGGAATGACCGAAACGTTTGTCAAAGAACGAGTGCATACCGAAACAGGTAAGGTCCAACCGGTCAGCATCGACGATGCGTGTGCATTCCTATGCCGGTTTGAAAACGGGTCGCTCGGACTGTTCGAGTCCACTCGATACGCGCGAGGTCACAAAGCGCTTTACACGTTTGAAATCAATGGCGAGAACGCATCGATCCGATGGGACTTGCATGACCTGCACCGACTGGAATGGTTTGACCATGGCGACGAAGGCAAGCTTCGCGGTTGGCGTTCGATCCACGTCAGCGATCACGACGGCGAACAACCCTACATGGACCGTTGGTGGGTTCCCGGTTTGAATATCGGTTACGAACACACCTTCGTTCACCATGTCGCCGACTTCCTGAAATCACTCGACACCGGCGAAACCATGCACCCCAATTTCCGGGACGCTTTGGAAACGCAAGTCGTCTGCGACGCTGTTCTAAAAAGTGCCGCCGAGGAAAATTGGAAAGTCGTGTGAGGTTCGTTTTGAAACGTAGCTGATCCCGTCAGGGTTCAGTGCTGCCTCGACTGAACCCTGGCGGGATCAGCTACGATTTCGGGCAGACTCTAACCTCTAGCCAAGCCCTAGCAAATGTCTCAACATTGCCCACCAATGGACGGACAATTTCGCATCACCCGACGACTTCGCTTTCAACGATGCGAGAGCCCGACCGTTGTGTTGGAATTGAATGTCCTGACTGGTCTGCTTGGAAAACGCCTTCAGCCGATTTTTGGCTTCACCGATTTCTCGTAGCGACAACGACGGCAGTTTACCTTCCGATGAAACGTTCAGTGTCCCGTCGGCGGCCGTCGAAACAGTGATTTCAGCAACGACAGCATCGCCGTCTTTCTGTTGCAGTACCAAGTTGGCTTCGACTGTCGTGGTTGTTGGTGATCGGTGACGTGATTCCGGATCAGCCATTAGATTTCAGGTCACTGGTGCGGATCTTCACGATGCCGTTCAGAGTCCAATGAGCTTGTTTGACGTCGGCACCGCCAGTGCTGGCCGGAACGTGGACGTGCATGTTCTCGAATTCGTAACAGATCTCGGCATTGCGTCCTGTCAGAGCGTCGTAGAGTCCGGCCGCCAGTTCGGGCCAGGTGTTCGTTGCTTGATCGGTACTCATCGTTAATTTCTCGCTGTGTGTGGATCGCTTTGTCTGAAACGTCGTAACGAAGGAACTGACAAAATTGCCAACATCAATCCCTCGTTCATCCACTCTATGACCGCAGCAAGTCCTGGGTTTATCGCTGGGCCATTTCACTCTAACGTAGCTGGGCCCGCCAGGGTTCAGTTGGGAACATCGCCTGTGCGACTGAACCAAGCGCCGGGAAGGGTTTCTAAACTGTTTAACCGCGTGGGCATCGCCCCGCGCGCTTGGCCGCACGACGCGCGGGGCGATGCCCACGCGGCTTAACAAAACAGGCGGTTTTACCAGACAAAATCCCTTCACGGCGTTGAATATCGCCTGTGCGTCTGAACCCTGGCGGGCCCAGCTACGGGAAAAGCGGCAAGTTATTTCGCCACAGTTCCTATGGACTTATTGCCATCGTGGTGGCAACTCTTCACCGCTTTCGATATCAGTTGGATAGTTCGCATTGTTGCTGGTTAGATGATTGATCAGCTTCTCAGCCATCGCCGCGGCTTTTTCGGGATACTTGCCAACCAGGTTGGACCTCTCGCCAATATCTTCGCTCAAATCGTAAAGCTCCCATGTCTTCGTGGCATAGAAGTAGATGAGCTTCCAATTGTTTTCGCGTACAGACGATTCAGGCCCACTGTGTGCCCAGAAGTTAGGCTCGTGCCAGAAGAAAAGATCTGGTCGAACATCTTGCCCCTTGCCTGCAAGCAGGTCTGTGATGTCGTAGCCATCCAGAACGTCTGGGTTGGGATGCTCGGTCCCGGCCAGACGAAGCAGGGTCGGCATCCAATCTTGGTGAATGAAAGGGCGGTCATCGACACGCCCGGGCGCAAGCGGCATTCGTTGCTGGTACGCCAGCGAATTGTCTTGCTCTCCCCACGCAATCAAATTTGGAACACGGTGCCCGCCTTCGTAGGCGTCGTTCTTTGATCCCTTTAGCGGCGCGTTACTCCAAAGGCTGCCGTTATCCGCGGTCCAGATAACGAGCGTGTTCTTGGCCACGCCAAGTTCCTTTAGTTGCGTCATCACGTCGCCCAGGCTCTTGTCGGCACCTTCCACCAAGGTTGCGTAGGCTCGATCACGTCCAGTCAGGTTTGGGTAATTCTGGCTGAAACGCTTGTCTTCCAGAATGGGCGTATGCACCGCGTAGTGCGACAGATACAGAAAGAATGGTTTGTCATCTTGAACCGCTTCACGGATCTCCGCTTTGGCCTCAAGCGTTAGGGCCTCGCTGAGATGCACCTGTTCGCCACCGCGATCGACGTGATACGCATCGTTGCCCCCGAAATCTTTGCCAACCGGCGAACCATAGTGATTGGCGTAATGAATGCGATCGAAATCGAGATTCCTAGGGTCGCCCGCAAACTTATCCCCGTCTCCGAAGTGAGCCTTTCCGATGCAAATCGTGCGGTAACCGGATTTCTTTAACAGAGCAGGCAGCACGGTATCATCTTTCTGGATACCGTCATTATCCTGTACCGCCGATCGCATCGTCTTTGAGTTAACGCCAGGCGTACCAATGATGAACGTCGTCCCGTGTCGAACTGGATTCTGTCCAGTCAAGATAGAAATTCGCGAAGCGGTGCAAACGCTGCACGCGGTGTAAGCGGTGGTGAATTTCACTCCTTGCTTCGCCAGCTTTTCCATGTTGGGAGTACGAAAGCGGTCATTGAACTCGGTGCGGTTTTCCCACATCGGTTCAGAAGTATCCTGCCAGCCGTAATCATCCGTAATGAAGAAGACGATGTTGGGCTTACCTTCATCGGCAGCACGTAATGTTGTCGGCGCGATGGCGAAGCAAACCAAGGCAACCAGTGGAATCAAAAGTGAGCGGCACAATAAGTTCTTCATAGTGTTTCTGTCTTTAGATCTCGGACGTTAGCGGGCAAATGGAGCAGCCTCAAATTGTAACCTGAAAATCCTGAGGCCCGAATCAGCAAATTGGCCGTTGAATTGGATGAGTTCGCTGGCCACTAACACTTTGTCGCTCGTAGCCGCCGGGGCCATGCGAACAGAGAGAAGGAAAGAAAAGAGAAAGACGAAGAAAGGAAAGTTGCAGACGCCGGGAAACCGAGACTTAACATCCGCAACGACAGCCTCGCAGCCTGGAGGATTCCGATTCGCCAACATCCTGTTCATCAAGGCGGACATTCCAAGTCCCACTCAGGTCAATTGCATTGGCGTGGCCCAGCGAAGAACTGCAAACAATCAGCAGTAGGAAACTACACACAAGTCG
>NZ_LWSK01000032.1 GCF_001642955.1 Rubripirellula obstinata | reverse complement strand
CCCTCCAACCCGACACGACGACTTAACGAGGCTCCCGCTGCGCGATGAGCGCAGCGGGGGTAAGGGGGAAACCACCCCAAAACCCATCGAAAACGAGATAGTTCAACAAGTCGCCAAGAGTTTCGGCCACGATCGCGGGATCACCGAAAGCCCTGGTCTTGGCGACTTCCGCTACCAATTGCGTCACAGCGATACCAGCCGTAACTCGCTCCACTCGCTACGGCCTACTTTGGCAACCGTCACAGCTACGGTTGCGGTTTTCAGGTCCGGAATCCAATTCCAAAAACTCTTGCGAAGCAGTTTATTCGGGAACCGGTTCGATCGTTGCCGACATGCTGCCTTTGCAACGTGCAATCAGATCGTCTTTGCCGAACGCATGAATTTGATCGCGTTTCAATTCGGCGTGTTCCAGCGTTGTGGTCAAGCAACATGCCTTGCCACCCTTATCGACCTGCTTGGCAATTTGGAAACCAATTTCGATCGGATGATGAAATAAATCCTTCATCATTAACACGACATAGTCGTAGCTGTGATCTTTATCATCCCACAAAATAACGTTGTACCGAGGTTGGCGTTTACGCTCGGTCTTTTCTTGGCGTTGTCGTCGTGTGCTGTAACGTTCTTCGACTTGATCTTGGGTCTGTTCGTCGATTTCAAGTTCAGCCACCATGGATTGTTCGTCTGACATGATGCCGCTTGCTCCTTGCAACTTCTACCGGGCATTAATCTTCGGCCACTTTGGCGTTATTCTTTCACTGCTAACATTCTAGCGCGTCCGACCACCGATCGGGAGTCCCAAAATTGCGAAATACCCAGGCGAAACGTACGTGACCGAATCCACTCAAAAACCAATGTCAGCCCATTTCATGGCCCAATCGCTTCAGCAATCACAACAGCGACATCTGGACGAATTGATTCAATGGCTAAAAATTCCCAGCGTTAGCAGCGACACCTCCAAAATCGGCGACGTCAAAGCCGCTGGCGACTGGATCGCTAACAAGTTGGCAGATTCCGGCTTAAAGGTCGAAACAATCCAGACCCAAGGCCATCCGATGATCTATGCGGAAAGTCCGGCGATCGATGGTGCGCCCGTTGTTTTGGTCTACGGACACTACGACGTTCAGCCGCCCGAACCGCTGAATCTTTGGACCACCCCCGCGTTTGAACCCACCGTCCGCAACGGAAATTTGTATGCACGCGGTGCGACCGATGACAAAGGCCAAGTCTTAACACACGTCCATAGCATTTGTGATTGGATGGCGACCGGTAAACCCTTGCCGCTACAGATCAAGTTGCTGATCGAAGGCGAAGAAGAAGTCGGCAGCGAAAACTTGGAACGCATGATGCCAGAATTGGCCGACAAGCTGGCATGCGACTGCGTTGTGATCAGCGACAGCAGCCAATACGGTCCCGGCCAGCCGGCGATCACCTACGGACTGCGAGGAATCGCGACCTACGAATTGTTGGTGCAAGGTCCAAAACAGGATCTGCATAGTGGTTCGTTTGGCGGTGCGGTGATGAATCCGGCGATCGCGCTGTGCCATCTGATGTCATCGATGGTCGATCGCGAAGGCAGAATTGCAATCGATGGTTTCTACGACAGCGTTCGCGATCTTTCGCCAGCCGAGCGTGAAGCATGGGACCAGCTTCCTAAAACTGACGACTTCGCCAAGTCCGTCGGTGCGAGTGAACTGTTCGGCGAAAAAGGTTACTCGGCCGACGAGCGACGATGGGCGCGGCCGACGTTCGACATCAACGGCCTGACCAGCGGCCATCAAGGCGAAGGCGTCAAAACCGTCTTGCCAGCACAAGCGTCCGCAAAGTTCAGTTTTCGTCTTGTTCCCGATCAGGATCCCACGCAATTAACTGATGCCATTAATTCACACCTGACAAAGCACTTGCCGACCGGCGTCACGTTTAAACTGACGCCCGACCACGGAGCACCCGGCATGTTGGCCGACACCAACAGCCGTTTCATGGACGCAGCCCGCGCCGCCATCACGGCAGCTTTTGAAACGCCACCCGTCCTGATTCGCGAAGGCGGTTCGATTCCCATCGTCACACGGTTCCAAGAAACACTCCGGTGCGATTGCCTGTTATTGGGATGGGGTCTGTCGGATGACAACGCTCACAGCCCCGACGAAAAATTCTGCATCGAAGATTTCTACCGCGGCATCCAAGCATCAACGATGCTGTGGGAATCGATTGGGAAGTTGTCTTCCTGAATTGATTCTCCCGTGTAATTTCCACCGCACATTCCTCTCCACTGAACCCAATCACGATTCCCATGCTTGATCGAAAATTCCTTATCGAAAACTTGGACGCCGTTATCAAAAATTGCGCCTCGCGTGGCGTCCAATGCGATCCGTCGGCAGTGATTGCTTTGGATGCCAGTCGGCTGGAAAAACTAAAGCTCGCCGAAGACCTCAACCGCCAAGCCAACGAAACCAGCAAGCTGATTCCGAAAGCAAAGGATAACGATGAACGTCAAGTGCTGATCGAAAAAGGCCGAGAACTTCGCGCCGCCAAAGACGCAGCGCAAGCCGAACAAGATGCAATTGATCAGCAAATTAGCGAGATCATTTCAGAACTTCCCAACATGACGCATCCTGACGTGCCCGAAGGTGGCGAGGATGATGCAAAAGAATTGTCGTTTGGGAAAACAGCCAAGCCGGAGTTTGATTTCCAACCGCTGGACCATGTTGCGATTGGCGAAAAACATGACCTGTTCGACTTCGAGGCCGGTGCCCGCGTTTCCGGTTCGGGTTTCTACTTTTTGAAGAACGATGCCGTGCTTTTGGACTTGGCGCTGCAACAGTTTGCAATCAGCAAGCTGGCCGGTGTCGGCTTCACCCCGGTCACCACACCTGACTTGGCCCTGACCCATATCCTACAAGGAATTGGGTTCAATCCGCGTGGCCCTGAAACTCAAATTTACAGCGTCGAAGACACCGAGTTAAACCTGGTCGGAACGGCTGAAATCACGCTCGGTGGCATGATGGCTGGTCAAACGATCGACGCAGCTGATTTGCCGCTACTGCTTTGCGGACTGAGTCACTGTTTCCGAACCGAAGCAGGCGCGGCGGGTCGAGCGTCCAAAGGTTTGTACCGTGTACACCAATTCACAAAAGTCGAAATGTTCGCTTTCACATCACCCGAGCAAAGCGATGCAATGCACGATCGACTTCGCGATTTAGAATGTGAGATCTTTGACGCGTTGGAAGTTCCCTATCGTGTCATCGACACCGCTGCCGGCGACCTTGGCGGACCGGCCTACCGCAAATTCGATCTGGAAGCATGGATGCCAGGCCGTGGAGATTCGGGACAATGGGGCGAGGTCACCAGCACAAGTAATTGCACCGATTACCAGGCACGCCGATTGAACGTGCGATCCAAACAGGCCGGGAAAAAAGGAACCGACTTCGTCCACACGCTCAACGGTACCGCCGTAGCGACCGGCCGAGCCATGATCGCGATCCTGGAAAACCACCAACAAGCCGATGGCTCGGTCAAGGTTCCCAAGGCGTTGCAGCCCTGGGTTGGCAAAGCAGTCATTGGGTAACGCGAACGAAGGTCCGTCTGCCCAATGCATCAGCGAGCCAAGCAAAGCCAGGCCAAGCAAAGTTAGGCCAAGCAAAGTTAGGCTAGGTTACGGTGAACTTCAGAGCGATTGGATTAACTCTTCCAGATCTACAATCAGTTGATGCATCGATTCGTACCTTGCGGATGGCTGCTTTGCGATCGCTCTGGAAACGATCGCATCCGCACGTGCTGGGATCTGGTGTTGTGGCGAACGTTCGCTCGGTGGAGCGGGTTGCCGAGAGCAGATATTCTCGAAAGTTTCGTCTTGATTCGTGCCGCGAAAAGGTTCCGCAATTGCCATCGCTTCGTACAGGCAAATGCCGGCTGAAAAGATGTCGCTTCGCTCGTCGAGATCAAGATTGCGAATCTGCTCGGGTGACATGTAGGTCGGTGTCCCGAGCAATTGCTTGGTCGGCGTGAGTGCTGGCAAGTCGGCGATGCCGCTGTGGATGTGTTGGACAGCAGGATCATCAACCTCCGCTGACATCGCATGTTGTGGACGCGTAGGAGTCACTTGATATCGGTCATCGTCAAAGTTGGATTCTCCCCAAACCTTAGCCGTGCCCCAATCCAGCAACGTCACTTCGCCAAAGTTCCCCACCCAGATATTGTCGGGCTTGACGTCTCGATGAATGACACCGACCGCATGAGCGAACGATAAAGTGCGACAGGTTGCAGTCACGATTTCGATCCGACGTCGCAGCGGAAACGCTCCGACCGTCTCTTCGTCGCCCTTCCCAATTCTCCGTAGCACCGCAAAGAAGTTCTCGCCAGAGATTCGTTTCATCGCGTAATAGATTCCGAATTCGTCGTCGTCTCCGATTTCGTGAACCGGCACCGTGCCGGGATGTTCAAGTTGCGCCGTCACGCGAGCCTCTCGCAAAAGCCGCCGACGATACGAACGGTCAAAGCGGAACTGAGGCAACAGCGTTTTGATGGCGACTGTTCGCCCGACAATTTGATCGTGGGCAGAATACAAAACCCCGTTACCGCCACGGGCCATTTCCTTCAATTCGCTGTACTTAGCCAGCCCATGAAGGTCGCCGGAAGGAAGTTGGATGTCGGTGTTGGAAAGTGTGATCATCAGCGAAATCTTTCGATTGCAGTCCCCTTCATCAAATGCGGCCGCTGTTACGTCCGCATCTGTTCTAGCAGGTTCAACAACGCTTCTTGGGCGACCGACGCACAGTCCTAATTGGTCTTGCCCTATCAGTTGCAAGGGTGGTCAGCATGAACTTTTCATTTACCGAGCCGTCGCGGAGATTTTCCAGGTGCCGGCGGGGAGTTTGAACTTCAGGTATTTGTCGTCTTCATCTGCTTGCTGGATCTGCAAACCGCTGCTGATGAACTGCCCTTCCTTCCAGATCGGTTTGTCGTTGGCACGGATTTCGGCCAGGGTTCCGATTGATTTTGGAATACCGATGACTGCCGTCGTTCCATCTGGCGAAACGAGGTCCAGGTTGAAAGCGTTTTCCTTTTGTTCTAGGCCAACGGTGATGTCTCCACTCACACTTGGAACCACCTGTTTCAGCGAAGCGAAGTGTTCCATGTTTGGCAAGATCTGAAATTCGCTCCAGCCGATACCGGTCGGTTCAATGCCAGCGATGTGCTTGGAAAGAATCGTGTTCGGCGCGTTCCAAGCGTGGTTGTACGTTCCACCATTGGGGAACATTTCATACAACGTGCTCATCCCCTCGCGATCGACCTGACTCTGATATCGTTCTTTCATTCGCGTCAGAGCAGCGTCGTATCGCCCGGCATAGCACATCGCCTCCTCCACCATCCACTCAAAGTGCGGACTGCAAAACTGGTTGGGGATCAGCACATTTTCGACGATCGAATCGTGCTTATCCTCGTCAGCTAACCCGGACAGAATCGTCAGGCAGTTCGCCCGATCGTCCTGCAACTTTCCTGGGCGACTGCTGTAATACTTGCCCGTCCAGTACGCCTTGTTGAAAGCCTTGTCCATCGACTCGATACGCTCGTCGTACCAGACGATGTCTTTTTTCTCGCCGAGTTCCATCGCCATTTTCTTTGCGCTGTTCAGTGCCATGTAGTACAGCGAATCAAGCACAACGTCCTGATCGAGCGTATTCTTCACTCCCCAGTCGCTCCAGTTCCAAAAATCGCTCGAACGCTTTTCTCGTTTGGGCAAACCATTGGCACCGATGCTCCACAGATTCAAGTATTCGCGAACATACGGGTAGGCGTATCGCAGCGTTTCTTCGTCACCCGTGTTGAAATAGTATTGCCAGATGCACTGGTCCACAAACTGCAGACTCTGGCTAGGAAGTTCACGCAAACGCAGCGGCCCCAGCGCGGCATAGACGCCGTCTTCGCTATACGCCATCGTCACCCGGATCGCTTTTTTCAGCAGTTGTCGTCCCGGATCGTCCATGCAGTAAAACAGATAGCTGGCCTGATCCGACACGTCGCCGATCCAACACGCCCGTTCGCGGTCGGGGCAATCCATGAAGTTGTCGCGGGCGCAAACAAAAAGCGTGTTGCGCCCCATCCACCACAAACGTTCGTAGAATGGGTCGCTGCATTGAAATGAACCGGCCATGTTACCGACGCTCATCCAGCGATACTTCAACCCGTGTATCTTCACGCCAGCAGGGATTTCATAGATCACCTTGTGACCATTCATCCATGAAAAACTCTCAAAGCTTTGACGGCCCTGTTTAGTTGTATAGAACGCGTCGATCATATTGTGACGGTCATCGGTGGTGATCTTGATCTCCAGCCCAGCGTCGCATTCAATGTCAAGATAAGGCGTGATCTGCTGGTTGAACGGCAGCGTGCAACTGATCGCTTGGCCTTCACTGATCAGCGGGAATTTCGATTCCGGATAGTCTTGATAGAACTGCAAACCGTGGTTCACCAGCGCGGGCACGTAGTTCTTTTCCAGGTTGTACCAAGGTGCTGCTGGTGGGATTCCTTTCTCGGTTGCTGCTTTCCAATCGGCATCGGAATAGTCCGGTGACATCCAGTCGCCCATCGATTTACGAGCGTCGTACTTCACATGGAACTGCACGATGTTTTTTCCGGTGTCGCCACTGTCGATCGCGTAAGCGGGATCCGCTTTGACTTTCCAACTGCGATCGGAAACCAGTTTCTTCTCGCCAATGTCAGCCTGGAAAATGAATCCGCCTTTGCCGCTATCGATGTGGGTGCCCTTGTGAGTTTCGTTGCCCCAATACCAAGCCAGCACCGCAATCGTGTTTTCGCCCGGTTCTAAGAATCGCGTGATATCAACTTCTTCGTACCAAGTGTTCGACGGCTTGGCTTCGGGTGGCTTTTTCCAAACTTCTTTGCCGCGTTTCCAGGGCTTGGACGGACTTGGTCCGCGAGCGACGCTGCCTTCAAAGACGACCATCTCGCCGTTGATCCACATCCAGTATTTACTGTCAGCAGAAATGTTCGCGACCACTTTCTGTGGCACTGCATCCAGTTTGACGTTTTTGCGAAACGCCACCCAAGAATTCGATGGGCCATCTTCCGCCTGCCAAATCCATTGCGCCTTCCAATCAACCGGTTCTGCATTCACGGAGCCGCATAGAGGTATGAATAACGATGCAGCGAGTATTGTAAGTAATTTGTTCATTGGTTCTCTTTTGTAGTATCAATCCGGTTTAAATCAGCAGTTTCCAATGGAGATTGTACGACCGCCCGGACGTAGGGTCGTACCAGGACCGGCCCCAACAAACCGGAAGGTTTTAGTTCCGAATCCTTACTCCAATGCTTATACCCTTGAAAAGTAATTCGATTCGTAGGGCGTTGGCTACCCCGGGACAGCCAGTCCGGCCATTGTTTCACATTCGGTCCCCGCCTTTTTACATCATCAGGAAGTTGTTCATCCCCGATCAATCGATTGGGCCACAGATTCGTGACTCTTACTTCCAAATCATTCACGCCAGCTTTGGCATGTTTATCCAGATTGATTCGGAACGGTGCTTTCCAAAAAACGCCCAGGTTTTTTCCATTGACGATGACTTTCGCCATCACGTGAACGCGGCCAAGATCTAACTCAATAGAATAATCTGACTGCACCCAATTCTCAGGCACATGGAACTGTTTTTGATAGTTTGCTGTTCCGGAAAAGTATCGAATTCCATCAATGGGCGAAGTCGTCCATGAGGCAAGTTTATTGATGACCTCACTTTTGGGCGCGCCCAAGTTGGGAGGGAATTCCACGTTCCACGATCCCGTCAACTCAATCGGTGCTGGAACAGATTTCACTTCCGCAGTGACTGTCTGACCCGATGCCATTTTGCACGTCAGCGTTCCCGGACAAGGCGTCTTCCACGTGACGATCCGGTTGCTCCGTAAAAGAGTCGGCTCTGGGGTTGGCTGCGTTAGCTTTAAAAATTTTCCGGCAGCAACCGTTTGCTTGAATGTTTCCACACCCGACGAATACACGAGTCGCAACGTATTCCGATGACCAACAACCGAAGCACCTTCGACTAACCCATCATCGACAGCGATCTGATACTTGCCAGCATCAATCAGCGATTCAATTCTATCCGTCACATCATGGACGGGGTAAACCGACGGAACACCCTCCACCCCCAATTCAAACTTTCCGAAGACTGCCTTCAAGATCGTTAGCTCACCTTTTCCGTTGGCGTCAATTTCAAGTCGCTCGCGTTCCTTGGCATATTTGAATGCACGTTGGTCACCGATTTGGTATTCCACGCGAAGTTCTTTGTGATAACCCGGCGCTGGATCGCTCTGGCAAAGTTCGCTGCGTGTGGCGTTCAGGCTGAGCATACCGTTTTTAATCCGGCTTTCGACAATCTCTTTAACGTCGATCAATCCGGCTGGCAGAAACGTTCCATACTGGGCCTTCACTATTTTCAAATCAGGTAGTGGAGTCGGTGCGGTGCGATTTAGGTTCATTGCGACTTCGACAATCGAATCCGATGCGGCAGCAGGCTTTTGGAAGATGACAAACACGGACGCTTCGGATTCCAGTTGAACTCGCACCGTTGTGGTGCCGTCACCATGATCGTGCCACACGGCGGCATTAGAAATTTCGCCGGTCATTGCGTCCCAGAACTCGGGCTGTTTGCCGGCTACCCGAAAACGGCACTCTTCAACTCGACTGTTTTTTTGTGAGTTGGCGAGAAAATAGATTTCAGTTTCACCAGCCCTGCGATGAGTCACGTCAAGGTTTTCGTCTGAACCTCTCACCACCCTAAAGTCAGGCGACAGTGTTCCCTGCTGAAGCATATCGAGCACGGGATCGTTCCTAATGATGCCAGTATCCCAAAGTGCATCGGCCATTTCAGCAAGCTGGTCATCGCAAGCGGGATAACCTTGAAGACTCGGAGATCGAGTCGGTTTCGGTCCTGTTATCGTTGCCCCCGCTTTCGCGAGTTGACGAATCAAACCAAGGGTCTCGGGACGCATCCAAGTCGTTTCGGGAAGCATCAAGATTGAATAGGCATCACCAAATGGCGTGTAAATCTTTCCATCCTCAACAGTCAACGCAGCCAATTTGTTGTGTCCGATCAAATCGTAATTGAATCCAAGCTCCTCGATGCCCGGAACCAGAAACGTATCATTGGGCGACGATTCGCCGACGAAGACCAAAACATCCGCAACGGTCTGACCCTGTTGCAGCAAGAACTGCGAACGGGCAACGTAATCCATGTATGCCTTGCCCTGTTCCCACCACGTGTTGTGGCGATTGAATGAAATACCGAACGGCCCCAGCGTCAATCCCGGTTTGGCGTCCCAGGGTTGATGAACGTACGTGTGATAAACAAATCGATTGATCCCTTGCGCCCACGCTCGATCGCCAATGGCTTTCAGTGTCGCCGGCGACTGGTCCCATCCGCCGGTGGACGTAAAGGCTTCCGATTCGGCTATCGAACTTCCGTTGAGTTTTGCGATGGAGGCGACAAACTTGGGCGAATCAAAAAACGCCAGTACTCCACTCCAGAATTCTGCCATCACCACATCCGCCGCTTCACCGACCTGCATATTGTCGAATGGTCCCCAATACGGTTCCAAGGAAAAGACCATTCCATGTTGATGAGAAAGCTCACGAAAGCGACCGTAGTAATTCTCAGCCATCAAGTCGCCGATCGTACGACGAAAGTCCCACAAGAACCGTTCGGAGACGTCGCCGCTTTCAACGTAGTATCCAGCCAATGCCGGCAAGAAATCACTGCAATCGTAACCGCGAAGCCGCTTGAATTCTGTTTCAAAATCTTTCGTCCAATTGGCTGTACCTACCTCGTAACTATCGATGTGGCATTTGGTAACGGCCGTCCCAATCAACGGCCCCAGTTTTTGAATGATCGGATCAATGCCATCCTTCCAAAAAGCATCCACTGCCTTGCGGCTCATCTTGTCGCATTCCAATCCTTGGCCACCCACAACGCCCGGCCGATTTCTCGCGCCGGTCGGCGTATACCCAAGCCGCAGAATCGTCCACTGGCCGGCGGGAGCGTTCCAATTCAGCAACCCTTCGTCCGAAACGCGGTCTGTGAGATCAATCAATGTCTCCGCTCGGATCACCGCATCGGCAGGAATCGTTTTTGATTCAGGCATCAAGCGATTGCGAACTTTTCCGGAAAGCGTTTTGTAGTCCAACGAGTGGATGTGTTCGGACACTTTCGGTGTAGGAAAAGCCAGAATGGCGATGTCCTGGTAGTAATCCAATTGAGTCTTCGGTTGAGGCAATCGGGCCTTGAACGGCTTCCCGCCCTGATGCGTTACCTCACTGAAAACCAACTCTTGCATCGCGAGATCGGGTGTGACCCACGGCCCACCGCTGGACGACCAACCGGGGCCATTATGGAACGCAAGTTCCAACCCCAGACGATCCGCCTCCTCGGCAGCAAATTTGAACAAGTCCAACCATTCCGGATTCAGGTACGCCGTAGACCCCGGAGGATGACCGAGGTTGACATTGAACAACTGGGCACCGTGAACCCCCACTCTCTTCATCGATTCCAAATCCTCCGTGATCCCTTCCTTGGAAACATTGCCATTCATCCAATGCCACCACGTCAAAGCCTTGGCAGAATCGGGCGGCGTACGGAAACCCTGTTTCAAAGGGTCAGATGCCAGCGCGTTCGCGGTTGCGACCACAAGCAGAATGGTGATGCTAAAGAAAATGCGTTTCATTGCTTTCATGCTTACTCTATCTATTTAGGAACGAGCGGAAAATTAGTGTCGCCTTTCGCTCCGCGAAAGTAGCGAATCCGCTGCTTTCGCGGAGCGAAAGGCGACTATCAAAAGTCGCACGTTCCCTAGTTCTTATTGCTTCGGCCAAATCAAATTTTGCGTACAACGGACGTCGTCTTAATTACAACAACTGAGGTAGCGAATCTCGCAGAGAGATTGGGCTGTGTGGAAATCAAAAGTCTCTGCGGCTTTCGCTACCTCAAAGCTCGTCACTTATTGATCACGCGATGCTTCGTTTAGATCGTTCTCTCTGGGGAATTGTCCTGAAATGACTTCCCGGTTTTCCCGTAGCTGGGCCCGCCAGGGTTCAGTCCAGTTCAGTCCAGTTCAGTCCAGTTCAGTCCATCATTAGCTGTACTCGACTGAACCCTGGCGGGCCCAGCTACGAGAGATTTCCCCAAATACGGAAGTTGTTTCGGGGCAGGTTCTAAAGGTAGGCGGGAACTCGCCGCGTCGCCGCGGCTTGAGCGTACGTTGTTGCCATGGTCAGGGCGTCAAAATCGATACTGCAATTTTTGGCTCATGACTTTCTTTGCAGTCACAGAACGACTTGCCAAGTAACACGCAATACATCGCTGACAACGGCTCCGCTATTCCAGATCGCGGAACCGTTGTCCATTTGCTGGGCGATTTCAATGCGTCCCCTTCTTCGCCAGCACCGTATACATCACGGCATTCTCTGGAACTTCACCATCGCTGTTTCCAGCCATGATGATGCTTTCGCCTTGCTTGGCAACTCGTTTGAAGATGGAAAGCTTGGTACCGCCGAGATTAAGATCGTCGCCGGTATCGGTGAAATCATTGAGCAGGAATTCTGGCCGCGGCACACGGTCATCGTGACAGACATAGATCGTCATGTCCGCGCCGGCAATAAACTGCAACTGATCGCGTGCCCAATACGACTTGTCTGAATTCGGCGTTCGGATGTATTCGCAACCCCGAAAGTACTTGGGGATAACGGTGTAGTTCACTTCTCTATCAGTGTACGCCTTTTTGCCCCAGTTGGTGTTGGTGCGTAGCATCGCTTTACCGTCACCGGTGTAGCTAAATCGGGTGAACAGTTTGCTCTTGTTCTGCTCGCTTGGAATGTACTCTGGCATTTCCGGTACATGAGCCGGAAGCGGTTCTCGCTTGAGCGACCAGGCGGCGTAGGCCTGCGGCATCTCCAGCGACAGACCGTCCTGAACAACGACGGGTTGCGATTCAACACTGATGCTGACTGGTTCCAGTCCTTCTTTTTCCGCCGTCACGGTAACGGTGCCTGGCGTGCGCTGCGAACGTATCGCCACTCGGTTGATGCCACACTCGGTATCGAGATAAAGATTGTTGGTGCTGTTTGCCTTGCCACTGTTGTAACCACCTCGCCAAGTTCCGGGGCCAGTCACCTGGAAATCGACGCGGCCTTTGTCCAGCGGGCATCGACGACCTTCGCTGTCGACCACTTCCACATCGATCAGAACCACGTCGGATCCGTCAGCTCGCCAACCATTGATTCCGGTGATCGGCGTTAACTTGAGCGACGCCGGTTCGCCGACTGTTTCTTTGGTTTGAGAAGTACGTAACTTGCCATCGATAAAAGCCTTCGCCGTGATCTGGCCCGATTCCCAATTGACCTTGGGAAACGTGAACAGGTAACCATTCTCGGGCGTTTTGTTCGCGGCAATGAACTTGCCGTTGACCAACAGGTTGACCTGATCACAATTTGAAACGACGTGGATGTCTTTCCGAGTCTTGTCGTCGTAGTTCCAGTGGCCGATGAGATGCACCTGCGGTTCGGGTCGCCACATTGCCTTGACGGCATAGAAAGCTTCTTTCGGAAGCCGGACGGCATCGACTTCACCGCTGGCTCGCGTGACTTCGGTTGGGCAGCGACCGCCGTGAGGTCCATCGCTGAAAATCCAGTTCGCGCCGCCGGAGTGATAAGTCTTTTTGCCCATCTTGTTCCACCATTGATCTACCTGACGGATCGCAAATTCCTCGGACCCGATCTTGTAGATGTTCTTTTTCAGATTCGGGTGGCTCCAAAAGTTGTCGTCCGGGGATTGTTTATCCCAAATCCGTCGCGGTGCTTCTTCGCGGCAGTATTCGCTTTCCACCAACGGCAGATGAGCGTACTCGCGTTCCCAACCTTCGGTTCCAATTTCGATGGTCACATACTTTTCGGATTCCAGCTTGACGTCGGCCCTGCGGTTGCCCATCAAACGTTTGCCCTTGGGATCGTAAGTTTCGATGACGTCGAGGATCTGCTGGTAGTGCGCAGCCGTTTCTGCCCAGTTTCCTCCCTCCCAGATAAAGATCGAGGGATGGTTTCGGTAGTACACGACCGTGTCCCGGAAGGCAGCGATGCGGATGTCCCACGTTTCGCCATGATCAGATGATTCGCCACTGACGCCCGGCATCAACGTCACAAATCCATACTTATCGCCCATCGCAACTTCGCTTGGCCCTCCTGCGCAGTGCCCCCAGCGAATCAGGTTTCCGCCGGCTTCATCCATCAGGTGAAACGTCAAATCTCGTAGCCAATCCGGCAAAGCAGCTCCCAGTCCGGGCCACGCATGAGTCGGTTTTTGTCCCCAGCCAGTCAGCTTTGCATACTCGCCGTTGTTCGAGAATCCAGTGTCCTTGTTGAACTCAAAGCTGCGAATTCCCAATGGCGTTTCGCAGGAATCGATTTCCTTTCCGTTCTCTTTGATCACCGTCCGAACCGAGTACAGATAGGGATAACGCGTGTACCATCGTTTTGGATTTGCTAATTGAGTTTCAACGGAAACGTTGACCGTTTCGCCGGCGCTGATTGTTTTTTCCGTCGAGGCAGTGTCAACCGTTTTTCCTTCGGCATCGATAATCTGTGCTTCAAACGTAATGCTCTTTCCCGCAGGATGTTCGTTCCTCACTTCAGCCTCAACGGTGATGTCCGCGCTCTTCTCACTGATGTTTTCTGCATAAACATAGGTGCCGACGGTTTCAAGGTTGTCGTACAGTGGCAGCGTGATGTGCAGCGGATCCATCGTGTGCAGGAACACGTTGCGGTAGATTCCGCCATGGATGGGATGCCAATGTTCGTGGTTCCAAACCAGCGGAAAGTTGTCTCGGAAATGATCGCCCCGGTCGTTGTTGACCTTGACTGCAAGCACGTTTGTTTCATCACCAAATTTTAGGTGTTCAGTGAGGTCATACCCGAAAGGGATGAATCCAGTTTGGTTCGTACCGAGATGCTGGCCGTTGACGTAAACGTCAGCAATCTGACGCACTCCTTCAAATTCGATGAACACTTTTTTCCCGGCGTCGGCTGCGGGCAATTTGAATTCCTTGCGGTACCAAACCGTACCCCGCCAATGATTTTTTTCGCCGTTGTGTTTCCCCAAGCTGAGATCATCGAAGGTGTCGACGTCGTTGAATGTGTGAGGACAACTCACTGAGGCCCAGGCGGAGTCATCAAATTCAACTTGCAGGGCTTCTGCAGGATTGTCTTTCAGGAACTTCCAGTCGTAGTTGAAGTTGTACTTCGTGCGACCTTCTTCCGCGAAAGCAAGTGGGACGCAAGTGACGAAGAGTCCAAGAACGATCGTGAATAGTTTTGCCTTTGGCATGTGCAGGGATCCTTGCAAGTTGATTATCGCGTTGATTGGTTTCATAAGTTTCATGCTCGAATGCTGATTGCTCAGTCGTTTGAATCGTTGATTGGTTGGATGTTACTGATTAGGAAAACGTCGTCTTGGTAATCGTTATTGTAAGCTTCTTTAAAGCAAAACAAGAACTCGTTCTTGAACAGTTCGCTTTGAATTAAGGGTAGCGAAACTCGCCAAGGGTTTCGGAAATCTTAGGGAACGCCGAAAGTCTTGGCGACTTTCGCTACCACCCAAACCTAAAATTAAACCCGGATGAAGCGTTAGGCGATCGGCAGATGACTTCTTACCTGCCGTCATGGATCTTGTCATTTCAATTGCATCATCTCGATTTTCTCGAACGAAAAAAGTGGAAGTTGGGTGTCAATGACAATGACGGATCCGGGGCGACCGTCAGCAGTCGGACGCGTCTTGATGAATTTTGTTTTTGTCCAGCTTGGCAGACTCGAAGAGCGATAACTTGCCCAAGCGGCTTTTCCAGCATCGTTAAGAGAGTCGTTGGCGTTTCCGTATTTACTGCCGCCCTTTTTAAGCCAGGACGAACTCGATCGATGCTGCATGAAGGAGCTGAATTGATGATGTTCGCCAGTTATTAGTACTTTGCGAAACGCAATCCTTGTCCCGACCGGGAACTCGGTTGTCAGCGTTAGGTTGACTTCTTGGAAATCATTGGCTTCGAGATCGGCTGGGTTGTAGTAGTAGAGCAGTGCGTCGATCGATTCGTTGGAGGCTCCCTTAGCGACGATCGCGCCAACGTGCTTCGCTGCACTCGACTTTCTGCCTTTGATCTTTGCATCGAAGCGAGTCTTTCCGATCATTCCTTGAAAGACCTTCGTGGGCCATGCCGGCTCGCTATCAGTCCGGTTTCCCCACTGGAAGATCTGGCTGACTCCGTGAGTATAAAAATGGTCCGTTAGCGCGACCTTGAATGTGTCCGCTTGAACAGAATCGGAGCTGGACAGAGGGTCCATGCTCGTGATCACGCTGAACTCTTCCAAATCGATGACCGTACCGGGCAACCACTTTGGATGGTTGATGAGCGGTTCGAAGAGAGTGGCGTACTTTGTCTTCGGATCGCGTTGCTCAGCGATTTTGATGTTTGGATAGTCCGAGATGCCCCAAAAGTCATAGCGGATTTTATTGTCGTGGCAGTATTCGATGATTCCATTGGCGAAAGACTTGATCTGTTCCCCTTTGTAGTTCCCCGATTTATCTTTCACGTAAACGAAATCCGGCGGACGCGTGTGGAGACCGACGATCGCGTCTGGCATGACCGAGCGGATTGCTGTGACCGTGTTGGCAAAGTGTTCGATGAAGTCTTTTTCGGTTCCAAACCAATGGTCCGGCGTCTCGATTTCTGACCCCACTCGGAATCGCCAATTCTGGACAGTCTTTTTGCCGTAGACCTCGATCAAATGTCGCATCAGCGCCTTGATGAAATCCGCCCACGCCTCCTTGTCCGAAGGTGGCAATGAATTTCCGTAGTGCGATACTCGCTCGTTTTCGCGAAAGTTGATCCCATCCCTTTTTCCTTCCGGGATGAACTTATAGTCACGGTGAAAGCACCAGGGTGGTTGGTCGAGCACGATCTGGTGGATCTGCGTGCCGCCCTTTCCGATGCGGTTGATGCGATCTACCAATCGGTCGAAATGGTAAACGTATCGTTGCCGCCGTTGGTCGTAGGTGCAGATGTCGAACTTAAAATTGGGTCGCTTTGATTGTTTTCGGTTCTTGTCTTTATGGACGATTCCGCCGAGCATTCGCACGGTATTGACCTTCATCCCAGCACGAACGTTGGCTCCATTTTTCGGACTGATTCGGTTGGCAACGTTCCACATGTCGAACAAGCGTTCACCAGCGGTTTCTGCCGCGGTGAAGTCGACGGTAACAACCACGGGGCGCTCAATGGCGGCGCATGTGCTTACCCCAGCCAGAAAAACAAGGGCAGGAAGCGTGAGCCTGCGGCCTATCACACTCATTGGAATGGGGCACCAACCTGTGTTCCAAATGCTCCTCGGAAAGCGGCAAAGTCGGTGAGGCCAAGTTCACCATCGCGATCGGTTTTCAAACCAGCGACCGAATCTGTTTTAACGAAGATGCTTCAAAGGAGGGCAAAACGAATTGACAGCGAGTTGGCCGCCAAAGCGGAATGACCAGATCGCTATACTAAGTGTTACCCAAACTGCCCAAATCTCACCCGTCTGTCCACGCGATTTCTCGGATTTCAACCAAACTGGGAAGTTATTCCGGGACGGTTCCCAAAGTAGGCCGTAGCGAGTGGAGCGAGTTACGGCAGGGCTTCAATCGGGTACAGCTAATCATGGACTGAACCCTGGCGGGATCAGCTACGGGAAAACCGGGAAGCTATTCCGGGACTGTTCCTAAAGTAGGCCGTAGCGAGTGGAGCGAGTTACGGCAGGGGCTCAAATGCCGTAACTCGCTCCACTCGCTACGGCCTACAAAAACCATTGGCGATTTGTGTTCCTGTACCCACTTGTCTCTCACTGAACCCTGGCGGGATCAGCTACGGGAAAACCGGGAAGCTGTTTCGGGACAGTTCCCAAGGGGCACTCGTCGCGGGAAACGCGGGATCCCGTTTGTTGTTCGCGTTGTTGGCAATGTGAAGCCACTCAAGAACCTCGGTCATGCTCGCAGCGGTGACGGCATTCGTCAAAATCCTTCGGTAGCGCTACGGTTTAGTCCGTCGCGTCCTGCCACCTTTCTGGCCGTGAGGCCTTCGGGCAATGCGGTAGGCCCGGCCGCTCACGCGTCGCGGCTCACTTTAATCGACAAGCCGTGAAATGTCCGATCGCATTAGAGGTTCGTGTGTAAGACATCGGATCATTGATGGGATATCGTTTTGCGAATCCCAAAATGAAGTTGCACCGGACCGATCAGCCCGGACTCAACCAAGGGCGAATCCTGGTCGTAGAACCGGGCGGTGGCGAATGATCTTCGCTTGGTTGTCGGCCGAGGTTTTCCGTTCCTTAACCAACCAGGATCTTTTTCAATCAAATGCTCTGTCGGATTACGACCCGCCATGTAACGGTCAGTCGCCGGATACTATTCGTCGCCAATCATGCGGTTCACCCACAGATTGGTCACCCGCACTTCAAGCTGATTGCTCTTACCTTTGAGCTGTCCTGATAGATCGAGTTTATAAGGCGGCTTCCATAATCTTGATAGAACTGCAAACCGTGGTTCACCAGCGCGGGTACGTCGTTCTTTTCCAGGTTGTACCAAGGTGCTGCTGGTGGGATTCCTTTCTCGGATGCCGCTTTCCAATCGGCATCCGAATAGTCCGGCGACATCCAGACGCCCATTGATTTGCGAGCGTCGTACTTCACATGGAACTGCACAATGTTCTTGCCCGTATCACCGCTGTACTACGCATAGGGGGGATCCGCTTTGACCTTCCAACTGCGATCAAAAGTCAGTTTCTTCTTGCATTCGCGATGACTTTTTTGCGGCACCTCGTTTAAATCAAATTCTTTGCGGAAGGCCACCCATGTGTTGGCCGGACCATCTTCCGCCTGCCAAATCCATTAAGCCTGCCAATCCACCGAAGCGTCGTTCGCGGCGACTCCCATCGAAAACAGAAAAGTCGATGTGGCGAAAACCAGCAATCTGGCCATTAGACATTCGCTCGTGGAACAAATCAGTTCGGGGGCGTTTGGAAATGACTTCTGTGGCGGCTGATTGGGTCTCGTCCGCGCCCTTTGCGCGTGTAGGTTCGATGCTGGGATTTCGATCAACGGCGTCGGCGTCGAAGCGTAAACGCCCCCGCCATCAACAAGAAAGCAAAGCTAGAGGGTTCGGGAATTACAATGGGAACGCCCACCTGGTACGTGGATGTCGGAATTTCAATGAGCTGAAAGTAATCCACCAGCCCGGCAAGATCCGTTGAACCGGGAAGGGTGAAGCTACCCAGATTGATTCCGCCAATGTCCGGGTTGCCATCGGTAAAGATGAACTGATGCTGGCTGACACCATCGGCCAACAAATCAATCAGCCATTGGCTACCTGCCAGCGACTCATCGTGGTCGCGAGTATCCAAAACGAGGGTTAAGGTCGCAAAGCTATCGAAATAGGTCAGGTCGTCTATTGAAAACAACTCCGAACCTTCGCCACCGGTGCCGCCATCGGGGAAACCGTGCAGCGTCAAATCATCTAGTGAGGCATCGTTGCGTAGGCGTGCCCATGCGACGCCATCCGCGGAAGGGTCGATACCTGCTTCGGAACCCTCTTGGAAACCGAATGACACCCACGACAGGCTGTTGTTGGTGGCCGCCGGTGACAGGGCCGTCCGCAGTTCGTAACGCTTGTCGTCCTCCGGTGTAAACGGCAGCACTGCCATGGTCCGCCCGGCGATCTCGCCGTTGTTGTTGACAAATTGCGGGCCGACTTCCCACTGGTTCAAAGCGACAACATCATCGATGACGTCGGGGGTGGTCCCCTGAATCGAGCTTGCTGATCCGTTGAATTCGTGGCTGTAAATCGTCGTGGGACGGTTAGTTGCGTACCAGTCGTTGACTTCCTGGGTCATGCTGGCGACCCGATCCGCATTGGCACCGACGTTTGCAAGGTTGTTTAAACCATCGGGATCAGCGGCCAAGTTATACAATTCTGCGGAACCGGTTTTGGGGACCACCAGCTTCCAATCTCCTTCGGTCATCCATCGCCACCGCAGGGTATCTTCGGGCGATCCTACACGGTACTGGTTGTTGACATACACTTCCTGATCATGGTGATAGATATCCCCGAACACTTTCTCGCGGCGATGCGTCGCCAGGTTGACGCCTTCCATGCGCTCGGTCGGAGCCAACCCCGCGGCGGCCAGGATGGTCGGCGCGATATCGATGCTGCTGGCTAGCGACGTGTCGGCGAGCTTCGCTTCCAACGATCGCGCATCCAGGATCTGGTCTTTCCACGAGATCAGAATCGGCGTTCGAATCCCCGCCTCATTTGGTCCTCGTTTTCCATTGTCTCCTGGCAATTCCCCTTGGCGATTAGGATCCTGATCCCAACCGTTGTCCGCCACGTAGACGTACATGGTATTGTCGTCAACGTTGTTTCCACGGGCATCGGTCTTGCCTTGAATGTGGGATCGGATGCGGCCAACGGAATCATCCAGCGCGTCAATGTTGGCGTAGTAGTTAGCCTCGTGAGTGGTCAACTGGCCGCTGGCAACCAGCGGGTCATATCGGTCCCGATAGTTCGCATGGGGGTTGTGAGGCGTGTGCGGCAGGAAGGGTGCATAGAACGCGAAAAACGGATTGTCGTCAGCCACCGCACGATCAACGAAATTCGTCACTTCGGACACATCCGAACTCTGGCCGCCGCCGGGGCGTCCGATTGCAATGTTGTCTTGATGTCGGTCGCTATCTCGAACAAACCCCTCGGTGAAACCTGACCTTCGATAATCGCCTTCCCACAGTTTTCCGGTTTGCTGGCTGACGTAGCCGGCCGACGCCAACATCTTTGGAAGCGTCGCATCGTGTTGGATGTTTCGACGGATGATTCGATTGTCGACCGAATTTGGATAGCTGTTATTTAAGTTGAGGGGATCGCTATCCCGACGGGTGTTTGGATCGTTCCCGTAAACTCCATTCTGAACGCCGTACATTCCAGTCAACATCGTTACCAAAGAAGGGCGGCACAACGACATTGGCACGTAGCCGCGATTGAACATCAAGCCTTCACGGGCCAAGGTGTCAATATTGGGAGTGTTTACAAAGTTATTTTCGCCGGTGTACGAATAGTCGCGCCAATGGTGATCGTCAGAAACAATCACAACAATGTTGGGGCTGCTGCTTTGTGCATCGGCCATGGAAGCAAAAAATGGCAACGCAAGAATGGCCAATAGCGAAGCCAGCAATCTTTTGCTTTTGGCAAACCCCGCATTGTGTCGGCTGGCCCCCGCGCGTCCGCTGTCTTCTTCACTTGCTGAATCATGACGTCCTGGCCGCACTCGCCGGCGAATCAATCCTGCGGCAAACAGCAACGCCAGCCCCAAGGCGGATCCGGGCTCGGGCACGCTGGTTGCGATCAACGAGGAAATCACGGCTTGACTCGCCTGTGTCAGTGGCCCCGTGTAATGGATTTGCCAGACTTCCAGATCGCCGAAGACAAACGTCGTTCCATAACCCGCACGAATGGTTTCTAGATCACCGAGGTCGACCAGGCGATCACCGTTGTAATCCCCGGGGATCAGAATTCCCGTGTTGCCGTCAAGCATGCCCCCGTCGGCCACGGTCTCTAGCTCAGAAATGCTCAATACCCGACCGTACAGTCTTACATCATCAATGCTTCCGTCGAAGTATCCACCGGGGTTCCCTCGCCCGATTCTCAGTTCGCCAGTGGAGGCGGCAGGCGCACTATTGGTCGTCGAGATTGATGCGGCGGGCTGGGTCACGTCGTCTAGGAAGAGGCGCTGCTGATTGGCCGTGCCGTCAAAAGTCGCGGCCAAAAAATACCAAGTGGATGCATCTAATTGTCCCGCGCCCGTTAACGGGATATCGGCATTGCTACCGTTGTCGTTGTTGTTGGTTACGTTGAAACGCAAGGGCGACCCGCCGGGTTGAATTCGCGTGTAATAGACTTCGTTAGGCGAGCCAGCGCTGCCAATTTTTCTAAGCAGATGCTGCGCGCCGCTCGCGCCCGGCTGTTCGCTCTTAAACCAACTGGTGATGGTGAATTGCCCACCCAGATCAAGCAGCGAGCTGTGAGGGACAGCAACGTAATCGTCGATTCCGTCCAACGCCAAAACGCCAGTGCTTCGATTAGGATCTGAAACACCTGCAGCCGCACCGCCCAACAAGGATCCGTTGAGTCCATTGCCAGAACTGTCGCTGGCGTCGTTATCAAACGTCCAACGCGCGATCAGGTCCGCTTGCGCGAAATCCGAACCGCCCAGAACCACGACTAGGCATCCGATTACCAAACCGACGGGGCTGACCAAGGAACGAGCAAGCATCTTTTTCCATCCAAAATGTAAAGTCATTGCGATCCCGCATCAGAGCGGGCAGTGAGAACACGCATAGGCCCTTCCCCGTGAAAACCGAATTCATCAACCGGTCAAAGGGAACAGAAAAACCCGGCCGCATAATGCGGCCGGGTTCGTTGCTAGAGAATCAAAATTAGGCGTTTCGCTTTCTGCGACGCGCCATCGCACCTAGGCTGACCACCGACAAAAGCGCCAGCGATGTCGGTTCCGGAATAACGGTGGCGGTACCGAAAACATCGATTTCCGAGTAACCAACGCCATTGTTTTCCTGAGCGGGGAAGTTGAAACGAATTCCAGCGACACCCGTCGCAGTGAGACCCGAGATGTTCATGATCGCCTGGGTTGTGCCGGCTGGCGGATCGTACGCTGCTGGCGCAATCAGATCTTGATCGAAGACCGTCGGAGATCCGACCAAGGAGTAATCGATATCAACGTTGATCTCGTTACGCCCGTCACCCGTTCCCCAATTGCTATACAGGTCGATTCCGGTGATGTCGAAACCCAAAGCAGCCGAGCTCAAGTCAAACGTGTACTCGATGTACTCGTCAGTTTGGAATACTGCGGTACCTCGGCTCGTAGCAGCCTCGTTTCCCCAAATGCCATCGGAAAGCATGGCCGCATTCGACAAGCCGGTCGCGGTGACATGTGCCGCCAGAGTAGTTCCGCCAGAGTTGGTCAGAGAGGTTCCGTCATTCCCCAGCCATGAGGCATTGATGCCGTTGCCTGCGGTAATAGTGTTGGCGATCGTACCGCCTGTGAAGGCTAGGTTACCCTCGGTTCCTTCACCCGCCGCCAGCGAGGTCTGCAGTAGATCAATGCTAGAAACCGTCGGACCGGGCATGTCTGACGGGGCGCTGGTCACAATGGTTTGGGCATTGACTGCCGTGGCGCTCATCGCCAGCAAAACTAAAAATCCTGATAAGAATCGCTTCATTCTTGTACTCCTTAAACTGGGTGTAAAAACTAGTCGCATTAGCTTTCGCTAACGTTTAAGGCCCGGGCAAACTAACGAAGCAACCTCAGACCCCAGGGTGGAGTTGCAACACCAACCGCTTTCAGCGCGAAAGACAATTCGTTGTCACCAAACCAACCTCAATTCCTCTCGAAATCCTAGTGCTGGCCATCAACGGGAATTGACTGAGGCCTCTAAGGCCACCAAGACCACCTAAGAACCGTTTAAGGTAGTAGCCGTGTTTGGGCGAAACTATTGTCCGATAGGCCAGTGTTTTGGAAATCTAAGCAGTTTCTGACACCTCTCGGTGAACGCCGGTGCGTATTCACTCTCCTTCCGGGAGAAACAGACGATCGGTTCATGTCACCAAACGAAATACAGCGGATTGATTCCTGGATCGTTTAGGGGCGAAGTAAACCGCGTTCGAATCCTTTCGCGACTGCTTCGGCTCGATCCTGAGCCTCCAGTTTTTCCATGATGGCTGCGACGTGTGCTTTAGCCGTTCGTGCAGTAATACGAAGCTCGTTTCCGATTGCGGGATTGCTCATCCCATGGCGAAGCAGATGCAGAACTTCCAATTCGCGAGGCGTCAGATGAGCCTGACGGGATTCCACTTCCAAGCGGCGTTTGAGATCTTCGTCCAACGCCTGTTCTCCGTTTAGGACCGTCTTAATGGCAGCGATCAGTTCAGCGGGCAACGCGGTCTTGCTGACGAAGCCGCTGGCACCTGCGTGAATGGCTTCGTCGATCTCAGCGATCATCTCGGTCGAGCTAAGCATCAAAATTTTGGCCGCCGGGTCGTGATCCCTGATCCGTCGCAAGCACTCGATACCACTGATCCCCGGCATCATGACATCGAGCAACGCAATGTCAGGCGAATGAGCTTTGTAGTGTTCGAGTGCCAAGTCGCTATTGTCCGCTTGAGCAACGACAACGAATTCCGGACGTGAATTGAGCATATTGGCTAGTCCCGCCCGCATGACCGCATGGTCGTCGACTAATAACAATCGTTGCGGAGGATGAGCAGCAGGAAGATTTGGGGCGGACTTCATCATAAGGTCAAGCTATCTCTGAATCGAACTGATGAGTGGGGACTTCGCCCGTCACGGTCGTCCCATGACCGACCTGACTGTCGATGACCAGCGTGCCGCCGAGTCGTTCAATGCGGTGGATCATTCCTTCGATGCCGAAGTGTCCGTCTTTTGACCTGCGCCGCTTGTCCACATCAAAGCCACCGCCGTTGTCCCGAACGCAAACCCGAACAGACTCACATTTAGCAACCTTTACCATCTCGACTTCGATCTTGCTGGCGTCCGCATGTTTGACGCAATTGTGAATGGCTTCTCTAACGAACAAGAGCAAATTGCCGGCGATATGCTCAGCCAGCGGAGGAAAATCGTCGGAGCTACGAACGTGGACTTTGAGCGGATATCCACTGGTGATTCGCCCGGCCGCGAAACGCACCGCATCAGGAAGCGTATCTTCATCATTCGGGAGGCTATTGAGCGCCCAGACTGTATCGCGAAGATCGTCCTGTCCATGCTGAATCATTTTTCGCGCTGTCTGCAGCGAAGCGTCGATCTGCTTTGGGTCTTGACCTTCGTGCTGGGCACAGGTTTCCACTTGGTAGGCGATACCCGCCATGGTTTGCAATAAGGTGTCATGCAAGTTGGCGGCCAATCGGGTTCGCTCTCGCATGGCACCCTGGAATTCAATCGCTGCATCGCGCCGATCCTTCATCTCGCGGGTCAACTGACCGGTACGCTGTTTCAGCGCGCGTCGCAATGCGAACGCCCAAGCGAAGGCCGCCAAGGAAATGAACGCAACCAAGGTGAACGCGGTCAACGCACGCGGTCCGGTCCACCATGGTGGAAGGCTAAGCACAGTGATGTCGTCGTCGGAACGAAGCAGCAAGTCCAACTGATACGGCATCGCAAAATTCGAGTTTGCAGCAGGCGCGTCGTTAAATTTCACAGCAGGCGCGTCGTACAATAATCGAGCAACGCCGGTCAGCCGTAGCTTTGTTTGGGGGCGAATTTCCTCGGAGGCGGCGAAAAGGTAAGCGGTGGTAATCGAATCGCCACAATCAATCGCAAGGCGATGGGGCTGCGGTGCCCTCGCGACTTGGAAATTCAATAACACCCCTTCGATCGACACCAGCCGACCATCGAGCCGACCATCCATATCACGTTGCTTTGACGAATTCCATTTTGCTTTTTTGTGGTCGATCAAGATCTCGTCAAAGGAAATTGGCTGCGGTTCGATGCGGGCCTCACCTTGCAATCGCCGAATGAGTCCGCCAGACAACCCCGCTTGGTACTGGCTGGTATCGATAAAGCCTGTGACGTCCACCCGTTCGCCAACTTGAATCGATTCGTCGCTTTGATTCAGGGTGATCCTGACGGCAGTATTTTCTGACTGCACGTACATCGTCTGTTGATTGTTAAACGTGACCGTTCCTCTAATACGGCGGCGGTGCAGTGGACGACCGTCGGGATGAAAGGCGTCGACCTGCTTGATCGGCACCAGGTCAACCGAGAACGGATCGGCAGGTGCCGCTTGAAGGACGACGAAGTCATCATGCTGATTGACAATCAGTCGGGGGCAGACAAATTCTGCCCGCCAGTTGCGAGACGTTCCGGCGAGTCCCGTGACGCGAACCTTAGCATCTAGTAGTCGATCAGGGGCGTAACGAGGTTGTTTAGGCAACCACGTCAAGAAGTGGCCGACACCCGTTTCAATTCGGAACAAGTAACCTCGACGATTTTCTTTTGTCAAGTTTTGCACCACGCCATTGACCGTTACCCTTCGCAGCGCACTGCCACCCCTTAAGAAGGTGCGAAGGCTCGCACGCTCGGCAGGCGGTAAGCTCCCGCTTCCTTCGAATTTGATCGAGCGAGGAATAACGACTGGGGCGAAACCACCCTCACCCAAATCACCGAAGATCTCGACACGCTGACCATATTGAATTTTCGGTAACACCTCTTTGGAGTCAACTAGAATTCCTTCTCGCATCGCTTGGATGACCTGCACCCAAATCCCACCGGTCGCGTCCTCGATGCAAAAGTGCCTGGGGGAATTGTGTTCGGGGGGCGTGGCAGCGATTCCCTCCCCGACTGAAGAAACGGTACCAACAATACGAATCGGGGGCCGAAGAGCGGCTTCGTCGCGAGGGGTTGCGATCAGCTCACCGATAGACTGGACTTCCAACGCATCCTTGTGCACCCCGTCTGTCCGGGCACTGACCACCGTCTGGGCACTGACCACTGTCTGGGCACTGGCCACCGTCGCGAGCATGATGACCAAAATGAACGGTGCGGCTTGGATAAGAGCGGTCTTGCTCACCAGGCGCGAACGTTCGTGCACAAGCAATCCTAGCAATTGTAAAGTCATCATTCGGCCTCGCCTGATACCGTCGCCCCAGCCGGGATGATGCTAGTTAGGGAGCAACCCGAACCCTAACCATAACCCGAATTTTAACTCGCGATACTGTCCGATTGGCCAATAGTAATGCGGACGCGGCTCCCTTGTATGCTCAAGAAGGCTTGATCGGATTCGGCCCAAACGAGTGAAGTTGTCGTGAGTCAATGACTCGAAACATTTTAAGTCTGTTTCGGCGAGGTGTGTTCCATGACGACCGGGCTAGGGACGACCGGACCAGGGACCACCGGGCCAGGCATTTTTCGTTTGCTGAAACGGAATTCGCTTTTGCTCTGCTGGGGTGCTGTTGGAGACTCGCATTTCAAGGCGCCTGTGCACGAAAAACACCCGTTGGAGAGACGCATTTTTTCGGCCAGGAAGAAGGTTGATATCTCCAAGACACTGGCCTATCGGACAATAGTGGTGCCCAACCCCGCCTTCTAAAATCCCTGGGGTAAGCGGTTCCCAATTAGCGGATTCCAATTTCTCTTTTCTTAAAGGTTTAGTGATGATCGTTCGATCGAACCGGCGAGGCTTTACACTCGTCGAACTTCTTGTTGTGATTGCCATTATTGGCGTCTTGGTGGGACTACTGCTGCCTGCAGTGCAGGCGGCTCGTGAAGCTGCTCGCCGCATGAGCTGCAGTAACAACTTCAAGCAAATCGGTCTGGGAGTTCACAACTACCATTCTGCCTTCAAGCAAATGCCGCTTCATGGCGGTGGTTCCAGTGGTCCGAACCGAACCATCTCAAGGGGTGCGTCCCCGGCAAATGCCGTTCGCAGCTACAATCTGACCGAAGCCAGTTGGTTGGTCGGGCTGACGCCTTTCTTCGAGCAGCAGGCTGTTTGGGAGCAGATCAGCAATCCATTGGGCTTCAGCGCTACTCAGTCGTTTCCACCGATGGGCCCCAACCCAGGAAGACGCCTGGCGGATCACAATGTTGTTCAGTACGACCCGTGGTTAACCAACATTCCAACTTTGCGTTGCCCCAGCGATCCAGGTGTCGGCCTGCCTTCGCAAGGGCGAACCAATTACGCCGCGTGTATCGGTGACTCGGCCTACTTCCAGCGAGAGGGGTTTCTTGGCGACGATGGGACGATACGGACTAACAGACGCGGTGGTGCCTTGACAGAAGCCGAGGCTAGCCAGCGACTTCGGGCTGGCAGTCGTGGAGCGTTCATGCAGCGATATGAGACCAAATTCCGCGACATCCTCGATGGTTTGTCGAACACGATCATGGCGGGGGAAATCGCAACGGACTTGGGTGACCAGGATATCCGTACGAGTGCTCAAAGGAACACTGCGGGGAACAATAATGAGACAGGGGGCAGTGCGTTTGGCCAGGCAGGAGACAACTTGAGTTGTCAGTCGCTGATTGACCCTCTAAGACCGCAGTTCTGGTTGGCGGCTGCGACAGGCACCGCGATTTTCCCCGGTAGCGTTGGAACGCCTGCTGAACACGGTCGCGGTTTCAAGTGGGCATACCACCGCGGGCTTTTCGGGAGCGTCACCACGATTTCTCCTCCTAACCGCGATCTTTGCCTTGGATGGAACACTCTTTCGCCAGCATTGCTGCCGCCAAGTAGTCGCCACCAAGGTGGAGTTCACGTCTTAATGGGTGATGGAGCCGTGAAGTTTGTGACTGACTCGATCGAGGCGGGAGATCAAACAAGCCCTCAAGTCGGAAGCGAAGCTGGATTCTTGCCAGCCGGTTCGGCGAGCCCTTACGGGTTGTGGGGTGCATTGGGCACACGTGCTGCCAAGGAAGTGATCGACGAAGAGCTGTAATTCTCAGCTAGCGTTCACGTTTAATCGCGGTGCGTCGGATGGTTCGCCGCGATTTTTAGTTTGATTGGGTTGCCTGGTTCTTCTGGGCGACCGTCCGTTTTAATTTTTTTAATCTAAAGGTTTTCGATGGCTCGACAATTATTGGTCCTGATCACTTTGTCGTTCTCGATGACGCTGCTCGGTTGCGGCGGCTCGAGTTCCCCAGAGGTAAATACCACCAAGGATGAATTGGCAAAGTGGAACGAACAGAACCCTGCGCCTCCGGTAGAAGGTGAAGATGACCTCTAGTTCATGATTGAAATGGTGCCTGGACTCCAACTTCGGTAACTCTTCGTTACCCACGTTCGCGAGCTTGCATCCGCCACCTAGCATCATTGGCGTAGTGGATCTTGCCAAAGATCTCCAGCATGGGATCTTTAGCAGACGCGCCCGACAAAAGTCCGAACAGGCAAAATATGGTTTCCTTCACAACCCGACGCGTTCGTTTTGAAGTTGCATTTTTCGAGAGTGCCGGAGGCACGATAGCACCTAGCCTGGGGCGTCAGCCCCAGGTTTTTCCGGACAAGCATCACAGAAGCCCCGAAGGGGCGACAGCGATCAACCATTCGGGAAATGTGTCGCCCCTCCGGGGCTTTGCAGAAATGCGGTATTCGATTTCCTGGGGCTGACGCCCCAGGCTAAGTGCTGCCGCCACTTCGTGGCTAGAAAGGCGCAACTTCAACATACGAGCGAGGGACAGATAAGAGTCCCTCGCTCACGCTTCGGGTTACTTTTGTCGGGCGCGTCTTAGCAAGATCCACTACGGTTAATTCATTACTTGTTGATCACACGCTGCCGTCTCTGGCTACTCTCTGTTTTTCAATTCACCCCACAGCTCTCACCATGAACAGTAACACCGAGTCCCTCATCTTCTTCTGTGGCCGTCGGCTTTCGGCGATTGCTGCGATCGTGGTCATCGCTATCAGTTGCCTAGGCATTCCTGTGAAGGCCGCCGAGGCGGAGAACTCCGATCGCCCCAACATTGTCCTAATCATTTCAGATGATCAGGCTTGGACGGACTACGGATTTATGGGGCATGACGACATCGAAACACCCAGTCTCGATGCGCTAGCACGACGAAGTGCTGTGTTCAAACGAGGCTATGTTCCAACAGCACTTTGTCGCCCGTCTCTGGCGACATTGCTGACGGGTCATTACGCGTCGACCAACCATGTCACCGGGAACGACCCGTCGCCCAAGTACGCTGCCAAAGGCTCCGAGCTCTACAGGCAACGCTGTGCAGAACTGATCGCCAAGACGGATGCATTTGACCTGCTTCCAGAAGTGCTCGGGCGGCAAGGCTACCTATCGCATCAGAGCGGGAAGCTCTGGGAGGGGAGTTACCAGCGTTGTGGATTTACCCATGGAATGACACGAGGTTATCCAGAGAAAGGCGGGCGGCACGGTGATGATGGGCTGAAGATCGGCCGGGAAGGGCTGGAGCCAATCGTTGACTTCTTGGATATCGCCGAGCAGCAGGAAAAGCCGTTCTTTCTTTGGTATGCACCGTTTCTACCACACTCGCCTCACAATCCTCCCAAGCGACTGCTGGATAAGTACGCGGCGAAAGTCGAGTCACCTTCGGTCGCAAAATACTATGCGATGTGTGAATGGTTCGACGAAACCTGCGGGCAGTTGATCACGGAGATCGACCGTCGGGGAATGACGCAGGACACTCTGTTTGTCTACGTCTGTGACAACGGCTGGATTCAAAACCCGCAATCTGGAACCTTCGCAAACCGTTCCAAGCAATCGGCCAACGAAGGTGGTGTTCGCACTCCGATCATGTACAGTTGGCCTGGGAAGATTTCACAACAGGAACGTCCTGAGTTGGCGACAAGTTTAGACATTTATCCAACGATCTTGGCAGCGGCGGGTGTGGAACCGCCAAACAACTTGCCAGGATTGAATTTGTTGCCTCCGCTAACCAATGCGACTCCAATCCAACGCGAGCATGTTTTTGGCGAGGCGCTCGCGCATGATATCGCTGACCTGGATGATCCATCGCGATCATTGTTGTACCAGTGGGTGATTCGGGATAACCACAAGTTGCTGCTTCGTCGCGATGGTGAAGCCAATCGCTATGCAGGGCGACACCCCGCGACTCCCGAAGTGCAATTGTACGATCTTTCGGTGGACCCAACTGAAGATGAAAATTTAGCGGCAAAAATGCCCGAGAAGGTCAGCGAGTTAACCAAACTGATCGACAATTGGCATCCCGCTGAACACCCCGCCGGTTCGGCCAGCATTGGCAACTAGTGCTGCGACTAACTTTAGTCTTAGTTCGACTTTCGCACTTTTGTGAGACTCGAATCGCTTGCGATTCGCTTTAAGGACACACGAACGGTTTGTCACTATCTGAAAGATCTGGACTATGACGTGATCCTGTGTGGCAAGTCTCACGTCAATCCCCGCAGTGCGTTTCCATGGACGATCGAAATGCATTCAAAGAAACCTGCCGGTGATCCCAAGATGTACACGAAGCCGGCAACGCCTCTGGATCAGTTAGAAGCGTATTTCGCGGGCGGTAGCCCAAACAACCAGCGACCTTTTTGTGTCATGGTCACCAGCTACTATCCACACGGCGAACACCCGAAACAAACGACGCTCACCGAGGACTCAGTGGCAATCACTCGCTTTCAAGAAGACTCTCCGCGAACTCGCGCATCGGAGGCTCAATTCAATCAGGCGGTCAAGAATAGCGATGAGGAGTTTGAGCGAGCGCTTGCATTGTTGGATAAGTACGATTTGGCCGATAACACGGTGGTCATCTACGCGTCGGATCACGGGCGGTTTGGGAAGTGGTCCGTTTACGATCGTGGTTTGAGCGTTCCCTTTGTCGTTCGTTGGCCCGGCGTGGTTGAGCCGGGAACTCGATCCGATGCACTTGTCTCGTTTGCCGATGTTTTGCCAACGATGATGGAGATCGCGGGTGCAAAACCTGACTCGGATTTTGACGGCAAGAGCCTGCAATCATTGCTAAAGGGACAGACCGACTCACACCATCAATACGTCTATAGTGTGATGACGAACCAGGCCATCATCAACGCTCATGTTTTCCCCGGCCGAATGATTCGATCCAAACAATACAAGTACACTCGAAACTACAACGCGATGGAAGTTGTCCAGCGCAAGGAGAAAGCGGGCGAAGCGTTGACCGCGTTTCTAAGAATGGGTGCCGAGCAGCATCCCAACGTTCCGGAAGAAGAACTGTTCGATATGATCAAAGACCCGCACGAACAAAACAACCTTGCGGCTGATCCTGCGTATCGTGAAATCAAGTCAGAGCTAAAGCAGAAGCTACAGCAGTGGCTTGTCACGCAAAACGACTTCTTGAAAGACGAGGGCAGCATGCCTTTCTTGGCGACGCATAAGCATTTTAGGTTGGACTTGCTAAATCACCCAAAGAACAAGGTGACGCTGCCGCGCGAGTTAAAAAATTCTCTTAATGGATATGATTTCTATCAACACCGAAACGAGTCGCGCCAGAAAGAATCCAACCGGGGCCGCGAATAGTCACCCGAATGCCGACTCTGAGCAACATGTTTTTTCCACGAACCGATCAACTCTGATGCAACGACTTAATCGAATGCCCTGTCTTCTGCTGATCGGACTCGCTATTTCATGGGTGCTCACACCTTACCCAGCGGCGGCCAGCGAAAACGCTAAACGACCCAACGTCCTGTTCATCGCAATTGATGACCTGCGGCCGGAACTTGGGTGCTACGGCGACACGGTCGTCAAGTCGCCGAATATCGACAAGCTGGCTTCACAGGGAATATTGTTCAATCGAGCCTACTGCCAAGTCGCGGTTTGTGGTGCATCACGCGCCAGCATGATGACGGGCATCCTTCCAACCAGAACTCGTTTTACCGAAGCCAAATCTCGCGCCGACCAAGACGCACCGGGCGCCAAGACGCTTGCCCAGGTTTTTCGTGAAGCTGGTTACACCTCGCTGGCGCATGGCAAGATTTTTCATCAGAGCGGCGATACGGCGGATCGAAGTTGGAGCCGTCCGGTTACCAGTCCCGGAATGAGCCACATGATCCATGTTGACCCTGCCACGGTGAATGTTCCGTCGGATCGAGGCCGCGGGTTGTTCTATGAATGTGTTGACACCCCCGACAACACTTATCCCGACGGTGTCGTTGCAGAGAACGCGATCGCGGACTTGAGGAAACTGAAACAGAGTGGTGAACCCTTTTTCCTGGCCTGCGGGTTCATTCGGCCTCACTTGCCATTCTATGCCCCAAAAAAATACTGGGATCTTTACGACGAATCGAGTCTTCCGTTGGCAAGGAATCGGTTCCGCCCCAAGGATGCGCCCAAAGCGCTAAGGGGTTTCCGTGAATACGCCGCCTATGCGATGGGTGATTATCAAGCAAAATCAGAAGCCTTTCACCGCAAGATGCGCCACGGCTATTTCGCCGCGACCAGCTACTCCGACAAGTTGGCGGGCGCTGTCCTCAACGAATTAGAATCCCTCGGACTTGCCGACAACACCATCGTCGTCGTTTGGGGCGATCACGGCTGGCACTTGGGCGAGCATGATTTCTGGGGGAAACACAATACGCTGCACAACGCAGTGCGTATTCCCTTGATCGTCAAAGTTCCGGGAAAGACATCCGGCCAACAAACGAACTCTCTGGTTGCCGGTATTGATATTTTTCCAACTCTCTGCAAGTTGGCCGGAATCGAAGTTCCGCAATCGGTGCAAGGCAAGAGTCTTCAGACGCTGCTAAAAAATCCGGAAGATCAGATCAATGACGTGATCTATACGCGGTTTCGTGAAGCCGACGCCGTCGTCACTGATCGCTTGACGTATTCGCGATTTGAGAACGGTGAGGAAATGCTGTATGACCTAGAAATGGATCCGCAAGAGAACGAAAATGTTGCCAACTCGCCAGAATATGCTCAGCAACTAAGGAGCATGCAAGCGAAACTCAGCGAACAGATGAAACTTGCGGATGAAGCTAGCTTTTGATGCGAGTCCTACCGAATACTCCACGATTCTTTCCGTCGAAAAGATAAACTCTGATGCAACTTCTTGAACGTCTGCCAGCTTTTCTGCTGATCGGTCTAACCGTTTCATGGACACTCGCATCCGGCTCGGTGTCCGCTAGCGACAATTCTGAAAAACCCAATGTTCTGTTCATTGCGATTGATGACCTGCGGCCTGAACTTGGGTGCTATGGTGCCGATCATGTTCTTTCGCCCAATATCGACGAATTTAGCTCGCAAGGAGTTTTGTTTGAGAGCGCTTATTGCCAAGCTCCCCATTGCGCGCCCTCACGCGTTTCACTGTTAACCGGGGTTCACACCCGACATTTCGACGGCATGCCGATGGTTCCCGAAACGCTTGCTCCCGGCAAGCCGACTCTGCCGGCGACTTTCCGCAAAGCCGGCTACACCACGATCAACAACGGCAAGATCTATCATCAACGCGAAGATGATGCCGAGCAAAGCTGGTCCGAAGAACCATTCTCACTCGTCGACGGACTGCCAGAGAACAATCACCGGACCCTCCACGATCCCAATTCAGTAAACTTCATCAATCGAAAAAATAATCTCGGACCCTTCTTCGAGATGCCTGATGTTTCTGACAATACGTACATCGACGGCCAAACATGCGAAAAGACGATCAAGGACATGCGTCGGTTGGCGAAGATGGACGGGCCGTTCTTTCTTGCTTGCGGGTTCGTTCGGCCACACCTGCCTTTCTATGCCCCCAAGAAATACTGGGATCTCTATGATCGCGAAAAGATTGCGCTGGCCGACAATCGCGATGCACCGAAGAACAAGCCGCGTGCGTTGAGAGGTTCAGGAGAGATCCGCGGCTATTACGACCGCGGGATTCAGTACAACTCAGATGAGTTCCATCAGATCGCGAGGCATGGCTACTACGCCTGTGTCAGCTACGCCGACACGCTGGTTGGCAAGGTTCTGGCAACGTTGGACGAACTCGATTTGCGAGACAACACGATCGTGATCGTCTGGGGCGATCATGGTTGGCATCTCGGCGAACACAACTACTGGGGCAAACACAATCTGTTGCACAATGCGCTGCGTGTTCCGCTGATCATCAGCGCACCGGGATTTAAGAAAAATGTCACCACCGATAGCATCGTTGAACTGGTCGATCTTTACCCGACACTGTGCGAACTCGCGGGGATCGAACCTCCCGAACACTTGGAAGGAAAGAGCGTCGTACCATTACTGCAGGATCCTCAAACGCCAGGCAAACCAGCAGCGTTTACAAAATGGAAAGACGGCCTGGTCGTGACGACACCGGATTTCACTTACACCGAGTATGAAGGTGACGAATCAATGCTTTACGAGCGAAGCCAGGATCCCGAAGAGAATGTCAACGTCGCGGATGCCCCCGAGCAACAGCAGACTGTGAAGCGACTAAGCGGGGTTCTGGACGACGCAAGAGAGCAAAGCGAGCCGTAGTCGATGGCGGCGATTGAGATTGTCGGTAGCGGAACTCGCCAAGAGTTTCGGCTTGATTCTTGATTCGCCGAAAGTCTTGACGACATCCGCTACGATAGGGCTACACCATGACCTACAAGTCACCCTTTCATCTCGCGATGAATCAGCATCCTTACGCTACTGATATCGCAGTCTGCGCTTTTCGCCGACATTCCCGCCGTCGTCAATCTTAAAACCGATGCTCGCGCCCGTCTGATCGGGCTGGAGGCAAAGCACCTACGGTTTTCTTGGCATCTGGCTCAACCCGGCATCCAGGCGGCGTGGCATCTTGAAGTGACCCATTGCTCGGCTGCGGTACTCCAAATAAAACCCGACGGATCATTGATGGGATATCGCTTTGCGAATCCCAAAATGAAGTTGCACCGGACCGACCAGCCCGGACTCAACCAGCGGCGAATCCTGGTCGTAGAACCGGGCGGTGGTGAACGACTTCCGCTCGGTTGCCGGACGCGGTTTGCCGCTCTTCAACCATCCGGGAATCTTCTCAATCAAATGCTCTTGCGGTTTACGACCCGGGATGTAACGGTCAGTCGCGGGATACTGTTCGTCGCCAATCATGCGATTGACCCACAAGTTGGTCACGCGGACCTCAAGCTGATTGTTCTTGCCTTTTAGCAGTCCTGTCGCATCCACCTTGAAGGGCGGTTTCCATTGGATCCCCAGGTTTTTCCCGTTAAGAATGACTTCCGCCATTACCTGCACCTCGCCAAGATCGAGCGTGACCGCGTGGTCGTCGCCCAGTCGATTGGCCGGCACATCGAACTGCTTGGTGTAGACCGCAGTGCCGGAAAAGTATTTCAGGTCGGGGTCACTGTGGTCCGCCCATGAAATCAGTTGATCCAATTCGATCTGCGACGGTCCCCAACCATCAGGGCAGTTGAGGTTCCAATCACGCGACAGATCGACCGGTTTCGGGATCGATGAAACCTGAACCGATCGTCGCGATCCATCGGAATAGACCAGTTCATAATCGCCGGTTTCCATCGCTGTCAGAACGGAACCTTTTTCAGATTTCGACAGCACGGCGGGTTCTGGCGTTGCAGCAACCATTTCAGTTTCGCTTCCTAGATTGAGCATTTCATTTTCATTAACCAAGATCGTGGACTTGTTGTCACCGAGTGAATAAACCACTCGTAATTGTTTTTTTGTCTTGGGTGCTGGGTCACGCCCCGCCAGTCGATTGTTGACGACCGCACGGAGTGAATGATTGTTAACCCGTTTCTTTAACGTCGCGGTGACATTCAACTGACGGCTGGAATCGCCGTTCAAGTCTCCGTAGACGGCTTGGTGAATCTGCAAGACTTGCGAGTCTTTCTTTGACGTCGTGAACGAACTTTTCCCATTGTGCAAAACGTCCACGACGCTGGGCGTTTTGACCTGTTCGTCAAAGACCACAAACACGGATTCGGCTGGTTCCAAAAACAGTCTTACCAGCGTGCGTCCATCTTGGGTGGATTGATAGATCGGTGCCTGCTGGATCGAACCGGTCTCCGCGTTCCACAACTCAGGCACACGGTCGGTTACTCGACAAACAACCTCGACCTGACGAGCGACATCCTGTTGGTTGGAAATCAAATACACATCCGCAGATTCGATCTTGCGATGAATCCATTCATAGCCATTGCCTTCATAAAGCGTGGGTGCGATGGCTTGAGCCGACTGGAACTCGACATCCGGAAGAACGTCCATCGAAGCAAGAATCTCTGGCAGCGAATCGGTCCAGTAAATCTTTCCTTTGCCGAAGCTGGCTTCGGTGACGGTTTTCCCATCGCAGTCGCCCCACATTTTGTCTGCGGCGGCACGCACGACCTGATCCGCTTTGGGATAATCTTGCAAAGCGGGTGTAAGCTGTGGTTTTGCCCAAACCACGTGGGCACCTGCCTTCACCAAACCTTCAATGTGTTCCAACACATCGAGCCGCACCGGACCTTCGGGCATCACCAGCAACCGGTATTTCATCAACCCCGGCAGCACCACGTATCCGTCTTCGACAGTCAACTTCATCAAGTTGTTTTTCGAAATCGTGTCGTAGTCATATCCTGCGGGGACAGCCGGTTGCATATCCTTGCGCAGTGCCGCGACCTGCGGCGCATTTTCGCCGGGGTAATAACATAGGTCTGCCTGAAAGGTTCCTTCCTGCAACATGTATTGGCTGCGGGCCAGGTATTCGTTCCACGCCCGCCCCTGTTCGTACCACGTATTGTTGCGGTGGTTTTGAAATCCCCATACGGCCATCGTCATGCCGGGCAGAACATCGTCGCCCCAGGGCTGATGAACAAACGAATGGAAGTAAAATCGGTTGATGCCCTTGCAGAAAAAGTAGTCGCCCTGCGCTTTTAACACGTAGGGGTGATTCACAAACGCAGCTTCGGCTCGGCCAGCGGTAAAGGCTTCTGCGCCCACGAATCGGCGACCATTGGTGTGTGCGGCGGACGCCGCCATTTTTGACGAACTGTTGTGCAGTCCCGATGACTTTCTGGCCCACCATTCACCCATCGGGATGTCCGACATATCGGCAACCTGAAAGTTGTCCAAGTTGCCCGGCAAACCGTAAGGCTCACACGCAAGCAACAGGCCGTTTTCGTGGCACATTTTGGCAAAGTGACCGTAGTAGTTTTCGGTCCATAGGTCCGCAACGACACGTCGAAAATCCCACAGGAACCGCTCGGTGTATTCCAAATCATTGATCACACGCCCCGTCACGGCGGGCAGATGTTTGATCACGTCATAGCCCATGCGGCGCTGGAATTCGTCGTCGAAGCCGCGGGTCCAGTTTTGCTGCCCCGTTTCGTAGCTGTCGATCAGCACGCTATTGAATGACTTGCCCGTCAGCGGTCCTGCATCATCAATCACTTTTTGCACCGTGTTTTTCCAGTGCCACTCTGCAGCGGCCTTGCTCATTTTATCGCATTCGTTTCCGCGTCCTTCTTTGGGTGCAGGACGGTTGCGAAGTCCGCAGACCGCATGCCCGAAGCGGACGATCGTCCAATCGCCCTTGGGTGCGTTCCATCGAAGTCGGCCGGAGGCGTCCATCTTTTCGGTCAGGTCAATGATCGAGTTCAACTCAATCAGATCGCCTGAATCGACTTTGCGAGTGTCCGCTTGAATGTCATTGTCGCGTTCGTAACCGGCTTTGGCTTTCCAATTGTCGATGCGAAAACCTGTTTTGTCACCGCGTTCTGATTTCGGGGTTGGGAACGCCAAAACAGCGATGTCTCGGAAATAGTTATCCCGCAAATTTTTGGGACGTGGCAGCTTCACGTCGATCCTCTTGGCCCCCGGCATCTGTTGCTGCACCTGTTGCTGGGTCCAGACAACCTCCTGCATCGCGTACTCCGGTGTAATCCATGGTCCGCCGCTGCTAGACCATCCGGCACAGTTGTGAAAGCAGACCTCCAGCCCCAGACGCTCGGCCTCTTGAATCGAATGCGTCATCAGCTCGCGCCATTGGCTGCTCAGATACTTAACCGGCCCGGAATCCATCCCAAATTCAATCTGAAAAGCCTGGAAACCGCCAACCCCGGCACGCTGCATCGCTTCCAGATCCTTCGTGATGCCGTCGGCCGTCACATAGCCGTTCATCCAGTGCCACCACGTATGCGGCTTGGCTGAATTGGGGGGCGATTGAAAACTATCCCGCAGCGGTTCCGCGGCAACCAGGTTTGTGACAGCAGCCATAAAAAGAGCTGCAACCGCAAAATGTCTCATGATGCTCATCAGTATTTGTTTCAATTAATGGAATGCTTCGTGGATGTCTCAGAGTTCTTTGATGCTGAGATTCCGCCAGTGGATGGTGCCCTGTTTGCCGCCATGGACCTGCAGGCCGATAAAGCCGTTGGGGTATTCGTTTTCTTCGTCGATCCAGTTCGCCGCAGGTTGGCCGTTGATCCAGGTCTTGAACACGTTTCCCTGCACCTTCACCGTCATGCGGTTCCAACCGCTGCGGTCGATGATGTCTTTGAGCGGTCGATGCTCGGGGGATTTGAGCGGGTAAAACCAACCGCCGCAGGCCTGCCCATAAATTCCGCCGGACCAACCACGTCCCTTTTTGGCAAGGTCTTCCATCTCGACCTGCGGACCGAAGACAATCTCGACGTCCTTACCCTTGCGTGTTCGGGATCGAACCTGGACGCCGGAATTCCCATCGACCGCCCACTTGAATTCGCAGGTGAAGACAAAATCGGTGTAGTCCTTTTCCGTACACAGGAACGTGCTTGGCCCCTTGCTGCAGGTTCCAACGATCTCGCCATCAATTGCCTCGAACTTCATCGTCCCCTGCCTGGTCACCCAGCCATCGAGCGTTTTGCCGTCGAACAGGGATACGAATCCTTCGCCCTTCAGGTATGGTTCGGAGTCGGTGTTGATCGGCTGTTTCCCGGCTTTACCTTTCGCGGCAACCGAGGTCGCGGCGGTGGCTACGCAGGTGAAAAGAAGAAGCAGGGCTAAGGTGTTTTTCATCGGAGAGATATTCACTATGGGTTCCTAATGGAATTTGATCGAAAAATGGAAAGGTTCAATCCGCTTTTGCGGTAAACGTCCACGTTCCAGACGCGACGTCAAATTTCAGATGTTCACTACTCTCTCCGTTCCAAGAGATGCCCGAAACGTTGTCAACGAAGGTGCCATTTTCCCAGATGGTGGAACCGTTGACCATAATCACGGTGGTAGCAATCGATGCCTTTGGAATCCCGACGACCGCCTTCGTGCCCGCTGGTGATATCAAGTGCATCGTGTAGTTTTTGTCGGATAGTTTGATATCGACGGAGATATCGCCTTGAACGCTCGGCACCACTTGCTTGACGGCGGTTAGGTGCGCAAGGTTGGGCAGAACGTGATAGCTTTTCCAGGCGACTTCGTCCGCCGCAATTCCAGCGATGTAACGGGATAGCACGTAGTTGGGTGCGTTCCAGGCGTGGTTGGGCGTGCCTCTTTTTTTACCGAACTTTTCGCACAACGTGGTCAGGTCCTTGTCATCGACCTGCGATTGATATCGCTCGCGCATTCGTTTCAAACCAGCAGCGTGATCTCCGGCTAACATGATCGCTTCTTCGACGATCCATTCCATGTGCGGGCTGGCGTTGTACTCGGTCGTTAACACGTTTTCTAGCAATGCGGAATACTTGCTTGGGTCGGCCAGGCCATTGAGAATCGCAAGCGCGCTGACCCGTTCATCCTTGACTGCGCCTTGCGAACCGTAATAGCCATCTCGCCAATAGATTTTGTCAAAGTTGGCTGCGATGCTTTGGATGCGTTCATCGTACCAGCCGATGTCGTCCGGTTTGTCTAGTTCCATCGCCATCTTTTTGGCTGCGTCCAGCGCGATGTAGTACCAACACACTTCGACAGGCTTCTTGTCTGGATTAGTTCCCCAATCCACCCACGATGCATAGCCTTTGCGAATTTCAGGCAAGCCACTCGGTTCCATGTTCCATAACTTCAAATAGGCTAACACTGAGGGATAAGCATTTGCCAGCGTGGCCTTGTCGCCGGTGTTGAAATAGTAACGCCAAATTCCTTGATCAATGTATTGCAGGCTTTGGGCCGTCAGTTCGCTGCTCTTGCCGCGGTAGTTGCCAAATCCTGGTGCCAGTCCCTGGATGATATCGCTGTTCTGATAGGCAATCGTGTTGTCGATTCCCTTCTTCAAAAGCAAACGTCCTGGTTCGCCAAGCGTGTAAAACACCGCGCCGGTCTGGTCAGCCACATCACCGATCCAAAGTCCACGTTCGCGGTCTGGGCAGTCCATGTAACAATCGCGTGAACAAATATAAAGTGTGTTTGCGGCCATCGACCACAGTCGCTCGAAAAACGGATCGCTGCACTGGAAGGTTCCTGTGATCGATCCCAAACCGGTCCAGCGATATTGCAGGTCTTGAACTTCAACGCCTGGCGGAACCGTATATTTCACTGCATGGCCGCTCATCCACGAATACGTCTCGAACGATTGCACGCCATGTTTGGTCGTGTACTGTGCGTTGATCAGATTCCACGAATTGTCGGTTCCGATCTTGATCGTTCTGCCGCCGTTGCTGTTCACCTTCAAGTAGGGCGTGATCTGTTTGTTTTTAGGAAGCTTGGCAAAAATGGTGACCGGTTTTTTGCCTTCATTCTTGTACGGCAACGTGATCTTCTTTTTGCCAATTCGCAGTGATTCGTAATCGGTCAAACCACGATCGTTCCAATGCGGGATCGGTCGCTTGACCAGTTTGCCCCACGGCATTGCCGGTGGAACGCCTTTTTCGGTGGCAGGCTTCCAGCTTTCGTCCATTGAATAATCAGCCGAATACCACGCTTTGCCTGACCAGTCCCCCATGGCCTTGCGTGCGTCAAATTTAACGTCCATCGCGTTGGGTCGGTTGGCCGATCGATTCAGTCCTTTGCTTTTTGGGTCGTAAGCCGGATGCACTTTCAGCATCCAACTGCGGTCGGACTGCAGCACTGTTTCGCCCAGGTCAGCCGAAAAGACCAAACCACCTTTCCCGCTATCCTCGTGAGTCTTTGCCGTTTTTCCCCAGTACCAAACCAGAATTGCGAGGCTATTTTTTCCCGGCTTCAGGAATGGTTGTAACTCGACTTCGTCATAGTACGTTCCATCGCGATGCGGCCCGCGAGCCAGTCCACCCTCGAACAGCACCATCTCGCCATTGATCCAAAGCCAGTATTTGGTGTCGGTCGAAATGTTGGCGAGCACCTTTTCTGGCACCTCGTTCATCTCGAATTCTTTGCGGAACGCCACCCACGTATTGGCCGGGCCATCTTTGGCTTGCCAGATCCAATGTGCCTTCCAATCCATCGCTGCTGAATTTGCAGCGGATCCGATCGTCAAGGAAATAGTGGTAACAATAAGTAATAAGAATCGGTTCATTGGAATTCCGGGGGACTAACCCAGGGATCGGGAGTGAATTATTTGGACAGGCGATCGCTACAATAATAACAAAACCCAACGACGATGTTTTGGAACTACCGTAGGCCGGAACAAGCTTGGCGCAGTTCCGGCATTGCATGATGGTCTAGCGCCATTGCCGGAACTTCGCTGCGTTTGTTCCGGCCTACTTCATTTTGCTAGTTCGTTTAACCGCGCGGGCATCGGCCATCGCGTTTCGTTCAGCGTGGACGCGCGGGGCGATGCCCACGCGGTTAAACGGTTTTGAAACCCTTCACGGCGATGCCCACGCGGTTTAGGGATTGTCCCGAAATAACTTCCTGGGACCGGATTCCACCAAATCTGAACCCGAACGCGTGAGCGAGGGATTTCCGCGTCAAACACGATCCCTCGCTTACGCGTTCGGGTTGGGAAATCAGGAACTTGTTTCGTGACCATTCCTTAGCGGTTCAGTACCGGGTTTGCTGGAAATGGATTCCCCAGGCACTGCGATGTGAAGCTGTAACGGCTGAATCGATTTGTTTGATCGCACTAGTCAACAAACGTCGATGACCGGTGTAATGACGATTTCCGCTCATTTTCGATTCGCAATGCATCATGATTTCTTTCACAACACCAGCCGCTTTTTCCCTGCTTGCTCTCACCAGTTATGAAGTGCTTGCCGGTTTGGCGAGTATTTATCTGGGGCTGATCGTCTGCTGGGGCACCTACTGGCTATTCTTTGGCGTGTCACAGAAAAAACGTGACAGTCAGATCCTGGCGATCAAGAGCCAGGTCTATCTGCAGCAAAAAGAAAACGCTGCCATGCAATTGGAACTCAACAACACGGTCGAAGCCTTCGTCAGTTGCAACCACCGATTGCAAACGCTGCAGTTGGAATTCACGGACCTGCAGCATCGTATCGAGCAGCTCGAATCGGCTCAGTATGAATTGGAACAGCAGGCGATCGTTCACGCAGAACAAGCGTCGGCCGTCGCTACACTTAGCCTGTACGAAGACGCTGAATCAGCTAATCAAGACAACGCTAGCGAAGTCGGTTTCACCAGTGAAGTAATCGCTGCCGAAGATTCCACGACCCGAATCGATCCGGAACTTGGTTTGGTCTACACCGAGGCGCCCGAACGCTGCGACGACCTTACCGAGATCTGGGGTATCGGTGGCGTCAATCAGCAAAAGCTGTACGAGAACGGCGTTTACTTGATGGAGCAGATCGCTGATTGGACACCAGAAAATTGCGAAGCGTTCAATGCGATCCTAGGATTCAAAGGACGCATCGAGCGTGAGCAGTGGGTTACCCAAGCCGCCGGTCATGTGTCGTCCCAAGTCGATTCCATTCGCGAAGCGGCATAGCTTTTTCTTCAGCAATTTTGCCAGCGGTCTTGCGGCTGGCATGACGAGCGTACTGAGTCATTGCTAGGTCCTGGTAACCGGCAACCATCGAAACCAACGATCCGGTTTCCAGCACCAATTTGCGGCCGGCTGTTCCCATCTGTTGTCGTAGCGATGCATCGCCAAGCAAGCGACCGATGCTCTCAGACATTGCATCCGTATCCTCCGATGCAATCAGCAGCCCTGTGCCTTCGTGGATCACCGTTTCGCTGACTGAACCGACATCGGTGGCAACCACGGGCACTCCGCAAGCCAGCGATTCCAGGATCGATACCGGCGATGCTTCGTTCAGCGAACACAGCGTAAACACATCCAGTGCTGCAAGAATCGCTGGTGTGTCATACCGAGTGCCGAGCAAGTGAATTCGATCAGCGACGCCTAATTCTTTCGCAAGACTTTCGATCGTCGGTCGCTCTGGCCCATCACCCACGATGATCCAATGCGCATCAGGATGCTGGGATTTCAATTTTGATGCGGCGCGGACCAACATCGAATGATTCTTTTCGCTACGCAGCGCTGCCACAATTCCGATCAGCGGTGTGCCGGACGGTAGGCTAAGCTCTTTTCGCAAACTACTTCTTGCGTCCGGGTTTGGCGAAAATCGTTCGCAATCGACACCGTTGCGAATGACATGAACCTTATCGGCTGGGAACTTTTCAAAGCTTCGCAGGAATTCCCCATGAGAATCGGCGACACCGATGACTGCATCGGTGATCGGCGTCAGCAGCCGATTCAGGCGACCAACACCGTCTGGCCACCCGGTCGAGTGCAACGCGGATGCGATCACGGGGACACGTGCCAAAGCAGCGGCTAGTCGGCCCCAGAACATTTTGTCGCCAGCCCCGACCGTGATCACGACATCGAATTTTCGCCGTTTCATCAGCCTGGCCAATCGCCAAGCGACAGCAATGTCCCATTTCCCGCCGATCAAACGGCTGTGGACGGGGAATTCATCTTGAATCTGTTCACCAAGCGGGCCTGGTTCTTTTAGGCAGATCACTTCGGGTGCGATCTTGCCAGAATCCATTCCCCGCATCATGTTGACCAACAGTGTTTCGGCACCGCCAACGGGCATGCTGGTGATCACAAAAGCGCATCGCAGGGGCTTTTGGTTTTGTTGAATTCGTCTTGGTCGGCAAAGGTTTAGCATTCAGAGTAGTCGATGGATCGAGCAGGAAAATTTTCGCCTTTCGCTTCGCGAAAGTGCGTCAGAGCACACTTTCGCGGAGCGAAAGGCGACTATTAAGATGCGATTGTTTGGTTGGCGTGACTTGCTTGGTGACTGTTCGCTTCAGATTCTGGCATCAGAAGTTCAGGTTCAAGCTGTAGTTTTTTCTCATCATACGAACACCAATTGACCAGCCGAGCAAATTGTGGGTCGCCGTGGAAGCGTCGGATATGGAAAGCATCTCGGCCGACAAGGTTGTAGCCGCCGAATGCGCTGCAATACCCTTCAAAACCGGCTTGGTGTACCGTTTCGATTGCCTCCGGCGTCAACTGTTGTTCTGTTCCAAAGGGAAACGCAAAGTGTCGCACTGATTTTCCGATGATCTGTTCCAGTTCATTCTTTGCGTCAACAATTTCCTGCTTTCGTTCGGCGGGATCGTGGACTTTCCCAAAATCGACATGGTTGCGAGTGTGGCATCCCATTTCGATTCCCGCATCTGACCATTCACGAATTTGTTTCGCTGTATTGATTGGCAATGCTATGCCTGATTCAATGTCATGACCAAACGGCTTTTGATCCAAAACGTGTGCTGTTGATACAAAGTATGTGCATGGCATCTTTCGCTCGATCAGAAGCGGCAAGGCGAATTCGATGTTGTCTTGATATCCATCATCAAACGTCATCGTGATCGTGGGCCTCGCCGAATACGATTCGCGAACGCGGCGTTGCACTTCCGACAGCGATACTGGTTCAAACCGACGCTGGAAATAGTCAAGATGTTTTCGGAAGCCTCTTCGGCTGATCGACCAACCGTTCGGGTGCGTGTCGGCAACTCGGTGATAGAAGGCGACCATGCAGGGAGCTTCCCCACGCTGTGACATCAAGTTCAAACGCTCTTCGCGACGCCTGGCAACCAGGGCATTGCGAAGGGTAATCAATTGAGAGCGTAGGTAGTTCACGACAGCGATAAGGCAGTTTTAGGGTCCAAAGAAACGTATGCTTCAAAAACCTAGCCCGTCATCTGATTGCCGATTGACGACATCGGTTACTTCTTCGAGAAGGCTACGAAAGCTCGTTAAATGAGATCGCTCAAAATGGTTTTGCGGATTCCGCCAATCAGAACGGTCAGCCGGATTGGAGCGGTTGCTTTTCGCGTTCCCCGCTACGAACTTGACGGAAGCTCGCCAAACAGACATAATGTCTTTAGTGGCGAGTGGTGTCTTCTCGCCTGGATCTTGTCGCAAGGTTAAATCATGTCTTTGGTGAATCATCGCGGGCACTTCGCAGGGCAGAAAAGCTGGACCGGTTTTACGATGATCGAGATCTTGGCGGTCGTCGCGATCATCGGCGTGTTGGTTGGTTTGTTGTTGCCGGCGATCCAAGCGTCGCGTGAAGGTGCGAGACGGATGTCGTGTTCATCGAACCTGTCTCAGGTTGGTTTGGCCGTCGTCGGTTACCACCATGCCTTTGACCAGTTTCCGGTGCAGCTCTCTGGTACGGATGGAAGTCTGATTGCGGGTCAGGACAACGATCGGCGGCTGAGTATTTTTGTTGCGTTGCTGCCGTTCATGGACAACACCAGTTTGGCGGACCAGATCGGTCATGCTCACCCGAAGGTTCTGTACGATCCCACCGGTGGCTACATCGACCAACAATTTTCAATGCAGCAGAACAGTGAAACGGTTGCTGAAACCTGGCCTGCTGGAGGGCCTGAAACATTCCAAAGCCAATACCGTTGGTGGCATGTCGAGCCACTGGGTTTGCGTTGTCCCAGCGATCCAGGGATGGGGCATCCTTCGATGGGACGTTGCAACTATGCCATCTGTCTTGGTGATGGCGTTGTTGCATCATCGACTGGACCATTGAAAGAGGTCGAGGGAACGTTTGTGTTTGATCCGCAACGAGCATTGGAAACAGAAATTGCGATGCGAGGAGTTTTTGTTCCTCGCCGTGTTACAAAATTCGCTGACGTGACCGATGGTTTGTCGCAAACGATTTTGCTGGGTGAGATCTGCACCGATTTGGGTGACGGCGACAATCGCACCGCCCCGGTCGCAGTCTCGTTGACGCAAACAGCGAAACTGCTTCGCGATGTACCGTTGCTTGCATCAAAGCTAAACTGGCGTGACGCTGATCGTCCACAGTTCTGGAAATCGGGTGCGCCGTTTTTAACGGCGGGCGAATCATCGAGCTCCAAACGCGGGCATCGTTGGGCCGATGGCATGCCTTTGTTTACGGGCTTCAATACGATCCTGCCACCCAATCGCGAGATCGCATTGGCATTGGACCAGGAAGACAGCGACGGTGTTTTGCCGCCGAGTAGCCGTCATCAAGGTGGCGTGCAAATTTGCATGGCAGATGGTGCCGTCAGCTTTGTGACTGATTCCATTGATGCTGGGAATTCAAGTCAGCCGACCGTTCACGCGGGCAGCCATCCAGAAGCCGAATCGAAAGACGCTGCTACCATCCCAAGCCCGTACGGCGTCTGGGGAGCGTTGGGAACGCGAGCGTCGTCCGAGGTGGGTGCAGGCGACTTCGAGGTCATTGATTAAGAAAGAGGTTGGCCGATTTAGAAACCCATCATGGCGTTGGAGAGAAAAGTAGGCCGTAGCGAGCCAAAGCGAGTTACGGCAATGTGCGCACCGCCGTAACTCGCTTTGGCTCGCTACGGCCTACTTTCAAGGGTCGTGACAAGCTGGCAACGACACCTTTTCATCAGCCCAGTCCAGTCGGGTACAACTAATGATGTACTGAGCAGGTACTGAGCAGGTGCTAAACCCTGGCGGGTCCAGCTACGGGAAAGCTGGTAAATTATTTCGGGACAATTCTCAAGCAGAACGCCTGATTCAATCCCAACCGCCGTCATTCATTTGTCGCGTTGGTGACGCTAGAATCAAGGATTCAGGATCCGAGTGGTTCCTAATGCACCTGGATCGATCGTGATCTTGCTCCGCCACGATGGCACAATCTGAATGTCCGACGCTCAGCCACGCGAATCAGGGAATCGATTCAGCACTCTGTCCGGTGTGTTTACGCCCTGCGTGTTGACGATCCTGGGCGTCATCATGTTTTTGCGTTTTGGGTTTGTCGTTGGACAATCCGGTGTGATTTTGACGCTGGGGATTGTCGCGGCCAGCAAAGTGATCACCGTCCTGACCACGTTATCGTTGTCTGCGATCGCAACGAATACCAAGTTCAAAGGTGGTGGAGCCTACTTTTTAATCAGCCGTAGTTTGGGGCCTGAATTTGGCGGCGCGATCGGACTGATGTTTTTTGCAGCCCAGGCCTTGTCGGTCGCCATGTACGTGATTGGTTTCACCGAAGCGGCAACCAACTATTTGCCCGACGGAACGTCGCCAACGCTGGTGGCAACGATCACTAACATTTTGGTTTTTGCGTGCGTTGCGATCGGAGCCGGTTGGACGATCAAGATTCAGTTCTTGATTTTGGCGTCTGTGATCGTGTCACTGTTGTCGTTCTACATCGGAGCTTGGCAAGATTTTGATTCGCAATTATTGAGCAAAAATCTGTCACCAGGTTTCGCTGACGGCGAATCGTTCTGGACGATGTTTGCGCTGTTCTTTCCTGCGGTCACCGGAATTATGGCGGGTGCGAACATGTCGGGGGATTTGAAAGATCCCGCGCGGTCGATCCCTCGCGGGACGTTGGCGGCGGTTGCGTTCACGGCGGTTGTCTATGCTTCGCAAGCGATCATGTTGGGTGGATCAACTTCGCGTGCTGAATTGGTTGGCAACACGCTGGTGATGGCGGACATTGCGATCATGCCGGCGATGATTGCGATGGGAGTATTCGCGGCGACGCTGTCGTCGGCATTGGGCAGCATGATGGGCGCGCCGCGGATCATTCAATCGGTTGCTCGTGATCGATTGTTTCGCTTGCTGCAACCGCTGGGCTTAGGATCGGCACGCGACGGTGAACCACGCCGAGCGATCTTGGCAACGTTTTTGATTTCACAGGCGGCGATTTTTGCGGCAGACCTGAACACGATCGCGCCGCTAATCACGATGGCGTTTTTGGCGACGTATGGTCTGCTGAATTTGGCAACGTTCTATGAAGCGATTACCAAGAATCCAAGTTACCGTCCTCGCTTTCTGTATTCGCACTGGACGTTGTCGTTAGCCGGTGCGGTCGGTTGCGGATTGGTGATGTTGTTAATCGATTGGCGATGGGCGATCGTTGCGGCTGTGATGGTGGCGGCGCTGCACAGTTATCTGTCGCGAACTGATTTGAACGCCGACTGGGGCAACCTGAATAGTGGATTGTTGTTCGAACGAACTCGCCGCAATCTGTTGAAGCTAGAAGACGAACTCTACCATCCCAAAAATTGGCGTCCGTTTATTTTGGCGTTTAGCGGTACTGGATTTAGCCGACCACACTTGGTTGTCTTTGGCAGTTGGCTGACATCGAAAACCGGAGTCCTAACGCTGGGGCAAGTGATCCCTGGCGATTTGGGCGATCACCAAACGCGACGCGATTCCCAAGAAAAGATCTTGCACGCAATGATCCAGGAACAAAGTTTAAGCGCGTTCCCGGCGGTCGTGGTGGCGAAGGACTACGTGGCCGGAGTGGAAGCACTGGTGCAATGCCAGGGCCTCGGACGTCTGCGTCCCAACACGGTCTTACTTGGATGCCCGCTAACGGTCGATCGAATGCGAATCTTTGGCGGATTGCTTCGAAACATTGAAGGGCTCGGCCGCAGCGTCGTGGTGCTGCGCCGTGTCGATCAGCCTGATCATCAGTGGTCGATTCCGCGTGGGACCATTGACGTTTGGTGGCGTGGCCGCGCCAACGGTGAATTGATGGTGTTGCTGGCACATCTGATCTTGGATCATCCCCAGTGGCGGCATCACACGCTTAGGCTATTGCGGGTGGTCGATCGTGCCGATGGAATTGACGAGGTTGAAAGTCATCTGCAAGGGTTGCTAAAAGAAGCACGAATTTTGGGGAAAACGAAAGTCGTTGTTTCGTCTGACCCAGCGTCAGCGATCCAAACGACCAGCCGCGACGCCGCGTTTGTGTTGCTGGGGATGGAGCCGCCACAAGCGGGACAAGAAGATGAATTTTTTTACCGGACTGAAGCTTTGGTTGGGAATCTGCCGAGAGTTGCTTTGGTGCGAAGCGCTGGCGGTATGAGATTGGAAAGTTAGAGAGATCATGGCACACGAAAAATTGGAAGTTTCACCCGGTCCGACTGAGCGGAGCGTGAAGACGATCGATGGTGAAGTCAAACAGGTTCCGGCGAACTGGGATCTATTGCCACCCGGCGACGCTGGTTTGACGCGCCGCCTGAAATCGCTGGGGCCATCGTGGACGGTGAAAGAAAAGAAGGGCCGACGTAGTTTTTCTAAAGGGGTTTGGGCACCGGCCGAATTGATTGCGTCAGCCCGTTCGTCGGTCGCGGCCGATCGCGACAAACCTGAATACGCAAAACGCAAAGTTGCGGACGCTAATCGCAGAGAAAAGAAGCAAGCGGCCTACGTCGAGGACTTCCACGGCGCAGTTTGCACGTTCCTGCGGTTTGACAGCGTCTATGCAGACCTGGCGTTCAAGCTAGCCACGGCAGTCACGAATCACGCCACGCCCGTCGGCAGCGGAACTGTCGCACGAACCGAGCGAATCCCGATCGAGCGTCGTGCTGAATCGGCGGTGATCGCATGGATGCGTCATCAAACGACGGCCTACGATCACATGACGATTGCTCGAGTCAAAGGAAAGCGACGAGAGGTTCGCCGGATGCTGGCCGAAGAATCGAGAAAGCTGCTGGACAAGTATCGACGTGGCTTGAAAGTGGATCCCGCAACATGTCCGCTCAGCAAAGCCATTTCAGCGGAAACCTAGCACCGTCGGAACCATGAGTGTCGGGAAATTGGTAGCGAAAGTCGCCAAGACTTTCGGTTTGTCGAGTTGCCGAAACTCTTGGCGAGTTTCGCTACGCCACTTATCGTTCCGACGGTCTTGGCTGAATGGTGTAACACGACTGGCTTTCAGCCGACGGGGTGACAGACAACGCCGTGAAGAGTTCTGGTACCGGAAAACACGTATTTGTTCGTTTAGCCGCGTGGGCATCGCCCCGCGTGGACGAGCGGGGAATAAGTGTTGCCTTTCGCAGGTGATTTCGCTGGGGACGTCGTATTGATTACTGCCGGATTGGTGTCGTCACTCATCCCGAGGGAAGTCGAACAAATAAATGCAAATTGTCGTTGATCGCTCCGCGATCATAACGCTGGTGAATAGTCCCGGCGGGACGGAAGCTCTCTGCCGGGGATGTAAATCCCCGGATGGCAGCGTTATATCTCACTTTTTCTCTGTAACCAATTCTCTGTCTCGGTTTCGCGGCTACGCCGCGAAACCGAGACAGAGAATTGATGTGGGGCAGCCATCCGGGTGCTCACGCACCCGGCAGGGAGCTGCCGGCCCTACGGGCCTAACTCGCAGTAACCGATGCGACGTCCCGAGCGAAAGGCGACGATAAAAAGTCGTACGTTCCTAAACAACTTAGAAACCCTTCACGGCGACGGGTGACAGGACTAGTTGCCCGAAACGGTCTTGACCGCGGCGATCACCTCGGCCGGTTCGGCTCGGTTTTTGTAGTCCGCGTCCAGGAATGCGTAGGTGATTTTTCCGGACTGATCGATCACGTAGGTCGCTGATAAAGGCAACTCCATTTTGCTGTGACCGTTGTAGGTTCCCATTTTCAGTTTGTCTCGATAGATCGGCAGGATTGGCTTGGGCAGGTCGAACAAGATTCCGTAGTCATCGGCCACTGCATTCTTTTCGTCATGCAACGCGACAATACCTAAGTTGTTCGCCTCGGCCGTTTCTTTTGCTTTCTCGGGCAGCTCCGGAGTCAGCACGACCAGCTTGGCACCTGCGCCTTCAATTTCGTTTAGGCTCCGCTGCATCGCGTTGAGTTGGATGTTGCAATACGGGCACCATCCGCCGCGGTACCACATCAAGACAATGGGCGATTCCTTCCACATGTCACTCAATTGAACCATTTTGCCATCCCAGCCGACCAGTTTGGCATCGACGGCCATGTCGCCGACCTGTTTCGCCGACTGTTCGATTCCAGTGGCTCGGACGATATCGACGCCTTTGGAAAATGCCTGGCGGAGTTGCGGCGGGGCCGTTTCGGCAAATCCTGCGGCCTTCGCGGCAAGTTGCTCGGCAAGACTCGATTGCGACTTTGCGTCGGGCGAAGCAACTTCGGTCTGCTGCGACAAAGCTTCACTAGCCCCCAGCACTATCATGGAAGCGGGAACGGCGAGCAGCAATTTTCGGACAAGATTCTTCATCGGGTTTTCCTGGGTAGAGTTGGTTCGGCGGATGAGCTTTTTCGTAGGCCGTAGCGAGTAAAGCGAGTTACGGCATTTTTCGACAGCGCTGCCGTCACTCGCTACGGCCTACTTTTGGGCTATGCGGCCGATTCTGTATCCCTCGAGCGACGCTGTTTAGCGTATGATAGGGTCGGATATCACACCTCACCACACGAAGACAAGAAACTAACGATGCAATTTGACAAATCGAATCCGTATTCGGTCCACACTCAGGACCAGCCCGCCGAATTCGGTATCTCGCTTGATGCCGAACGAATCGGTTTTATTCGTCGAACCTATGCACACCTAACCGGCGCAATTTTGGCGTTGATCGCAATTGAGGCGGTTCTATTTACCGTCGTGCCTGCGGCAACGATGGAAGCCTTGGTCGGGCGAATGCTCGGCGGAATGGGATGGCTTGTCGTCCTGGGCATCTTTATGGGCGTTTCCTGGATGGCAAGAGCTTGGGCCAGCAGCGATACTTCCAAACCAATGCAATACGCCGGGCTTGGCCTGTACGTCGTGGCACAAGCAGTGATTTTGCTGCCGATGCTTTACATGTGCATTCGCGTCATGGGCGAACCGCAATTGCCGGTCATGGCTGCGGCGATCACGGGGATCAGCTTCATCGGTTTGACCGCGTTTGTCTTCGTCACCGGTGCAGACTTGGCTAGCTGGGGCAAGTACCTGGCGATGGCCGGATTTGTAGCCATGGGTGCGATCGTCGCCGGCATCTTTTTCGGCTTTTCGTTCGGCCTTGGATTCAGCGCCCTGATGGTGGCACTTGCCGTTGGTTACATCTTGTATGACACGTCCAACGTGATCCATCACTATCACAGCAGCCAACATGTGGCCGCGTCGCTGGCGCTGTTTTCATCAGTCGTGTTGCTGTTCTGGTACGTCTTGCGGATCTTGATGATGTTTGCCAGTGACGATTGAGTATCGATGAATGATTAAACAGCTTCACTGTTTGGATACAGCGACCATTTGAGGACGCGATGGATAACCTTGACGATGTGACTCGATTGCCCGAAGACTTCGATTCAAAAGTTCGGCTATTTCCGCTGCCGGACTTAGTGGTCTTTCCGCACGCGATGCAACCGCTTCATATTCTTGAGCCGCGTTATTGCGAAATGTTGGCAGATTCGCTTTCGACCGATCGTCTGGTTGCCATGGCAACGTTGACCGGCGGCATTGCCACGGTGCCACAATCGGGGCCGCCGGTCGCATCGACGGTTTGCTTGGGGCGAATTGTGTCACATGCGGAGGTCGAAAGTGAAAAGCACAACATTCTGTTGGTCGGGATTCGCCGCGCCAAAATTGTTCAAGAGCTGGACACAGGACGTCCCTTTCGAATCGCGGAAGTCGAAGTCGATCAAGATTTTTACTCGCCCACCGGAGCGAACGGGCGGCTGAAACTGAAGCAGGAACTACTGAACGAATTCGCAAACATCATTCCGCCCACAGCCAATGTTCAGCAAAACCTGCACGAGTTGATGGCAGGTCAAATGGGGCTGGGGCCAATCACAGACATCATTTCGTACACGCTTCCGTTCGACGTCGAGTCCAAGTTGCAATTACTGGCTCAGCCCAACGTTGACGATCGTGCCGAGGCGCTGATCGAATTGCTAAAAAGCGGCAAAATCCAATTGCATTCGGTTTCAGTCGAAGAGCAAGCGATGTCTGGCCCGACTGGTTTGAAGAGTAGTTTCAAGAATGCCGGTGGAAAGTCAGATCAGTTTCCGCCGCCTTTCAGTTTGAATTAGCGGGTCAAGCTCTGACAAACATGGGGCGGCATGATTCGGGTGCTGACCGGCTTGTCGATTAAATCGATATCTCAGCGGTAACAGCTGCTGGCTGGACCGCTAAATCTTTGGTATTGCATCAGTTCTCGTTTGCGCAGGTTTCATTCTCACCGCGACGTTGAGTGCTTCCGCCGGGCTTGCCCCGGACGGAGCGGCAACTGGAAGCTACTACTAACCGCAGATATTATTCGAAAGGGTACTCTCACGTAGGCCTCCGTTGCGGGCTTGTCCCGGCGGAGCTAACGACTTGGCTACCCCCATCGCGATCAAGAGCGCGATCGAGCGAAATTCGTTGATCCCGCCGGGGCAAGCCCGCAGCGGAGATCGTGGCTGAAGAAGATTGGAACTGGCGTTGAAACGGAGCATTGGTAGCCGCCAGTTGTGATTCCG